>CAZXTE010000001.1:0-179319 GCA_964643545.1 uncultured Candidatus Saccharibacteria bacterium
GGGTCAACCGAGTAACCTGTTGCATACTGCCCCTCAGCACTACCTAGTGTTTGACCAAATTCTGTCCCTGGAACAAGTATCCCAGATGTTAGCTGTGCAGCAGCCTCAGCCCAACTCTCGGCAGCACTTGTTGCACCATACCTCGTTGGGTGCCCAAGCTTCTGTACGCTCAGAGCCTCTTGTAGTCTAGCGTCACCGTCTTCTACAGTATCAACTGTTTCATGCGATACGCCTTCCTGGTCCTCGACTTTGCGACGTACAATCCATCGTTTGGGGTTAAGGCCTTTTGCTTTGCTTCGTACATAACCTTTTACACCAGCGTCTTCCCATGGATTCACCGTTACATAGTCGTTGCTCTTGCCCCTAACTTTTTTAAGCTGCGTTGGTCTGTGCTTAACATCAGTGAAGTGACCGGCTACTTCGTGAGCAATTGTCCAGCGTACACCCATTACATTACTAAGGTGCTCCTCAAGGTCCTCGCCCGATAGATCGGTTGGCATATGCACCTCTACAAGGCCCATGGCCGGCATAGCGACGCCTAGGATTCCAGAATCATATTGCTCGTCTATGCCAAGACCAATCACGTTTGGTTTTTTCTTGCCAGTGTTTTCGGATGGAAAGATGGCGATCATGCCTAAGCGCTCTGCTACTTTGCCGCCTTCCATTTGGCTAATGTCCTGCAGTAACAGACCAATCGCTCGAGCTGTTTGTATATCTGGAGTATGGTCTACAAACATTGCACGCAATATTTGTTCTTTGCCCTGTGCGTCTTCGTAGGTAAATCCTTGGACACCATGGATTCGATCTTCGCGCATAAGGACTTGGTATTTTCTTGTCATTGCCCATGCGTTTCGATCGAGCTGGTCATCTTCATTAAGTGCTTCAGGGTAGAGCTCTAGCCAAACATTGTTTTCTACGCGAATGTCATCGTTCTTGCGCCATCGCTTCTTTATTTTTACCGTATCAACGGTCGTGAAGTTTGGCTTTGGAATTTGCAGGTCACGCACAACAGGCACTGGGATGATCGGGATAAGTGGGTACTGGTGTGTGCCGTCGTTTGGCTCACCATCATCTGATGTGTGCTCGACGTGTTTAACACGAGTCTTGGTTGGCGTTGTCACTATAACCGTCATCGTCTCCCCACTCGGGTCTTCAAACGTTAGGCTCGTAGTTACGCCTCTGGTCGCACCAATCTCTTTGTCCATTAATGTCTGCAGTGTTGGCGGCAATGATTCGCCACGGTTATAACGTGCCACCACGTCGTTAAAATCGCGATAGCCAAAGTGCTGTATGGTGTCACTAAGCTCTTGCACACTTGCTCCCGAAAGAACCGTTTCGCCAGATTTTACGTCAATTTTTGGCATGTCCACACCTAGTTCGGCTGTATCGTGCGATAAGGCGGCCACATATTTAGCAGCACGCTCTGCAGCGTAATCTTCGTTTCTCTTATCTGGGCGACCCAAAGAGGCAGGATCACGCAGCTCGTCTGAAGAGCTGCCATAGACCTTTACGCCCGTTAATTCGTAGCCATTATCAATGGTTACTTTTATCTCTTCGGCGAGGCGTCTTACTTCGGCAGCGTCTGGATCGGTCTCGCCAGATCGTTCTCGCAGTTGTTCTTCCTTAGTAATGGGGTCTTTGTGGTTGGTGTTGGGCCATGTTTCGGTATGTCTTTTTGTGCCGTGTTTCGTTGTGTAGGTAACCTTATCGCCATCCCAGTGTAGCCAGTCTTGTACCGCGTCCTTTGGCCCCTGTATTTCTTCAATAAGGTCTTCACCAAGCGCAACAATGTTTGTTTCGTGGTCACCATTTGGTTTTCCGACATGCACCTCAGCAGGGGTTGGAATAAATCTATTGTCTGTACTTGTTTCCAGCAAGCTGTTCACAAGAAGTGTTGCGGCAAGTGTTAAAGTCGCCGTTGCTTTGCCATTGAGCTCAATGCTTCCTTCAGACCAGCCTAAAAACATATGTCGTTTTGCGGGCACTGCTTCTGGTACGCGCTGCCAGCCACCAGGCAATAGAAGTGAGGGTTTGCCTGCTGCCCTATCTTTAAGATATTGTTCGTGACCAACTTTTGTTGGGTAATCGGGGCCTACGTATCCATCCTGATAGACTCTCTCTACAAGCTCCCCTGAATCAACACGGATTGGCTCTGGTAACTTTTGTGGTGGCACGGGTGCCTGTATAGCTGCGTCTGACATGAAACTCCTTTTTCGGTTGGTAATATTAGCATTTATTTGTAAATTAGTCAATATACATTCACAGTCTTGCATTTTTTCTTTGCTACACTGTTTATATGGCTATAGATCAACTTGACCAGAAAATAGGTGCGCTACAAGACAAAATGCGCCAACAGCTTCGACGGCAAGTCGGTGCGGCTATAAGCTCGGTAAGTATTCTGTTGATCGCTGGGACGCTAGTATTTCATGCAATAGAGAACTGGACTTGGGCCCAAAGCTTCTACTTTTCGGTGGCAACCATGGCAACCGTTGGCTATGGCGACTTAACACCTTCGACCGACTTCAGTCGTGTGGTGACGGCGATCTATATATTAGTCGGCGCCTCGGTTGCCGTAGCATCACTTGGAATTATTGGTTCAAGCTATATTCGTAGCCGCACGCTTGCGTTGCAAGAGCGTGAAGAACAAGCAAAGAAATTAAGCTAGATTCAACACTTACTACGGTGCAAGCCGGTTGATGTCGCGAGGGAACAACGTGGCTTCTTTAACGTTGTTAAAGCCAAGAATCTTCTCGACGGTTCGCTCTAGACCCCAACCCCAACCACCATGTGGTGGCATACCGTATTTATAGGCACTGAGAAGTGGTGCATACCCGGGGTTATCTGCGCTTCCGCCCGATGCCTCAAGCTGCTTGATCAGCTGGTCGTATCGGTTCTCACGCATGCTCAATGTCGTTATCTCTACTCCACGAAATAGTAAGTCTGCTCGATCGGCGATCTCGGGGTTTTCCTTGTTGGCACGGTGGTAAAACTTGAATGTTTTACTCTTTGCGGGCCAACCAATCACCAGTACTGCCTCACTGTTCTTGTTTTTTTTAGCCCATTCACAAACCCATTTTTCTTCGGCAGGAGCTAGATCGTCTTCGCCCGTGTGGTCTTCTTTTGTCGCCTTCAGAAACATCTCGTGTATCTCGTGGATGGTTAGTCTGGGTATATCTTCTGCGTTTTCAGGCAGTGCAATGTTCTGTTGGTTCCACATCTTTAGTTCTGCGGCACAGTTTTTCTTAACTTCCTGAACGACCGAGATCAAACAGCTCCCCGCTACGTTCAAGAGTTCCTCGAATGACATAAAGCCAATCTCGGCATCTACACTAATGTATTCCGTCATGTGCCGAGTAGTTGCGCTTGGCTCTGCTCTGTACACCGATGCAATCTCGTACACCCGCTCAAAAACACCAACCATCATCTGCTTGTAGAACTGCGGGCTCTGAGCCAATGTAGCAGTCTTGCCAAAATAATCGAGCTGGAATACCTCGGCTCCGCCTTCGGTAGCTTCGGCTAGTAGCTTTGGGGAGTGTATCTCGGTAAATTCGTTTTGCTTAAAGAAGTTGCGAAATGCCTCACAGACAGCAGCCTGAACTCTGAATATGGCCGTTTCTTGCAAGTTGCGCAAGCCAATCGGGCGGTTATCGAGCAGTGTGTCGAGGTTTTCGCTCTTATGACTTAGCGGCTTATCTATTTCGATTGGCGGCTCATCGGTTACGGGTACATCCACCGTTATTTCAGGATCATGCAACTCTGCCCCACCAGGTGCGCGCTCATCTGCAAAAACGGTACCTGTTATGGTCAGCACAGTCCCGATTTGCAAACCACGCAATTTCTCAACTTCATCACCCTTTTCAACAAGGACCTGTGTAAGCCCGGTGCGATCACGAACATTAATAAAGTTCAGCCCGCCCAGCAAACGCTTTTTATGTAACCACCCTTGTATTGTCACAGACGAATCTGCATGACTTGCCACGTCTTTGGCTAATGTTCTCATATCAACTCCTAGTGTATCTGATTAATCTGGCTTTTGGGAGGGTCGGCTATGCAATAGCAGTCACCAGGTCAAGGCTACTGCCGACCCGAGAATTTCTATTTGCATTATTATTACGCCGGAACATCGGTCAAATTATACACTACTTTGGCGGTTCTGCGAGGTCTGCTTCTTCTTCGGCAGGCTTGGGGTGGTTCTTTTGTTCTTTTTTAGCCTGCAGTGCTGCTACTTCTCGTAGGTCGTCGTATTTGTCAAACTCATCCACTATTTTACGACCGATAAGCTGTTCCAGGATATCTTCTATGGTGACCACGCCACTTATCTCTTCGAATTTGTTTACCACAATAAACAAGTGGTGTTTGGTTTTCAAAAATGCTTTTAACACGTGGCCAAGTGGTTGATCTTCGTTTACATAATAGACGCGCTTGCTCATGACATCGCCGACGCTACCGGTCGACTTCTTCTCTACCAATGTTCGTAGGTATAACGTCCCCACCACATTGTCTTGTTTGGTTTCAAACACAGGAAAGCGCGAAAAACCGCTCTTATGTAGTTCGTCCAGTAGAAGTGGGCCAACCGATTCTTTCTTGTCCACCATCTTCACTACACGACGTGGCGTCATAATGTCGCGAACAACTTTGTCTTCGAACACCAACGCATGGCGGGCAAGCGCTAACTCATCTAATGAAATGCGGCTGTCCAGCTGTCCATTTTGTCGTTCAAGTAGCTCTAGCAAGTCTTCTTTCTGATACAGGCCAGTATGAATGTGCAGGTGACCGGAAGTTCGTATAAAGTGAGCAGCTCTATCTAGTATGGGGTGTAGCTTGCCAAGTAGCCAATCCAAGACTGGTGTAGCCTTCGCTGCAAGCCACTCACCCGTTGCTGTTACGCGGCTCTGTGGCAACCAAGCGAAAGCCACCCACAACAAGATGAATGAGCCAATGAATGCCAGCCAACCAGGCAATGAGCGAGCGGTCACCAACAAAAAGCCAGTGGTACTGAGCGCGACAATAAGCCAGAGTAACAACTGAAGGCTAATGCCGTATCCGACTACCCGAAATAGCAACGCTGCTACTTCATCACCACCGCGAGCACGTCGTTTTAGCTCCTTTACTGGCACGCTACTGTACGTCTTCTGCAAAGAGACTGCCAGCACAGTAATGCCAGCCAATATAAGAATGCTTATAAAATGAAACATGTCTGTACATAGAGTACACATTCGTATGTCGATAGTACAGAGACGATTGAGGCAAATATGGTACGCTATTGATACACAAAAGGAGTAGAAATTTTATGGATAAACGATTTGCAGCAATTTTAGTGGCGTGCGTCGTGGCGCTTGGTGGTGTTTTCTGGTTCACACGAGATAAAAGCACCCAA
Source organism: uncultured Candidatus Saccharibacteria bacterium (assembly GCA_964643545.1). Taxonomy (GTDB): domain Bacteria; phylum Patescibacteriota; class Saccharimonadia; order Saccharimonadales; family AWTP1-31; genus DAISWP01. Next base: position 5,378 of record CAZXTE010000001.1, read on the forward strand.
AGTAATAGCGGTGGCAATGGATCAACGCTCAGTAACCATACCACTGGGAAGAATGCAAAGGGCGTAACACTCGTCGAGTATGGCGATTTTCAATGTCCTGCCTGCAGCGCTTATCACACAATCATAAAACAAGTTATTGCCAAATATCAGGACGATATCTCGTTTCAATTCCGTAATTTCCCTCTAAGTCAAATACACCAGAACGCCCGTGCTGCTGCCCGTGCTGCTGAGGCAGCCGACAAGCAAGGCAAGTATTGGGAGATGCACGATGCACTTTACGAACAGCAGCAAAGCTGGGAGTCTGTCGGTGATCCAAAAGCAGTGTTTGAAAGCTATGCAGAGCAACTTGGTTTGGACAAAGCAAAGTTTCAGCAAGATTACGCCAGTAGTGCCGTCAACGAGACCATTAACGCCGACTTTGCCGAAGGCCAGAAGCTTGGTGTAGATTCAACCCCCAGCTTCTTCTTGCAAGGCAAAAAGCTTGATGCCTCGGTTCGCGATTTAGACGGTTTTAGTAAAGTTATCGACGAAGCCATAAAGAACGCTACAAAGAAATAACAAAAAAAGCGACTCCATAGGGAGTCGCCAAACGCATTGTAACAACGGACTTTAGTAGTGTAGGTACTGCTGCCACGTAGGCCGCTTGATTCTTACTTCCACTTTATACCCCCTTGATATTGTTTTTATTTTGATTGACATCTCTCTCCTCCCAAACAACAAACAGGCAAACCATCTCACAAATTTACGCTGTTTTGATTTATTTTTGTTTTTCCTGCAAGCAGCAAAGCCACTTCGCGAAGAATAGATACATTCTCGCATAAGCATAAGCAGCCTGTCAATGATGAAATTAACGCTTATGCTATACTTGGCGTAAAGATAAAAACAAAGTTTAGAAGGGTACGCTCATTTCATGCACGAAAGCATTTTTGCCGAATTCAGCCTAATACTTGCACTCGGTGCCGGTATGGCACTCCTCATGCGCTTACTCCGACAGCCCCTTATCATTGGCCATATCCTCACCGGTGTACTCGTCGGCCCTCTCGCCCTCCATGTCATTCGTACCCCCGAGACTATCGAAGTATTTTCCAGCATCGGTATTGCATTGCTACTTTTCATTATTGGCTTGGGCCTAAACCCGCAAGTCATACGAGAAGTCGGAAAAGTATCGGCTGCAGCAGGTATTCTGCAGGTCGGTTTCTCTACCCTGCTTGGTTTTGGTGCGGGTATCGTTTTAGGGCTTGGCACACTTGCTTCGCTGTTCTTAGGACTCGGTCTTGCGTTTAGCAGCACTATTATCATCTTGAAGTTGCTGAGTGACAAGAAAGAGCAAACGCGACTTTATGGAAAAGTCCTGACCGGTATTCTGCTTGTACAGGATTTGTTTGCAGCTACCGCCCTATTATTTATTACCGCTCAGGCAGGCAGCGGCATTACGGTCACCTCCCTTGCTGCCTTGGTGCTAAAAGGGAGTCTTATAGCAATCCCCCTCTTTTTCTTGGGTCTTGTCGTCCTGCCACGGCTGCATAAATTTATCGCCGAAAGCCAAGAGTTCCTCTTCTTGTTCTCGATTGGTTGGGGCTTTGGGTTTGCAGCATTATTCGAGCGAGCCGGCTTTAGCTTGGAGGTTGGGGCCTTGCTTGCCGGAGTTTCCTTGGCCAGCCTTCCATACACGCAAGAGATCAGCGCACGCCTTCGACCCTTGCGCGACTTCTTCATTGTGGTGTTTTTCATAACCCTTGGTACACGCCTGAGTTTTGGGCACATTGGTACCATATTGCCCGTAGTGCTTATTGGCAGCTTTATCGTTGTTGTCCTCAAACCACTCTTGGTTCTCAGTATCATGGGTTTGCTTGGCTACACCAAACGAACCAGCTTTAAGGCGGCTCTGGCAACTGCACAAATTAGCGAGTTCTCCATTGTCTTTATCGTGCTGGGCAATAAACAAGGTCTGGTGAGTGACGATCTCGTCAGCATTATTACCCTTATTGCACTGATATCCATAACTATTTCTGCCTACCTGATCATCTACTCCGACAATATCTTTAATGCCCTAGAAGAAAACTTGCATATGTTCGAGAGGCAGAAGAATCGGGGCGAAAACGAACGTCACCACAAAAATGAACTCGCCTTGTTTGGATATCGCAAAGGGGGGCATGAGTTCCTCAAGGTCTTTAGGGCAATGGGTAAACGATTCGTAGTGGTTGACTACGACCCCGAGGCAATCGATGTTCTAGAGCACCTAAAAGCCAATTATGTATACGGCGATGTTAGTGACATCGAACTGCTCGACGAAATCGGCCTCGAAAAAGTGCGCCTCAGCGTCTCAACCATAACCGACTTTACGACCAGCAAGTTTTTAGTTGAGCTGTTGTTGCAACACAATCCAAATATGGTCGTTATCTGTCATGCAGAGAATGTGGCCGAAGCAGATCATCTGTACGCACTGGGCGCAAGCTACGTCATGATGCCGCACTATATTGGCAGTCGTCAAATTGGCGCCATTATCAAAAAGAGCGGATTAAAACGCAGCGAATTTAAACGCTTCCGCGAAAAACACCAAGAATATATTCATACACACTATTCTTTGGAAGCAGAGATAGATTCATAGAGCCAATGCTCCTTAGCGTACGTGTGAACACTCTTTACTACGTCACTCGTCGACTTGCCCTGACGAATCGCTTGTCGAATATTCTTTGATGCAATGTGTGGTTCAAAACTCTCTATAACGTGTAGTTCCTTCAGCGGTATATCGAGTCGAACGATGCACTCCATAATTGTCGACACTTCTGCTTCTGAGCGCACCGCCACAACCAGACCAACGTGCTTCAAGAGCTCCTGAACATGAGGCCATGCGTGCAAGTGCAGCACTGCATCCGAACCCAGTAGAAGTACTAGGTCAGTATCGGGAAATTTTTGTCGCAGGCGGGGTAGTGTGGTCGTAACGCTAAATTGCTTGTCTGCCAGCTCTAGTACGCGTAGACCTTTGTAAGGACGGGAGGCAAGCGTGAGCATACCAACACGATGCGATATGTGGCTGACGCTTGGCTTGTGTCTAGGTCGCGTTTCCGGCAACAGATAGACTTCATCCAGCGAAGCGGCTTCCATGGCTATCAATGCAAACGAAATATGCCCCTTATGCACCGGGTCAAAACTACCGCTAAAAATGCCTATCCGTTTTTTTTCCTTTTCCTGGCCATCCATATGTCTTGTATTATGCAGCTTTTTTAGTAACAGAACAGCCGCAAGACCCCGTTATTGTTTTCAGGTTTGTATTTTTAACCTTTTTAACAACAGTTTTAACGTCCTTTGCCTTACATTCGGGACACATTTTAGAGGTAAATTCGCAGTCTTCGTCGCTATCTTTCTCATTTACTTTTTCTTCGCGCAATTGCGGGTCCAGACCATCCTCTGCCCTTGTAGTTATTCCACACATTGTCGACTCTGACTTCTGCTTTGCTTGGCCAAGCTCATACTGCAAACGTTGCAGGTCACCGGTTGCTGCATAGAGACGCGCCTGCTCGATGTGCACTGACGCTGCGGCACCAAAAACGCGTGGATCAATAGTGCTGTCGGCCACTGCGTGTTCAGGACCCAGAACCCGCACGATTTCCGCCAATAGGACAATAGCATCTTCGGGGTTCTGCACCTCATCGGAACGATCTAGGAGCTCCGTCACAATACGATCAGTCATTGCCTGCATACCAACTTCGCGCTGCTGACACGTCTCTAAGAAGCTGACGTAGTCTTGCTTGGGCATTTGTTGCCCAAAGAATGCTTCTTCTCCTACCAGTTGGTCATACAGCTGGGCCAAGTCTGTTACGCCATTCGGCAGTTGATCTTTACGAATTAAAAGGGGCGTCTGCAAGAAGTCGATCGGCTCCATGTTCTCAGACTCAACACCCGCCAAGGCATATAGTTTTCGCATCGCCTCAATGTCGTAGCGCATACTCGTCTTATCACCTTTGCCCGCCACGAACGCTGTCTGCACTACACCCTCGTCACCCTCAACAGTCGTCAGCTGCAGTGCAGCCGTCATTGTTTCCCCAAAAAAACCAGCTTTCTCGGTTGCTATGTCAAAAGGCACTTCACTTTCGTCTGGAAACAGCGAAGGAACAAATACCCAATAATCCTCTAAAGCCCCTTCCCGATCTACGTCTTCTATACGGTGCCCGTTAACAACCTCTGCTTTGGCGCGTGCCGCTAGGCCAGGGTGCAATTGTGTAACGCGGCTGACCAGTGCGTTGGCGTGCACGTGTGACATGGCCTGGCCATGCTGCAACCAATTACCCCCTTCGTTGCGCTCGAGGCGTACTTCTGTCACGTGGCCCGCCTTCAGCATAGCTTCCACACCAGCAATATGTGCATTGGTGCGAACACAGGCTAAAGCTTCTGCATCTCCGCCTTTGGCTCTTTGTATAGCTTCGTGTAGCGACGTATTCGGTGCAATTTCCGATACCGGATCGATGTATAGTTCACCCGCAAGTACGCGGCCAATAAACCGCGCGGCTCGAGCCTCGGTCCACTTGTAGCTTGCCAGTTCATCAATGCGCAGCACATTCGCAGGTTGTTCGACCTGTTGTGCGATTACTTCTGGATTTTGTGCGACTGCTGGTTGCATGATCTATCCTCGCCGAAGCTAGGATAGGTGCTTTATAGACACAACCACTCCTGCTCGGGAAACTTGGTTAAGGGTGTGTCTGGCTTATTCGAGGTGAACGAATTTACAGTTGCGGCACAGCTCGCGAATTGCACGCGATTCCACCATATGTATTGTTAAGTGGACTTAGTATGACACTAAACTGCTTTTGCCAAAACTATTATGTGCTGTAGAATTTGCAGCAAAAAAATACTGCTGTTAGCGTACGAGGAGAGCGATAAGAATCAACCCACCTAACACAATTCGGTAGTATGCAAAAATAGTAAAGCTGTGCTTCGACACATATCCAAGTAGCCAATTGACCACCAACAGCGCCGAGAAGAATGAGACAACAGTGCCCACAAGTAATGCTGTTGCCCCACCAGCAACTGTCGACAATTCATCCCTTCCCGACACCAACTTATACCCTCCAGCCAATACCAATATAGGGATGCTTAGGTAAAAAGAGAATGTGGTTGCAGTGCCACGATCAAGCCCGCTTACCAGACCGCCCATAATAGTAGCTCCAGAACGAGATACTCCGGGGATCAAAGACAACACCTGGTAGCAGCCCACCTGGATGGACTGTTTCAACGTTAGGTCATGAAAATCCGGCTTCTTAGCAGCAGCCTTCGGAGCTGCGTAGCGTTCAACCAACAAGATAACCACACCGCCAGCAACCAGCGCGATTGCCACAACAGGCACTGACATGAGTGTGCTCAGCTTTTTTTCAACAAACAGCCCTGCAACACCCGCGGGTATAGTCGCCAAAATCCACAGTTTCCAAAACCGAAGTGTCTGCCTGTCCCGTTTCAGCAACCCCTGAAATTTACTTAGCAAATCTCCCCGGTAGTGCCATATCACTGCTGCTATTGCCCCCACCTGAATAACCACCGTGAATATTTCAGCAGTGTCTTTATAGTCCAAAACGTGTTTCGAAATGAGTAAATGACCAGTACTAGAGATTGGCAGAAATTCTGTCAGCCCTTCGATAATCCCTAAAAGTATTGCTTGTAGAATAATCATTATCTATGTAGATGGTACGCTATTTTTTAGCTGAATGCTTCTTTTTTAAAGCACTCAGGCGGGGCATAAACGACTGTGCTGCCCCATCAAGACCCAGCACTTTTAGACTCCCCACCAATACATAGAGTGCGTCCAGTTCGTCGTTTGTCATATTGCCCTGCTCGGCTTGAGCAAAGCGATGCTCTATTTTCTTAACCAACCACTTCTCTTCTTTTTCGCTGACCTGGTTGGTAGAAATAGGTTTTTGCTCTAGTGGACGCACCAGCTCAAGCGACCGGGCAGAATGATCTCGCTTGCGCAAGTGGCCACGCGTTATCAAGCTATTCACGTGCAGTGCAACCGTTGCAACTGATGTATATGCCAGACCACTCATGATCTCTCGATAGCTTGGGCTATAGCCGTGCTCTGCAATAAATTTCTCTATATAGGTAAGCAACTCTCGTTGTTTCTTGGTTGGTCGAACGGCGGCCGTCTCTGCGTGGTCTTTATCCATAGTTATACCGTGGCATGCCGTTTATGGTGGTGTGGGTGGTTTGGGAATACCCAGAATCGATACCAAACATAGTTCCAAATAGTAAAGAAGCCTGCGGAAACAAATTGACCGAGGTACGGTGTGAGGCCGGCTGTTTTTAGGGTGCGGATTATCGCATAGTCCAAGACAAAGTTCACCAGCGTTATAGTGATGTACCGCTTCGTTACGTCCGTTTGGTGTTTCTTTAGGCGTGGGTTATTAAACACCCAGTAACGTTGCAGCAGATAGTTCACCACCCATCCGACGATGTTAGCCGTTAACTTTGCCCACCACAGATGCCAATGCAGCAGATGATCACATACAAAGAACGTGACATAGCCCGACCAAAAAAATGCACCACCGCTTACCAAATATGCAGCAAAGCGAATTACTTCTGCGTGTTTACGTTTTTGTCGTGTATTCTTCATGGTTCTTAAGTGTTAGTACTAGTATATCAGTTATGCTTTTTAACGCCTTTAACCCGGCTATTATGCTATAATCGCTGTCATATGTCCGAACTTAATGGTCCCAAAAAAAAGGCGCGTCGTAGTTCTATCGACGGCATGATCAGCCCTCCTAGGCGCCAGATTGGCACCCCAACCTACTATCGTGGTAAATCACAAACTCCGGGTTTTAGCCCTGCTCAGGCCAGCCGTCGGCGACCCCACCAGGCAAACGAACGAAGCCTTATTAACAAAGAAGCCCCGCAACTTGGTGACTTTGACCAGCAAGAAGCGCAGAGCACGTTTCACGAGCCGAGTAGTCGATCAATCGATTCTGCGCCAGCGCCGAAAGTTGCAAAGAAAAAACATAAGCCAGGGCACTTACGAACGTGGTGGAAAAATCGTGGCTGGAAATTCAAAACTGCCCTTGTCATGTTGGTCATCATGCTGGGATTGGGCGGTGCATTTGGTTTCCGCCTGTATTCGTTCCTTCACTCTGTCTTCTCCAAAGGGGTTGGCAACAGTAATTCAGCAGCCCTACAGAAGAAAGTTAACCCAGGGAGTTTGAACACCGAGGGAGATGGTAGGCTCAATGTCTTAATGCTTGGTAGGGGGGGCCAGGAGAACGAAGCCCCTGATTTAACTGATACTATGCTTATCGCTAGTATTGACCTAGAGACGCAGAGTGCCGCACTACTAAGCATCCCCCGTGATACATGGGTAAGTGTCAATGGACAAGGCATGAAAATAAATGCTACATACAGCACTACTAAAATGCAGGCGAAATACAAGGGAAAGAGTGATTCAGAAGCTGAGACATCTGCGATACAAGCAACAATAACCCAAGCAAGGAATGTAGCAGGCGTGCCAATACACAAATACGTTCTCGCTGACTACAAAGCATTCCGCGACATTGTTAATGCACTTGGTGGTGTAAACATAAATGTGGACAAACCCATATACGATACATTCACGGGCTGGTCATTCAAGGCTGGTTCGCAAACATTCAATGGTGACCGGGCCTTGCAATATGCTCGAAGTCGACATGGCAGTGCACGAGGTGACTTTGATCGAACCGAGCACCAGCGACAACTCCTTATAGCCATGCGGGACAAAGCATCATCTACCGGCATACTCGCAAATCCCGTCCGTCTTAATAGCCTCGCGAACGCCGTTCAAAAGAACATGCGTACAGATCTAAGTATCGACGAAGCGCGTACTGTTTATGATCGAACCAAGTTAATGACCGACGATAAAATTCTTTCTCTGGATCTTGCAAAACCCGATGACCCACTAGTAACAACAGGTATGATGAGTGGCCAATCCATTGTTCGTCCTATCGCGGGATTATCCGATTTCAGTAAGATACGCGCCTACGCTCGCAGCAATATGCTAGATCCTTTTCTTAAAAAAGAAACTCCAACAGTTGCTGTTTACAATGCCTCCGGCAAAGCCGGGCTTGCAACACAAGTGGGGGACGTACTCAGCAGTTATGGCTACAAGGTACTCCTGAAAGAGAGCGCAAAGATGACAACAAAACAAACTGTCGTGGCCAAGCAATCTTCGGAAGACAAGCCGTACACCAACCGTTTTCTTAATATACGCTTTAATACAACGCTTGTGAGCAGTGTACCCGATGGGCTCATCCCAGACCAACCATCAACCAATTCTACAACCAACCAAGCCGAAAAACCTCAGTTCATCATTGTTCTCGGCACAGATTTCTCATATCCCTCAGGGCCAACCTGGTAAACAAGAGGCTTGCGCTCGTTCACCGGTAATGCGAAACTTGTATAGATGAAGAACAACGGCACCCTTGCCTATTCTGTAGTATTGATCATCGGCGATTTTCTAGCCCTACTAGCCGCCTTTTCACTTGCCTATATAATTCGCGTCAAATTTGACCCCCGACCCCTTATTGAGCAAATACCCTCCCGTACCTACTTCTTTGCCGTTTTTGCTGTGCTGCCTCTCTGGATTATGGTGCATGGTCTCATAGGGCTTTATAACAGCGCCTTCTATGAAAAGCGCTTTACAGAACTTGGTCGGTTGTTTGTAGGATCCCTCCTCGGAATATTGGTGCTCATTGGTTATGACTTTGTAACGCAAGCAGAGCTGTTCCCAGCCCGCCTAGTCCCCATTTACGGCCTGTGTATTGGTTTTGGGTTCTTGGTTATCTTTAGAACCCTAGCCCGATCCATCAGAAAGTCTCTATACGGATATGGCATTGGCATCAGCAACGTCCTCATTATTGGCGACACACCTGCTACCGACACCATCGGCGATGCGATTCGTAATACACCAAAAACTGGCCAAAAAGTCTTGGCAGCGATAGCTGCAAGATCAAAGTATTTTAAAACCTATTCTAACTTTTCAGAGGCACTAGAGCGCATAAAAGATCCTATTCACAGCATCATACAAACAGAAATGTACACCGACCAACACAAGAACGATCAGATATTACGGTTTGCTCAAGAACATCATATAGCCTACCGGTTTGCCCCGGGCAATAGTAACCTTTTTGTTGGCAATATAAGCGTAGATCTCTTCGCCGGATCACCTATGATTGCCGTCCACCAGACTGCCCTTGTTGGCTGGGGTCGTATAGCAAAACGCTTATTTGACCTTGTTTTCGGTTTTTTTGCGCTTGTTGTTTCGTTGCCTTTCATGCTCATCGTGGGCATACTCATAAAGCTATTCGACCGCGGCCCACTTCTCCTGCGACAAACCCGACTCACCCGCTTCAACCAAAAATTTACTGCGTATAAATTTCGCACACATCGCGCAGCCTACAATGGTTTATCGCCCGAAGAGGCCTTTACAAAAATGGGTAAACCCGCGCTTATCAAGCGGTACCGGGAGAATGGTGATTACTTGGCAAATGATCCACGAATTTCAAAGTTTGGTCGCTTACTTCGTGCTACCAGCCTAGACGAGCTGCCACAGCTTATAAACATCGTTAAGGGCGACATTAGCCTGGTTGGTCCTCGTGCTCTGGTCCCAGAAGAGCTCGACCAGTATGCAAAGAAACACACCATCCTCAGTGTTAAGTCGGGTCTCACGGGACTCGCGCAGGTATCCGGTCGACGTGACATTAGCTTTGAAGAGCGACGACGGCTCGACACCTACTATGTACAGAACTGGAGCTTCTGGATGGATATCTCGATTCTCTTCAAGACATTGCGAGCAGTGCTTTCAGGCAGCGGAGCAAAATGAAGGTGGCCATCGTTCACGACTGGCTTGTAGGCGGGGGCGCTGAAAAAGTGGTCCAAGAATTACACAACATATATCCTGAGGCTCCAATATACACTTCATACTGCAGCAAAGAGTGGCGTAATAAGCTCGACGGCCAAGTTATTACCGGCTTCTTGCAAAAATGGCCGTTTGGGCCGCTTCGTAAGTACGTTGGGTTGTTACGAATATTATGGTTTCGGCGTCTCAATTTCTCTGGCTATGACTTAGTAATATCGAGCAGCGGCAATGGTGAAGCGAAGCAGATCAAGGTACCCAAAGACACAACGCACATCTGCTATTGTCATACACCTACCCACTACTACTGGCGACATTACGACCAGTACCTAGCTAACCCTGGGTTTGGGGTATTCAATCCCATCGCACGACTAGGCCTTAGGCTACTGACAAAACCCCTTCGCAGGCTCGACTATCAGGCAGCGCAAAACGTAGACTTCTTTATAGCGAACTCATCGCACATCCAACGTGACATCAAAACATACTACAACAAAGAATCTACCGTTATTCATCCACCCGTCGAGACCAAACTATTCTCAAGTCCAGCAGCTCAGAAACGAACGGGTTATATCACCGTCGGCCGGCAAACACCCTACAAGCACACCGAGCTTGTTGTGCAAGCATGCACAGATCTAGAGCTGCCACTCCTTGTCATTGGCAATGGCCCCGACCACAATAAACTGGTTAAGATTGCCGGCCCAACCGTGTCGTTTATTAAATGGGTAGAAGACCCCAAAGATCTAGCAGAACAAATAAGCAAATCTCAGGTATTTATCTTTGCCGCCGAGGAAGATTTTGGCATAGCCCCTGTTGAGGCTTTGGCAACCGGTACACCCGTTATTGCCTACGCCGCGGGTGGGGCTTTAGATTATGTCACCCCCAACAAAACGGGTGTTCTTTTTCCAGAACAAACTGTCGAGAGTCTTAAGACGGCACTGCTGTCTTTTGACGCTTCAGTATTTAGTCACGTACATATTAAAGAACAAGCATCGAAGTTTGGTGTCGAACATTTTCGCCAGAGATTCTTGACATTTGTATCTAAAGAACTAAAAAAGGAGGTGAAATGAGTGACTTAGCAGGTATCTTTAAATCCTATGACATTCGCGGCAAGGTCGGCAGTCAGCTTAGCCCAGATACGGTAAAAGATATTGGTCGGGCCTTCGCAGATTGGTTACCAACAGACGGGACTATAGCGGTTGGGCATGACATGCGACCAGATTCCAAGGATTTGGCTGAAGCATTTATGAATGGGCTCCAAGCGCAGGGATACGATGTCTGGGATATTGGTCTTGTAACGAGCGACATGGTCTACTTTGCTGTTGGTAAATGGAAACTAGCAGGTGGTGCTGTAATCACGGCAAGCCATAATCCAGGCAGTGATAATGGAATCAAGTTATACCGCGATCAGGTTATAGCGGTTGGGCTCGATAGTGGTTTGGCTAATATTCGTGATGACGTCCTAGCCCAAAAATTTAAGTCTGCTAGCAAATCCCCTGGTTCGCGCTCCACAAAGAACATTACCGAAGAGTGGGTCTCACACTGCCTAACATTTATCAATCAACTGAAACCATTCCATATTGCAATCGATGCAGGTAACGGCATGGCAGGGGCTATCCTACCGCATATTCTGCCAAAACTACCTCTCAAAGTTGAGAATATGTACTTTGAACTTGACGGTACATTCCCAAATCATGAAGCCAACCCACAAAAACCCGAAAACCTCCAAGACCTAATGGATAAAGTTGCCAGTGAGCAACTAGACTTTGGGGTTGCATTCGATGGTGATGGTGACCGAGCTGGATTTGTTGATGATAAGGGTCGAATGGTATTAGGAACGGACCTTATGAGTATCGCTGCAAAACTATACCTTAAGAAATACCCTGGTAGTAAAATCGTCCATGAGGTGCGAACCAGCCGTGCTACACAAGAATTAATCAGCGAGTGGGGTGGAACGCCTGTACGAACGAAGGCCGGTCGCGTCAACATCGGCAGTCATATGCGAGAGATTGGGTCGCCTTTTGGGGGCGAAACGACTGGTCATTTTTTCTTCAAAGAGAATTATGACGCCGATTCTGGTTTGATTGCCGCACTGGTATCCATGCAGGCAATTAGTGACAGTGGTAAAAAGCTTTCTGAACTTGTTGATGAATATCGGCGATACAAGATGATCCCCGAGACTAACTTTGAAGTAAGCGACACAACCAAAGCTTTGAGTCGCTTGCGTAACGCCTTCTCCGATGGGGAGCAAGATGAGTTGGATGGACTGAGCGTTAACTACCCAGACTATTGGTTCAACATTCGTATAAGCAATACCGAGCCAGTCATGCGTCTTAACGCAGAAGCAGAAACACAGGAACAACTCGACTCGGTTGTTGCAAAAGTCACAGAGTTGATCCATGGTCAGTAATCATGTTCTTGGTATACTGGAGTAGTCTATGAAATTACTTGTTACCGGTGGTGCCGGATTTATTGGCTCAAACTTCGTCCACTACATCTATAGCGAGCGCCCCGACTGGCACATAACTGTCCTTGATAATCTTACCTATGCAGGTAACCTCAAGAACTTGGAAGGTCTTGACGAATCTCGAGTTAGTTTCGTAAAGGGTGATATTTGCGACCCAGAAATTGTCGATAAGCTTGTCTCAGAGTGCGATGCAGTTGTGCACTATGCAGCTGAATCTCATGTAGATAACAGCGTTCATACACCCTGGCCGTTTGTGCAAACAAACATTGTTGGCACATATCAAATCCTGGAGGCAGTTCGCAAACATAAGAAGCGCTTACACCACATCTCTACTGACGAGGTTTACGGTGACCTAGAACTAGATGATCCTAAGTTTACAGAGAACACTGCATACAACCCGTCTAGCCCTTACTCTGCTACAAAAGCGGGGTCTGATCACTTGGTGCGAGCCTGGGTTCGAAGCTTCGGGGTGCAGGCAACAATCAGTAACTGCTCCAATAACTATGGGCCTTACCAGCATGTTGAGAAGTTCATACCAAGACAGGTCACCGAGATTTTAGAAGGACGAAAGCCCAAACTGTATGGTGCCGGGCAGAATATTCGCGACTGGATTCATGCCGAAGACCACTCTTCTGCAGTTCTGGCGATTCTAGAAAAGGGCAAGGTTGGCGAGACGTACATGATTGGTGCTAACGGCGAGAAGACCAATAAGGACGTCCTCGAACTCTTACTCAAACTTATGGGTAAAGATCCGACTGATTACGAGCACGTCAACGACCGGCCAGGACATGACCTGCGTTATGGCATCGATGCAGCAAAACTGCAGAATGAACTGGGTTGGCAGCCAAAATACACCGATTTTCGTTCAGGCCTTGAACAGACCATTGGATGGTACAAAGCCAATGAGAGTTGGTGGCAGCCGCAAAAGGCCGAAACCGAAGCAAAGTACAAGGAGCTTGGACGATAATGGCAAACTTAGCAACTACGGAATACACAGCGCACCAGACCGATATACCCGGCTTGCTCTTCTTCGATGTCACATCAGTTGGTGACGAACGCGGCTATTTCCAAGAGAAGTTCCAGAAAGCAAAATTAGTTGCTGCGGGCATGCCAGAGACGTTTAACGTTGTGCAGAACAGTCTTTCGTACAATAAGGCAGCTGGCGTAACCCGTGGGTTCCACGCCGAACCTTGGGACAAATACATATCTGTTGTTACTGGAAGGGTATTCGCCGCCTATGTAGACCTGCGCAAAGGTGACAGCTTTGGTAAAGTTGCAACTATCGAGATAACACCCAATACAGCCGTCTTTTTACCACAAGGTGTTGCTAACTCATTCCAAACCCTCGAAGATGACACTTATTATCTCTACAGTGTTAATTCTCACTGGAGTGCGGACAACTACGAAAAATACTGTTTTGTAAATTTAGCAGACACCGACATAAACGCTCAATGGCCAATCGCTCTTGATGAAGCCATCGTTAATGATCGAGACCGTAACCACCCCTTCCTTAAAGATATAAAGCCCTTGGAGATCTAACATGATTATTGATGACTCAAAGGTATTCATTGTCGGTGCAAATGGACAACTCGGTCGCGCCTTAAAAGCTCAATATCCAAATGCGCAGTCTGCCGATATAGATGAGCTTGATATTACAGATGCCGATAGCGTAAAAAAATACGACTGGTCAAAGATAGACATCATCCTCAATGCAGCTGCCTACACAAATGTAGACGGCGCAGAAACAGCAGAGGGTCGAATAGCCGCCTGGAATGTAAACGCAGCTGCCGTTAAGAACCTTGCGTACGCAGTGTGGGAGCATCAGCTAAAGGCGATTGTTCACATTTCTACTGACTACGTCTTCGACGGAAGTAAAGATAACCATAAAGAGACTGAGTTGTTTAGCCCATTGTCTGTATACGGTAGTAGCAAAGCGGCTGGCGACCTGCTCATTTCTCAAGTAGACAAGCACTATATCTTGCGCACTTCGTGGGTCATTGGTGAGGGTAACAATTTTGTTCGTACCATGCTTGGCCTTGGGGAAAAGGGTGTTAACCCAACGGTTGTCGCAGATCAAATTGGTCGACTAACCTTTACCTCCGAGCTCGTTCGAGCGATCGATCACTTACTCACAGCAGGTGCTCCGTTTGGAACATATAACGTCAGTAACGGCGGTGAACCAGCCAGTTGGGCGAACATAACGAGAGAAATATTTAAAGTAGCGGGCTACAGCTTGCAAGTTACAGACACAACTACTGCCGAATACTACGCAGGAAAAGAAGGCATCGCGCCCAGACCACTGAAGAGTACCCTGGACCTTGAAAAAATCCAGGCAACCGGTTTTGTGTCGCTTGATTGGCAGAAGGAACTTACAAAATATATTGCAAAGGAGCAGCAGCAATGAAAGGCATAGTACTAGCCGGCGGGTCGGGCACACGACTCTACCCAATCACCCAGGGAGTCAGCAAGCAGCTCATACCCATCTTCGACAAACCAATGATCTACTACCCGCTCACTACCCTCATCAATGCAGGAATCCGAGAGATACTCATTATTTCAACGCCCCAGGACCTGCCAAGATTTGAACAACTGCTTGGAGACGGCTCACGTATCGGGTGTAGCTTTACATATAAAGTACAGGAGACGCCACGTGGGCTTGCGGATGCATACATCGTCGGTGCTGATTTTATAGGGACTGATGACGTAGCCATGGTGCTTGGAGACAACATATTCTTCGGTAGCGATTTCGACAAAAAGGTTAAGTCGGCGACCAAAGACCTAGATGGTGGAGTTATTTTTGGCCAACAAGTTGCCGATCCCGAACGTTATGGAATCGTAGAATTCGACAAAGAAAACAAGGTTGTTTCGATAGAAGAGAAGCCAACGGAACCCAAGTCAAACTATGCCATCCCAGGATTATACTTTTTCGATAATGACGTTGTTGAGATTGCCAAGCACGTACAACCCAGCAATCGGGGTGAAATAGAGATTACAGAAATTCATAACGCTTACCTAAAACAAGGTAAATTAAAAGTAAACTTGTTGGACCGTGGTACTGCCTGGCTCGATACAGGAACATTCAAAAGCCTGAACCAGGCATCACAGTTTGTGCAGGTCATAGAAGAACGCCAAGGCATTAAGATCGGTTGCATAGAAGAGGCAGCCTACCAGCAAGGCTTCATAGACCGTACCCAGCTTGAAGAACTCGGCAATGAGCTCCTCAAGAGTGGATATGGCAAATACTTATTAGCGTGTCTTGTATAGCATGGTTAAACTTAAAAACCTGATAACCTTTCTATACAATCATCATCTTATACGTTATTTATTTGTTGGAGGCACAACCTTCTTCATAGACTTCGGGCTTTTAGTTTTGCTACACGGCAAACTCAATATTGGTTTAGCAATTGCCGCTTCTACTTCTTACTGGGTATCAATTCTGTACAATTTTAATCTCAACCGAAACTGGACTTTTAGTGCGGCCGAAAGCAAAAAACTCCACCAACATATTCTTCCCTACTCTATTCTCTTGTGTTTCAATTATCTCTTCACTGTACTTTTTCTGAGTTTGATTACGAGAGTCATTCATTATCAAGTGGCTAAAGTTATTGCAGTCGTCGTCCAAGTTGCCTGGACATATCCTATCTATAAATATGTCATATTCGGAACTTCGTCCGACAAAACTAACCCAGCTTAAGAGAATTCCGAAAGTACTCTATGGTTTTATCTAAGCCTTCATCTAGCTCAATGGTCGGCTCCCAATGAAGCCTTCTTTTAGCTAATTCTATAACGGGTTTTCTCTGAAGTGGGTCGTCACCTGGAAGGGGCATATACACCATTTTTGAGTCACTACCCACCTTTTTTAGAACTTTTTCCGCTAGCTCTAACATAGTGAACTCGGCTGGATTGCCAAGATTTATTGGTGTCACTTCTTCAGACTCAATCAACTTTACGATCCCAGCAACAAGATCATCAACGTAGCAGAAGCTTCGAGTTTGAGTGCCATCACCATAGACAGTAATAGGCTCTCCTCTTAGGGACTGCACGATAAAGTTTGATACTACTCTCCCGTCGTTTGCATCCATACGTGGGCCATACGTATTAAAGAATCTGGCAATGCACGCTGATACCTCTGGGTGCTTTTTGGTATAAGAGTATATGAGGGCTTCGGCATACCGCTTAGACTCGTCGTACATGGCACGTGGGCCATAACAGTTAACGCTGCCTTTATAGGTCTCCGGTTGTGGGTGTACCTCAGGATCACCATAAACTTCGCTTGTACTTGCATGGAAGAAACGTGCCTTATTTTTTTTCGCCAGATCTAGCAGCCTGAGCGTACCTTCAGACCCAACCCTTAGTGTTTCGATGGCAAGTCTTTGGTAATGTGGTGGGCTTGCGGGTGAAGCCATATTAAGAATAATGTCGTAAGATCTGTCGGTGACACTGTCTGGCAATTCTGACACAATGTCTGCCTCGATAAACGTAAATTGCTTGTTATCTATAAGGTGCGTTACATTTTTCTTAGTACCCGTTGAAAGGTTATCCAAGCAGATTACGGAGTCTCCCTTGCCAATAAAGTAGTCGCAAAGATGTGATCCAAGAAACCCAGCACCACCCGCGATTAAAACCGACCTAGACATATGGGTCCACCAACCGCCTACCAATACTTTGGTAGTAAATTCCATGTTCTTCCATCGTTACTAAATCATATAGGTTCCTGCCATCAAAAACGACGGGGGCTTTAAGAAGCTCTTTGATCCTATTAAAGTCAGGGCTAAAAAACTCTTTCCAGTTAGTTGCAATGATCAGTGCATCAGCCCCATCAAGCACTTCGTACTCATCCTCGCCATAGCTAAGCCTTGGGTTGTCTGCCATCGCCTTCTTTACGTTTCCCATTGCTTGTGGGTCAAAAGCAACGACATTAGCACCCTGGCTCGTCAGTGATTCAATTATGGCAAGTGCTGGTGACTCACGTATATCGTCCGTATTGTCCTTAAAAGCAAGACCCCACAATGCAAATGTCTTACCCTCAACATTGCCCTCAAAATACTCCATAACTTTTTCTGGAACAACTAGTTTCTGGCGATCATTTGCCCCCATAACAGCCTCTAGGATACTAAAATCAAAACCACAATCTTCTGCTGTCTTGCTTAATGCCAAGACATCCTTTGGGAAACAGCTGCCACCGTAGCCTGGGCCTGCGTAAAGAAATTGATCACCTATCCGACTATCGGTACCCATCCCTGCCCGCACCATATCGACATCTGCACCAAGCAATGAACACATACCAGCAATCTGATTTATAAAACTAATCTTTGTTGCCAAGAAAGCATTCGATGCATACTTAATCATTTCTGCAGATGCTTCATCGGTTACGATAAGACTTTCTGGCTTCCTTCTGACAAATGGAGCATAAAGTTCTTTCATGACCCTGATCGCTCTGTCAGATTTACTACCTATAACCACTCTTTCAGGTGCAAGAAAGTCTGCAACTGCCTGCCCTTCTCTCAAGAACTCTGGGTTAGAGACTACATCAAAGTCGACTTTGGCGTTAACGGCAATTGCTTGCCTAACCTTTTCCGCAGTTCCCACAGGCACTGTACTCTTGTCTACAATTACCGAGTAGCCCGCAAGCTTCTGCCCGATGTTGTCTGCAACGCCTAGAATATACGACAAGTCTGCGGAGCCATCTTCATCAGAAGGTGTTGGAAGTGCTAAGAAGATTGCTGCAGCGCCAAGAGCCTCTTCCAGATCGGTTGTAAAAGTTAAACGGCCTTCTTTGACGTTACGCTGAAATATATCGCCCAATCCTGGCTCAAAAATTGGCACTTCTCCAGCCTGCATTCTATGGACTTTTTCTCTATCAATATCTACACAGGTGACTTCGTTGCCCATCTCAGCGAAACAGGTACCCGTCACCAAACCAACGTATCCGGTTCCTACAACAGCAACTTTCATATGTTACCAACATTTATACCAAAGATAGTGGCGGTTATAAAGATGTAAACGATGAATGTTTGAATTCTACAACAACGCCATAGCACTAGTTACAATTCTGTTTTGTGGGGCACATTATGTTAGGATAAATGTACAATTAAACTTATCCGCGATGGCTAAAACAGTAAAACTTTCAATAATTATTCCTTGTTTCAACGAAAAGGAGACAATCTTAACAATACTTCAAGAGATTGAGGACGTTCATCTAGGCTCTACTAAAAAAGAGATCATCATTATCGATGATGCCTCAACTGATGGTACACGAGAAATATTAACTCGTGTAGCTAGCAAAAACAAAAACATAAAACTTCATTTTCAAAGTGTCAACCAAGGAAAAGGGGCTGCTTTGAAAAAAGGACTCCTATCTAGCACTGGGGATGTTGTGATCATCCAAGATGCAGATCTCGAATATGACCCCCAGGAATATGTACGCTTGCTCTACCCCATAGAGAGAGGCCACGCCGACGTAGTATACGGCTCACGATTTATTGGGGGTGAACCACACAGAATTATTTATTTCCGTAATCAAGTTGCCAATAAGTTCTTAACCTGGCTATCGAATATTTTTACGGGTCTAAATCTAACGGACATGGAGACTTGTTACAAAATGATAGATGGTGAACTTGCGCGTATGCTCGCAAAAGACTTGAAGTCACAAAGATTCGGGTTTGAACCTGAAATTACTGCTCGCATTGCTAAAAATGGAGCTCGCGTCTATGAGATCGGCATCAGTTACTATGGGCGCAGTAAAGAGGAGGGCAAGAAGATTGGTTTTCGTGATGGCTTTAAAGCTATCTGGGAGATTGTTTATTTTAACCTGAGCGTACGCAAAAAACGATAAATATACTTTTTCCCCAAGGCCTGTGCTTCTCCAAGATTAAGATAGCCGCCAATCGTTAACAATAGACCGGCGGCAAAAAGCCCATAACTTATATTCACATACGGTGGGCTGTACGAAAAATAGGTCTTTGACTTTCCCGCTGGCACAGCGACTGCCTGAAAGATATCTTTCTCTGTTTGGATGGGCCTACTAATATCGTTTACTTTTACTCGCCAACCCGGAAAAGAAAGCTCGCGTCTTATTATGGTCGTCTCTTTTGGGCAGTCTGCTTCTACAACATCCCTAGATGTATATGTTAATTTGCAATTTGCAATGCTTTCAAAATAGCCTTTCGAGTTTGGTAGTTCAAAAATCTCAACAGTTTCGTCGCGGTGAACAAGTTTTAGCCCAAAACTATTACTAAACTTTTCACTAACCTGACCCCGATCTGTGACTAGATATTTAACGCTCAGATTCTCAAACTCTTTGATATTCCTTCCAAACTCTTCCAAAGCACTTGGCCCCAATGGATCAACACGTGAATAGCCCGTAAAGACTAGCGCGTTAGCGTTTCGATCTAATTTATCTGGTATATATTCTGCCCAGTTCTTGGGTACAGGTAAGTTATTCACGTTGATTGACGCTATCTCATAATATGAACCGTAGTTCGGCGCAATTGGGTGAAGTGTATAGAATCGACTAACCCCTATGTTTTTTTGCAAAAAACTAACGGGCTTCGTGTTTACTTCTGGGATATTTGGCAACGACAGAAATGGGATCATAAACAGTACAGCCGAATCAATCAATAATATGAAACCTATCGATTTACTACGCCATTCTTTTTTCAAGAAACAGGCAACAGCAATGCCCACAATCGTCATTCCCCACACCACCGACAATACAGCCCAGGAATGATGAGACGAATAATCACCTAGCTGCCGAACTAGATTTCGCGCATAAAGTGCCAAGGAAGCCAAAAAAAATACAGCAAAGCCAGTTGCTCCGATTATTCTTTTCTTAGTAATCTCTGCTTTTTTGATTGCCTCTAGCCCAAACATGGCTAGAATAATTAAAGCCAGGCTTAGTGCAGGTATAGAATATCTGTAAAAAGCTATTAACTTCATTCCGGGCAGGACATTAACCATATACTCAACTGGCTTAAATCCGTATATTTTCAAAATTATAACCAGCGAGAATGTAGAAAGGTAAAGTTTGTGAGCCAATCGTCTTCTGGAAAATAAACCAAGGAGTGCGGATGTAATAAGAGGCATGGAGATATACCCCCCCACATTTGACCAAAATAGAAATATAGCAAGTGCCTTCCCTGTGTCAGAAAAACCAAAAATTGGGCCATAAATATACGGCATAAATAGAGCCGGCAACGTCTTTATATTGAGTGATACATGGGCATACCCACTGTCCGAGTGGCCACCAGTAGTTGCGTGAGGCAAATACCCCAGGAATGGAACAAGAATAGGAGCTGACAATAGCAAGCCCAGAATACTAGCAAATAACAGTTTGTAGATAAAAGGCTTCCAGGCACTCCTCTTTATTTGAATCATACGAACAACACCCCAGCCATATGCAAATAGTGCGTTAATGTAAGCTGTTTCTGGGAAACCGGAGTACAACGAAAGACTCAGCGCTAACGCAATAACCAGCCATCCACCCCGTCGTTTTTTCTCAGCTCGGATAAGTGCTACTTCGATGCCCAGTAGCAGCATAGGTAAAAAAGCTATTGGATTAAAAGCAGCATTGGTTAGCCAGGCAAATGCCCCATTCAATGCAAAAAGAATTCCACCAATTATAGCTATACTCGAGCTGAGTTTTATTTTTCTCAGTAATAGATAAGTAGTAAACCCAGCAATAAGTTGCAAAAAAAAGTGCATAATTATGAATCCATTTCCAAAGTACAGCAATAGTACAAGGGGGAAGAACGCTGCTGACTGCATACCCCCAGCCAGTGGTGAACCAATGCCCTCATAATGGTTCCAGTAGGGTACATCCCCCTGCAGCCAACTCTGGGCCGCCCTGCGGCCAAGCGCTTGAGAAGTAAAACCGTCGTTTGGGTCAATAGTGCTCTGGCCCCCAACAGGTCCGGGGGTAATACTTGTTGCCAACCCTGAGCGTTGTAGAATGGGGTTCCTGCTTTTGCCCATTATCAGTGGGGTCAAGTTTATTAGAAGGATAGCAAGGAATACTACCAAGAATGGCTTTGTGTGTTCTGATTGAAATAATCGCTTAATTCTTGTCATATTTTCCCCAATATTATGCCACAGGTACGTCAACATACATTCATTATGAGTCACTTTTGTGCAACGGTGTCGGTATTCGGATATGAAGCTAGTTACGCTATAATGGTCTATGTTATAAAAATGGAATGGAGAGGTTTTTTATAAGATGAAGGTTTTAATAACCGGTTCTGCTGGTCTGATTGGCTCAGAAGCTGCAAAATTCTTTGCTGAAAAGGGTTTTGAGGTTGTGGGCATTGACAACAATATGCGTAGTTACTTCTTTGGTGAGGAAGCAAGTACCGAGTGGAATCGAAAGAAAATTGAAACGCAGCTCAATAAAGCCTACACGCACTATAACGTCGATATCCGTGATAACGATGCGGTGGGCAAGATTTTTAAGAAACATAAATTTGATCTAATTATTCATACCGCCGCTCAACCCTCTCACGACTGGGCAGCACGCGAGCCGTTTACTGATTTTACGGTTAACGCTAACGGCACACTTGTAATGTTAGAGAACATGCGGCAATTCTGTCCTGAAGCAGTGTTTATTTTTACCTCTACCAATAAAGTATACGGGGACACACCCAACAACCTTCCTTTGATCGAACTAGATAAGCGCTGGGAACTCCCCGAAGATCACAAGTTTTACAAGGGCATAGACGAAACAATGAGTATTGACGATTGTAAGCACTCAATTTTTGGTGCATCTAAAGTTGCGGCTGACATCATGGTTCAGGAGTATGGGAAATACTTTGGCTTCAAGACTGCAGTCTTCCGTGGTGGCTGCCTAACCGGACCATCCCATTCTGGCGCAGAGCTGCATGGCTTTTTAGCTTATCTAATTAAGTGTATTGCGAGTGGCAAAAAGTACACGATCTTCGGCTACAAAGGCAAGCAAGTACGTGACAATATTCACTCTCACGATCTCGTAAATGCCTTTTACCATGTGTATAAAAAACCTCGTTCTGGCGAAGTCTACAATATGGGCGGTAGTCGTAACTCCAACATATCCATGCTAGAAGCCATCGAAAAAATAGAGAAGTTATTGGGGAAAAAGGCAAACTACGAACTTTCAGACGAAAATCGTATCGGTGATCATATCTGGTATATATCAGACGTCTCTAAATTCCAAAAACACTACCCGAACTGGAAGTTCGAATACGATACAGATGCCATCCTAAAAGAGATGTGCGCAGCGGTGCGAGTCTAATGCATTATAAAAACATACTCATTACAGGTGGCGCTGGGTTTGTAGGCTCTAATTTAGCGCTAAAATTAAAAAGCGACTACCCCGAAGTGCATATTATTGTACTCGACAACTTAAAGCGTCGCGGTTCAGAACTATCATTGGCGCGCTTAAAAAGCGCTGGCATCGATTTCGTTCATGGCGACATCCGTAACCGAGAAGATTTAGTGGTTGATAGTATTGATCTACTAATCGAATGCTCTGCCGAACCGTCTGTTATGGCCGGGATCGATTCTTCGCCAGACTATTTAATGAACACTAACTTGGTTGGAACGCTCAATTGTTTAGAATTAGCACGCCACCATAACGCAGCTAGTTTATTCCTATCTACCAGCCGCGTGTACCCCATAAGCCATATTAATAACCTGCAGTTCAAAGAGTCGAGCACACGATTCGAAATTCTCGATTCTCAAAAAATTCTTGGCGCTTCATCAAAGGGCATTGCTGAAAATTTTCCGCTCGACAGACCACGCTCTCTCTATGGAACAACAAAACTGGCTTCTGAGATGGTCGTGGCAGAATATATCGATACGTACGGCATGAAAGCAATTGTTAATCGCTGTGGTGTCATTACTGGTCCGTGGCAAATGGGCAAGATCGACCAAGGTGTCTTCGTCCTGTGGGTTGCTAAACACTACTTCAAGCAATCGCTGTCCTATATAGGCTATGGTGGTGAAGGAAAACAGGTCCGTGACTTTATCCATATTGATGATTTGTATACGGCCATAGACCACCAACTCGCGCACTTCGATGATTACAATGCTGGAGTCTTTAATATTGGTGGTGGTGCAGCCAATAGCGTGTCTCTCAAGGAGCTGACTACCTTGTGTCAGGAAATTACAGGAAATACGATCAATATTGCTTCCATCAAAGAAGACCGCCCAGCTGATCTGCGGTTCTTCATTACAGACAGCACGAAATTTCTGGAGAAATCAGGTTTATCGTGGAACAAAGATGCGCGTCAAACGGTTACTGATATTTACAAATGGATTCGCGATAATGAAGCGGCCCTAAGACCAATCTTGGCCTAGCGCATGAAGTTATCGATTGTCATACCGGCACACAACGAAGAGGGCTCTATTGCAACCACCGTCAACGCTTTTCATACGGAACTTACCAAGGCAAAAATCCCGCACGAAATACTTGTGGTTAACGACAACAGCAAAGATAAAACTGAAAAAATATTAAAAAACATCTGCAAAAAAATACCCGAGGTGCGCTACGTAAACAACGTTCCGCCCAATGGTTTTGGGTTTGCTGTGCGAAAAGGGCTGGAATCATACACCGGTGACTGCGTGGCGCTGGTCATGGCTGACATGTCCGACCGCCCTATGGATCTCGTTGCTTATTATCGAAAAATGATCGAGGGCAACTACGACGCCGTTTTTGGCTCCCGTTTTATAAAAGGTGGCAAGACTATTAACTACCCACGTACAAAGCTCCTTATGAATCGCTTGACCAACAATATAATAAAGATCCTGTTCGGCATTCGCTTCAATGATGTCACCAATGCCTTTAAGCTCTACAAGAGAGAAACCATAGAAGGCGTAAAGCCATTCCTAAGTCATCACTTTAACCTAACGGTAGAACTCCCCCTCAAAGCGATTGTTCGTGGATACTCGTACGGTGTGGTGCCTAATTATTGGACCAACCGCACAACCGGCGAGGCAAAGCTTAAACTGAAGGAGATGGGAAGTCGATATTTCTATATAATTCTATATTGCTTGATAGAGAAGTGGTTATCACGTGGTGATTATAAAAAACCTAACTCACCATAGTTTCTGAGTTTATCAACAATTCGTTGTATTTCCTTCTATATGCCAGAACGCTTTTTTAAGCTACTATACCTATTAAGATAATTATGGAGATGTTGCTTGATGAAAGATTACGTACTTTCCATTTACGCTGATCGCTTTGATAAGGACGAGCAAAAACGTAAGGTAATGTGGCAGGTTCTCTGCAATGACTACTTTCAAAAGTTCATTGGCAAGAAAGATGTCGTTCTTGACCTTGCTGCAGGATACTGTGAGTTTATTAATAATATAAAGTGCGGGAAGAAAATTGCTGTCGACCTAAATATGAAAACCAAGCAGAAGGCTGCAAAAAATGTAACAGTATACCGAGCGCTCAGTACCGCCCTGCCTAAAAAACTAACCGGTTCGGTGGATGTAGTATTTACCAGTAACTTCTTCGAGCATTTAGATAGCAAAAATGAACTAATTGATACTCTAAAAGAGATACACCGAGTACTGAAACCAGGTGGTAAACTTATGGTTTTACAGCCCAATATTCGACTCGTCGGTAATCAGTATTGGGACTACGTTGACCACACATTGCCATTAACTGAAAAGAGTCTTGAAGAAGCTTTTCACTTAACTGATTTTGAACAATGGTTTCGTAAAGTAAGGTTTTTGCCATTTACAGCAAACTCACGTATGCCGGCGTATCCATTTCTAATTCGTCTGTATCTTCGACTTCCATTGGCTCAGTTTATTATGGGTAAACAAACTTTTGTTATAGCTAAAAAAGTTAAGGCTTAGTGCTTATTTAGACAAGTCAACCAATCACTACTCGGATTTACTTCGAGACAAACTCGCTCGCCAGAGTGAGCATTGTTGAATTTCTGAACTGAATTTGAAAAGTTTGTATACGATTTTTGTGGATAAGAGAAATCACTCGGTATTCCCAATAGAACCATGCACAAGAGCAAGCCAACTGCTAATGACCTTGCATACTTATTAGCATACGAAAAGAGGAATAGTATTGCCGAAAAGAGGCCAATCATTGGAAGCCAAAAATAACGATTTCCCCCTCCACTAACCATCGACGTCCACTGGGGTACGGTGTTGCTAGCCTGGGGTTTTATGAGCGCTACAAAGAAAATCAGCCAAGTGAAGATTATGATCATCTTATACTTATACGGTGCTTTGATGAGAACAAAGATTAATAATGCTAATGTAACCGCACCAAGCACCGCAAACCAACCTTGATTGGCTAAAGCGTATTTGTTAATAGTCTCCATGCCTACCAGCAGTCCGCCAGTAATTCTACTACCTATTATAGCCAGAAACTTGACTGGGCTCGCGCCCAATCCCTGCGTAAATCTGGCTTCGGGCTTAGACAGAAGATACACAATTGTCTGCACGACCGACGTAACAGAATATACAGCCAGGTAGGGAAAGCCGACTTTCCCCCTCTTCCACAACCAGAAAGCGATTGGCAGGACTATGATGGAAAAAGGACCGGTTAGACCAGATATAAAAAGTACGCTGGTGTCAAAGACTTGCCAAAGTTTCGACTCAGTTTTGCCAGAGATTAAAATCATGAACACGATCAACGCTAGGTGCCAGTTCATGTTGGTCAGGTTGGCGTTAACCTCAAAACTATTGGGCATCAGCAGATAGAAGGCTGCAAATAGTGACGAGTTTCGGGTTGAGCCAGTAAGCTTTTTGAATCGGTCGGTAAACAACAAAACAACAGGTAAAATCTGGACTACTGTTGCCGATAACACAAAAAATAATGGTGCTAGCTTCAACGGCAAGACCATGGATGTCGATGCGACCAGACGCATGCCGACTTGTAGGCTGCTGGCGTAGGGTTTAAAGATTGACAGAAGAATACCGTCGTTATAGGCCTGGCCGAACCACTTTATACCATCCTCTCCCCAGAATTGGGCATGCCTAAAAACGCTTGGATCGCGGAGGTAGACAAGCAAAAAACTGCCCAAAAATACTCCCAGAAGGAGCAGTATCTTGTTCTTAGTTAAATAATTCCGCATTTGTGGATAGTATATAATAGTTCTCGTGCTTACAATAGATTGGTGGCCGCTACTAAGTGTAGCGCTTTATATTTCTTCATTTTTTAGTCTAAGTCTTTTTTTTGGCCTCAAAGCCCATCAGAAAAAACTCATTCCCGATAACTTTTTGTACATGGGTGGCCTAGCCATTTGTCTAGTCATCTGCTATTCTCAGTTTTACATTTTTGCCATTAGCCCAAAGCTTGGTCACGTCACGACTATTCTATTTATTCTCGCAGGCTTAGCAGTTTTGCCATTCCTGTTACGAACGCTTCTGATTCAAAAAACGATTTGGCAAATAACTAAGAAGTACTTCTTTGTACCTTTTTTGATAATAGTTCTCCTCACTTTTCTGTATTCGTATTTCTTATTCGGCTGCACCACCAGCAAATACACTATTGACCAATGGGGTGAAGTTCAAAACCCCGCCTTTTGTCACATATCGAAACTACCTATAGATAATGCTCTGCCCTACATCTACAGCGAGAAGGTTAAGAACAATGATGCTAAATCATTGGTGATTGATTGGAGCATAGCCGACCGGCCACCGCTGCAAATTGCTACAACTTTGCCAATTTCTGATTTAGCCAAAACCACTGGCAGACCACAGCGTTACGCTATGTATTACGTCTTTTCCATCACATTACAGCTAAGCTGGATTGCGGTCATTTGGGGCATTTTAACAAAGCTTCTCCAGCGAAAATTACATGTCTGGGGTTCTATGTTGGCCCTGTCTGCTACGGGGTTCTTATACATTAACTCCGTTTTTGTGTGGCCAAAACTGATCTCAGCCAGTTTATTCGTATTTGGCGCCTTCATACTTTTTGAAACTAGCACCAAGAGACGAAACTTATTTACTTACAAGTATCTTACCCTAGCGGCAATCTCGTTCGCGCTGGCATTACTCTCGCATACGGGCGTGTTGTTTACGTTAATAGTCCTTGCGCCGCTGGTTGCTTTTGACCTTTGGCGTAGTCAAAAAATAGACCAGAAGTTATTGAAGAGTCTCATAGTACCGACTGCTGCTGCCCTCATCTTGCTAGTACCATGGCAAATCACCAAAAATCATTTAATTTCTCATGATCGACTCATCAAGTGGCACTTCGCAGGTGTAATCTCTGCGGAGGACCAGCGGGGAACTCTCAAAACTATAGTTGACGAGTACAAGAAGTTGCCCCTCGCAGCCTGGGCACACAATAAACAGAAAAATATTGAAGCACTCTTTACGGGGGGCGTAGGCAACAGTTGCGACTCTGCAATTCGCAGGACCCTTGACGATTGCCACGTAGCCGTATGGAGAGATCGAGAGTTCTTCAGCTCGTTCTATTCTTTAGGATTGTTTTCCATTGGATTCCCCGTAATTATCTGGCTTGGCCTTAAGAAGAAGTTGGACAGGCTTGATATTATGCTACTTTTACTTACAGTACTGTACTTTATAGTTTGGGTGCTGTTGATGTTTATCCCGGGAGCAACCGTGATACATCAAGGGTCGTATGCTTCTGCTCTGTTTCTATTTATTTTGCTCATCAAGAATCTATCGCTAATGCCCGACGCAGCGTTTATAGCTTTTGTCGTTCTACAGCTCACCATATTTGGGTTAGCCTGGCTTCGACCTTTCGGCTTTTTGTAATTTACAATTCTAGTTTAAAATGGTAAACTATAACTGTTATGGTTAAAAATAAAAAGGTTAGAAAGACTAAGATAATTGCACTCACCGCCGCTGTGCTGCTTCTAGCTGGCGGCTCTGCCTTTGCCTACGTAAAAACCAGACATCCAGCAGCCCCGGCGCCTCTGCCGGTCGGTGGAGTCAACCTTGATAAGCCAACTGCAGAAGAAATAAAAGAAACTGAAGAATTCAAGAAGCAGCAAGCAAAAGCGACGACTAACCCGCCCACCCAAACGGCTTCTAACAACAATGCCAACGTTGTCATAACGACCATAACCACAACCGAAGCTAGGGGCTATGTATCGGGCACAGTTGAAGAAGGTGGCACCTGCACGCTAACGCTCACAAGAGGTACGGCAAAAGTAACAGCGAGCTCAACTGGCATACTCGATGTCAATAAAACGACCTGCTCCCAAATCACAATCGGCCCGGGTCAACTAAGCTCTGGTGAATGGGATGCAGTACTCAGTTACACTTCTCCAAGCATAAGTGGATCTTCTGCGGTCCAGAAACTAAAGGTACCCTGAGCTATGTTGAGACCATTAAAGAGATTTGGTGCATTTATCAGCTTGCTAACCGCAGCGGTACTAATCGTGTTTGGACTTCAGCCAGCCTACGCAGCATCTGGCAACACCTTCAAAGCTGATCGTATTATTGATGACGCCATATTTTTTAACACAGCCCAGTTGTCCGTTACAGACATACAGAATTTCCTAAATAGTAAGGTCCCAACGTGCGACACCAATCATACCGGCAGCGGAAGCAACCAACCGCCGTTTACCTGTCTCAAGGACTACTCACAAACCATCAGCGATAGGGCGGCAGACCAGTATTGTACTGGTGCCGTAAGCGCTGGCACAAAGTCGTCGGCACAGATTATTAAAGATGTCGCAAATGCCTGTGGAATCAATGCTGCTGTACTAATAGTATTGCTCCAAAAAGAACAGTCCTTAATTACTGATACGTGGCCATGGGCATCACAGTACGAAAAAGCTACCGGTTACTATTGCCCCGATGACCCATCTAGGCCGGGCTGGTGTGACCCGGAATATGCAGGCTTTTTCAACCAAGTGTGGTATGCTGCCAGACAATTCCAGAGGTACGTGAAACAGCCGGGTTCTTTTAACTTTGCTGTTGGAAGAGCAAGCAGTGTACTCTTCCAGGCAAACCGCCCTAGTTGTGGTGGCACAACCCTTACTATGCAAACCCGAGCAACCGCAGCACTTTACAACTATACACCGTACCAGCCTAGTCAGGCTGCTCTAGACTATCTCTACGGCGTAGCCCCTGGTGACCCTAACACACCCGGCACGCCAGCTTATTGTGCAGCTTATGGGAACAGGAATTTCTGGCGACTCTTCAATGATTGGTTTGGGCCAACTACTTCAGATAACAATACGGATGTTATAAGTTTTGTTCGGCTTAACCATGCATCAGGGAACGTTGAGGTAGTAGGCTATACCTCAATAAGCGAGTACTCTTACCCCGCTCGGCATAACTTCTCTAGCTATCCCTCCGTACCAGCCGATGGCAATGTGATACCCCTATTCTGGCCTAACGGTGACCTCGTATTCGTGAGACTTAATCATGCCTCAGGAAATGTCGAAGTGGTGAGCTATAGTGCGAATAGCGGATATAAACAACTTGTTAATATTGCAATAACTGGCTACCCCTCCGTGCCTGGCGATGGCAATGTTATCCCAATGTTTAAACCTAACGGGGATTTAAGTTTCATTCGACTAAACCACAGTTCAGGAAATGTCGAAGTGGTGAGCTATGGCCCCGGAAGTAATTATAGAAGTCTCACCAGAATTCAAAATTCTAGCTATCCCTCCGTACCAGCCGATGGCAATGTGATACCCCTATTCTGGCCTAACGGTGACCTCGTATTCGTGAGACTTAATCATGCCTCAGGAAATGTCGAAGTGGTGAGCTATAGTGCGAATAGCGGATATAAACAACTTGTTAATATTGCAATAACTGGCTACCCCTCCGTGCCTGGCGATGGCAATGTTATCCCAATGTTTAAACCTAACGGGGATTTAAGTTTCATTCGACTAAACCACAGTTCAGGAAATGTCGAAGTAGCTACCTACAGCGCCTCTAGCAACTACAAGCAACTTATTGATTTACGCCTGACTGGTTACCCTAATGTAGCTAATGATGGTGCCGTAATTCCGCTATTCACCAGGTAGTTAGTTCTTCTTCAGGCACGTTTTCCACGCTTCGTCGGGATTTATATCAAAGCAATATTGTTGCCCAGGACGTAAGGTCGAGAACTCGTTAGCTTGGCCTCTGAAGTTAAACTTCTTCAACTCTTTTACTCTAAAGTAGAATGGGAAAAATAGCACGTATAAAGCCACCAAAGCTGAGGCAATCTTGCCCATGTTATTCCTGGTAAGTGCCGCAAAGTAGACCAGTATCAGCAGCCAGCAGAAGATTGGGATGAAAAAGTATCGTGCGCCGAAGGAATTTAGTTGTAACATATCCCAGAACTGCACAATCGGAACAGTTTGAGCTCGTACGAATGTCGAAGCATAAATAAGAGACCCGAATAATATCACTGCTCGCATATAGATGTTGGCCTTGATGAAGGCGTAGATCGTCATAATAATAGCGAACATACCCAACATAAACATCTGGGGCGACCCTGCTATCTCTTTGGTGATTATTTTCTCGCCTGCGACTGGCAAAGCAAAGAACCTCATACCGGTAATCTTAATCGGTTTACTATAGTTATTTATTAGTTCTCTTTTCTGAGATACCAGACTGGCAGTTCTTTGTTGGGGGGCCTGTACGTAGACAGCTATCTGAATGAGCGCACAAGCAACTATAGCAGCAGCCTTAATCCAGTGCATTCTATTTTTGCTCTTTTGAGCAGTAATTAAGTATGCAGCCGTTAGTGCTAGGAAGGGAGCAAACGGCCCACTCAACCCAGACACAATAAGCACAGTAATATCAAATACCAACCATTTCTTCTGCGTTTTTGGGCCCCTAACTAGTACCAAAATTGCGGCAGCGGCCAAGAACCAAATAGTATTTGTAAAATTTCCATAAATCTCAGCAATGCCCGGAATAAGTAGGTATAGAAAAGTGAATGTCATCTTTGATCGCACACTGAATTTTTTTATAAGGGTGCTATCCGACCAGAATATAAACAATGGTAGGACCATGACCAGAATGGCCACTAAATTTGCCGCCGCTGGGGCGAATCTTAGGGGTACCAACAGCAGCGGTAGAGCTACCAATCGAGGGAAGAAGGGCAAGATTCCAGAATAAGTCTTGAAGATACTGTAGCCGCCACGCATATAGGCATCTCTATAAAATACGGCGAAGTCTTCTGCCCAAAACTGAGCATTAAAAAGCAGCTCCGGCCTTCGTAATACGATTACGCCAACGCCAATCAAACACACTACTACCGCTTTTTTCATATCTGAAAGTACGACAAATTTACGCCAAATGTTAGCTGCCAGCGACTTTATTTCCATATTCCTATTTTAATCTAGCATTAGCGATGTCACGACGAAACTCTGGGTGATAAAACGGGTCATCTTTAATGAGAGTGCCCCACTTATTTAACATAAGCTTTATCTCTTTATCGAACAGTTCTAGGTCGCGTTGCTTAGAACCAGGCTGGCCAATAGAGACTGACTCGTGGTGAAACAG
Organism: uncultured Candidatus Saccharibacteria bacterium; assembly: GCA_964643545.1. GTDB lineage: Bacteria > Patescibacteriota > Saccharimonadia > Saccharimonadales > AWTP1-31 > DAISWP01. The sequence goes on from CAZXTE010000001.1 coordinate 37,132, forward strand.
ATTTACGTGCGGCAGGTACACATTCCTATAACCTTTATCGTATAGCTTTAAACAGAAGTCAACATCGTTAAAGGCAATCTTAAAGATGGGGTCGAATCCATTAACTTTATTGAACTTGGAGACACCAACCATCACACAGGCTGCAGTTACAGCTGTGAAGTTCCGCGTGCCACCGACATATAAATTTTGAATGGGGCTCTGGGGTGGTTTATCTATATAAGCCGGGAAGAAATGCCCGGCTATGCCTGGGGTGCCATCCTGGCCACCAACACCAAGGATAATGCCTGCATGCTGCAGCCTCTTGTCTGGATAATATAGTTTGCAGCCCACTGCACCAACGTCATCTTGTTGGCTGTAGGCAACCATCCCTTGGATCCAATCCGGAGATATGACCTCAGTGTCATTGTTGAGGAATAGTAGCTGTGAACCACTTGAGTTATCCGCTCCTAGATTGCAGGCTGCGGCAAAGTTGAACGGCTTTTCCCACTTCACCACCCTCAGGCCTTTTCCGAGCGATTTGTACCTTTTGTACAGATCCCACACTTTGTCGTCTGTACTGCCCGTGTCTACTATTACTACTTCGTAATTATTATAGGTTGTTTTTTCTTTAATTGACCTTAAGCAACGCTCAATATAACCAAATTGATCTTTGGTTGGGATAACGATACTTACTAACGGATTATCACTTTCATACGCAACCCTCCACATAGAGTATGGAATTTGCCAAGAAATCTCGGCTTTCATGTTACGAGCCTTGACATCATCTTGTAAGGCTTTCTTCTGATTAACATAGGCGTACTCTTTGGAAGCAGGATTTTCAGCAGTCGAATTTTCAGTTTTCCGCCAACTGTAGAGTACCGTGGGTATGTGCTGAATTTTGTCAGTCTGGCGAGTAACTCGAAGGAATAGGTCCCAGTCTTGAGCACCTTCGTAACCAGGTCGAAAACCGCCAACTTTCTCAACTAACGAACGTCTAATGACCGCAAAGTGAGTTATGTAATTGATTGATCGTAAAAATTCAAAACTCCAATCTGGTTTAAAGAAGGCATCTTCATGCACCTTGCTTTGTGAATCTATCTTGTCTTCGTCGCTATAAACAAGGTCGGCTTTTTTTTCATTAATAACAGTCGCTGCGTGGAATAAAGCATTTGGCCATAGTACATCATCGTGATCGAGCAGAGCTATAAATTCACCACTTGCTAGCTTTAATGCTGAGTTTGTGGCATGACAGATATGACCGTTTTCTTGGCGTATGGTGTACTTTATTCTGGGTTCTTTTTGGGCGTAAGCCTGAATCGCTCCAATTACTTTTTTATCGGTCGAGGCATCATCGGCAATGCAAAGCTCCCAGTTATCGTAAGTCTGGGCTATAACGGACTCAATGCACTCTTTTAGGTGCTGAATGTTAGGATTGTAGGTTGGCACTAATACACTGATTAGAGGGCGAGATTTGAAATTCTTTTGGTTTTTCACTTGCTGCTTCAAAATACCACCCGTTGGGTAATTCTTTTTAAACCACTGTCTGTATTCTTTGTCGATTTGAATCTTTGTGTGAGCCGCTAGGGTTAATGAATCTATGCGCGAAATGAGTTTTTTTGCACCCGGTAGACGCCGGGTATAACGATTAATAAAGATGTGTTTGCCGAAGATCTTGATGTGCAGAATTCGGATTATAATTGGATATATCCCCTGCTTTACTTTCTTTACTATAGACGTCATTTTCACTTCTTTCTCTTAATTACCCTCTTGGTTGCTCTAAGTAATTTGGTGACCTTCCAAGATAATGATCGTTGCATTGCCGTATTAGATGCCTCAAGGGTTTGTACTTGTAATGAAAGGAGGTTTATTGAGTGCTGCATACTATTTTTTTGATTATCAATTGCGTTCTTTACTATCTCTGTTAGGGCTAGCGGTAGTTTGTTAACAACACTGACAGTTTTAGTGGCAACCTTCGGATAATACTCATCCATGGCTTTCGCTACTCTCCTAACTTTACTTTGATTCCCAGAAATAAAGTAGATTACTCTATAAGAATTAAACTCGTCAACATCACTATCTAGCAGCTTGGTGTTTTCATTATAAAATCGATTAATCTCACCTGCTTTCATCGATGTAGTGTCGAGTACGCTAGATAGAAAAAAGATAGTCTGCATGGTAACCCAATTCTCAACTTTATTACTATAGAGTTTACTAAAGTATAGTTTTTTAGAATGAATCACTGACTCTATTTTTTGTTGAGTTGGTAAGACATTGTCTATATGTTCTGCTAGCCACTGATGTCCTTTTCCTTCAAATGATTTGAAAAGCGCATTTAAATTCTTCTCGGCTTCGGTAACCACACTTGAAGAATTTTCGAACGGACAGCACAAGAAAAATCCTTCTTTAGAGACACGTATGCATTCTAGAATAAAATCTGCTCGTTTTTCTGTAGATATATGCTCTAAAACATCAAAACTAACCACTACATCAAATTCCTCATTTTTAAAGGACATTTTTGTTCCATCGCCCTTGACGTAGTTATCTTCCTCTACATCAAAAACATCGAGTACCGTTACTTTATCTTGCCTCGAAAAATCGTGGGTTTTTCCCTTGTATCCTCCAACGTCAAGTACTTTGAGAGTTTTACCCTTTGGCCTAATTACTCCTACTAAGTCTGCGGTTATATTTTGACGAGAATACTGATCGAAAGGTAAGTCTAGGCGTGCGTTCATGATATACCGCTCTTATCCCATGTGCCAAACAGCTCCACCTTGCTTGCCGGATTGGTTGTAGTATTAGCGGCAACTACCGTGAACTTAAATCCATTGTAAATATGATCGTGTTCTTGGGTCATATCTTTACTAAACACAGCTACGGTAAGTTTGTACTCTCCTTCCAGGAACGGCACCCTAGGTATGACGTAGGAAGCCGTCTGATCCGTTTGAAGCTCGTAATTTATGCTATTTGGGCCAGATAGATTTACCCCTTCGGAATCTTCAAACATTAATCCAAGAATTATTTTCTGTTTTTCTTCAGACTTGAATGAAATCTTAACTTCTAATTCTTCGCCACTGGTAACTCGTTTTTTCTTAAGCGGTTTGCCATTGCTGTAGAATTCTAGTGAATCAACTTTTACCTTGCTGTCACCCCAGCGTCGAACCTTCTTTTCACTCTGTACTGTTTCGTCGCCATAACTACTGGCATTAATTTCCTGGTATACGGCAGCAGCTTCACTTGGTGTATAAATGCCTAGAAGCTTACCGTTATCAATAACAGCAACTCTTTCGCAGTATTTTTTTATAGCCTGCATATCGTGCGAAACAAGCACGACCGTTCTATTCGATTTCTTGTATTCAGCAAAGACGCTGTTGCACTTTTTCTGGAAGGCCTCATCTCCAACGGCTAGCACTTCGTCCAGTACCAGTATATCGCTTTTAGCTCGAATGGCGATCGAAAAGGCCAGACGAACCTGCATTCCCGATGAGTAATTCTTAAGCTTCTGGTCCATAAATTTCTCTATTTCAGCAAAGTCAACAATATCCTGGTACATTAAGTTCATTTCTTTGCGCCCGAAACCCAATAGCGCACCGTTTAAAAAAACATTTTCGCGACCTGTAAGTTCTGGGTTGAAACCAACACCTAATTCTATGAAGGGAGTAAGCTTACCATTGACAGATATAGCCCCTGTATCTGGAGCGTAGATCCCTGCTAACAACTTAAGCAATGTGCTCTTCCCACTTCCATTCCTGCCAACTATCCCAAAGAAATTTCCCTTTTTTATCTCAAATGACACATTGTCTAGAACTTTTTGTCTTTCAAACGTCCGATTCCCCCTAAACAGACTTACGAACAAGCCCTTAACAGACCCCTGTTTTTCGTGGGGAAGTTTGAATGTTTTACTGACAGACTCAATCTTAATAGCAAGATCATCCATTACAGATCCTCGGCAAAGTTTTTTGCTTCTCTCTTAAAGTACAGGACGCCGAATAATAATACAGTGAGTGTTATAGAATATGGTACCAGTCGCGACCATTGACTACCGTAGACATGACTAATTGTTAACGAACTATGCGAAACTGCAGCGTACCTCGCGTCCTGAACGGCAGTAGCGATTGGATTCACCATCAAGATTTTCTGATACAAGGGCTTCGTTATGATCGAGAGTGGATATAGTATGGGCGTTAGATAGAACAACCCTTGAAGCGAAACCTCCCATAGGTGCGTAACGTCCCGATACTTTACAAAGGCCGTCGCAAGAATAAGAGATACTCCCAAGGCAAACAAGTAGAGCTGAACCAGCACTAATGGCAACAGCAAGATACTTCGCATAATATCAACGTGATTGAATAGCAAGAAAATAAACACAATAATAAGATTAAGCGCTAAGTTAATCAGTGCGGTAACGCTACTCGAAAGAACTATTATCCATCTTGGGATACGGATCTTGCGAATTAAGTCACCTCTGGAAACAATACTACTAAGACTTATACTTGTCATTTCTGCAAAAAAGTTCCATAGTACTATTCCTAATAATAGGTATATGGGGTAGTGTTCTATGCCCTTACCTATCTTTAAGAATTTTACAAAGACGACATAGAGTATCAGGAACAGCAACAACGGGCGCAGAAGCGACCATGCGTAGCCGAGAACAGAGCCTTGATAGCGAAGCTTGAAGTCGGTTCTAACCAGTTCACCAAGAAGAGTCCTGTTCTGTTTTGAAAATATATGTTTCATGGGTTACCAGCCTTTTATTATAAGATAGGTACTAGAAACATGAAAAAGATATTTGTCGTAGTCCCAAACTGGAATGGTAAAGATGAGCTAAAGGCCTGTCTTGAGTCGCTTCACGCGCAGACTCAAAGCGCACAGATTTTGGTAGTAGAGAACGGCTCTAACGATGGCTCCCTAGAATATATCCAAGAGAACTTTAACAACGTGCAACTTGTCATAAATAAAACGAACCTGGGCTTTGCGGGTGGGGTAAATAGCGGCATTAGGGAAGCAATCGCTAGTGGAGCAGAATATATAGCCCTATTCAATAACGATGCAGTTGCAGATAAAGACTGGCTCAAGCATCTTCTTAAGTCCTTAGAACAAAACTCGGAAGTCGGAATCACCACCTGTAAACTGTTGAGTGCAGATAAGAAACTGATCGACAGCACGGGTGACCAATATACCACATGGGGACTACCCTACCCCAGAGGAAGGGGTGAGATTACCTCCAATAGGTATGATTCCGACACGCATATATTTGGGGCTTCTGGTGGGGCAAGCTTGTACAGAACTAAGATGTTTGAAGAAATAGGACTATTTGACGAGGATTTCTTTGCCTACTTTGAAGATGTAGACTTGAGTTTCCGCGCCCAACTTGCTGGCTGGAAAGTACTTTACGCTCCCAAAGCTATTGTTTATCACAAAATAGGCGCAACAAGCGGCAAAATAAAGGGCTTTACCACGTATCAAACGTTCAAGAACTATCCATTATTATTCTGGAAGAACGTTCCCTTTCCGCTTATGTTTAAAATGCTCCCACGATTTACACTCGTTTACGTCAGCATATACATAAGTTCTCTCTTAAAAGGACGTGGTTTGCCTGCAACAAAAGGCCTTGTGCGCTCACTCACTTTATTACCGAAAAAGACTCTGGAGCGGCGACGCATCCAGAAAAGCCGAATGGTTTCTGCCGAGCACATTAATGGCTTGCTCTTGCATGACTTGCCCCCCAATGCCGACAAACTAAGGAAGCTACGTTCTCGTTGGTGGAAAATTATCGGCAAACGGTAAACTTTTGGTACAGTTTTAGACCAGTTATATATTAAAGGTCTTCTTGGTCTTGTATGGTTCTAGCTCTAACGAGTCCTGAATTTCAGTATATACAAACGGCATCTCTTCTCGGGCGAGCGCCTGCATTGTTTTATCAATCATTTCGTATAATTTTGACGTTGGCACATCTTTTAGATCTCGTTTTTCAACTTCTTCTAGCAACTTCTCAAGTCTCTTGCCAAGAACCTTGATTCGATGTTGTTTACCAATCTTGTATTGTTCTTGCAAATTGTCTAAATACAGACCCTGTTGGTTCTGGATCTCATTTTCATATTGTTTTGCCCAATTAAACAAAGTTGTCTTACTGACGTCGAGTTTCTTTGCAATATTTGCATAGCTTTCATTGCTCGCACGTAACTCAATAAATTTCTCATGTTTCTCTGGCTTACTCATCAACACTCCCCTTGCAATTTTCCTGTTCCGGTATTATACCACCCCTTACCGCCAGGGGTCACTCACGCACTACTTCTTAGGCGAGAGTCTGGGTAGTATTTGAGCGCTCAATACCATACCCGTAAGCAGCCACCACTGTGTAGTCACCGCCTCGTTACTCCATACATGGTTGAGGAGTCCAACAATGATGTACCCCCAGAAACTCGCCTGGAGCGCTCTTTGCAAAACGAACATGTCTTGATTCTTTGTAAGCGTTTTCCTGAAAGACAGATTGTAGATAAGTAGGGCAAGTAGACCAAGAAAGAGCAGCAACCCCACCACTCCGACCTCGTACCCTATTTGTAGAAAGTAGTTTTCGGTCAATTGCCCGCCATTAGTATTACGGATCGATACAATGCCAGCGGTCCCTGGACCATGACCCTGAGGCTCATGAATGATCCCATCTATGGCTTGGCGCTGAAAAGAAACACGCAGCTCGTTAGGATCAGCCTGGTTGGTGCTCTGGTCACTGTGCAAGAGTAGGTTTTGAGTGACGTAACTATCACGCGTCATCACTGCAACACCACAGAACAACAGGACCACGGCGATAAGTACATACTTAAACCGGCCAGCCAGTGCTCGCAACACGCTGCCATAGGTGAGAACAACCGCCAGAACTACAGATAGAACAGCACCAATCCACGCGCTACGAGAAAAAGTGAGCAGCAACGCCAACCCTTGCAACCCCAGTAAACCCAACAAGATTAGTCGCTTTTTCGCCTTCAGCACCATGAGCACCAACATAGTCATAGGAATCATGAGGTACGCACCTAGTGAATTTGGGTCACGAAGAGTGGACATAATACGAGGGAAGTCGGGCTTGTCGTCGATGAAAAACGCGGGTTTGACCCCCCGAGCGACACTATAGCCAAAGTGCGTCATTACATCTTTTGGCAGGAAGTACTGCAATACTCCAAGAACCGCCACTACCGAACTAACAATCAATACTAATCGAATCAAAAAACGCTGTTTCTCTTTGTCTAGCCGCGCACCGGCAACTATGCCAATCAGCAATAGGGCCAAGGGCCGCGTGTTATAGGCAGTCGCTTCCAGAGCGACTTGAGAGTATCCTTGAGAGCCAAGGAGCATAAGCAACACATGGGTCGTTACATAAAGCCCGGAAAGGACCGTCAGAATGCGAAATAATCTATTACTAAACAACCCCCGCCGATATGCAAGACCCAGAAATATCGGGACTGATAGCATCAAAACAACATCTTTGCCTGCCTTCCACGCCGACAAGCCCCCGGTGTAGGTGCTTAACCAAATCGACAAGAAGATATGAAGGGGCATATACGTAAGATATGCGTACGCAAACCAGCGCGGGAACCAAGACAGCTGCTGTTTGTTCATTGTGTTTTATTGTATAGACTAATAGGATGAAGAACCAGAAAAAACACATTGTTATTGATGCCCGCATTCGGCCCAGCAGCACCGGCCGATATATTGACCGAGTACTCGAGCATCTCCAGACAATAGACACACATAATAAATACACAGTGCTCTTAAGCAAAGGGGACGAATGGAAACCCAAAGCAAAGAACTTTTCTGCGCAGACGTGCCGATTCAGGTCTTTTTCCTTTAACCCAATTGACCAACTCCTTTTCTCGCGTCAACTATATAAACTCAAGGCAGATCTTGTACATTTTGCGATGACTGGATACCAACCATTGTTCTACTTTGGCAACCAAGTAACTACAACAAATGATCTGACAATGTTTAAGTTTACTCGACGTGGCAGACTACCGATGTGGGCGCACCGTCTGAGAATGTGGGGCTACCATCTACTGATCTGGCAGGCGCATAAAAAAGCAAAGTACATCTTAACCTTCAGTGAGTATACTCGAGATGCAGTGGCAAAATTCCATACTTTCACAAGTAGAAAAATAGTAATCACCCCCCTAGCAACTGAGCCGCCACTAACCGAAAAATCTATGCCTGTTGAGGAAGTAGAAGGTCGTTATATTATGTACACCGGTAGCTCTTTCCCGCATAAAAATTTGAAGCGTTTGGTCAAGGCCTTTGCAAGAGTTAGCGAAGGTGACCCAAGCCTGCACTTAGTATTAGTGGGCAAGAAAGAATATCATTCAAATCAACTACAGAAATGGGTGAAAGAAAAAGGCATAACTAACGTCATCTTTACAGGATTTGTAAGCGATGGTGAGTTAAAGTGGCTATACGAAAACACACTGGCTTATGTCTTCCCTTCTCTTAGTGAGGGCTTTGGTCTTCCTAGTCTTGAAGCAATGGCTCATGGCGCACCTGTCGCTAGTAGCAATGCATCCTGTCTGCCCGAGGTGAATGGTGAAGCTGCACAGTACTTCGACCCACTAGATATTGAAAGCATGGCTCAAGTAATAAAAAGGGTTGTGGGCAGTAGCAGTTTACGCCAAAAACTAGTGACGGCTGGTTATCGACAAGTAAAAAAATACTCATGGAAACGAACGGCGCAACAAACTTTAGAGGCCTACAAAAAAGTTCTAGAAAAATAGTTGTTGCTTTTATTACTGCTTTTTCTTTGATCTGTTCCGTGGCAATTTTTAAGCACGACAATTTTTCTTTTTAGGACTCTGCTACTACGCTTTCTTTACTAAATGTAGAGGGTACATTTTGAAAAGTTCTTTTTTGAAGGTGCGCGTATCGAAAAGTCTGTTCATTGTTATTTCTAGCTCAATTATTTTATCAATCCTGGTTCAACCGCTTATAGCTCTAAAAACCTCTGCGCTGGGCACCTACCCTAACGCTTCTATTGCAAACCGAGCCCTCGGCTATACGGGCCAATGGGGCGGTAACGCCTGCAAAGATGTTGGTAGGAGTGGATATACTGGTGGTTACCCTGGCGGTCAAACCTACGATGGTCAGTGCCGGGCGTTTGTTAACTGTGTGGTTTGGTCCGTTAGTAATCGTACGCAGTGGTTGGGTGGCGGAGACTACTTTAGCCCACTCGCAGCCAATGGTCATGAAATCAAAGATATTAATGGTTTAGTAAAAGGTGATGTCATCCAGGTCGGGCAAGGCACGCACACATTCATAATTGTTGGTCGTACGGGCGGCAATATATTCAGAGTAGTGGACTCGAACAGCAGGCTAGATGAGGTGGTCCGAACATATGACCGTAAAGTCACCCTCGACAATACAAATCGTGCGTTTCGATTAGGTCTGGCTGATGGGCCTCAACCAACTGTGAACGGAGGGGTCGGGACAAGATTGCTCGGTGATGTAAATGGAGATGGGCTAGACGATGCGATCGTTATGTTTAAAGACACAGGGACAGCAATGGTCGCTCTTTCGCAAGGCAGCAGCTTCTCTAACCCTTCCGCCTGGAGTTATGGCCATTCCATGAACGCAAGTAATTACTTTTTGGCCGATGTAAATGGCGATAAAAAGAAGGACTTGGTCGGATTCTTCGCCCAGGACGGGCGCTGGAAAGTTAGCCTATCTTCTGGGACCGGGTTTTGGTCACCCGTAGAGTGGGCGTATGGGCAGGGTGTTGGTACGAGTAATCAATGGTTAATGGATGCAAATGGTGACGCGAAGGCCGACATCATAACTCTAGATAAACAAAACGGCGACTGGTATGTAAGCAGCTCATCCGGGAGTGGGTTCTGGCCACCAAAGCGCTGGATTAGTGGCCATGGAGTCGGAAGTGACGATCAAGCAGCAGGAGATTTTAACGGGGACGGCAGAGCTGATGTTGCCATTTGGCTTCGGGATGGCTCGTGGTATGTAGCCCTATCTACGGGCAGCACGTTCGGCTATCCTGGCCACTGGTCTGCCGGGCAAGGATTAAATAGCAGCCAACGCCTCGTTGGGGATGCAAACGGCGATGGCAGAGCTGACACAGCATACTTCTACGCCGATACGGGCAGGTGGTACGTATCTACCTCTTCTGGTTCAGGGTTCTGGACACCAACGGAGTGGGCGTATGGGCAGGGCGTAGGGACCACGGAGCGTTTCTTGGGCACGACCACAAAAGATTCGCTAGCTGACATGGTTACATTTGACAGAAACACGGGAGATTGGTGGGTTAGTGTATCGTCTGGATCAGGCTTTTGGCCACCTTCTCGTTGGATCAGTGGTCACGGTAAGGCTTCTTAGTCTTTGGTTACGGCCTTGAGGACAATGTGGCGGTCTCGGCCTTCGCCTACTGACTCGGTCTCTAGACCGCTCTCGCCCGCTAGTTTATGTATGGTGCGGCGATCAGCGGCATTCATGGGTTCGAGCGGCATGTCTTTGCCACTTTCTTTTACGGCAGCAACCCATTCTTCTGCCTTTTGCGACAGACGGTCTGCTCGAGCCTTCTTGTAGTCGGCAACGTCGACACTGACGCGAGATATTTCGTAATCGTTGTTCTTGAGTGCGCTACTCACCATGTACTGGATGGCACGGATGGTGTCGCCATGGCTACCGATAAGAAAGCCGTTGAGGTGCGAGCTAGGAACATGAAGTTCGATAACCTCATCTTCGCTATTGGTGGCATAAATATCGGTGTTTAAACCAAAAAAAGACAGTAGGTCTTCTAGGTACTTCTTGGCATATAAAATTGATTCTTCCACTACCGTTTCCTCCGTTTACTTTTTGATTTGGCGGTTTGCTTCTTTTTGTTTTTAGGAGGAAGAACTTCTGCTTCGATTACCACTTTCGATTTCTTGTCGGTCGCTGTCGTCAGTTCGGTCTTGTCCCGGCCAAGCACCCTGTCCTGCTGCCAATACGCAACCAGGCCACTGGCAAGCCAGTACAACGACAGTGCTGATGCTATGTTGACGGTAACGATAAAGATAAAACCAGGCAATAAGAAGCGTGTGCTGCGCCCAACGGCTGCATTGACTTCGGTTTGGTCAGCCTGCTTGCCACCACCGGCGTCTTTGAGGATGCTACGCAGACTACGCTTGTCTTTGGTGTCTGGTGCAAGCTGTTTGGCTTGGAAGTACTGGACCACTGCGCTACCGGCAACAATGGCCATGGCAGGCCAATAGATAGCACCGGCTTTATCAAGGGCGGCCCTGGAAAGGTCAACAACCCCAAAGAGCGTACTGTCGAAGCGCCCAATATCCGCTGCCAGCGTCTTAACCCAGCTTAGATCCCGTATAAACGGATAGGAAAAGTTAACGATTGCGTGCGGGTCGTCCACAATGCGCCGCAACCCGCTATACAGACCAATGAAGATTGGGATCTGTACAATGAGCAGACCAATACTGGCGAAGGGATTAATCTCGCGCTCTTTGTAGAGCTCCATCATCATGACAGATTCTTTTTGACGATCACCCTTTGCTGCGGCCTTGATCTTCTTAAGCTCTGGCTGCAGTTCTCGCATAGCTTTCGCTTGGTGTAGCTGCTTCTTGACGAGTGGCCACATAAGCAAGCGAACAAGTATGGTGAAGAGAATGATGCTCAGACCAAAATTATGACCTGGCAACAGAGCATAGATAAGGACTAGTAAGTTAAATATCGGCTTAACAATGAGCGCTGTAAACATCGTTTCTCCTTTGGTTATATAGTATCACGGGTCTTGTCTTCAACCTTGACCGCGATGTTGGTTTTCTTAAGTAGCGCGCGCAGCTGTTCTTGCAGTTGGTCTATCGGAATAGTGGCGGTGCTTTCGTGAAAGACCGTCAGCACGATATCCATAGGCTGATCGGGCAGAATTATAGTACGGATAAGTTCGTATAGCCGGCGACGCATCCGATTGCGCTTTACGGCTGACTTGCTGACTTTCTTGCTGACGACCACGGCACAGCGCATGTCCGTACGCCGTTGGTTTTGGCCATACTTTAATCCAAATAGGTCACTCCGTACCGTTTGGCCAGTCTTATAGACATAGCGAAGGCTATTGTGACCATGGAAGCGATTTGCTCGCCGAAGCATACGGCTTAAGACCTTCTATCTAGTGCGTTAGACGCACGCGACCTTTGATACGTCGGCTTTTTAGAACTCGACGACCGGCTTTACTGGCCATTCGTTTTAGGAATCCGTGCTCGCGTGCGCGGTGGCGTTTTTTTGGTTGGTAGGTTCGTTTTGGCATGTGTGCTCCTGTTGTCGTTTTTAGTAACGTGAAATTAACAATGTTTACCCCACAAATTCTAGCAAGTTTTCCACTGGTCGCCAACTACTTTCCACAGATTTCAAGATGGAGCATTGCCCTGTGTACAAATATTCATCTGTTAGGCGCAATTCATTTAGAAATCACCTTTCGCAATTGTTTTCTTGTGGAAAACTTTTCTTCAATCCTCTAGAATACGACTACGAAACCAAAGGAGAGGGCGTGAACGACGGGTTGTGGCAAGCCGTACTTGGTGAGATCGAACTTTCTGTGTCGAGAGCTAGTTTTATTACTTGGTTCAAAAACACACACCTTGTTCGGTACAAAAAAGGGGTCTTGGTTGTTGGCGTGCCTAATGTTTTTATAAAGAATCAGCTGGAACGCAAGTTTAACCAACTGATCGTTGATGCCCTCAAAAACAATGGGGTAACCCCCGACACTATCCAATACAAGGTTTACTCGTCAGGCTTGCAAAGAAAGATTGTGGACGACCCGATGGTTATCCAGGCATCACCGCGGGACGACGAGCAAGCAAACCAAACCGGCGGGACGCCACGATCTAGTTCGCTTCGGCATAGTTACCGCCAAGGCCTAAACGAACGCTATACGTTCGAAAACTTTATTGTTGGTTCGGGCAACGAACTCGCCTATGCTGCCTGCCAAGCCATAGCCACGAGCCCCGGCACAAAGTACAACCCCTTGTTCTTGTATGGTGGTGTTGGTATTGGCAAAACCCACCTTATCCAGGCGGTCGGTAACGCCGTACTAGCCAACAATCCAAAAGCTCACGTTGTCTATATATCTACCGAGCAGTTTGTCCAAGAATTCTTGGACGCCATCCGCTACAAGAAAAATACCGACTTTGCGGGTTTTTATAGAAGCGCTGATGTGTTGATTGTTGATGACATGCAGTTTATTGCCAACAAAGAAAAGACCCAGGAAGAGTTTTTTCACACCTTTAACGCACTCCACCAGGCCAACAAGCAGATCATTATTAGCAGCGACAAGCCGCCAAAGGAGATACCCACCTTGGAGGACCGCCTACGATCTCGTTTTGCTTGGGGTATGAGCATTGACATGCAAACTCCGGACTTTGAGACGCGCTGCGCCATTATCCAAACCAAGGCGATCGTACACAACATCACGTTGCCGCCAGATGTAGTGGAATACCTAGCGACACATATCCAAACAAACATCCGCGAACTCGAAGGCGCGCTGAACCAATTGTTGGCCTTTTGCGAGATGCGCGGGCTAGCACCGGACTTACATTTGGCAACCGGCCTTCTTGGAGCAAGCAAAAACCGTCCGAAACATTTGAATGCTAAGCAAATTGTCGAACGTACCGCTAAGCACTTCCAGGTTTCTTTGGATGATATCTTAGGACCAAAGCGAGACAAAGACATTGTGGTGCCCAGGCAAATCGCTATGTATATGCTACGAAGCGAACTCCATTTGAGCTTCCCGAAAATCGCGAAAGAACTTGGTCGAAAAGATCACACGACTGCCATCCATTCTGTTGAAAAAATCGAAAAAGAGTCGTCGCTCGATGCGAATATTCGTGCGGCAATTTCCGAAATTAAAGAGCGTTTGTATGCGTAATACATGTGCACAAGTTGTTCATAGTATAGGCACAACTTTGTATAACTTTGGGGGTTACCCACAGCACAAAATTGGTCAGTTTTTTCACACCTCTTTGTACACTTTTTGTACTCGATTTGTACGTTGTTTATACACGCAATTTTTTGAAGTTCTAAACAGGCATTTTTATCTGTTAGTTACCGCCTTATACCCACAATACACAGGGCTTACTATAACTACTACTACCTATTAATTAATAACAATATAAGGAACCATATGAAGCTCCAAGTAACACAAGAAAACTTATCAAAAGCAGTCAGCACAGTAGGTCGTGTTGCAAATACAAGAAACACTCTCCCTATACTCTCTAACATTATGTTGAAGACGGTTGGTACACGACTTGCAATCTCTGCAACAAATTTAGAAATTGGTATAACCCATTACATCGGTTCGAAGGTTGGGGAAAAAGGAAGTATCACCGTACCTGCCCGCCTCATGCAGGATTTTGTAAGTAGCCTACCAAGTGGTGTTATTGATTTAACACTAGACGAATATAAACTTCACATCACGACTGATAAGTACAACTCAGTGATTAATGGTGTTTCAGCAGAAGAATTCCCGGTCATGCCAACTATAGAAGGTGGAGAAAAATGGTCACTCCCCTCACATGTTCTAAAACGAGGACTACAACAAATTTTAATAGCCGCGAGTAACGACGAAGCAAGACCGGTTTTGACAGGTGTGTACATGCAAACCAACAATGGCAAGTTATTCGCTGCAGCAACAGATAGTTATCGTCTTGCTGAAAAAAACCTGGGCAAAACAACCGAAAAAGTAAACCTACTTATACCGGCATCTTCCCTGCAAGACCTACTACGAATCCTACCCGATGGTGAAGAATTGGTTGAAATAACAAACGATGACCAGCAAATTTTGTTTAAAGTCGGTGAAGTTGAGTTGGTAACCAGGCTTATAGAGGGTGTATACCCGGACTACCAAAAACTTATCCCAAAGACATTTGCGAACACTGCAAAAATAAGTAAGACTGACCTCGTAAACATCACAAAAGTTTCTAGTCTGTTTGCTCGAGAAAGTGCCGGCAGTGTAACTGTGCAACTAGACGATACACAGAAGCAGATTAGTATACGAGCGGTCGCTTCACAATTGGGCGAGAACACTGCTACCGCTGATGCTGACGTAGTTGGTGACGGTGGTATAACGCTGAACAGTAAGTATATATTGGACGCACTTGCTGTTATGAGTAGTGACACAGTCGAACTGTGTTTTAACGGCAAACTAGAACCTTGTGTGCTGCGAGAATCCGACAAGAACGACTACACGCACGTCATTATGCCATTAAAGAGCTGAGGGAGGCCCTACGATGGCCTACAATACTAGGTGATGGCAATCGTTAGTCTGCAACTAGAAAACTTTCGTACATACTACCGGGATAGTTTCGAATTCTCGGAAGGGGTTAGTATTATTGTTGGTCCAAATGCCAGCGGTAAAACCAATCTTCTGGAAGCTATACTACTGCTCTGTGAAGGCCAATCGTTTCGCGCCAAAGATCACGAACTTATTAGCCACGAAAAAGACTATGCCCGAATTGAAGGTTTGGTGGGTATAGATAAGCGCATTGTTTTGATAGAGCACGATGGGATAGAGCGAAGCACAAAAACACACCAGATAAACACCCAAAACCTAAAACGTTTACCACCAGCAAAACGAGTGCCGGTGGTGCTGTTCGAGCCGGAAATTTTACAGCTTTTCCAGGGTGGACCCGAAAAACGAAGAGAGTATATAGATAGTCTGATTAGCCGGACTACCCCAGGATTCAACACAATACTGCGTCAGTACAGGCGGGTCTTAAGCCAACGAAACGCGTTGCTAAAAAGGCAGCAAGCACCAAAGCAGGAAGAGTTCTTTGCCTGGGATGTCCGACTAAGTGAATTGGGTGGTCAGATTGCCACTGCGCGCAATCAGCTCATCGACAATCTCAACAGCTCAATAAATGAGGAGTATCAGAAGATAGCTAGCAAGAACAATAATGTGAGCCTTGAGTATCTCTCTAAAATATCGTCATTGTCGTATAACACCAAAATGCTCCACATGCTCGAGCAGGTATTCCAAACCGATCGGGAACGGGGGTATACAAGTGTCGGGCCTCACAGAGACGACTTGCAAGTGCTTTTTGATGGTAAAGATGCGAAACAGGTAGCCTCCCGCGGCGAGATGAGATCATTGGTGTTAACACTAAAGATACTTGAGCTAAAGATCGTAGAAGAGGCAGCCCAAAAGCAACCAATACTACTACTCGACGATGTGTTTAGCGAACTTGATGGTGCTCGCCGCAAGGCCCTGACAGAATCAATACAACAATACCAAACCTTTATTACGACCACAGACGCAGACCTAATCGTGAAGTATTTTATTGGAGCCTGCGAAATAATCCCCACTAACAGAGCAGTCTAACGGTTGTTTATATTCCGTATGACTGACTCGGGAACTTTTGGAAACTCTTTGATGTACAGAATGATCGTTGGACCTGCGGCAATTGACCAGGTGTTACCACTCTTCTTTAGAACAACCAACAAGATATCATCTTGTTCTGGGTCTAGCGGGAGGAGCTTCCCGGCATACCAGTCACCTCGCAGATAAAGCTTCCCATCGGAAATAGTGTATTTTGAGATATCATCGAAGTCGCTACGTATAACAGACTCCACTGCAGACTTTTGAGGAACGAGCATTTCTTGCAAACGACTGTCGCTATACGAAAGTTCGGGGGTTTGAACGGTAGTTTTAGAGCTAATATTCAGTTGCTTGGATTCTGTTTTATACACACCACCACTAAAGACTGCGTTGTAATATCCTTTGGAGACTCTGACCGTTGTTTTCTCCTGAGTACGTACGATCTCTTTGGTGCTGGCTGGGTAGTTGGTGCCAGACTGGGTTAGTGTAATGGTTGTCCCTTGCTCTGGGATCAGAGTGACGCGCTTAAGGCCAAAGAAATATCGAAAACCAAACCAGGCAACAAGCCCAAAAACCAACACAATAGCACCGAACGTTACCAGGCGCTTAATTTGAATTCGGGGTGGCTCTTCCATGTTAGTCTCCTGACTGAAGGTCTCTAAATATTATTTCCAAATCACTAGGGTCATAACCTTGGGAGCGTATCCAGGTTAGTGCTTCTTGCCTGGCCTGTGGATCGGGGGCTTTAATGAGAAGCGCTACCGAATCGTTACTGTCGGGTGAGACCAATGACTTCCCGTAATCTATACGGAAGTAGAGGCCGAGTGCAGGGAGTTTATCTACGATGCTGCTTTTTGCACGGACTGCCGCATCTTTTTCTTGGTAAGACGTACCACCTGCTCTTTCTTTTTCTTGGGTGCTTTTTGTATTGTTTGTTTGGGTCCTTGTCGTCACCCCAAGAATAAGTAGCCCGAACATGACGATGCCAATAAGTACGGCTATGACAATGATTTTGCTGCGTGGGTTTTCCTGCATTACTTCGTCTCCCTTATTTAATTCTCGCTACCGAGAAGTGATGGCCACGATCTTCCAGGTAGGCGTTACCAGCTTGTGGCGCCTGGGAGCCGAGTGAAGCCTGGCGCATGTTATACGTGCCTCCCTGTGTCCCGACGTAGATGAATGTGTGTCCCTGGTCACCCGCTGCATAGATCAGTATGTCACCCGGCAACAGCTTGCTTGTGTCGTTTATATCGTCAAAAACGGTGTACTTTTCGGGATGACTTCGGAGATACTCAAGTTGTGTTCCGGTGTCGACTTTCGGGTAACTCGTGTCCACCCCGCTACTGAGCATAACCGTAGCCACAAACCCACCACAGTCAGTTACGTCGGGTGTCGGATTGAATTGTTTCTTGGTATCGAGGAATTTTTGTGTTGCCGTTGCCCCATGGCCTTTGTCCGGCCACGCGAGGCTTATTGCGGTAGCCACAACATCACCCGCAACAGCAGCATTCCCCCCGGCATCAGGAGACCCTGTGCAGGTACCTGCACTAGACCCACCACCACCCCCAACATAGTCTGCACCAATTGCAACCTTGTCGTAGTCACCCTCAGTGTCGCCAGGCCAAGCGATTTGTGGGGCGCCCGGTTTCTCATCGAGGCCGCCTAAATAGGCAAAGATAGCTCCCGCCCCCATGCGTCCGCTGTTGTCCAAGCCGTAATTACCGTATCCATAGGCGGCAGAGCCCAGATATGCACTCCAGGTATTGAGCCATTCGTTGGCCCCAAAAGTTCCATCCTGAATGGCTGCAATAACCTCGGCACCAGTCTTCTGTGGGTTTCTTCTTGTTGCATGAAGGATAAGAACCCAGGTCGAGTAGTCGATATCTTGCACATTAGACCCATAACCACGTCTAGCTGGGGCACGTCCAGGGACTTGCTCGGGAGTATCAAAGAATCCGGGCACGCCCACATCGGCGGAATGCCACTTGTACTGCTTGCCGCCCAACTCAGCAGCAGTCGGAAGCTTCCGGCCATTAATCATAGATTGTTCTGGGTTCGAACTGCCTTCACGCCAGTGCGTTGCTGCTAGTGCCTGCCACGGCACGCCCCAACGCGCCCCAATAGACTTGTAGACAGGGATCTCCCTCACGATATCACTTTTTATAAGTGCATCGAGTTTTGACTCTAACCCCTTGCCTTTAATCATTACATTATCGGGGTAGGTCTTGTAGCTGGCGTCAGCGGGTGTCCCTGGGTTACCGCCACCCCCGCCAGGAGCTGGCGCCCCGGGTTGGCGGATTGCATTAATACGATCCAAAGACTGCTGGATGCGCTGATTCGTTATTTTTCCTGCCTTATAGTCGGATTCAAGCCGGTCAAGCACCTTCCCAACCGATGATTCATTCACAAAAACAGCCATGTCTGCGCCTGCCGCGATCGCCATAGACGTTGCCTCCTCTACGCCGTATTTAGACTTAATGGCTTCCATGGTGCCTATGTCGTCTGTCATTGCGACACCGTTAAAGCCGTATTTATCGCGCAATAGTTTATAGGTCTCGGGGCTCAAACTCGTTGGTATGCCACCAGTTGTTAGTCCGGGCACATTAAGGTGGCCCAGCATAACAGCAGACCTCGGGTTCTTTAGTAGTTTTTCGTAAGGCTTTAAATCCCTACCCTCCAGAGTTGCTAAGTCACTGGTTGTCACAACCTGTTTGTGCGAATCGCCATTGGCATAACCATGACCTGGGAAGTGCTTAAACACGGGCGTAAGGTTGCCTTGGCGGAGTCCTTCGGCAAACGCGCCAGACTTTTTTTCTACAACCGCAGGATCTTTCGAGAATGCCCTGTCCAAGGGGCTAATAACGGCAGAGCCACCATCGAGGTCTGCCACAGGCGCAAAATCCATGGTTAGTCCAACGGCTGCAAGCTTGTCCGCTTGGCCCTTCGCAATGCTCTGAACTTCTGTGTCTGTTTTCGTACCCATTTCCCGAGCACTGGGCACAACGCCGAGCGGACGAAAGCGCTGTACTTTACCGCCTTCTTCGTCGGCAGCCACCAACATGGGTACAGGACCGGCTTTGAACTTATCGATCCACGTTTTATCTTTCTGCTCAAATTGTCGTCCCATCAAGAAGACTCCCCCCACATGGCTATCAATCAAGGCTTGAGCTTCTGACTCATTTGTCACAGAGACCATCAACAGTTGGGCGAGCTTCCCGCGGATGCCCCACTCAGCTGGAATTTCATAGCTGGCGCCAGTTGTTGGGCCTGTTGTTTCGCACTTCTCTTTGGCGTAGTTTGTCTTGTGGTGTTCCGTGTTTAGGAGGATGTGGTACAGATCGTCCTCGGGTATTTTTGCAGCCATTCCAAGTGGGATGATTGCTTGGAAATACAGCATGGTGAGAATGAACGACGCGCAAAAGAGGCGGAACAGGTGCTTTTTCTTCACTATAGACATAGACATAGGCATGGTGTTATTAGCTCCCAGTATGAGACCAATGCCATGGCTCATTCCAGTACTGCTTTAGATTATACTTTCCGGCGTTATCTATGAGCCAGTCCCACATCGGCATGCCGGGGGCAACACGAGGGTTGCTGGGGCTAGCTTTCCCACCATTTTTTGTGCCAAACTCCTCAGGGTGACCAACTCGAGTAAGCGCAAAATCTACGGCATCACCAGACTGATGTCTAGATGTTCCAGGCTTTGCGACATCGGAGTAGACGCCGTTAGGGCACTTATCATCTTTTGCGCACAGCTCTTGTTGGTGCTTCATGGTGCGAAAACTACTGGAGGCTTTGGGTGAGACGCCATCGCTCTTCATGGCGTTAAACATGTTCACCCAATCATTTGATTTGTCTGCTGCCACGAGTACGTTACCATCTGCCCCATTTACGTAATATTGACTACGCGGATTACTCTCCTCGCTTGAACTTGGGAAGCCAAGGATCGCACACAGGGTTATCTTCTTTAGAACGCCACCTTCATACCCATCGGCAAGCCCCACGTTCTTGGTGCCACTTGCACAGGTTCCGTCGCCCGTACCTCCCGTAGAGGCGGGGGGTGGTCCAAGACTCGCCACAAGAAAGTCGCTCTTTGCCAGGTATCCTGCAGCAGTATGGTGAATTTTATCTGGCGCAAACGGATACTTAGCTGGATTTTTAGCCACCTCGGCACGCCAGTCAATGGGTGTATATTTCAGGGCAGCCGCCTGGCTCGAAACTGCCGCCGCGACAGCATCGTAATTGGAAATTTGGGTTTTTGCATTCATCCAGAATATCTTCGCCGAGGGGTTGTATTCGTGGATTTTGTCGACCATGAGTTTTATTTTGCTCGCGAACTGGGGGCTGTCTGGTCCTGGGTTTGTGCCCAGCATGACCGCTATTGTCCCGGCACGGCTAACTTCGTTTCTATCGAGGTCGATCTTTTCTAGAGATCGGTCAACGTCTATACCGTCGGTTGCCTGGACCTTGGTAACTTCCCACCCAGCAGTTTGCAGCTTGTTCGTTAATGAGCCTAAGTCTTTCATGCCGTTTGTCAACGAGTCGCCAACGACGTAGACTGCATTATTGCCACCCCCACTATTTGAACCTCCGCCCCCGCTGGTGGTTTCAGATTCATAATCTTCCGGGTCGAGCACATCAGTTGTATATCGGCCACCAGCTGCCGCCACAGCCTTCTTATTTAGCAAGCAAGGGTTTTCCTTGGTGTGCACGTCGGTGCCCGTCTCCTTGTCCTCTATAAGCGTACCTGCAAATTCACCGCGCCCATTCGCCCAGTCTTTATCCATCTTTTCACAGACGGCGTCGGTAAGCGTGTCTGGGTCAACATCAAGTGCTGACGAATTCTTTGGAAAGCCATATTGGACGACACCAAATGGGTCAGGCTTTGCATCTGCTGCAAAGGTCTTTTTGGTGGCAAGTAAACTGCCAAAACTTTTTGACAGGCTTGTGAATGGATTTGCGAGAAGACCGGTGACGCCTGTATTGGCGGTTCTAGTCACACTGCTGGGTGTAGCCATCGCCATTTGGCTGACAAGTGATTTTGGACTCTCTGTGCTGAACATACGAGCAAAGAATGGTTGACGTTGGAATTCCTCGTTGCGCTGATTCTCTTGGTCGGCGCGAATCTCGGCTACCTGGGCGTCGGTGAGGCGTATGCCCCCCAGGCCATAGTGTGCATCATTATTCCCTGCTACATCGGCACCGCCTGCGAGCATATCGAATGTGCGGGCCCCGCTCATGTCTGCAGACACTGGTGACGGGATTAGCCACTTCGCAATTGTTTCGAATATCTTGCCGATTTGTTCCTCAATCATCTTCTTTAGGTCAGCGTATTGAGGAAAGATCTTGCTAATTGCTGCCTCGACAGCACCTACGCCCAGATCAATGAGCTTATTGATCAAGTTAAGGATTTGTCCGATTGTGGCGTTCCATGCATCTGCCGTCTGCCCGAGCAGACTAAGTGGGGGTTGATTAAAGATGTCAGATATTTTCTGGATGACCCCATTGGTAAGCAGACTTTCCTCTGGGCAAATAAGCTTACCGGTGTCTGGCTTATTCTTATCGTCACATGTGTATTTTGGCTCTGACGCAGTGCTGCCCGTTTCTGCTGCGTATGCTTTTTGCGGCGACAGGACATCCAAAAAGGAGCTTTTTTGTATTGGTTCGCCTAGGATGTCCCCGTAGAGTGGTGCTAATTCAGCGGGTTGATTTTTGTGGTCTTTATCACCGGCGCTGTCACCCACACCATTCGTCATGCTACCGAGCAACTCGACGTTACAATGCATGCCTTTGCACTCGTCTGCAGTTGTTCTATACAGCATGTAGGTTGCCACCATTTGCGTGCCAATAATTTCGTATTTCCAGCGTTTCAATGCCGGCCCAGCTGACTTAGCTTTCGCGGTAATTCTGGCTGCTAGGTCAATCCAGCCAATAACAGGCAAGCCTTTCGAGGCGGCTGACCCTGCAGCCTCTCCGGCAATCTTCGCAACAACCTCTTCAACAATAAAAGCAGTTAAGCTCTTGTCTGCGAGTTTAATTGTCTTCTCAACAATTTTTTCTACGGTCTCCTCGGTGAATTCTTTGCCAGACTTCTCAAGTGCCTCACGAATTTGTTTCTCTATTTTGTCTCTCCTCACTCCGTCATTGTCAGCTTCACCCTTCGATGCTTTGTCCGAATCACAGGCAGGATCGATGATACACTCTAATACAAAACCCAGATGTTGAGTGTAGGGTATGATGACCCGGCGATTAATGACGAGCCTGAAGGCTCCCTTCTTTTTGTCTTTCCAGTCGTCTATGCGATCTTTTGATTTGCACGCAAAAACACACCTCCGGATGCCGTATTTTTCTTCCAGAAGTCGCCCCACCTTGAATCGGTACATAACACGCTTCCACAATGTCTCTTCTTTGAAAGACTCACGTACTTTTATGCGAACATCATTTCTGCCACCTGCTGCCTTCCACATACCCTGGTTTGGGTCTTTTCGCCAGCCTTCTACGTCAAGGTTACTCACTTTGTCATTGACCTTAATCTTGTAGTCGCTTGCCCCGCCACTAAAACCATCCCGGGTTATTTCTATGCCGTATTTCTCGGATAGTTTATTCTCGAGGCGTGCATCGCGCCAACCCCTAAACAAGCGGGCAGCCGGCGAATCGCCTTCTAGATTGGCAATACAATTTTTGTCTATTGTCCCAGACGAACGACTACAGGTTCCCTTGCCTAGGTTTGGGATCACCTTATCTCGGAGGTACTTGTCTAGTAGCCTTTCTGCTCTCGTTTGCACAGCACTCTCCGAGCTGGCAAAAAAGCGACTCTGCAAATTTTCCATGATGTGGTTAATCTTCAAGGGCAAAAACGCCATGAATGCGGCCAGAATCAAACCGCCAATGCCACCCCCAATAAGCCCAGCACCAATCAATTTCTTTTTTTTGCCGCCCGTGGCACCTGCTAAAAATTTCTTAAGGCTTTGAAGGTCTTTTACATCCTCAGTATTGTAGCCGCTCCCAACCCTATCGCCGAGCGCATCTGCTTCTCTTGATGCGGCTCCGCCAACACCATCCGCTGCCTCTCCCTGAGCCTCTTGCTCTGAGATATTTGGTGTTTCTGTCGAAGCGTCACCACTGGCCTCGTTTGTTAGTTTGGGGTCCTCATCTCCGCCCCCCACACTTCCTGATGCTCTTCGAGGCGAGTCATCGTCATATATTTTTGATGGTTCACCCATGGTTGTTTATACGGCTCCGACCATAGTTAAACTCCAGGCGTCAATCTATTGTTAAGGTCAATGGTGCCTTGTGGCTGATTGATTTCGCCCTGTCTCATTTGTTGAACCTGCTGCGGATTCGTTGTGATAAGCCCGGTTTCTGTAGGGCTGGCTGTAATCTGGATATGAACGTGGCTTTGCCCAGCGAAGAACAGGCCCTGGCCAACAGGAAATTGACTGAGGCGCTTCTTCTCCTCGCTGGTAAGCTTGAATATATCAGCCAATACATCAACGGCAGACGTCGACTGCTTCAGCAGTATCTGCATGCTTGCGTTGGCAACGATCGCGCGACCCATGCGTGATCCCATAAAGTCCTCCACATCCTGGCTAATGGTGGTAATGCCGAGGTTGTACTTTCGAGCACGTTTTGCAAGCGAAAACAAGAAGTTAGCAGAGTCTTCGTACTTCATAAGCTGCCAAGCTTCATCGACAATCAGAATGCGACGTTTTACGTCACTCTTCGTTTTGTTCCAGATGTAGTTCAGTACAATGTACATAGCAACGGGGCGTAATTCGTCCTCGAGGTCACGTATGTTAAACACAACCAGGGGATTATTGACGTTAGTATTCGATTGCTGACTAAAAATGCCCGCAAATGTACCGGTGGTATATTTTCTTAGACGCTGTGCGAGCTGTGGTCCTGTGCCGCCCATATGTAGCAGCGTGTCGTACAGATCGGCAATTGTTGGCGGAACCCCATTGTGCGTGAGTGGATCGTTGGTTATGCCGGCCTTGGCATATGTTTCGATGAGTGCTGCGTCGAGGTCGGATTCTTCTACGGGGGATAAAGCAGGAACAGCGGCTACACCGCCACTTGCTGCCATTTGTGCTTGTGCGCCACCCATCATCAGTCGGAAGAGCCCGTGCAAAGTAATAATATTACTACGCAAGGCGTTGTCGGCTTCTTCGGCATCTACAACCTTCGGAAGGTCAAAGGGGTTAATGCGTGTTGCTGAGCTCAAACTTAGTCGTACATATGCACCACCGACTGCATCACACATTCGCTGGTATTCGTTTTCTGGGTCAATAATAAAGATTTCGGTGCCGAACATAAGACTACGCAACGCTTCTAGCTTAACGGTAAACGACTTACCAGCACCCGACTTGGCAAAGACAACTGAGTTGCCATTTTCTAGGCTAAACCGATCAAATATAACAAGACCAGAGTTGTGCATGTTGATGCCGTACAATATGCCATTCTCTTGGCTCAGGTCGGCCGAAGTAAACGGGAAGCTCGTGCTAATCGCGCCCGTGTTCATATTGCGACGAATCTGAAGCTGGTCCATAAATTGCGGTATGCAACTATTAAAGCCCTGCTCTTGCTGTGAGGTAGCTGCTTTGGAGTAGGTTAGCTGTTGGCCCAGCATAGACTCGATCTTGTGGGTTACAAACTCCAGTTCGTCCATGTCGCCTGCGTAGACAGTAAAATATAATCCAAAACGGAAGAAACGTTCCTCGCCAACCTGTAACTTATCGCGCATTTCCTCAGCATCTGTAATGGCGGCCTGCTTGCCTGGGTCTCGCACGCGTCCCTTCTCTGCGTCAATCTGTAGACCGGCCTCTAACTGCGTTACTTTTTTGCGCAAGTTCTCCAAAACCACTTGGCTTTCCACGGGGTATATATACATAGAAAGATCCATAACCTCGTCGATGTTTACCAGGCTACTTGCCCAGCCTGTAAAAACCTGGCGGGGGTATCCGTAGACATAAAATGTTCTGGCTATCCTGGTCCCAATATGGAACAGACTATTCTCGAACACAAGTGAACTGGGGGCGATAAAGTCACGAAGTGCAGTGATGCCCTTTTGGAACGCTGCGCTTACCTCTTGCTCTTCTCGTGCTCGTTGCGCTTGTGCGATTGCAACCGGGTCAACGGGTTGGTTCTTTCTGCCAAAAGCCATTACAGTAGCTCCCTGTCTAAGTTTGGTTGTGGAGCCTGTCCTTGCCCTCTTGTGACAACAGGTGTTGAAAGATCACCGAAGTTACGAAGTTGCTGCCTTGTTGCAGTATCTGGGTTGTAGGCATCGTAGTAGAGCTCGATAAGTTCCTGGGTATCGAGTGGTAACCCTTGGATGCCGCACTGCATCAATCCAGAGAGTACAGCTTGTACGCGGTTTCTCAGCTCGTCTTTTGCCTTGGCGAGATCAGTCTCATTGATAACCACTTGCTTCTCAGGCTTCTTGCTGAACAGTGCCCCAATGCCACCAACAAGTTTCTTGCTTTCATCCAGTGTTTTCTGCAGGTCTGCTACGGGGAAATAGGGTATGACCACGTAAAAACGTTTATCCATAATGTTGGTTTGTTGGCTCAACTGATCCATGAAATTTATGTAATCGTCCATGAGTAGCGCCAACAGCATGTTGTCGTGCTCGCTACGAATTTTGACAAGCTTATCCAAGTAAGGTCCAAGGTCTACCTTCTCGGAACGGATCATAATTTGTATAGGGAAATAGAGAGAATTTAGAAAACCCTGGTAGCTAAACTCAACAGCCTCTCGTTCTTGCGGGCTCATTAGGTCAAAGTTAATAGATTTTGTCATGATGACGGAACGGAAAGAGCCATCGTTCATGATCACAATACCATCTCGGATTTCCGCTATTTGCAGGGCATTTTGTGTGCTGTTTGGGTTTGATGGTGGTGCAAGAGGTTGTGGTTTGGCCCCAGCGGTACGAGGTGCATTAAAGCTAGCAGGTGGCGGTCCAGCGGGGGTTGGGTATGCCATCCCGGGCTGGTTTTGTACGGGGTTCATCTGAGGATTTGATGCCGGATTCATGCTACCTGTCTACCCACTCCCTTGGTGCTCAATTGATAATTTAACGCAGCGATATTATTACTTCACCATCGTCAGTCTTTGATTGACTGGGGTGGTTCTTCTCTGCCTCTCGTGCCAAACTATCAATCGGGCGATTATTCTCGATTGCTAGGTTCAGTATATCAGGCGCAGGTGCTGCTGTCACCCCTGGTGATTTTGGTTGTGCTTGCGGGGGCTGACTCGAAAGCGGCTGGAGCTTTCTGTGGTTACGAAACGACTCATCTGGGTGGCTTTTTTGCTCGTGTATCTTGTTTAGTAGCGCCTGCTCATTTGCGTCTGGTATTGCTGGCTTGGCAAAAGTCGGAGCAGGTGTTGACCCTCCCTGTGATTGCACGAACCAGCCTCCTGGGGGTGCGATATTGGTGCTCGGTGCTTGTTGCTCCCGAGCAACTTCACGCATGTGAGAGACTGCCTCTTGTTGGTGCACTTCCTTCGACTGGGCAATTTGGGCATCGAGCCGAGCGGCCGTTTGATTATCAAAAATATCATCCTCTGCTCGAACATCTATGGTCGAGACCTGCTTTGGCAATTCCTCGACCGCTACAAGCCTGTCCGAGCTTGGCGCCATAGCTAACGAACCGTAAGAGGGCTGTGCAAATAAGTTCACGTCCACGTTCTTAATAACCCAACCACGGCTGTCTATGGTTGTTGCCAGCGCCTTAAGGCGGCTTTTGACTTCGTTCTGGCTAAGGTTATCAGAGAAGTTCTGTTCAATATGTTTTGGAACAGTTATCTTGACCAGTTCCTTCATGCCCGACTGGTCCCAAATGCGTTTACGTGGCTTAAAGTAAAAACGGAGCTTAGCGAGGAGCCATACCTCAGTGGGCTGATCTCGACCCCACGGGAACGCCAAAAACCCAAAGACAATCTCTATAGGCAACAAAATAACCGCCACAAACCATACATTGTGTGTAAGGCCCAAGAAACTTATGTAAAGACTGGTTACAACAATCGCCCCAAAGATAAATTGTTTCAGCGTTAAGGGGCCAAGGAACTTATCCTCTGCCTCAATATCCTGGAGAACTTTATACGTAGCCACTAGCATTTAGTATCTGATATTCATCAGAAGCATGCAAGTTTTATAGAGGAAACTTGTACTAAAGAGCTGGAGGTCCGGCAGGTGGTGCTGGAGGTGCAGCGGGCGGAGGCGGCAGTGCAGCTATGCGGGCAGCCTCTGCCGTAGCAGCTGCCTGGGCATCCAGATTGGCAGTTGCAAGTGCGGCAGTAGTTTGTATCTCGTTTAAGACCGCCCGCTCTGCATCGTATCTACCGACGGCTGCATCAAGCAGGTTCACTCTCGTTTCTTTGGGGGTAGAAGCGCGTTTGTATTGAGGGCTAAATTCACCCAGAATTTTAAAAGCATCAAATCCACCACCCTCCTTGTCGGGTCGCCTAGGGCGTTCCCGGGCAATGGGCATGTTGCTCTCGAATGGACCAAGGTCAGGCGTTGGGGAATAGGAGGTATCCTCTCCTAGGAGTGCTGGCCCCCGTGATGGAACGTGGCCTTCAAAGAATTCAAGCCCTGTCCCCACAATCCTACCAAGCGCTCCTGGATCGTCAGAGACGTGTTTTCTGCGACCCGTTGGGATGACTTCACGCCTAATGCTAAACACGGCAAATATTGGAGAGCCGCCGTCTCGGGCAACTTCCACCGGTGTGCTATAGGTTGTTTCAACGCGTCCTATCGGCTGCTCTTCTCGCGAAATTCTGCCAGGTATGCGACTTCGCCGGTCTATACCAGGCCCTCTTGTTCGCAGGGCGTTTTGTCGCATGCGATCGGGCTCGCTTCTTTGGGTACGCTCTGCATCAACACCAATTCGCTGGATTAAGTCATCAACGTCTGCGGCTACTCGCTCTTGTTCTCCGTAGAATTCAAGCACAGCTTCCGCACCCCTGTGAATGTCCTGTGTTGCCTCAACGTGCGCTTCCCTTGTAGCCTCTTCATCATCACGTCGATCGTGTCTGGCCGTCTGTAATCTACGACGGAGGTCTTCTTGGTAGGCTGCTTGTTCTGGGCTAGGGATATCGCTCATAGTGTATTTTTGTTTTAATAGTGAGTAACAAATCAACAGTACACTATTTTGGTTAATAAGTCAACAAGGTTGTGTAAAGTCATCTATACTATTGGCGCTTGGTGGGGTCGTTGCCAACATCTATTGGGATATCCTCTCCAGGAAGTGGGGTACCGGACCGTCCCGCTGGACCACCCGGTACAGTTGAGCGTGTTGGAGTACCGGCTATGGGGTCTGCTCTGCCTGTGGTGCCTACCTCGCGGCTCCACTCGACGGGGTCAGTTGCGGCGTGCCCTGTAGCTGGGTCGATCCTAGAACTAGTTTCAAATAATGCGTAAAAGTTCTCCATTTCTTCTTTGGTGCGTCCGCTAGCACCACCACCAACTTGGGTGATCATTCTTCCAGTTGGGGTACCGCTTGCCGTCATTTCCGGTACTGTCTGGCCGATGCTGCGTGCAATTCGAGCACCACGTTGGATAACTTCATTTGCGGCTGCCTGTTCATCGGCTGTTGCAGCTGGGTTAGCGAGTGTGGTACGAGCACGAACGACTTCTTCTGACATTGTAGTCCAGGTGTCCGGATGCTGTTGTGTCATCTGGTATGTGCCTTGGCGTTCATCGATCTCTTGCATAAGGGCTGTGGCATTCATGGTTAGTCCATTCTCGCCGTATTGGTAATGCTTCCACTCGCGGTCGGTATTCTGGTTGGCGAAGGCCGCACCCGTCCATATGCCACCCATTTGGCCTGTAGTAGCATTTTCGGCAGCACCACCACGTGTTGCTAGGCGACCAACGTTCTGGTACAGGTAATCATGTTGTTCTTGGGTGGTGGCTTTGCGCATTTCGTAACTAAGAGCGTACTGTGCAGCATCTTGGTCCCCACGCCAGCGATTGTGTGCCGCATCCACGGCACTTTCGTCGACCCATTTCCCACCAAGTGTTTTATATTGACGTGTATTATTGTGGATTCGAACATGACCATTCCCGTCCGGGTCGTAGAGGTTGCCGGCTATAGCATCGGCCTCCGCCTTGTTTACAGTCAGTGCTCGTACCTCAGTATCATCCCCGGTAGAGGTCAGCTGCTCCATTCGTTTTTGTGTTTCGCCACGCATTGCTGTAATACCCTCCTCGAGGTTATAGCCACCAACACGCCCCTGCAAGAATCGCGCGCTTCTGCCAAACCGACCGCCCCTGCTGGCGTAGGTGCCAAGGGCACGGTATTGACGATCTCGTGCTGTTAGCATGCGGCGCTGCACATCTTGTTTGGCCTGTTCTTTGCGACTTTTGGTGAGCCCTCCAACCTTTGCGGTGCCCCCAGCAACGGCTGCATAGAGTTTGCCCATGGCTCCCCCGGCAAACTTGAAAGCAAAAGGAATCAGGAATAATGGGATAATTTGCAGCGAGAATGCGATGAGACCCGCAAGTCCCGCGGAAACAGGGTTGGGACTTCCGGAAGTCCCTACGGCGTCATTTGCTACGAGTATTGTTGCGCTCAATATGCTGGCAGTCGAGAATATAACAACAACAATTGGGAACACTAGTAATGTCTCGAATAATAAGTTCCACCACTTTTTAAAATATTGTTCGGTATTTGGGAGGCAGTACAAAGCAAATGCAACGGGGCTGACCATAATGAGGGCTAATATAATGCCGCGCCGAATAACGAGCGTTGCAAAGACCGCAAGGATGGCTAACATTGCCGGAACGACAATGCCGATAAGAATAAAAACTGCCGCCTTCCCCAGGAACCCTGCCGTTAAAAACCCACCCAGGAACCCTGCAATACCTGCAGCCCCAAGAAACAATGCGAGAACAGTAGTTAGTACTGCGCCAAGTTGCGCCCCTGGGCTGGGAGCTGCATGAAGCAAATCGGCCACTGGGGCCATCATGAGCTGGGCAATTCCCTTGCCAAGAACGTTGGTGATGTCCACGAGCAAAGCCACAATGTAGACAGATAAGTTTATGAGTATGGCCGCTATTAATATGCGTGGCATCACTTTCTTGGCTGTATACGCATCGATAATGCCTCCACCGATAGTTTGCCCAAAAACAATGACCAGCATGGCTATGATGAGGAATATATTGCCATAAACGCGAAATGCCGACCACGCCTTGAAGCTCGGGTCTGATGGGTCGGTAGAAACAGGGCTGGTATATAAAAGAGGGGATACAAGATTCTTAAAAAGCCAGTCAGTTGTTTCGGCAAACATATTAAAGACAGGGCAAAGTATCCAGTTTAGGCTAAAACCAGATGCTTCGCAGGTGGCGTTTGTGTCGTCCGATGTGCCGTCCGTGTTCCCACCCCCAGACGGGTTACTGCCCCCACTATTATCTCCCTGATTTCCTTTAGAATCTTCAATTTGTTTCTGGTAATCGCCATCAAGATCCTTCATGAGCTTAGATAGGTCTGGGGTAAAGCCGTCATCTTCCAAAATATGGAAACATTTTTTATTCTTGTCGCCGCCACACTGCTGAGAGTTACTGTTCGTATCTAGATTATAGACGAGACTACTCCCGACCATCTGCACTGCGTAATTATCTGCCGTGATTGCGGCACTGGACCATGTTACGTCATCTTGGTCTACTTCAAAGTCTTGATTGATGGTGAGTGCAATTGTTATCTCTTTGCCATCCTTGTCCTTTATGACGGATGCTGCACCACTATTGTTGTTGCCAGGCAGCTTAATGAGACGAAAGCGAAAATTACCCGACTTTTTTAGAAAGGCGAGCTTGTCTGCCTGGGCACTAGCTTGTATGTAGTCTTTATCGCCAGCTTTAATTTTAAAGTGGACGCTTACTTTTCTTTGATTAAGTGGGCTGATATCGATACGTGACGTACATGTCTTGTCTCGATACGATTTGTCGGCAAACTTTTGGTGTTCCTCCCAGACCCCTGAGCTCTTAAGCTTTGAGTAGAGCTTTTCGGCTTGATCTGCATAAAACCTCTTGGTGCTCGCGTCGCCGCCATTACGAATGTCCCACAAGTGGTCCTGATCTTTGGGGTTGCCTTTCTGGTAGGTAAATGTGCCAGGAAAGCACAGGTCCATGGTAAGCCGTGCATCTCCATTAACAAATGTGGCAATACGGGGCGCAGCTACTGTAGAAAACTCAGCCGAGGCAGTCTTATAGGTATAGTCACCATTATCCGGGATAGATTCTGCTTTGTTATCGGCGCGAATGTAAGGCAAGTCTCGATCCGTGCGGGTTGTAAAGACATCCTTTCCCGGAACACGATTATAATTTGAGTTCACATCGTCATCATAAGGACTGGTAGCGTATGCTATTTGTGGCGTGAAAATAATAACGCCAGCAAGAAGCTGCAGGATGATAAATGATATAAAAGCAAATGGAATAAGCTTGCGGTTAGATCTCACAACTGAAGTATAGATTAACGGAATTAAATACACAAAACTAACTACAGTCGTTAAGGTGATTGCGCAAAATAATGACTTTTATGGTTAAATAAAGAGTACTAACGCAACACGTAATAAAAAATGAACGAAAACAATAATCAAACACCAGCAGAAACCGTAGACTACAGTTTCATAACGGATCAACCCACGGCATCTCCAAAAAAGAAACCTAATAAAATGATCGCCATATTTCTCGGGTTGACGTTGCTCGTTATTTTGGCGGCGGGCTTACTGTTGTTAGTACAGTCCAAAAAAAGCACAACCAAAAGTAACATCGACGCAGAACAGGTCGTCCGACAACTTTTTGTAGATATGGGGAACGGGGATAATATCGCCGCCCTAAACGCATTTACGGGGCCAAATAAGCCGGATGCTGCGTACCTTGAGGGCTACTTAATAGCTCCGCTGAAGAATGATTACTTGGTAGATTCATGCACATTTACCTCTTCAGAAACAAAAGTAGCTAGCTATTACCAGGTCAAGGCATCTTGCCCACAAAAGCAAGCAAGTAACATCAGAATTCGTGTAGACTTTACAGTTATGAGACAAGAGCTATCATCGAAAATTGTTGCATACTCTCTTGGCGGGGTAGATACGTGAAATTGGTAAAGCGGGTTCACACCGCCGGATTAGTTATCCTATCTGTCGCTGGTCTACTTAGTGCAACATTATTCGTACATCCAAAATCGGTCCAAGCAGCCGCGCCAATATGCTATGAGCTACTCGGCAGCTCTGGTAATGATGTCCGAGTGGCTGACTGTAATAATCCCACAGTAGTTACTTTAAGAGACCAAAAGTACCCTGCTGACAAAAAATTTCTTGACGATCACTGTTACCTATATGGTGGATTTGGATTTTTCATAAAACGAGGTTTAACAGAAGTGCCGCCTGCGAGCGATGCAAATAAGAAATACACCTGTGAGTGGGCAAGAAAAGCGGCGGCTGCAGGTCAGGCAGCCGCTCCAAAATGTTACTTATTCTCTCGTGCGACGTTGGACGATTACTTTTCATTTAAATTTGCCGCTACAGATATCAAGGAAACTGCGTGCACGCAAGAATTAAAGAATTACTACAGGTTTGTTCACAATCCTAAAGAAATAGAAAGCGGGTGGTGCTACCTATTCAGCCAAGATCATAACAACATCCAGACATCATGTGCAGACCTTCTTTCCAATATTGCAACTGCAGATAGTAGCGGAGGCGGGGGCGGCGGCACCTCCAGTTGCGCAAGCGATCCAACGCTTTCTTTCTGTGTGGACCTGCCGGTTAAGACCAATGATACGTGCGGCGAAGCTGGTAGCGGTACGGAAGTCCAGATATCGATCAATGTGGGATGTGTGGGCAAAGGTAATGGCATTCTTGATCTGACCTTTGCGCTCATTCGATTTCTCTCTTATGGTGTGGGCATTGCCATGGTGGCCTCTTTAGTTGTTGCTGGCATACAGTACAGCTCCTCTAGAGGTGATCCACAGGCTACCAGCAAGGCAATAGGTCGTGCGCAGAGCACTGTTGGGGCGTTACTTCTGTTCTTGTTTATATATGCTATATTGAACTGGATAATACCCGCAGGACTCTTGAAATGACACTCCCCCTAACCTATTTTGCAGCAGCTTGTGAAGCTGGGAAAGACACCGCCGGGCAGGTGTTAAACTTCTTTGCATTTCCTACGTGGTACAAATATCTTGAAGGGCAGACTATCACAAGTAACGGTGCCGCAGAATGTGCCCCTAAAATCACTAAGATTGGTGATGCCTGGTTGGTGTTGGCGGCTGTTATAGAAATAATGCTACGAGTCGGTGCACTCATTGCGATAGCATTTGTTATCTATGGGGGCATATCGTTTATTACCAGCGAAGGACAGCCAGATAAAGCATCAAAAGCCAGGAGCACAGTAATAAATGCAGTTATTGGGCTGGCACTTTCGATTTCGGCATCGGCGGTAATCTCTTTCATAGCAAGGAGCTTTTAAGTGACATTCAACGTATTTGCACAAACACAGCCCCCACCTACTTCACAGGTTGGTGTTTGTACTACAGATTTGTGCAACACAAATCTGCCCGCAGTGAGTGCAGGAAGCACGCAAGTGACTACGGTTTTGCAGATCTTGTTTGGAGTGGTAGCAGTGCTGGCGCTTATTTATGTCATTTTGGCAGGTTTGAAGCTCATCACTTCCAGCGGTGATCCTCAGTCAGTAGCAAAAGGACGACAACAGATACTCTTTGCAGTTATTGGCCTGACAGTTGCACTCAGCGCCGAACTAATCATTTCATTTGTAATCAACAGGCTATAATCATGAGAAAATTAACACTAGTTATGGCAACCGTACTAGGCAGCATGCTTTTTGCGCTGCCGAATACAGTATTTGCGGTAGATGTTTTTGGGGGGTCGGACGGTGCTTGTACACAAGCAAATACCACGGGCGAAGTTCCGGAAATATGTAAGGACACCGTGAACGCAACGGGCGAGAACCCTATAGTAGGGCCGAGTGGTATTGTCACCAAGGGTTTACAAGTACTCGTCATTGTAATCGGCATCATTGCGGTTGTGATGTTAGTAATCTCTGGGCTACGACTTATTATGTCGGGCGGTGATCCAAAAAATGCGGCCAGCGCACGAGATGGCATACTGTACGCCGGTATTGGTATAGTAGTAGTAGTGACTGCACAACTGCTGATCAACTTTGTATTAACAAAACTGTAAAGGAAAAAATGAAAAAAATTGCCCGTTTCAGGAAAAACTTGGTAGTAGCACTGGCGTCTGTGTTCTTCTTAGTACCGCTCTCGCCTGTTCTGGTGCATGCAGGACCATTCGACAGCGCCAAAGACGCAGCATGTAAGGGTTTAAATTTTGACGACCCTACGGCCACGTGTGCTGCAGGCTCTAAGGACGCAGAAACAAATGCCAAGCTAAAGACGGCCGTGAATCTTTTGTCGGCTATTGTGGGTGTAATTGCAGTAGTTATGATTATCATTGCAGGCATGAATTTTATAACTGCAGGAGGAGATTCGGGCAAAGTTTCAACTGCCAGGAATATGATTCTGTACGCTGCAATTGGTATTGTAGTTGTAGCCCTCGCACAACTGATCGTCCGCTTTGTCTTGCAACGATTCGGGAAGTAGCTGTTGTAACTTCCCTCAAAGTTGTGATATAAACATAAGTAGCAATATAGAAAGGTAAAAGAATGATTAAAAAATTAAAACGTTTAGTAGTTGGCTTCACCGCTTCGGCTGCACTGTTAATGCCTTTGGCTATACCTGTGGCTGTTCACGCGCAAACGACTGAAGACATTGGAAAGAACTTTTGTCAGGGGGCAGACATAACACTCGGTACTGGTACGGGTAGCTCTGCAACCTGTGATACCAAAGATGCAGAAAGCAAAGTGAATACTACCGTAAAGAACTCGCTCAATCTTTTTTCGGCAATAGTTGGTATTTTGTCTGTAGTCATGATCATTATTGGTGGTGTTAAGTACATCACCTCTGGTGGTGAATCTGGCAAGGTTACCTCAGCCAAAGACAGCATTTTGTTTGCGGTCGTCGGATTGATTGTCGTGGCTCTTGCACAACTGATCGTCCGCTTCGTCTTGCAACGATTCGGTAACCCCACCTAAGAAAGTTAGACGTATTAAAAAAGCTCCGGGTAACCGGAGCTTTTTATTTGGTCGAGGTATTCTAAAGAACCTGGATCTTCTTGACGGTGTCTTGCTTGAGCTTAGTAAAGCTAATGGTTAGAACGCCATCTTTCAAGACTGCTTCGATCTCTTCTTCTTTAACGGGAACAGGTAATGTGATGCTGCGAGAGAATTCTCCCCAGTAGCATTCTTGAACAAAATAGTTCTCTACGTCATCTTCGTTGCCGGCAGATAGCGTGCCACGAATGCTAAGCGTGTTGTCGGCAATGCTCACATCGAGTTCTTGCTTGTTGACTCCCGCGGTACGTGCCTTTACGACTAGTTTTTCCTTGGTCTCGTATACATCAACTGCTAATTGGCCAGGAACTGCTTCTTCCTCGTCCCATTCTTCTGCGGCCACAACTGCTGTGTTTGCGGCGACAGGCGCAGTAGTCGCTGTTTCTGGAGCATCGTCTTCACCCAAAAAGGCAGCCGTCAGCTCATCTTCCATCAATAAATCTTCATCACGATTACGTCGTGCCATGTATGTTACCCTCCACTTGCAATAGTTTTTTGTGGTATTTTTATCTTACTTAGCAGTATAACCTAGGTAAAACCACCCAGCAACCTAAGACGGTATATTTACAACACAATAATAACAACATGCCAGTACTAGAGATAATTTTATCGGTCGTTGCTCCGCACACCTGTGTGGGTTGCGGTGTCGAGGGCTCACTTCTCTGCTGCGGGTGTAGCGTCGAGATTACTCCTGTGCCCTCGCGTTGCTACCACTGTAGAAAGCGAACAGAGTCTTTTAGAACGTGCCAAAGTTGCAGAGGCTCGAGCAAGCTGCGTCGAGTCTTCGTGCGGGCACAATACTGCGACGTTCCTAAGGAGCTGGTGCATAAGCTGAAGTTTGAACGTGCTCGAGCTGCTGCTGCAACGCTAGCAAGTTTGATGAGCGAGAAGTGGGGTGATGTTTCGACAGATACGCTGATCGTTCATGTGCCGACGGCAACATCGAGAAGGCGCCAGCGGGGTTATGACCAAGCTGAACTCCTTGCAAAGGAGCTGAAGAGATTAACTGGTGCTAAGCGAGCATCGTTGCTTTGTCGTCTTGGGCAGCAACGCCAAGTTGGTCATACTAGAAAACAACGCCTTGAACAGCTGAGTAATGCTTTCTATATATTAAACCCAAAAGAAGTAATAGGGAGAGATGTTCTTCTTGTTGACGATGTGTTGACGACAGGCGCTACCCTGGAGGCAGCCGCAAATGTGCTTCGCAGAGCGGGTGCACGACACGTTGATGCAATAGTTTTTGCACAGGCATAAAAAAAGAGCCTACAATTTTGGCTCAGTACTCTTCTCATGGCGGAGAGGGTGGGATTCGAACCCACGGTACCATTGCTGGCACGACGGTTTTCAAGACCGTTCCCTTCGACCGCTCGGGCACCTCTCCAGACTAGCTTTTCGTGTTACGTGGCGGAGGAGGAGGGATTCGAACCCTCGCGGGAGATTGCTCCCCCCTAACGATTTAGCAAACCGTCCCCTTCAGCCTCTTGGGTACTCCTCCGTAACAGGTTGCAATTATAGCAACTTCCCTGTTATTCATAAAGAACAGTTTTAGTAATTTGTTGTAAATACGGTACAATACGCTTATGCAAGAGGGTCAACAAAGTCAGACGGTGGCGCCTGTGCCGCAACAAACTGCACCGCAGTCGAGCTGGCAATTCACGAATAACGAGCCGGCCCTACCTCAAACTTCAAAAGACATAAACCCCATACAATGGTCTGCCTCTGAGTTTATACGTCACGATAAAGGGATTGGCTGGTATCTTGCACTTATGGGTGCTTCTTTGCTCGTAGCAGCGGGCATCTACTTAATAACACGCGACAAAATAACTGCCGCAACCATTATTGTTGCTACGATTCTACTAGGTGTTGTCGCTGCGCGAAAACCCCGAGAATTACAGTATGGAGTGGATGAGCACGGCGTACAGATTGGCAAGAAGCTTTACCCGTACACGAGCTTTAAGTCGTTTTCTATTATGCAAGAGGGTGGGATTGAATCTATTTGGTTTATGCCCATGCAACGATTTATGCCCGGGCTTAGTATCTACTTTGCGCCCGAAGATGGGCCGAAGATTGTTGATGCACTTTCACAGTTCTTGCCTGCCGAGACTCGCTCGCTTGATCCTGTTGACAAATTCATGCATCGCATCCGCTTCTAGCTAGCAATAACAGATACGCTGTGCTAGAATTACCCCTGTTCATCATTGAGCACCCGTAGCTCAGCTGGATAGAGCGTTGGCTTGCGGAGCCAAAGGTCGTAGGTTCGAATCCTGTCGGGTGTACCAATGAAAGGGCCGGTCGAAAGACCGGTTTTTTCATTTGTTATGTCTGTGAGCTCGGACCTACGACCCGAGCTTTGCTCGGCAGTCTTCGAATCCTGTCGGGTATACTGCTTGGCGTTCAGCTTGAATGCACAAGGCGCAGCATCTGTCTGCTTGTGGCAAGAACGGGGTTTGGCGGCCGCAGTTGGTAGACTGGAGCAAAGTACTCATCGTGTAACCGAGCAGCTTTGGCTGGTGGTGCATCTGGGTGTGGCACGCGCGGCTCAAAATCTCCCGCCAAACCATCATCACCAAATAGCTCTTCTACGGTTGATATGCCCCCAAGGAACTCTGCAAACTGTTGTATGCGATGTTCGTTTGGTTTTGGTGCTTCTGGGTTATCTATTTGTTCCATGGCTGTAGTCTAGATTCGTTTGTGTGTACAATCTAGTTAGTACATTTTGTGTCAAAAAAATTAGACCTATGCTTACACATAATATCCAGAGAAAAATTATTCGCGGGCTTGCACTCCATAAATCCTTGTCTTTTGCTGAGCTTCGTCCCGCCGGCACAGAGAGTAATGTATTTACGTATCATTTGAATACGCTTATAAAAGAGGGCTATGTAGATAAGGTTGGCAAAGGAAATTACGAACTCACTGCTCTTGGCAAGATGCTTGGTATAAATTCTCATCTGACACCGAAAGAATGGTTATCGCAGGCGCATGCAGTAGTGTTCGTGACGGTGTTTGACCCCAAAAAAGGATGGTTGGTGCGACGGCGTAAAGCGCAGCCAATGTACGACTATGTGGGCTTTTTGCACTTTGAACCAGTTGCAGCAGTGCCTATGTTGGAGACCGCTCAAAACATAGTGAATGATAAAGTCGGCATTCACGCGGTTTTTGAACCAAGAGGTTTTGGCTATGCGCGCTTTTTTAAAGATGGTGATCTACAGAGCTTTACGACCTACACCATTGTTGGTGCTACATCGTTCGAGGGAGACATAACGAAGCAGACCGAAACTGGCGAGAGTTATTGGGCCAGCTATGATGAGATAAAGAAAGAGAAATTATTGCTCCCAACGATGCTTCCTATTATGGATAACCTTCTCAAGGAAAAGCTGTTCTTTTTAGATATGAATTTTGAAGTTTAGAAGCGCACGAGGTAGCATATCTTGGGTTGGGCGTACTTTCTATTGATCTCGACGTTTGCTATATTGAACCGACTGATGAAAGTATGCTATTGGAATGTCTGCAATGAGACTTCGCCAGAAGATATTGCTGCACACTGTAGTGATATGCCCGGTGTTGACGTATTCTGCCTACAAGAAGTGCCATATGCACAACATGGGTATACAAGGTTGCCTGCAACAAGGCTTTTGGCTCGTGAGCTGGGCATGGACGGGGTATTCCAGCATACCCGCACGTTAAGAAGATCACCGGGCAAATATAAGGCGTATGGTACCGCTATCCTTAGTAAGTCCACAATTATCGGCTCAAGAACCGCTGTGCTCAGAGATGACATCTTTGCATATATGACTCCCGGCGCACAAAATCAACGCATTGCACTGTCTGCAGCAACTGAAGCTGAACCTGGTGTAACTGTTGCTGTGGCTCACCTTTCCTATCGCCTACCGCTTGGTCTGGGCAGCGTTGGGCTTTTAGAAGAACGTCGCGTACTTCAAAGACAACTTTCCACAATGCGCGACACTTCAGAAGTGATCTTTGGTGGCGATATGAATGCTGAACCGGGTGGGGGCTTAGATGCTATGATTGGCGAGCTTGGTCTGTCGAGAGTGCCTACCGATGGTGCTACATTTCGTTCTCGGCATTGGTTTGCTGGCCATGCGACGCGGGAACTAGACAGGGCATTTGTTACACAGGGCTTGGTTGCAACTGCTGAACTGGGTGCGTTTGGCGCATCTGACCACCGTCCTGTGATTGTGGATGTTCACACCAGATGAATCTATAGACAAAACGAATGAACAGGAATATCCTAAAAGCATTAACAGTTTTAAGGAGGGTTCAAACAATGAAAATGAACGCAGTAGATAAAGTTGCATACCTGCTCCTCGTAGTGGGTGGCCTCAACTGGGGCCTCGTGGGAGTTTTTGAATGGAATCTAGTAACAAAACTTTTTGGGGTTGATTCTGGTTTGACCAGAGTTGTATATGCGCTTGTTGGTGTCGCAGCGGTGTACGGTTTGTATACTATCGTCAGCATGCTTGCAAAGGGCGAAGACGCGTAGAGCGTCAACCGGGCAGTCACAGAAAATCGGGGCAACGCCCCGATTTTTATTTGGTTGGCATGATGAGCGAGGGTATATACTGTATATGATGAGTAAAAGCCAAAAGAAGTTATATGGCGTGATCCTATTCGGGGCACTTGTTGGTTTTATTGCTTCTTTTTGGCAACTACTCGAAAAACTAACATTGCTAAAAAACAGTGCTGCTCCCTTAAGTTGTAATCTGAACACCGTCTTTAGTTGCACGAATGTATTGAATGCTCCTCAGAGCTCAGTGTTTGGCTTCCCGAACTCGCTACTGTGCATTATTTTATTCACCATTGCCATTGTTGCAGCTATAGTTGGATTAACGGGTACAAAAATAGCTCGTGGGGTGCGTTTTTCGTTTCAATTCCTAGCTCTCTTTACCGTATTCTTTGGCCTTTGGTACCTATGGCAGAGCATATTTAATCTAGGGGCAATGTGTATTTTCTGTGTTTTTTGTTTCGGGGGCGTGCTAACGATAAATGCCGCTTGGTTCAGGCTGAATTATTCGGATTACCCGATTTCAAAGTCACTTAAGCGAAAGATCGATGTAGCGGTCGCTAACGGCGCCGATATTTTCTTCTGGTGCCTCATCGGCTTGATTGTTGTAGCAGAAGCAGTTATCAAATTCACTCGCTAGATACGGCGTTGCGAGCGGTTCACTTTGGGGGAGATGGAGACCTTCTCTATTTGTTCTTGCCTATGCTTGCAAAAACGCACGCAACCGATAATAGTATCTGCAGATGAAGTTATTTTTCTTGGGGGTATTATTTTTGGCTATACCGTACGTACTGCTGAACTCATTCGTAATGCCGCAGCTTCGGGGTCTTGAGAAAATGTACAGCAATGCTGACGTAATTGCCGAGAATGTGGCCAAAGGAAAGCCGGTAAGCCCAGAGACAAACGGGGTTAGGTGTGTACTACAACCGGCGTGCCAATAGTGGCCCATGAGTAGATCCAGGCTGCGTCATCATTGGTAATGCCAACGCAACCATGTGAGCTATTGACGTTGCCAAAATAGGAAGACGGCCGCCAGTAGTTGCCATGAACGGCATAATCTCTATAGAAATAGTTTACATACTGTACGTTAGGCTGAAAATATTCGCTACCATCTGCATTGAACCCGCGCATATCTTGCTGACGAACTTTTGAATAGATAGCAAATTGTCCGGTTACCGTTGGCGTTGCCGCGGCACCTGCGGTTATGAGGAACGTGCGAATAAGTACATTGTTCTGGTACGCGTACATACGTTTACTGCCCGTGTCTACCTCGAGTAGTTTTGGCCCATTGGCGACGTTGACCGTCTTGAATGGCGTATAGCCAACTGTCATCGTGGCTTGCACCGAATTCTCCGTTGCGAGCCCGGCAACTATTTGTGATGTAACCTCATCCTTGTTCGTTACATCGGTTCCATTACTGCCGGTCACCAGGATTGTTTTGGCGCCATTAGCTTGTGTAATCTCTACCTGATCTCGGGGCCGGTGG
Source organism: uncultured Candidatus Saccharibacteria bacterium (assembly GCA_964643545.1). Classification (GTDB taxonomy): domain Bacteria; phylum Patescibacteriota; class Saccharimonadia; order Saccharimonadales; family AWTP1-31; genus DAISWP01. Next base: position 78,647 of record CAZXTE010000001.1, read on the forward strand.
ACAATAGATGCTGTTAGCTTTTGCAAATACTCCCCTACTTTGCCGTTATCTACGGCTATGTCGTAGCTGCTTGCCTTTTCGTTTGGTGTTAATACTAACCATGAGCCAATCGTGTGCGCATCCGCAGTGGTTTGATCCTGATTAAGCGTTATCTGAACACTTCTTTTTAGCATACTCTCGAGCTTGGCTTTGCTTTTCGCAATACTCCCGGTTGTTATTGCTGGTCGAACTGTTTGCAACGTTAGCGACAAAGCTGGTTGTTGCAGAGCACGCACAGCACTCAAAACCGTGTTGCGACCACCGACGATGGCGTACTCTTGCCCGTCCGACTCATCCGTTGTCTGGATGGATCCATCGGAATTGACCGCCAGAAGCGCATTTTTAACGGGCCGTACTTCTACCCTGGCATGCTGCGCAAGAAATGTAGAAAATTGTTGTTCGTTTATATTCAAAGCGACACTTGCTGGTTTTTCTTGCCACCAAAGCAGCGTAGACGAAACGCTGTTTGCCTGACTCTTGGTCGCCTGAATACTTTTGTCGACATCCAGCGCTAACCCCATCTGCAAGAGAGAGTAGCTGTTTAACTTGCCGGCATCATCCTTAATGGTCAGTCTATAATCTGTTTGCTGTTTATTGAGTGCACTTCTGAGTTCGGTTTTTAGATTCTGTCTGGGGATGGTTTGTGCACCGACACTAAAGTGCGCAAAGAATGTTGCACCAACAATCCAGCTAGACAACAGCACTCCCAGTACAAGGGCGCTGACCAAGTAGGCGTGCTTGTGAAGTTTAGGAAAGCGTACATGACTAGGGTGCTCTTTCGTACCCTTCTCGTCTGAATCATCACGAAGTCGCTTTGTCGCTACACGCCCCACATTGCTCTGTTTCTTATGCATTTCTTTTTAACTCTTTTGATCAGTATAACACTGAAAGCACAAGCGAATACCTACGTGTTTCGTAAGCAAAACGTAGTAATTTAGTACCGTTTTTTGCTTTTTACGCAAATGCTTATCTATACTGTAGTTAATGGGGGAAATAGTTGGGGAGTTAGCTGTTGAGATAGATCAACCCGCACAAGAGGCCTGCGGGTTGTTTATGGTCCACTTGCGCCCAGATGCCGTTGTTGGTCCAGCTGCAACAGAGCTTGCAGCCATGGGCATCGGTCAGCTTGGGCATCGTGGCAATGAAGGAACCGGAGTAGCCGTGCAAGACCAGGCCCGTGTTCTGGTTATTCACGGCAAGGGTGATGCGAAAGAGGCTTTTGGCGGCAACCAGTTACTCGGGCAAGATGCACAAAGTGCGATGGCACATGGGAGGTATGCAACTTCGAACATGGATGCGTCGGCCGAGGACGAGAGTGGAGAAATAAAGAAAAGTATCTACGATACGATACAACCAATGATCGAACAGGCCGAGGTACGCGAAGGCAGGCTAGTGTCGATTGTACAAGGACACAATGGCGACATAGCAAATGCCAAGGAACTGACCGAGTTGTTTGGCTATAAACATGAAGAAATAAAGAGCGACAGTCACCTTGCCTTGCTAATGCTAAAAGATGCGCTAGAGGCAGGCCTCAGCGAAGTAGAAGCCATACGGCATATCAGTCATCTGATGGTTGGTGCGTACTCGATGACAACCATGATCGGCGACAAACGGTTTGCATGGAGGGACCCGTGGGGGTTTCGGCCACTATTTTTAGGCGAAATCAAGAACGACGAAGGTGGTGTAGAGGGCTGGGCTGTTGCCTCTGAGCAACCTGCTTTTGAGGCAATTGGCGCCCGAGAGCTTGGGCCTGTTGGGCGGGGGGAGCTGGTTGAAATAGGGGACGACGGACCGATAGTACATCAATTATTTACCGAAGAAGAGTTGGCTCAGATCCCCGAGAGCTTGTGCATATTTGAATTCGTGTACTTTGCTCGCCCAGATACAGTTTTAAACGGCGTTAATGTGGGTGCGGCTCGCGTGAAAGCTGGTGAAATTCTAAGAAAAGAAGAGAATGCAGCGCTACCCTTTCCAAGGCGTCTTGGTAGGTATGCATTAGATCGGTTACGTCTCCACAAAAATTCAATTGTAGTCGGTTCGCCAAATTCGGGTATGTTGGGAGCGGAGGGCTATGCACATGAATCTGGTATGCGAATGGTGCCTGGACTCGTCAAAAACCCGTCCGATGGGCGCCGTTCATTTATGCAGCCCGGCCAGAATGGTAGGATTGCCACGGCCTTGAACAAAATGAATGTGGTCCGATCAATCGTTGTTGGCAATAAGGTTTACAATGGCGACGACTCAAGGGTGCGCGGCCACACCAGCAGGAGGGTTAATGATCAAATGAGGGCGGCAGGCGCTGCGGAGTTGCACGGCAGAATTTTTTCGCCGCCCTATAAACACCCTTGTCACTTTGGGATGGACACAAAAGACCCTAGTCAGCTAAAGGCAAACCGAATGAGTGTCGAAGAAATGCGCAAAGACGCGGGTGATGATTCGCTGGTTTTCTTGTCGCTGGCGGGGCTCTTGAAGTCTGTTGGGAGCAAAGACGGTAGAGGGTTCTGTACTCACTGCATGACCGGCGTAGATCCTACCCAAACTCCCGTTCAGATTCGGACAAGACGTGAGTATCTAGAAAGAACACTAGCAGCCTAGACTTCTGTAGGCATGCGCTTGTAGAATACATTGGTTACGGAGAGGTGTCCGAGTGGTTGAAGGAGCTGCTCTCGAAAAGCAGTATGCCGGCAACGGTATCGAGGGTTCGAATCCCTCTCTCTCCGCCACGATTCATATGGAGTGTCTAGCTTTGGCTCTGAGGCGTCTCTGGCGCAGAAGCTCTAACTACCGGTCTTCTACTAATTACTTGCAGCGACAATAGTACCAGTGCCCCACACAGAGTAATTAAGCCAGAGGCAATAAATCCTTGTTTTGTGAGGTCGTGAATAAATGCATCGATCCCCTTCTCTAGTGCTGTTCTTATGGTTGTATCCAGATTACCCTTTGCTACGTTGGTTTTAATGAATGGGGCTATGAAGCGTTCGAGTGCCGCGCCAACACCAAGCAGCAGACCGCTCATCACCAGCGTAACGCCAATTTTTTTTGCAGCGCGACGGTGATCATGGAGCCCAAGCATAATAATTGTGATCAGTAGTATGGACATGAAGCCAAGCGCAACGGGCACTAAGCGAACATATGAGTACACTCTTTTGACTTGCTGAAAGCGCTGATACACTGGTTCTTTTGTGCCATCATTTGCCTGCGCCTGAAACGTGTCGGCGCTTAATGTTACTTGGGGCAAGAAGTTATCGCTTGATACGATTGTACTGGTGAGTTTTGCGATCTCGGCGTCTACGTCAAACCCAAATGCTGGCCGACAGGTAATCTTTAGCAGTTCCGTGCTGGTTGGTATGGATCTTGGTGGGCATGCCGGTAGACTTAGGTACCGCGTTTTTAAGTACGAAGACAAACCCGAGGCGAACGCCACCTTTTGCGGCTGCAAATCTATAGAAAAACTTGGCTTTTCGGTTTTACCATCTAGCCACTGAAAAGACCCATCGATTATTTGCCCGCCTGTCTGCTCCAAAAAAACGGGCGTTACGGCTTGTTTTGCCGCTGCTTGAACCCCCGGATCCCCAAAAAAGGCACTGTCAGCACCAGACGATGCCTTGCTGGCCTGGCCGACAAGATAGTCGGGCAGTGTGGCATAAATGCCACTGCTGCGGAGCCAGCTCTTTATGTGTGGCGGCCGAAACTGCAGAACCAAGATGCTTGTTATTGCGAGAAGTATTACACAAACTGCCAGCATGCTGCTGGATAACCCAGAAAAGAATTTTTTAACCATAAACCTATTCTAGAGACGCACACCAAATTAACCAAGAAAAATACGATACAATAGAGAATATGAACGAAGAATCAATTTTTACGAAGATCATAAAGGGCGAAATACCATGCCACAAGGTGTACGAGGACGAACGCACCCTTGCCTTTATGGACATCCACCCCATTCAGCCGGGGCACGTTCTGGTGGTTTCTAAGACACAGGTACCTACATTTGTAGATTTGAACGAAGAGGATGCAGGTGCATTCTGGGCTACGCTTCGAAAAGTGGGGAGGCGTCTGCAAGAAGTCTATCCTAATAAGAAGCGGATAGGCCTTATGATAGAAGGTTTAGATGTTCCCCATGTGCATGCCAAGTTGTTCCCTATTGATAGTGGCACGCAATTCCGCAGCGAGCCAGATCTTGCTGCCGAACCTGATCACGCTGCTTTGGCAGAATTGGCTAAGCGGATTGCCTTTTAAGGTGCTACAATACGAATATGAGTGAAGGTGCAGTAGCATTCGTTTTTAGTATCGGTGTCGGGGCGTGGGTGTATAGTAAATTTCAACGACGAACTGGCAATCAGACACAGAAATCATTAACGGCAGCCGCCGTTGTTGGTGTGTTTGCTTTCATCGTCTTCTTTTCCCTGGCCAAAATGTTTCTTCCCAGCTAGAGACTAGCCGTTTAGTATTATCTATAGCGCATATCGCAAGCTATTTGGTATTATATGGCTATGGATGAGAAGGGGTTGGGACGCCTTTTACAAAAGGCTCGTCAGCATGCTGGCTTGACGCAGCAGCAGCTGTGTCAAAAAGCAGGTCTAAGCTATTCAACGCTCGCTAAAATTGAACGCGGTGCGATTAAGGCGCCGTCTATTTTTACTATTCAGACAATTGCTGGGGTGCTTGGTGTAACGCTGGATGATCTGATTGGCGCAAATACTTCAGTAGCCAAGAAGAACTATACAAAAAGTGGCGTTAGTTTTATCTATTTTGATATTAACGGGTGTTTAGTACGATTCTTCCATCGGGCTTTTACGGCCATCGCGAGCGACTTACACTTGTCACCAGATGTCATTGAGACGGCCTTTTGGCAGTTTAATGACGCTGTTTGCACCGGCAAGCTATCCACCGCCGAATTTAATAAAGTCTTTGCCAAAAAACTTGGGGTTTCCAGCATGGATTGGCAGACGTATTATCTGGAAGCGGTAGACCCGATACCAGAGATGCACCAGGTGGTTGAGTGGGCAGCCAGCCAGTATAGAGTGGGTCTTATGAGCAATATTGGCAGCGGTTTTATTGAGGATATGCTAGCGCATAATTTGCTCCCTCGCCTACCCTACGCTGCAATCATTGATTCCTCACAGCTGGGCGTTATCAAGCCTAACAAAAAGATATACGAAATTGCTCAGGATAAAGCAGATGTGCCAGCGGGTGAAATCCTACTGATTGACGACAGTAGAGCTAATCTTATTCCTGCCCAAGAGATGGGCTGGCATGTTATGTGGTTTAACGACTATGATGCCACCCAATCTGCAGCGCAAGTACGGGCAGCCCTTGAACCAGCACCGCAAGAATCTTAGGCAAAGCGGGCTAGTTCTTGTTCGATCTGATCGTAGACCGCCTGAGTGGTTAAGAGCTGGTCACGAGTCTGTTGCACAATCTTATCGGGGGCATGCTGTACGTAATCATCATTGTCTAATCGTTCTTCGAGTAATTTTTTCTGCTGTTTTTGTTCAAGGAGTTTACTCTTAAGCTCTTTGGCGTAGCTCTTAATGGTTTGCTCATCGACTGCCAACCAGGTGTTTTTCTTGGGAGTCACCAGTTTTAAGCCTTCGTCCCCTTCCCCGAGCAACTCAACACTGCCAAGACGTGCTAGGCGCGCAATGAGTTTGCCGTGTTGTTCCATAAAGCCAACTTCCTGATGGTAAAGCGTGGGCTTGGTAACTTTGAGCGCTTTGCTCAGTTGGCGACACTCGGTGACAATTCGCTTTATTTCGTCGAACTGTTTCGCAGAGCGCTTATCAGTAGGTGGAACGACTGGCCAAGCAGAAACAGCTAGAATTTCATCGTACCAGCCTAATTCTTGCCAGATGGTTTCGGTTACGAAGGGTGCAAACGGATGCATAAGTCGCAGAACAGTTGACAGCGCATATTCGAGTACGTGATGGTTCGGATCCAGCTTAGAAGCCTCGATGTACCAATCCGCAAAATCATCCCACACGAAGTGATACAGCTTATCGAACGCTTCGCTAAAGCGCAGGTTGTCGAGATCTGAAGATACCTGATCTGACAAACGTTGTAATTTAGTCAATATCCAATTATCTGCAGCTGATTCTGGCCACGGCTCACTCATGGCGCGCTCTGTGCCGATCGTTTCCTGTACAAAACGGGCAATGTTCCATAGCTTATTGCAGAAGTTACGCGTGGCTTCTATCTTCCCCTGCCCCCAGTTTTGGTCATTGCCAGGGGATACGCCCATGATGAGCGCCATCCGCAAAGCATCGGTGCCAAACTTTTCGATTACGTCCAACGGATTAACGATCGACTCGGGGCGACTCTTGCTCATTTTTTTACCGTCCTCCGCGCGAACCATACCGTGCAAGTAGACGGTTTTAAAAGGTACCTGCCCCGTCATATACGATGTGGCCAAGATCATGCGCGCAACCCAAAAGAACAGAATGTCCCAGCCAGTTTCCATAACGCTGGTTGGGTGGTACGCCATAAAGTCGGGACTCCTTTTGAGGATGTCTTGCAGGCTGAGATTATTGTCTTCTGCAAGCGCTGGGTCGATCAGCGTGCTCCAGGTCCACAGCGCCGAACTGAACCATGTGTCGAGAGTATCAGAGTCTTGTTCCCACTCTGTAAAACCTTCGGAATCATCCTTTTCTGGTGGCTGAACACCGACGTACGTTTCTAGCTTCTCGTCTACCGTTCGGTACCAGACAGGGATGCGGTGTCCCCACCATATTTGGCGGCTAATGCACCAGTCGCGCAGGTTGTCGATCCAGTGGAAGTACGTTTTATTAAAGCGTTCAGGCACAATGTTGATGTCGTTACTGTCTATGACATCACGCATGACTTCTTTGAGGCTTCGCTCTTTCCCCTTCCAGTTCACAACGCGCTTATTGACGTCGACAAACCACTGTAGCTTAATCTGTGGTTCGATGATGCCCTTGCCTCTTTCGTTGATGGCAATATTGTGGACGTAGTTATTGTCGACAGAAACGAGCAGGCCCTTTTTATCGAGTTTTTCGACAATAAGAGGACGAGCTTTTTCTATTGTCATACCAGAGAACTCGCCAGCAATGGGGAGTAACTTCCCATGGAAATCAATAATCTGTTCTTTGTCGAGTTTATGACGTTCGGCAATCTCGAAGTCGGTATGGTCGTGCCACGGTGTAATGGTCATAACCCCAGTACCAAACTTTGGGTCGACGGCTGCATCTTTGATAACGGTTGCCGTAACAGGGCCATTTATCCACTCGGCTTCAAAGGTGTCCCCGTGCTTGTATTTCTTATAGCGTTTGTCGTTGGGGTGCATAACAACGTATTTATCACCAAACTTGGTCTCTGGGCGGGCGGTACTAATCTGGAATGGTCCGTACTGGAAGGTATAGAATTTAGCCTTTTCTTCCTTACGCTCAACCTCGTCGTCGGCAATGGTGGTTTCGAGTTTTGGGTCCCAGTTCACAATACGGTGACCTCTGTAAATTAGGCCGTCGTTATACATTTTAGTGAAGGTTTCGTTTACGCATCTATTAAGCGCAGCGTCTAGGGTGTAGCGTTGCCTTGACCAGTCGCAGCTCGCACCCATGGCACGCATCTGAGACACCATGGTATCTCTGCTGTCGCCCACAAACTCCTTAGTTCGGCGGAGAAACTCTTCCCTTCCCACCTCGTGTTTATCGGTACCTTCGTCACTTAATTTTTTTTCGATGATTGCGTTAACGGGGAGTGCGGCGTGGTCGGTGCCCGGTAGCCACAAAACATCTTTGCCGTTCATGCGTTGGTAGCGCGCCATGATATCTTGCAGTGTTAGAAAGAGCGCGTGCCCGATACTGAGCGTACCTGTTTCGTTCGGGGGTGGCATGCTAATCGAGAAGCGTTCGGCTTTTCGCTCTGGATGGGCTTCAAATACTCCTGTTTTTTCCCACAGTGTGTAGATATCTTTTTCGTATTTATGTGCTTCGTATGCTTTTGATAATTTCATTCGATTCCTCTGTTAATGGTGTTTTCCGTATGGTATTTCTACACCACCACAGAGCGGATGCCGCCGCTTGGTACGTGTTGTGATCTCGAAATCGGTTTCTGTGCACTCATCTTCCCTATCATACCACCTCTGTTTCATATACAAAATAACAGATACAAATTCACGTGAAAAGCATAAACAAAATCAAGAGTACTCTCTTTCAACTACCCACAACATTGCCTACTCATTTCTAGATTGTGGTGCAACCTGGCCGTAACCAGGCTGCACAATGTTTGTTTTCGTGTCCAGCATACGCCACCAAGCATAAGCGTGCAACATTGACAAAATACTTTAAATATGATAGTGTTGTGTTACTTAAAGAACAGACAAATATGACGGATACGGATCAACTTGTACAGATTGTACAGACGGGAACGCGTGCCTACGAACTTATGGATCACCGGTTGGGCCAGCTGGTGAGCGGATGAAGGTTGACCATACTACATCGACAGGTTAGGGGCTATTTCTAGCGTATACGGGTCGGATGTCGGCTGATTGTGGATAGCCTTGAAGCAACCAAGGGTGGCAATCATAGCACCATTATCTGTACATAGTTTTGGATCTGTGTAGGCAACTTCTATAGGTAGACGCTGGGACAATTGTCTTCGTAGCTTGGGGCTGGCTGCAACACCACCAGCAATGACCACTGACTTGGGCTGGAACTCTTCGTAGGCTTGCATGGCTTTGTCGACGACTGTTTCTATGGCCACACGTTGGAAGCTGGCTGCAACATTGGCCTTCTGAGCGTCAGAAAGCAGCTCTGCCAGCTTAAAGCTAGGGAAGTCGTGACTTTTACCGCATTCAGCCTGAATAGCCCTTAAAACGGCTGTTTTTAGCCCAGAAAAGCTAAAGTCGTACTTGCCGGCCATTTTTGCTTTTGGAAACTGGTACGCAAAGGCGTCGCCGTGTTGTGCGAGTTTTCCAATACTCGGGCCGCCAGGGTAGGGGAGTCCTAAAACTTTGGCGACTTTGTCGAATGCCTCACCGATGGCGTCGTCGTGGGTTTGCCCCAAAAGACTATAGGTAAAATGATCCCGAAAGAGTGCGAGTTGGCTATGCCCGCCACTAACGATGAGGGCTAGAACGGGGAAGGCGGGTGGTTCTTTAGGCAGAGCATAGCCAGCCAGCGATGTTTCAGTTAAAAAGTTAGCATAAACGTGCGCCTCAACATGGTTTATGGCGTAGAGGGGTTTCTTTTTTGTGATCGCCAAGGTTCGGGCGGTCATTACCCCAACCAACAAGCAACCTCCTAGTCCCGCACCGTAGGTGACGGCAATTGCGTCAATGTCGTCCCAAGAGCACTTGGCGTCCGATAGAGCTTTCTTTATAGCTGGGGTGATAAATTCTATGTGGCTGCGGGCGGCTATCTCTGGTACGACGCCACCATATTGGACGTGCAAATCCAGACTTGTAGACACGACATTGCTAACAAGGCGCTTACCATCCTCGACAATAGCAACTCCTGTTTCATCGCAACTGGTTTCAATCCCTAAAACTCTCATCAAAAGCCTAGTATACTAGAGTTAATGGGTTTTCGTGATTTAGTCAAAAAGATCGTACCGGCTCGTCTGTTTCGGGAGATTGAGCCCTACGGCCATTGGGCAGAAGCAATTTTGGCGCAAGTTCGCTATGGCTTTCCGGCTCGAAAGCTAAAAATTATTGGTGTGACTGGCACGGATGGAAAGACCAGTACGTGCACATTGATCACGCAAATGTTGCGTGATGCGGGCTACAAGGTCGCTATGGTTACGACAATTTCGGTTGATTACGGTGACGGTAAGGGTGAGCAACCAAACCCAACACGCCTGACAACGCTTGGGGCGTTTCCATTAGTGCGGCTACTCAAGAAGGTGCAGGCAGGCAAAGCAGACTGGCTTGTGCTGGAAACAACCAGTCATGCGCTAGCGCAGCACAGAACGTGGGGTGTGCCGTATTCGGTTGCTGTTATGACCAATATTGGGCACGAGCACCTAGATTATCACGGAACATTCGAACGCTACCGAGACGCAAAAAAGATGCTCTTTACCCAGACAAATCGAAATCGCAAGGGGCTACAAACTGGCATTGTGAATGGCGATGATCCAAGCGCAGCACTCTTTGCTAAAGAAGTGAAGCACAGCCTGGTCTATGGGATGAAAGAGGGCGATCTACTTGCCAAGAATGTGCAGTTGTCACCAAGCGGGAGTCGTTTTACGGTGCACATAAACGATGATTCCTATGAGATTGTTTGCCACTTACCAGGGAGTTTCAACGTCTATAATTCGCTGGCTGCAGTCGGGGTTGGGCATGTTGTGGGGCTGACCAAGGAACAAATCGAAAGAGGAATTGCATCATTGCAAGCAGTCGAAGGGCGCATGACGCGCGTAGACGAAGGACAAAACTTCGAAGTGATCGTAGATTATGCCCATACGCCAGAGAGTTTCGAAAAAGTGTTCAAGGAATTACAGCCGGTAACCGAGGGTCGCATGATAGCAGTGTTCGGTAGTGCCGGGCGGCGCGATGAAGCCAAGCGTGCCAAACAAGGGGAAATTGCCGGCAAGTACTGTGACATTGTCGTTGTGACCGAAGAAGATGATCGTGATATGGACGGTGAAGCAATTATGGAGCAGATCGCTAGTGGGGCAGAGCAGCATGGTAAAAAGAAAGATAAGAATCTTTTTCTTGTGCACAAACGAGAAGATGCTGTACAGAAAGCAATTGCCATGGCCAAAAAGGGAGATGTGGTACTACTTTTGGGTAAGGGGCACGAAAAATCCATCTTATCCAACGGCCCAAAAGCTGCCGAATTGCGTCATGAACTACAGAATGATACAGACCCAAAGAGGGTGATCAAACGACCCTACGATGAAGTCGAAACAGTTCGGAATGTACTGAAATACGTGTTGTAAGTCGCGATGCAGGAGTGCACGAAGGCCTGGTCCGTATAGCAGACCCACACAAGACCAGCCTACTCTATTCTAATTATTGAGAGCTTCGTAATTCTAGCGTTAAACACTTAACACCACCGCCAGACTTTTGGTATTCAGATATTTCGCAGGGATGAAGGGTCATCCCCAGAGCTTGGTATTTAGCTATTAGTCCAGTCGCTTTTGCCGGTATGACTATGTTCTTACCATCGCTCATGGCGTTCAGGCCATAGGCGACCGCATCTTCGTCGCTTGCTTCAATAACATTTGGAACAAGCTTATGAATTTGTTGCAACGACTCTTTCGTGAATGCTCCTGGGTAAAGCGCAACTGTATCTTTACTGACAATGGTTAAAGCAGTGTCTAGGTGGTAGAACCGTGCATCGGCAAGCTGTAGGCTGACGACTTGCACGCCAAAAAAATCAGCCAGCTCGGCGTGTGCTGGCTTGTCAGTTCGCCAAGGGTAGCCCGCAAATAAGATGTCGTTCCAGAAAAGCGCATCGCCTTCACCTTCAAAGTCATATTTTGGGTTGTATAGATCTTTGTAGCCGACTGAGCGGAACCAAGCCTCGAACTTAGCTGTTTCTGGCTGTCGATCTGGTTGTCGAAAGCGAGGAAGGGCTACTTTGCCATCGCGGAGCAGTGCGCCATTTGCGGTAAAGACCATATCTGGCAGACCGCTGGCTGGCTCGATAAGCTGCACATCCCAACCTAATTTTTCTGTATAGATTTTATACAAATAATTCCATTGAACCGTCGCTTCGTGTTTGTTGACCTGGTTGTCGGTGTGCATCCAGGGGTTAATTTCGTACTCGATGTCAAAATGCTCTGGTGCGCACATTAGGATGTTTTTGCTCATGTCTAAAAGTATAGCAATAAAAAAGGATTGATATTTAAGGCCAAAGGTGATATAATATGCCGAGTTATGAGTGTTGTTTTCGCAGGTGAATCCCAAGAACTCGGACAGGCTTCGTTTGTTGACGCCCCCACTTCCTTTGATATTGCACGCGATGATGACATGAGGTTAGCGAACCCAGATCTAGCAGTACGTGTGAAGAGAATGGGCGAGAAGTCCCTTCTTTTAATTCGGGATCAGTTTGCTGCCGTTGATGAGGCTGGCCTGGTAGGCTCGTTTGTCGATGATGTTGAACTAGGTTCCGGACGTGACGAAAGTGCGCATGGGGTCTATTTTGGTCAACTTATTCTTGCTTCCGATAGTGACCATGAGCGCCCTGAGCTTGTTGCAATTAAACCCTACGGGCAAGATAAAAAGGGTGCTGTGCATGAACTTCTCATGAATTATCACTTAAACTCAAGAGATGCACAAAACCCCCGCAATAGAGCCTTTCAGCCACTAGGTTTACTTAGAGACGCGGACGGTGAATATGCGTTCATTACGCGGTATGAGCACGCTGTTACATCATACGACTCCATACTCTGGGCCGATCCAGAACAAGAGTCGGACGCACTAACACCAAAGCGAATTTTAAAAGCTATCAGAGGTTCGGCTTTTGGGATTGGCCATATCCATGGATTAAGAGTTGCGCATGGTGATCCACAGGCGAAAAACCTGGGCAATGATAGTCACCAACCACGTTTTCTAGATCTAGAAGAAGCACGGATTTTTGCAACACGTGAAGATGGTAGCATCGACGAAGCGCTCGCTCGAGCTGCTGTTGATAGAGATTTAGAAATATTCCTCGACTCATGTTTTAGACGGCCAGAAAATGTTGAGGACATCGCAGAAGTTATTATGGACAGTCCAAAAAGCATAGGAAGACTCTATCAGGGAGGCGTAAGACGGACGAGGTCGCTGGGTAGCCGAGCAATGTTGCCGGGGAATGTAATACCTACCGTGGACGACATAACGTCTATGGTAGACAAAGTAGTAACTGCCGAACTCGCGGCTATAGACCACGCTAGTTAGTGTGAAGCGTGACAACAGGCTACAATTATCTTGACAGGCAAATTGGCGCTCCGCTATTATGAGTGCTGAAAGTTAGCACTCTAGTTATTAAAGTGCTAACGAAAAAGTGAACAGTAATGGAGGAAGTACTATGGCACTAAACATCCAGCCAATGGCCGAATACGTAGTCGTACAGGCCGAAGAAGCACAAACTAAGACAGCAAGTGGCCTTTATCTACCAGGCAATGCACAAGAAAAGCCAAAAACAGCAAAAGTTGTTGCAGTTGGTAAGGAAGTAAACGAAGTTAAAGTGGGCGATCGCGTTATCTACAAGAACGAATACGAAGCAACGAACGTAAAAGTCGGCAAAGACGAATACATTTTGGTATTCAAGAAAAATATAATCGCAACGGTTAAATAAGGAGTAGATCAATGGCAAAAAAAGTATTTTATGACGATGATGCTCGACGCCGTGTGCTCGAGGGCGCAAAGATTTTATATGACGCCGTAAAGACAACCATGGGCCCCAAGGGTCGCAACGTTGTTATTGGCAAAAGCTATGGCAGCCCAACGGTTACACACGACGGTGTAACGGTAGCCAAAGATATCGATATTGCAGATGTTGACGACGAAACGCTGGGCTACAAAGTAGGCGCCGAACTTATCAAACAAGCTGCAAACAAGATGAACGACGTTGCTGGTGATGGGACAACCACGGTAACCGTGCTGACATTCCACATTTTGAACGAAGCCAACAAGCTTATTGCTGCTGGGCACAACCCAATGCAGCTGCGAAAAGGCCTAGAAGCGGCAGCTCACGATGTTATCAAAAAACTTGGCGGCATGTCAGAAGACATTAAGAGCAAGAAATCTCGTGTGGCCGAAGTCGCAACCATTAGTGCGGGTGACGCAGAGATTGGTAGCCTCATCGCTGATGTTATCGAAAAAGTCGGCAAAGACGGTGTTGTAACGGTAGAAGAAGGTCAAGGCCTGAGCCTAGAAAGCGAAGTAGTTGAAGGATTTACCATGGATCGCGGTTTTGTGAGCCCGTACATGGTCACCGACACTGAGCGTATGGAAGCCGTCTACGACAAACCAGCTATTCTGATAACCGACAAAAAAATTAGCTCAGTCCAAGAATTTCTCCCCGTGCTCGAGAAGTGCGCGCAAGCAGGCAAGAAAGACCTTGTGATCATCGCCGAAGACGTAGAGGGCGAAGCGCTTGCTACGTTGGTGTTGAATAAGCTCAAAGGTGTCTTCAACACCGTCGCTGTAAAAGCCCCTAGCTTTGGCGACAAGAGGAAAGACCGCCTGCAAGACATTGCGGTCTTAACTGGCGGAACAGTTATCAGCGAAGAGCAGGGTACGGATTTTGAGGGCGTAGAACTAAACGACCTTGGCAACGCGCGCAAGATTATTGTCACCAAAGACGAGACTACTATCATCGAAGGCGCAGGCCATGTTGCAGAAGTGAAAGACCGTATTTCTCAGATTACGGCACAGATTGCGAATGCGACCAGCGAATACGACCGAGAAGACCTAGAAAAGCGTCGTGCAAGCCTAGAAGGCAAAGTTGCGGTCATTAAGGTTGGTGGTGCAACTGAAACTGAGATAGAAGAAAAGAAATATCGTGTAGACGACGCCGTTGCTGCCACCAAGGCCGCATTGGACGAGGGCATTGTTCCTGGCGGTGGTGTTACCCTCATCAACCTAGCTGGACATGTCAAAGTTGCTGGCCACGATTCGACTGCGGCTGGCGCAACCTTATTGCAGAACGCACTAGAACAACCTTTCCGTATTTTGCTAACCAATGCAGGGTTGAATGCTGATGAATGGTTGCCACAGGTTAAGGCCGGTAAGTCAGGACAGGGCATAGATGTTAATAACCCAACGAAGTTGATCGATCTAAAAACTGCAGGCGTGATTGACCCAGTCCGTGTCACTAGAGAAGCCATTCAAAATGCCGTTTCTATTGCAGGGACAAGCATGACCATGGGTGCGCTCGTAACCGAGGTACCAGAAAAAGAATCTGCAGCACCTGCTGGCGGTATGCCCGGCGGTGGCATGATGGGCATGTAGCGACTCAGGAATCCTAAGTAGCTACAAGAAAAGACAGGAGTAGAAAGCTCCTGTCTTTTATGCCTTTGCTCGCTTGTGTTTAAAGCCAAATACTTCTGTATGATTTAGTCATGAGCGAATCAGCTGCGGAGTTTTTTGTAGAGCACCAAATGGGACGTGATTTGCGGATTCATGATCCTTCACTTGGGTATGCCTATACGATTGGCCAGGAGGGTGTAGACGCAGTTATGTACGACGTTTTCACGACGCCCGTTGCGTCCAGGTCGCTTGATGTTTGTCAGCTATCAAAAGATAAAAACGCAGATACGATTCCGGGGCTGGAGAAGTATAGGCGCTTTCAGAGCCAAACGGGTATTTACGAGACAGCGCGTTACTTTGGTGCCCGTGAGGGGATTTCACCCGATGAGTTATTGGCCTACAGCCTAGTCGCTACTTTGGATGATTTCGCACACGGCGTAAAGTCGCACGCTACAGATATAATGGTCGAAGGAGTTGGTGGTCGCGAGACGTTTCATGAAACAAGGATTGCTCAGATTATCGCACACGGTGGTCTTCGGCAGGTTTTTGAAAAACACAATATTCGACTTACTCAAGTAACCGCAGCGCATCAAATCGCCAAGCAGCTTGGGATCCGTATCCCTAACTGGGTAGAGAACGACCAGGGAGAGCCAAATCTTGATCGAGTTAACTATATCGCCGGCGAGAGTCGCATATGGTTTCCTGATAATGAACTTGTACGGCAAGCAACCTCACTAGATGCACTACACATCGATGAAGATGGGCGCTTTGTTTTTGACGATATAGAGCTTGCACGTGTCTGGGGTAAGCTTGGGCTTTTGCTAAGCTCTGAACACTGGAACGATCCAGTCAATCGCCTCATTCTTCTCATTTCTGTAGAAACTATTAAAAGAACTATTTTCAAACGTTATCTTGAGGGTGTCGATGAGATCGATAATGGGGATCAAGCTGCGCCCGAGGACTATACGTTTTTCTGTGACTCCGATTTTGATCAAGCCCTTGAGAGACAGGCGCTCGATAATCATCGCCAGGATGGGTTTATGACTGCTTCATATCTTATGCTCCAGACCCTGGGTTTTACCGAACGACTTAGATTTACGACACACAAACATGGAGTATACGCTGACTTTATAGCTGATGAACACGCGCAAGAATATCCATCTCCGTATGTAAATCCTCACATTGCAAAGTTCGGGCCTCTCCCTGTATTTGTGGAGGTTGTGTCAGATGGAGCAGAAGCCGAAAACATCGGTCGAGTTGAGGGACGCGGGCGGTTGCTTACCACAGATGGTCAGCCTATAGGTTATTTAAAGAACTTTAAGATTCGCCAATTCGACCCATTGGTGACTGTTAATGGCGCTACAAAGCGCCTGAGTGAAGTCGATAGTAGCTATGCTGGTTTACTGCGCCAGCACAAACAGGCAATTGTATACACCCAGGCGATGCGACTACTAATGAACGAGGATGCAAAGGCCACGTTCTGCTCCGCTGTTCAAGAGAACGATCAGGCTATGGAACAGGCTCGTGCTGATTATCGACCGCTCAGTCCAGATCAATTGCGTAAAGTAATTAGCGGGGCAGGCAACCGCGCTCTTGAGTTAGCGATACGTGAAGGAAGATGGCGCACCCTGTAGAGTACTTGTAAAATATTAAGTTTTGTACTATAGTATGAATGAACAAGGAGTGTTTTATGGCGATGTGGCCTTTTAGTCGATTCAATCGAAGAACAAAAACAGCGGCAAGTTTGCCTGCTGAAGTACAAGAGTACTATCAATCTGAACAGCGAGAACGTGTTGGCGTTGCGTGGCTGATAGCGCTTGTTTCGCTACTCGTATCCACGGTCGTTATTATTAGCCTTTTCCTAGGTGGTCGTTGGGCATACCGCAAATTCGTTCAAAAACCAACGCCAAAAACGACTTCTAGCTCTGAAAAGAAGGAACAAAACCCTAAAGATACCGGTGACAATAGCAGCACACAAGGGGCGCAATCGGATAGCAATAGTACTCCGAACGACAACAGCCAGCCCGGTATACCATCACCCCAGACAAGCTCTAGCAGTACTTCAACACCGCAGCCAGCCACAAACGGCCAGAATAGTCTGGTTCGTACTGGTCCCGACGAAGACCTCTAGGGTTTATTCGTTGTTCTTTGGCTGTTGCGTAAAGTAGTTAATTTCGTTTACTACGTCTAGAAGAGCTTGGGCACGAGCTTTTTCATCAGTAATCTGGTTCGCGGCATCGTATGCAGACTGAACAAGAGACTGATCGTCACTTGCTTGGATAAGCATCATAATTGTCCGGAATTTTTCCTCGGGCGTTTGGTCTAATTTCCCTAACAACGGCGAAAGGCTTTGAAGTGCTTGTTGTTTGAGGCTGAGAAGATCACTTGAGCCGGTGCTCGCAGGTGGCTCAGCAGTGGGCATTGTCGAGGTGATATCTGGAGCTGTCTTATCGAGGGGTTGATCTGCTACCGATGGGACTTCGTCGACAGGACTTGTGTTATAGGGGGGCGCGTCCGCTGAAGGCGCAGTCACATCGGGCTCTGGTGCGACCGTGCTTGGCACAGGACTCACTGGGTCTGTCCCAAGAACCCCGCCAGTCATGGTTGGGTCTACTGGTTGAGCTGTTGTATCTTGCACTGGTTGTGCTTGTGTTGTGTCGTCTAACATTCCACCCCCGAAGTTGTATCTAGTATTATACTTGATAGTATATAGCAAGAACTGTAAAAGCAATACCGTTTTACGGTGCTATAGTAGAACCTATGCACGCATTTTGCTATGTCTGTGGGACCGAAACTACAGACCGCGATGAGAGAAGCTGGTACTGCAGCACCTGCCAGCAGCGATACTACGACAGCCCACGACCCGCCACCGACATTGTATTTTTTGACGAACATAACCGGGTGCTTTTGGCGAAGCGAGCACTGGATCCTGCAAAGGGTACCTGGGACACCATTGGTGGTTTTATAGAGAATCGGGAGACTACGCAGGACGCCCTCGTTAGAGAAATTAAGGAGGAAGTTGGCTTACAACCAGGAGACTACTCTGAACCCCTCTTCAATGCCGAGTATCTTGCTGAGTACCCCTGGGGAAAAGTAACGTATGACGTACTCGTTCTCAATTATGTGGCCCGCATAAAGCCCGGGGTTACCTGTAGGCCAGCTGATGATGTAGCGGAGGTGGCCTTTTTTAATCTGCAAGACATTGATGAGCTCGAATTTGGATTTCCAAAACACAAAAAAATTATTACTCGCGCCGCAAAAAAATTAGGCATAAGCTAGGTTATACTAAGAGCGCATAGTAACTGGAGGGTAAGATCTTGCTTGATGACTTAAAATTTATTCACGAAAAAGATCCACAAGATGCGCTGGGTGTAGTTGAGAAACAATGGCAACAGCTTGAACACCAATTTGATGTAACATTTGCGCCGTCAAACGAAATTCGTAACGTCGTTCTGGCAGGCATGGGAGGCTCGGCATTGCCAGGTGTCTTTTTTTCGTCTTGGCCCGGCATGAATGTCCCATTTGAGATCGTTAGAAATTACGAATTACCCAATTATGTAGACAAGAACACACTTGTCATCGCATCGAGTTACTCAGGTAATACGGAAGAATCTCTTTCTGCACTGGCAGTAGCTGAGACAAAAGGCGCACAGATAGTTGTTATTGCCGCTGGTGGCCAGCTTTTAGACCATGCACATCAGAAGAGCTATCCATTATTTCAAATTCCAGGTGGCGTACAGCCAAGAATGACGTCATTCTACTTTCTTGTTGCACTAATACAGCTGTTTGAGTCGCTTAAACTTATTGCCGCTGGCTGCCTGTCTGACCTAAAAACGACCAGTCCCTGGCTAAAAGAAGAGATACAAGCGTGGACAGCTGAAGTGCCAGCCAGCAAGAATCCTGCAAAGCAACTAGCGCAGGAGTTGATGGGAAAAACAGCCATTATATATAGCGGTCCTAAGCTTTTTCCGGCAGCAAACAAGTTTAAAATCTGTATTAATGAAAATGCCAAAAACCTCGCATGGGCGAATCAGTATCCTGAGTTTAGCCACAATGAGTTTATTGGTTGGAGCAGCCACCCAATCCAGAAGCCATACGCAGTCGTGGAAATTCGTTCCAATCTGGAACACCCACGTGTACAAAAACGCTTTGAGCTGTCTGAACGATTGCTTTCGGGCAAGAGACCAGCCTCCAACGTCATTGTTCCAAAAGGTGAGACGTTAATACAGCAGCTGTTGTGGACCGCTGTTCATGACGATTTTGTCAGTATTTACCTCGCACTACTTAACGGCGTTAACCCAACACCAGTTGAGCTGGTAGAGAAGCTCAAAAAAGAACTTGGTTAGACTAGATGGGTTTGTTTTTTAGGTGTAGTTTGTAGCCTATGTAGGAGGTTGCTAGGTGCAAGCCAAAGTAGATCAGAAAAATGTATACATAGTCGAGCAATGGTAGGCGAACAAATAACAGGCTGGCAACTAAGCCGCCGACAATGTAGTCAGACTGGTCAAACGGAAACCAGCTTTCACCAGACTTTATGCCCATTTGTCGTTTGAAGAAGCTCTCTATAGCGTCACCAGAAAGAGCGCCAAAACCCATGCTTGCACCCACAACTGCATATGATGCAAGGGTGTCGGCTGACGAGATTTGAAAGAGAATATACGCTTCGAAGCAGGCAACAACGCCACCTATAAATGTCCCAAATACCAGCCCGCGCCACGTTTTATTATCGCCGGATATTCTTTTCCCTTTGATTTTTTTGCCGAAGTCCATAGGCGTCTTCCATCGGTTTAGGTAGGGGATTTTGTTAGCGAAAACAGGTGCCATGTTAGCAAGGCCGGCAGGTAAAAAGAACAAAAATAACCAGAAGACACCAGCCATATTATCTCGCTAACTTCTTTCTAATACGATGATATTTTGGATATAGAAGACTGTGGTAAGGAGGTCGCTCCACTGCAAGATGAGCGGTTCCCAACTGCTCTAAAAGGTTTTTTGCCGTCGGTGCTTTTTGTATGTTGGTGTAGCTCGTGCCCAAGCCTCGCTTGCCGTGGGCATCACTGCTGGCAGCAACATGCTTGTCTGCCAGCCTTGCCCATGTAGTCGCCTCTGGGCCGCGATTTTGGAAGAGAGCACGGGCATTGTGGATTTCGACTATATCAACTTCTTTGATAAGCAGGTCCATGACCTCGCGGCTAAGCCCTTTGCGCACGGTCTCGAAAGGGTGGGGTATGTAAACCAATCCGCCCTGATCTGTTATAGCACGCGCTGTTGCCAGTGCTGTCATGCCTGGCTTTACAACCTCGGTTAGGAACAGTCCAATCAACTCACCCTGATTACTCATGATTTCTTCACCAATAATAATATGATCACCTAGCGAAGCATGCAGGTTACGCGCAACTTCTATGGTGTTGTGATCGGTGATCGCAATATAGTCCAGGACCCCATTTTCAAGAATTTCCATGTACTCTTCTGGTTTAATGCCACCATCGTGCGATGCAATCGAATGTGTGTGTAGGTCTAGCTTGATCATAGCTTTTTCATAATTGCTCTTAAGCGACTCACTGCAGTGATACTTGCAAGGATGGCTATAGCAACAACTGCAAATCGAAGGTGGTTGGTGAGTAAGCCCACCACGAGAAAGAACATCCTTACCTCAAAGCGCATCAGCCCATCCTGGAATAAACGGTTGACTTGGTTGGCAGTGAGTTCCCCGCCGGCAACAGCAGTTTCTCCCTTGGCTTTTACGTAACTAACCACCAGTGATGCGCCGCATGCAGTCACCGCCCAAACGGCCCAGTAGGAATAGCCGCTTGCAATAAGCGCGTAGGCTGCACCGCTGTAGAGCATAACTTCCTTCATGCGATCAGTTGATGCATCGAGCAGCATGCCACTGTTACTTGCTTTGTTCTGCAAGCGTGCAAGTGAACCGTCGAGCGCATCAAATAAACCAAAGATCACTAGTAAGACTGCTGCACGGATGTTATGCCTGGTCGCGATCAGCCACGCAATAGGAATGTGGGCGAATAAACCAAAAAGTGTAATGCTGTTCGGCGATATTCTACCGCCTGAGAGCTTGTGTATCAGCTGGGCAAGCCGGTTCATGTATCGTCGAACCGTATCTCGGACTATATCGAGTAATCGACTGGCGTAAATCATTGATCGTATTATACCGTACGACTAACAGGTATAATAGGCACATGACTACAGAAGCGAGTAGGTCCTTGCGAGCAGTGACAGTAATGAGTGTTGCTGCAGTCGGTATGTATTTTGTGCGGAGTGTGGTTTTTAGCAGCAATGAATACTGGTACTTAAACTGGAATTTAGTTTTGGCTTGGATGCCGTTGCTTTTTGCCTGGCTACTCGTTACATATACGCACAAAAATCCCTGGGTGAGCTGGAAGGGAATTGGGCTAACGGTGCTGTGGCTTGGTTTCCTCCCCAATAGCTTCTATATTGCAACAGATCTTATTCATCTACAGTCATCCTTGGATAAAACCTTATTGTTTGATGTAGTCCTTCTGCTCCTTTTTACACTGTCTGGTTTCGTGCTCGGCTACTTGAGTGTTTTCCTGGTGCATACATTGTTGCTTAAGCGAATGGGCAAAACTGCCGCCGCGCAAGTTATCGGGGCTATTTTTGGGCTTTGTAGCTTCGCTATATATCTCGGCAGATTTCTAAGATGGAATACCTGGGATGTGATTACAAACCCAGCGGGCCTCATAGTAGATATATCCGACCGAATCATTAACCCCGTAGCACACGAGCAGACTTTTTGGGTGACGATACTGCTGTTTACGCTACTGGGAACAATCTATTTTGTTATCTGGCAGTTTATCGATGCTCTACGTTCAACGCGCACTCGCTAATCTGTTATAATCTGTAAAGATGAAAGATGTACAAGCGGCTATCGAGGCCAGCGTTTCGACGTTGTATTCTATCGAATCAAAGGTGGAATTAACGAGGCCAGACCCCCAGTTTGGTGATTATGCAACCAATGTTGCTTTGCAGCTTGCAAAAAAATTGGGCAAGAATCCTAGAGAGATTGCTGAAGCAATTTGCGAAGGGGTACTGCGAGACGATGGTGCTCTGTTCCGCACCGTTGAGGTAGCAGGCCCTGGGTTTATCAATTTGTGGCTAAAAGATGAAGTTATTATTGGGCAATTATCTAATGCCACTGACATTCATCGCTCGCTTACGAACAAGAGGGTAGTTGTAGAATATTCTGACCCAAACCCGTTTAAGGTACTTCATGCAGGCCACCTATATACCAGTGTCGTGGGTGATGCCGTAGCTAACTTGCTAGAAGTCGCTGGGGCAACTGTCTATCGTGTTAATTTCGGCGGTGATGTGGGGTTGCATGTTGGAAAAACCATGTGGGCAGTGTTACATAAGCTTGGCGACGAAAAGCTAGAAGCACTACAAGCGATTCCAGAAGAAAACTTTGTAAGCTGGATGAGCGATGCCTATGTACAGGGAACTGCAGCATACGAAGATGATGAGCATGCCAAACAAGAGATTATTGACCTAAATAAGCGCATCTACGAGATGCATATGCAAAACGATCAGACATCGAGTTTAGCAAAAATATATTGGTACTGTCGGAGTTGGTTCTACGATGTCTACTTTAAAACTTTCTACGATACGATAGGTACGCGCTTCGATAAGTACTATCCGGAAAGTGTTGTAGCAGAACTTGGTAGAGAGACGGTTAAAAAACACATTGCACCGGGTATGTTTGAAAAGTCAGACGGCGCAATTGTTTTTAGGGGAGAGCCCTACGGTCTACACACACGGGTCTTTATTAACAAACAGGGGCTACCAACGTACGAAGCCAAAGACGTCGGGCTGATTTTTACTAAGAAAAAAGACTTTGATTTTGACCTGTCGGTTGTTATTACTGGAAACGAGCAAGAGCAGTACATGGCAGTTGTTTTAAAGGCGCTTGAACAGTTTGCGCCAGAACTTACGCGCGCAACAAAACATCTAACACACGGCATTGTTAAATTGCAGGGTGGACAGAAAATGAGTAGCCGGAAAGGCAACATTCTTCGCGCAGTGGATGTATTAGAGGCAGCCAGCCAAGCCAATAAAATTGCTACTGGGAAAACGGACATGAATGTAGAATTGGGCGCAGTTAAGTACGCATTCTTAAAAGTACGAACCGGCGGCGACATTATTTATAACCCAGAAGAATCTGTGAGCCTAGAGGGGAACAGCGGGCCATATTTGCAATATGCTCATGCACGAGCAAAAAGCATTCTTGCCAAAGCTAGCGTGCCCAAAGGTGAGCTAGCGAGTCTTGAATCAAGCGAAAGATTGCTTGCCGTAAAGTTATTGGAATATGGTGACGTTATTGCTCGTGCAGTTGAAGAGTTAATGCCGCACCTGGTGTGCACGTATTTGTACGAGCTTGCACAAGAGTTTAATCGCTTTTACGAGCATAATAGAGTTATCGATGACCCGCGCCAATCGGAACGACTTGGCCTCGTCGCGTGTTATGCGGACGTTTTGAATAAGGGTCTTATGTTGCTTGGTATTCATGCCCCAGATAGTATGTAAATATGCCGGTGAACGCAAAGCTAGTAGAAGAGGTTCGGCAGGGCTTAAGAAACGAGTCTGATGCAACTAAGGCGTCCTTTCTACCGCGTTTTTTTAAGTCAGACGGAAACAACAAAGATATTTTCCTAGGAGTCACCGTGCCTAAGCAGCGTGCAATTACAAGGAAATACTTCAAACTTCTGACTCCCAAAGATGTCGTTATGCTACTACATTCCGAGATTCACGAAGAGCGACTAACCGCGCTCATGACTTGGGTGCTGCAGTTTAGGGCTGGTGATGATGCCATCAAGCAAGGAATATATGAGCTGTATTTAGCGAACACAGACTGGGTAAATAATTGGGACCTAGTTGATTCTTCGGCAAGCTACATTGTCGGTAGTTATATTTATGATAAAGACCGCTCAATCCTGACAAAACTATCACACAGCGAGAACGTATGGGAGCGGCGTATTGCCATGCTGGCAGCAGGTGAATTCATTCGTTATGGCGAATACGAATGGGTGCTGAAATTAGCCAAACAATATATGAATGACACACATCACTATATCCATAAAGCAACTGGCTGGATGTTGCGCGAGGTTGGTAAGCGTGACGAACAGCTGCTCAGGAGCTTCTTAGATACGTATGCATCCACAATGCCTAGGATCGAGCTTCGTTATGCAATTGAAAAGTTTAACGCGCAAGACAGGGCGCATTACCTACTGTTAAAAAACAAGACGAACCAAAACAAATAGGGCATAATTACGACAATGATTATTGATTTACTAGACGAATTTGCCCGCGCCGGTGGCGGTGGGTCCGGTGGAGGCGGGGGAGGAGGCGGCGGCTCCGGTGGATCGGGTGGCGCTGGTGGTCTAGGTGTTCTCCTGTTCTTCCTGGGATACGTACCAGTTAGTTTTACCGTTAGTGCAGCAACAAAAAAATGGAGCCGAGCTAGTGCTTTCGGTTTGGGTGTCATGGAGTGTATTATCATTTGTTTTCTCAGCATCGCGGCGCTTAAGGGGTTTGGTGCAATAGTTTCGATAGGGGCAGTCGTTGGTCTGTTCGGTGGAAGATTGGACTTAACTGGAAGACTAGGAAAGCTTGCGAAAGCATCAAGAGAAAAGCTCAAAAAGGCTGCGGTGGCAGACCCTGCTTGGGACGAGACAGCGCTGCGTGCAGAAGTTGAAAAATGCTTTATGCAGTTTCAGCAGGATTGGAGCACGTTCAACTTTACACGTATGAAAACGTATCTTGCACCAGACTATTTCGAACATATGAGATTGGTTTTGTCTGCATTGCATGCAATGGGTCGTCGCAACGAAGTAGCCAACCCAAAGCTCTACGACATAAACTTCATTGATGTTCAAGATGAGTCAGGCAAGGAAAGGGATGCATTTACAGTTGCGCTATTCGCCGGTGCACAAGATAAGCTTCTTGATACGCTGGATAATAACAAAGAAATTTACGCGGACCAGAGTATGTTTACAGAGTATTGGCACTTTAAGCGAGTATCTGGGCGGTGGATCTTATCTAATATCTCGCAAGTAACTGAATCAAAAGATGTGCGATCCGACCCATTAAAGAAGTTTGCTTCGACCAATGGATTCTTTTACAATGCCGACTTTGGCTGGTTGCTATTACCAAAGCGGGGCCAGCTTTTCTCGAAAGCTCAATTTCGTGTTTCTGATGTAAACAATCACGTCATTGGTTTGTATAGAAATGTGCTCGTAGAGTTCTATAGCTATAGCGCACGAAAGCAGTCATCAAAGTACTTTGTGATTGCACAGGCTGTACTGCCTAAAACCTATGGCAACATTGTTGTTCGTCGTGACAAAAGTTTATTCCAGCGAGACATTCGAGGCCTGAATAAGTTATCAATGGAGGGCATGGAGTTTAACAAAAAGTATGAAGTATTTGCGACTGATGTGGAGCAAGTCACTAGCTTTGAGCTGTTGCACCCGGCGTATATGGCAAAGTTGATTGACCTCGACTATGAGGTTAACATAGAGGTAGTCGATAACGTTCTGTATCTGTATAGCACAGACAGTAAGACATCGTATGACTCAATGTTACTGCTGCTGAAGGCAGCTTTTGACGAACTAAAATTATAAAAGGAGATTTATGAAAATTAACTATGTTGCTCTGTACGCAATAACACTCGGAATATTCCTAGCTCTCGATGGAATGTGGCTTGGACTGGTTGCAAAAAACTTGTACGCAAGCCAACTGAAAGGCCTGATGACAGACAATGTTCGTTGGGTTGGTGCAGGTTTGTTCTATGCGCTCTTCATTGTTGGGTTGCTCGTTTTTGTTATTGCACCAGCGT
The DNA here is from genome assembly GCA_964643545.1 of uncultured Candidatus Saccharibacteria bacterium. Classification (GTDB taxonomy): domain Bacteria; phylum Patescibacteriota; class Saccharimonadia; order Saccharimonadales; family AWTP1-31; genus DAISWP01. Next base: position 104,470 of record CAZXTE010000001.1, read on the forward strand.
TGCAGCAACAAAATCTCTCGTTTGCGCTCAGCAGAGGTGCATTATTTGGTCTGGTTACGTACGCAACATATGATTTAACGAACTACGCAACGCTCAAGGGGTTTCCCCTTACTATTGTTGGTGTTGATCTGCTGTGGGGTACGCTGCTTAGCACACTTGTCTGTACGGGTGCGTACGGTCTGTACGCACGGTTCTTTTAAGAAGAGGTGTCCTAGCATATACTATTGATATGGAAAAAGCACGTTCAATCAAACCACTCGCAGGATTCGTAGAATTTATTAGAGAGCAGGGCGTAATTGGCTTAGCAATTGGTCTAGTCATTGGTACTGCCGTGAAGAGCTTGGTAGACTCATTAGTTGCCAACATCGTGAACCCTATTATTGGGCTCATCCTCGGTGGTGTGGACCTTAGTCATAAATCACTCTGCATTCGAAGCGTAGATGGTGCCTGCACCACCTATCTCACATGGGGCTCGTTTGTCAGCTCGCTTATTAGCTTTGTAACAATTGCGGCGATTATCTATTTTGTGTTCAAAGGATTACGTTTGGATAAGCTCGACTTGGACAAAGACCTTAAAAAGGGCATGACCAAAGGTACGGCCGGTGCTGCTTCAAAACTAGCCAAGAAATAACGAAAATACAACGAATAATGCTAGCGCTTTTTTGCTAATGTGCCTATACTTCTATAACTAGAGGCTGGTGGGGCACTCAAAAGGAGGAACACTAGCAGCAGACAATAATTATTCAGCACACGGTAACTCACGTGTGTTTTTTTAAAGGAGGGAACGTGGCAGAGATAGAGCGGGTTGGTGGATTACATCCAAAGATAAACGGTGATTTTGAACAGGCGCATCTTCTTTCTATGCATCAATTTACGCCTGATGATATAGGTGTTTTTCTTGAAGAAACGCTTGTAGCACAAGCTGCAATTCAGCGTAAGGGACAGTGGGGGCTTAATCTTTTGCCGGGTGCTGAGCTAAAAGCAGTCATGCGACAGCCTTCAACCAGAACTGGTGGTAGTATGGCTACCGCTATGACTAAACTTGGAGGGAATGCCCAGGTTATTAGCGGTATGGCGGCCTCTTCTGAAGGAAAAGGCGAGACACCCGAAGACTCGTGGATTGCTTTTGCGACCCAAGCAGATATTATTGGTTGTCGAACGCCCGAAGCTGGTGGGGTAGAGGTTGGGGCGATAGCTATCGATGACGCGGTAGAGAGCGGTAAGTTGCGGCGTCGTGTTCCCGTTATTAATCTTGGCGATGGCGTAAACGAACACCCATCCCAGACCTTGGGCGACCTCTTTACAGTGTATATGAAATTCGGTGAATTTGCCGGATTGACAATTGTGACTGTTGGTGACCATGAGCGTTACAGAGCGCACCACTCGCTAATGATCGGCGCCTCTATCTTAGGTACTAAAATAATTGCTGTCGAGTCATCTGCGTCACCCGTTCCTGATCATTACGCGGATCTTCTAGGAGATAAACTGGAACGTACAACAGATATAGATGCGGCAATTCAAGCTGCCGATGTTTTGTGTATGGGGAGGAACCCAGATGAATACAGTGGAGAAGACGTTGATGAGAGGGCAAGAAGTGCCCAGTTGTCACAGGATTACGCAGGCTGGGTGGTTGATCGCGAAAGATTGCAGCAAATGAGGCCATCTGGTATGGTTTTGCACCCTCGCCCTCGTGGAAAAGAGCTTGATCGAAGCATAGACGGTGACCCAAGAGCTTACGATGTGCAACAGATGGCGAATATGATCCCGGCACGTATGGCAGCCATTGCGCTGCTGATGGGGGTTTCGATCAAGGACGCCGTGACATCCAGCCAGTAGGCTATACTGCTTACTATGAATGACGAATGGATAACTAGACTTACACGAGAACAGTATCGTGTACTGCGAGAGAAGGGAACCGAAGCACCATTCTCGGGTAAGCTGCTACATAATAATAAAGATGGTACCTATGGGTGCGCTGCGTGTGGCGCAACAATTTTTACGAATAAAGAGAAATACGACTCGAATACACCCGGTCTAGAAGGGTGGCCAAGTTTCTGTGAAGTATCTTCTCAGGGGGCCGTAGAACTAGTGGATGACAACAGTTTAGGCATGCAACGAACAGAAGTAGTCTGTAAAAAGTGTGGTAGTCATCTTGGGCATGTATTCGATGACGCATCGTCACCAACCGGAACACACTACTGCATAAACTCGGTCGCACTCGACTTCAAACCAAAAGCCTAGTCGCTGTACTTTGTGCCCCAGTCAGCCATTTGCTGCAAAACTGGCAATAAGTCTTTGCCCTTTTTTGTAAGACTGTACTCACTCCTGGGGGGTACTTCTGCGAACGATTGTTTTGTAACAATCCCATTTTCCTCAAGGTCATCCAATCGCTGAGAGAGAGTACGGGGGCTAATATGCTCCAGCGACTTTTCTAGCTCGCCAAATCGTTTAGGGCCTGATAACAGATTACGCAGTATCAGTGCGGTCCATTTATTGCCGACTACTTTTAGGCAGCCAGCAACACAGCCTGCGTTAGGCTCTAGGGGGCGAGGGGACTTTGATAATTTCATACTTTACAATGTATAGTAATGGATTTATACTTAACTATACAAAGTATATCATAGGAGATTAGGATGAAACTACATATTATTATTGGGAGCACTCGACAGGGACGCCAGACTGACAAACTGGCCAAGTGGGTGGCAAATGAAGCAAGCAACATGCAAGATGTTTCTGCTGAAGTCGTAGACCTCGCGGACCACCCGATGCCACTATTTGATGAAGCAGTTTCTCCGCAATATAATCCAGATCGTAAGCCCACTGGTGCAGTAAAAACGTGGCTAGATAAAGTAGCAGAGGCAGATGCATACGTATTAGTTACGCCAGAATATAATCGTTCTACCTCAGGAGTGCTGAAGAACGCACTAGATTACCTAGACTTTCAGATGGCTAAAAAGCCCGTTGCCCTCGTTGCTCATGGTGGTACTGGTGGTGCGCAGGCAGTAAGCCACCTGCGGGGTATCATTCCACAATTGCAGGCGGTCAGTATCCCAAATACTGTTTACTTCTCATCTCGAGTAAGCGAAGTTATAAGCGACGAAGGTGAATTATCTGAGGAGCTAAAGCAAAATCCTTATGGCCCACAGGCATCGCTAAAAAGCGCATTGGAACAGCTGCACTGGTTTAGCGATGCATTAGTAGCAGCACAAAAAACCACATAATCTTCTTCGAGGTACGGTATACTCGTAACCATGATAGATAGACAGAAGCCCGCGACCAAACTACTTTGGGTCGATTTAGAGATGACAGGCCTTGATGTAGACACTGATCGCATTATTGAGATTGCTATTGAGGTTACAGACTTTCAGTTCAAGACACTGGCCAGTTACGAAGCGGTCATTCATCAGCCCGATGAGGTACTGACGAATATGAATAGCTGGTCAACAGACCAACATGGCGCTAGTGGACTGACGAGCAGAGTTAGGCAATCAAGCAAGAACGAAGAGCAGGTAAAGCACGAAGTGGTCGGGTTCATCCAGGCTCAATTCGGTAACGAGCCTGCAGTATTGGCAGGCAACTCTATTCACAATGACCGAAATTTTATAAAGAAGTGGTGGCCAGAGGTAGAGGAGTTGCTGCACTATCGAATGTTGGACGTCAGTAGTTTCAAAATTTTGATGCAGAGTAAGTATGGTCAAAAGTTTGAAAAGAATGATGCTCATCGGGCATTTGATGACATCCAGGCGAGTATTGCCGAACTACAACATTATATTGACTGGTTACGCAACGGTGAATCATAAGCAAGTAGAAGCATATGTTTTGAGCATGCCCAATGCGGTACTGGAGTACCCATTTGGCGAGGATGTTGCCGTATACAAGGCAAAGGACAAAATGTTTGCCCTTATTCCCGAAAAAAGTAACCCATTAAGAATTAGTCTTAAGTGTGATCCAAAACTGGCTATACTGCTGCGTGAAAAATACGAAGAAGTAATGGCGGGGTACCATTTAAATAAGAAGCACTGGAACACCATTTTGCTCACAGGACAGCTGAGCTGGGAAGAAATCCAAGCGTTAATCCGGCATAGTTATAATTTGGCAACAGGCGAATTTGACACGGTTCCTCAGTTAGACTGAGTTGCTGTTCCGAGGAGCGTATCAACTCCGTTGTAGGCAGTCTGGAGTAGTTGCTTCGTCTTGCTTGAGGAAGTTGCATTGTATGCCTCACGGAGATTTCTCTGGTAAGATGCCAGTTCTTTTTGCATCTCCTCCATGAAGACCTCATCAAAATTATTATTCAATGCGGCGCTGGTTAGCTTTTGATCGGTCTGGGTGTTCTTTTTTATGTCTAAAATTTTTGGGTCAACTTTCTGATCCTTTTTTACGATAGTCAAAAACTGTTGCTGTGAAGAGGCGACAGACACATTCGTGCTGATAGCAAAGTTAAGTGTGTCTGTTTTTCGTGCTTTGTCCTTTGCAATCGCGCTCACGCGGATAATCTCAGCTTGCTCCTGTGTCAATCCAAGGAGTTGCTTGCTAATATCATTCCCACCCGTAAATAACGAAAAAAGAAACAGCAGTAAGACGACCACAGTGAGTACTCCACCAAGAAGTATGGCAAGTCTTGTTTTGCCAGATTTACCACCGAGCGAGAACGGTAGCCAAGATTTCTTGGGCCCTTGTCCGGGGTTCATAATAAAATCGTAAGGGTTCTGAGGCACTTGTGGCTGACCGGGTTGCATAAGCAGTATTTTAGCAGTTACGGCGCATATATGCACAAAATGACACACAACTATACATGCTTATGCTTTCAGGTTTTCCTTTCGAGCTATACACTTTAGGATATGGACGCGGTAGAAGAGATAAAATCACGACTCAATATCGAGGATGTAGCTAGTCAGTATGTTGAGCTAAAGCGGTCGGGCCGGAACTTTAAGGCGCTGAGCCCTTTTACGAATGAGAAGTCAGCAAGCTTGATGATAAGCCCAGAGAAACAGATCTGGCATGACTTCAGTAGTGGTAAGGGTGGGGACATGTTTAGTCTCGTCATGGAACTAGAGGGGCTTGATTTTAAAGGATCAATGGAAGTTCTTGCCCGACAAGCTGGCGTAGATTTGGACCAATTCCGCGGGGCAACCGACAAGAATAGTGGCCAAAAGCAACGATTATTAGAAGCCCTTGAGAAGGCAGCGACTTTTTACCAAACGCATCTCAACAAAAACACACAAGCCTTACAGTACCTACGAACGAAGCGCGGTTTTAGCAAGCAGACAATCATAACGTTTCGTCTTGGGTATGCTCCCGAAGGCGATGATGCGCTAACGCGTTTTCTGTTGTCCAGAAAGTTTACGCCAACCGAACTTAAAAAAGCGGGCTTAAGCACACAGCGCTATAGGGGGCTTGGTGATATGTTTCGAGGCAGAATCATGATCCCGCTCATGGATGGTACCGGGCAGGTGATTGGGTTTACTGCGCGTTTGCTCGCAGACCAGCCCAACGCACCAAAATATATCAACACACCCCAGACCCTTGTCTACGATAAGAGCCGGCATGTATTTGGTTTGCATGCTGCGAAGGAAGCAATAAGAAAACAAAGTTTTGCAGTCGTTGTAGAGGGCAATATGGATGTTATTGCTAGCCATCAAGCAAACGTTACCAATGTGGTAGCAACCGCTGGAACAGCACTGACAGAGTCGCACCTGAAAACACTCAGCAGGTTTACCAGTGATATTCGTCTTGCATTTGACCAAGATAAGGCAGGGCAAAATGCAACAGAACGAGCGATTCCGCTAGCAAGCACGGTGGGAGTCAGCCTGGGGATCATATCTGTTAAAGAGGGGAAAGATCCCGATGAGCTGGTGCGTAAAGACCCAAAACTTTGGGAAGCGGCTGTGACCAAACCGCAATACGCCATTGACTGGTTAATTGATAGGTATAAAGCGCAGGTAGATATAGACACCGCACAAGGCAAACGACAGCTGAGCGACCAAGTACTTGCTACCATCAAGGCGCTCAGCGACCCCGTTGAGCAGGACCATTATCTATTGCGGCTTGCCGAACTTCTAGCGGTTAGCCCAGACGCCCTGCGCGCTAAACTCAGACAAGCAACAACTGCGCCAGCGAGAACTCTGACAAAACGAAAAATTGCAGATCAGTCAAAAACAAACCCAGTGAATATAGATAAGACAAAAGCCCAAAATAACCTACTATGCCTTGCGCTCATGCATGCAGAACTTCGGGCATATTTAGAGCCGCTTGAAGCGAGTATGCTCATAGATAATGAAGCAGGGCGGATGCTCGAAGTGCTAAAAGATAATCCAACGATGCCCTACGCAAAAATTCTTGCGCTTGAGCACGACGGTGCTTTGCGCGTCAGGGAAGATTATGGTAAAATGTTGTTATTATTATATGAAGAGCTTTACCACAACCTCGAGTTAACAGAGCTTCGCTATGAAGCCGCTCGATTGCAGGTGCGTTTGGTAAGCATGTATGTAAAAGAAGAAAAACAGAAAATTGCGATTGCTTTGCAGTCTACAGATGATCAAAAGACAGACCATCTACTCAAAGAAGCAAAGGCACTCGATCATTTATTAAGAACGACCAAGGAGAACGAAAGCTAATGGCAGCCAAAGAGAAGAACACTGACGAAAACGCGAACCCCATAATGGAAGAGGTTCGAAAAGCGCTTGTTGCAAAAGCCAAAAAAGACAAAAAGATAGACCAGCGAGACATTACTGCTGCACTGCCCGATACCCCAGACAACGTTGATATTCTGGACCGTCTGTACACAGAGCTAGCCGATAATGGCATAAAGATCACTGCCGGAAACGAGCCAAGCACAGAGTTCAGTGATGAGTGGACAGAAGAGGGCGAGGAAGAAGAGGTGGTCATCCAAGAACAAGTGTACCTCGATGACGTCGCCGATGACTCTGTTCGATTATATTTGCGTGAAATTGGAAAGATACCACTTCTAACCGCCGAACAAGAGCTTGCGCTTGCGCAACGAGTGGTTGCGGGCGAAAAAGACGCCAAAGATCAGATGGCAGAAGCTAATATGCGCCTCGTTGTTAGTATCGCAAAGCGCTATGTTGGTCGCGGACTCGACCTGCTGGACCTTATTCAAGAAGGTAACACCGGCCTACTTCGTGCAGTTGAAAAGTTTGACCCAGACAAGGGTTTTAAATTTAGCACCTATGCTACTTGGTGGATTCGACAGGCAATTACGCGAGCTATTGCTGATCAGGCGCGAACGATTCGCATCCCCGTTCACATGGTAGAAACTATCAATAAGTTGCTTCGTACACAACGTCGTTTAACCCAAGAGCTTAATCGTGAGCCTACGAACGAAGAAATTGCCAAAGCAATGGAGATCGAGGTAGATAAAGTCGAACACATCATGAAGATCAAACAAGACATATCTAGTCTTGACGCCAGCGTGCGCGATGACGAAGAAGACAGTGTTCTTGGTGACTTTATCGAAGACGAAGACACGGTCAGCCCCGAAGAGTCTGCTACCGGCCAGCTTCTAAAAGAGCACGTTAAAGATATGCTCGGTGCGCTAACCGAACGAGAACAAAAAATACTCAAACTTCGTTTTGGGCTCGAAGATGGCAAAAGCCACACGCTCGAGGAAGTGGGACAAGAATTTAATGTGACAAGAGAGCGTATTCGACAGATCGAGGCCAAGGCACTCGCCAAACTTCGCAAGCATAAAGACGCTAAGAAACTGCACGATTATATAAAATAGAACAATATGAGCGCACAATTCACAATATTAGGGATTGCAGGCACCAATGGCTCAGGCAAGGATAGCTTGGGTGAACTATTAGCAGAGAAGCATGGCTTTCTATTTGTCTCTATGACGGATATGCTTCGCGACGAATTGAAGCGTCGCGGGCTACCATTAGCCCGTGAGCACATGCGCAATCTTAGCGCCGAATGGCGACGTCAGAGTGGCCTCGGAGTTTTGGTAGACAAGGCGTATGAAGTATTTAAGGCTAGTGGCAATAGTATTGGTCTTACTGCTGCTAGTCTCCGTAATCCAGGTGAGGTTACACGAATTCACGAATTGGGAGGAAAGGTGGTGTGGGTGGATGCAGATCCAAAGATTCGCTACGCACGCGTGCAAAATCGCGGTGGCCACCGCTCCGTTGATGACCAAAAAACATACGATCAGTTTTTGGCTGACGAAGAGGCGGAAATGCACCCTTCGGGCGATGAAGCGACGCTTAACATCGCAGGCGTCAAAGCCAATGCGGACTACTTTTTGGAAAATAATGGCTCAGACATAGATTCACTCGAAGCAGCGGCCAAACGTGTTCTAGGGCTTAATCTCAAATAAGAGCCATCAAGCCTACAAGCTAGTCATCTCCTGGACGACTACGCGTGTACCTACATCTAGCGTATACTGGTAGATATGGGAGAGACAAAGAGGAAGCGACTTGCCATTATAGATGGGAAGTCTGTTTTTTATCGTGGCTATTATGCTATGCCAAGTTTGAGTACAAAAGATGGCACACCAACGGGCGGCGTTTATGGCTTTGCGGTTATGGCACTAGAGGTCATTAAGCGACTTGACCCAGATTATGTCTGTGTTGCTTGGGATAAGCCAAAGACCAACATTCGCAAGCGGCTCGAGATGTACCCAGAATATAAAGCGGGTCGCAAACCACCGCCACCAGACTTTTATGAACAAATACCACTACTCCACGAGCTACTTGATGCATTTGGATGGCCACTCTATGAGCTAGATGATTATGAGGCTGACGATATTATGGGGACACTGGCGGTGCAGGCAACTGCGCAAGATATAGAAACCATGCTGATCACCAGCGATTTAGACATGTTGCAGCTACTCAATCTACACGTAAGTGTCTATGCACTCAAAAAAGGCCTGAGTAATATAGAGCTGTACCATCCAGAGAGTTTTACAGAAAAATACGGCCTACAACCAAATCAATTTTTGGACCTAAAGTCTCTAAAAGGCGATAGCTCGGATAATATCCCTGGGGTTCCTGGGATTGGCGAGAAGGGTGCGATAGAATTACTTACGCAATATCACACGCTCGATGGTGTCTATGACAACCTGGTCCTTATTAAAGACTCTTTACGGAAGAAGCTAGAAGCAGGGAAGGACCTAGCCTATTTGAGCAAAAAACTTGCAGCCATCTGGACGGACGCACCACTAAAGCTCGATCTAGAAGCCATCGGGATGAGTGCGCACAATCCCGAAAAGATTGAACAAGTTTTGCAAAAGTTAGAGTTCCGAACGCTAGCCCGGCAGCTGCCTTCGTATATGCATGCGGAGCCAACAGCAGAGGCAAAAAAAGCAGAAAGCCACAAGCTACATGTTGCCAAAGGTGAGTTTATTAATACCATAGAGGCGCTTGATGATTTAGTGCTGCCCAAAATTGACCAGCTCATTATCCATGCGATAAGCAATAAGCCACACGGGCAGGAGCCGCTGCGCCTTACTATTTCTCCAAGTATCCAAGACGTCATCACGTTCGACCTGAATGCACTTGATCCAGACGCAATCCGAGCTAAACTTACGTGCTATCTAGAAGATACGCCACTTGTTGGGTATGACTTAAAGTCATCTTTGCAGACGTTAGCTACCCTAGGTATATACCCAAGAAATATAGAACATGATGTGTTCATTGGTGCGTTTCTACTCAATAGCCTTCGTCGAGAACAAAGTCTCGAGGAGCTGGCTGCAGCAGATTTAAACGTACATTTAGCTGCGGATGATGGCTTGCCCGGTTTAGGCGGCGATGCAGAAACGGTGGCAGTTATTCGTGCACTTGCCGAACAGCAAGCCAACGATCTTGCTGAGCTACCGACCATTGCAACGCTCGCAAAGGATATAGAGTGGCCAGTAATTCCCGTATTGGCTGCCATGGAATATGTGGGTATTCGTCTCGATACACAGTACCTCAAGCTCATGGCAGGGCAGATAGATGACACTATAAGTGATATTGAACAACAAATTTATGGTTTTGCAGACCAAGAGTTTAATATTGGTAGCCCGGCTCAGTTGGCGGACATCCTATTTAATAAACTAAAGCTTTCAACGGGGGGTATAAAGAAGGGCAAGACTGGCTTCTCGACTGCTGCTAGCGAACTAGACAAGCTACGGGCAACACATCCCATTATTGACTTCATCACTCAATATCGTGAAGTTATGAAGCTCAAGAACACCTATGTGGACACGCTTCCTGTCATGGTGGATAAGCAATCACGCGTACATACCACATACAACTTAACGATTGCACAAACTGGTCGCCTAAGTTCAACAGACCCTAACTTGCAGAACATTCCTGTGCGTACGGAATTAGGCAAACGAATTCGCACGGCGTTTGTCGCAGATGAGGGCAAAGTCCTTGTCAGTGCAGATTACAGCCAGTTCGAATTACGGCTTGCTGCAGTACTAGCCGATGATAAAGAATTGATAGAGATCTTTAACCGAGGCGCAGACATTCACACTATGACGGCTGCGCAAGTGTATGGGCGTAGCCCCGAAGACGTGACGAAAAGCATGCGTCGGGATGCCAAGGTTATTAACTTTGGCGTGCTTTACGGGATGAGCCCACATGGTTTAAGCGCAGCCACTGGCATGACCTACGAGCAGTCTAAACAATTTATCGACAAGTACTTCGAAGTTCGTAAGCCCCTACTGACCTACCTTAATAGTCTCAAAGAGAAAGCTCGCACCGACGGTTATGTCGAGACGTTATTTGGCCGACGTCGACCTATGCCAGATATAAAGTCGAGTAATTTTATGGTTCGGGCTGGTGCTGAACGCGCAGCCATGAATATGCCGATACAGGGGACAGAAGCAGACCTCATGAAAATGGCCATGATTGCTGTCGATAAAAAGCTTGATGATGACTGTCTGCAGTTGTTACAGGTTCATGACTCCATTCTTGTGGAATGCCCCAAAGAAAAGGCAGAAAAAGTAGCACAGCTTCTAAAAGATGCAATGGAAAATGTGCACAAACTTCCTGTAAAGTTAGATGTCGATGTTACCACAGGTGAAAACTGGGGTGAATTATAGATGAAGCAGTTTAACGTTGGTATAAAAGGTGTTGTTCGGCGTAAAGACGGTGCAGTACTTCTGCTCAGAAAAAATCAAGATGATACATTCTGGGATGTCCCGGGCGGCCGGATTGATGGAGATGAATCCATAGAACAAACACTTAACCGAGAGCTTTCAGAAGAACTGCCCGGAATTCAGGATATTCGCATTGGAAAAATACTTTGTGCATACCGGCTGCAAAAAGACATCGCGCTAGACACAAGTCTTGCGTTGGTCTATTACGAGGTCACCGCGGTGCTACCAGATCCTGTGCAGTTATCAGACGAACACAATGAATACTGCTGGGTGAGTAGTTTGGATCAAGCGGCGCTTGGTGACGGCACTCGTGAAGCATTGATGGCTCTATTTGGTTAGAGACACATAATTTTCTGGGTCATGAACGCGCAAATACTTTGCGCCGGCACGAGCAGCAATGCGACCAGCCGTTACGTTCGCGCGAACATCGGTCTTTTCGACACCCCAATGGTCTGCAATAAAGCGCTTTCGAGAGTGCCCAATAAGCACCGAAAAGTCAGGTACGAGTTCCGCAAACTTAAGTAAGTTGTAATTTGTCTCCATGGTTTTACCAAACCCAATACCCGGGTCTAGGATGATGTTCTTTTTTAGTACTCCCTGCGCAATCATCTCCTCTGCACGGGTAAGTAAATCATCTCGAACGGTGTACACACTGTCGACGTTTGGACCTTCGTGAGCAACTTGAATAGAGGGTGCAGCGAATGGCATATGACTAACGATGCAACGAGTCTGATATTCTACGGCAAGGGCGACCATGGCGGGATCACGAAACGTGGTGACGTCATTCAGGATAACTAGACCAAGGCGTAGTGCTTTCTCGGCGGTCTCTGGGTGATGCGTATCGAGTGATATTCTCCCAGGGTATGCTTCTATAAGATTGCCCAGAACAGGCTCAAGGCGAGCCCACTCCTCGACGTTCGTTAGAGGACTAGCCCAAGGATTTGTAGCTTCTGCGCCTACGTCCAACAGGGCAGCGCCACTGGCGATAAGCTGATGAGCTTTTTCGAGTGGGTCGGTGCCCGTTTCTATGGTGCCATCATGACTAAAACTATTATCAGTAATATTCAGTATGCCAATAAGCTGCGGTTGTGTCATAAACAGAGTATAGCAATATTGTAATAACAAACATAATATGATATTATATATCCATAAAAGGGACGATATGCCAAAGAAGCACCGACTTATTATATTTCTAACCATAATCCTGGGTCTTGTTTTGATTTTTACCATTTTTACTCGCGGTGGAAGCAATAAAACTCAAACCAAAAAAGAGAAGCCCCAACCCCCTAAGCCGCTTGTTTTAACTGATTATATAGAACGTGATTCCAAAGTAGTATTTACGGTGGATGGTCAGGTAGTTGCTGATGAGAAGCACCAGGCAGTGCGCATTACTGTCGGGCGCAGTAGCAAGCAAATCGAGATCTTGCAGGGTTACCAAGGCAACGTCATTAAGTCCCAGAGTTTTGATAATAACCAACAAGCGTATGACGTGTTTTTGCGCGCATTATCTCGTTTAGGTTTTGCAAAGAAGCGCAATACGACAGTGACCGACGAGCGTGGCGTCTGCCCCACTGGACAGCGCTATATTTCACAAATTATTGATAATAACGACCAAGTATTGCGTACCTGGTCCATAAGTTGTGGTAGTGGTGGTACCTCAGGTGCAGTAACGCCATCGGTACTCAGCTTATTCCAAAAGCAAGTGCCCGACTACTCGAAGTTTACCAGCGGCGTAGCACTGTAGCTCCTGTATAGTAGGGGGATGATCAAGGGTATTATTTTTGACTGTTTTGGCGTGCTGACTGGCGATAAGTGGAAAGAGTTTGTTGGGTCATTGCCGGTAGATCAACAAGAGCCGGCTAGAGAATTAAATCGCGCACTCGATAGGGGACAACTAGGCCTACAGGATTTTAGCCGCGAGATCGCAGGGCTGACTGGCAGAATGCCCGATCGTGTAGAAGCGATTATGCAAGCAGAGATGCAAAAAAATGAACCGCTCCTCGGCTATATTAAACAGTTGAAACAGCACTATAGAATTGGTTTACTCAGCAATATTGCGTCAGATTGGATACGCACAGACTTTTTGAATGCGGCGGAGCAGGCTCTTTTCGACGACATGATCTTTTCGTATCAGGTTGGCTTGGTAAAGCCTGATGGGCGTATATTTGAACTTGCAGCCAACCGTTTAGATCTGACCCCTGGTGAGATCGTTTTTACTGACGATAGTGCTATGAACTGTCAGGGCGCGAAAAAGGCGGGCATGAATACTATTCAGTATGATAATTTTGCTAGTTTTAGAAAGCAGCTGGACACGCTTCTGGGGGTAAGTGGTAGCTAACAGGGTATTGACAAGTAAGCATAAAAGGTATAGTATATGTTCATGAGCGAAAAGCCTGCAACCCCTACACCACACGTTTTTGAACTGCTTCATCCAGGTGAAGAAGTAGGCCAGGGAATGCTTGTAGTTGGCGTTAATGCTGATAGGCAATTTCGCAAAGATGCAGATGAAGAAGTAGGCGAACCTGGCCCAAAATTGGTAGACGTTGTTATTGTCAAAGTCCCGACTGAAGACGGAGAGGTAAGGCATGAAGCACATATCCCCGCCACAGAAGTACAACCGCCCCAATCAGAACAGAACTAGTCAAGACTGAATACGTATCTGAAGTTGTCTCTTTGTCTTGCAGCGTTTCTGTAGATCATATAGATGGGTGCGAAGGCTGCCAGCAAGTGCTGCATGGGCAACCACAATAATAATCTGATTTTCTTGCAGAATGACGCTCACGTTTGCTCGAAAATGCTCCTGTACAAAATCTTTGATTATCGTAATTTCTCTAGGCTCTCGGAAACTTTTATTCGCCAGAATGTCACTAAGCGCATTACTCATGAATGTATTGTACACGACCAAAAAAATACCCCATATGATCTAATACGAATGAAATGAAGCATACTTATAAAAATAATTTGACAATAAATTTTACATGGGGGTATAGTCCTTGGCACAAGCATGATTGTTGCTTCTAACGAAAGGACAAAGCTATGTGCGGAATCGTTGGCTTTATCGGATCAAAACCGGCCGAGCAGTATCTAGTTGCTGGCCTAGAACGGATGGAATATCGTGGCTACGATTCTGCCGGAATTGTCATGGTACGTCAGGGCAAGCTGAATCGTATTAGAGTTAAGGGAAAGATAGAACAGCTAAAGAAACAAATTGAAAAACATCCAGACAATGTAACAAAAATAGGGATAGGTCATACTCGTTGGGCAACTCATGGAAAGCCTTCTGTTAAGAATGCGCATCCGCACATTGCGAACAAGATTGCCATTGTGCACAACGGCATTGTCGAGAACCACACACTACTTCGGCAACAACTTATAAAGAGCGGTGCGGTATTTCATAGCGAGACGGATAGTGAAGTGCTCGCATGGCTTGTAGAAAAGTACTACAAAGACAGTTCGCTCGAAAGTGCTGTTTGCCGTGCGCTGCCCGAAGTAGAAGGTGCATTTGGCCTGATTGTGGTCGCAGCGGATGACCCGAACACACTCGTAGTAGCCCGGCGCAGTAGCCCAATCGCTATTGGGCAGAATGGCAATAGTATATATATTGCAAGCGATGCTACAGCGTTGGCAGGTTACGTAAAGGATGTGATCTACCTAGAAGATGATCAAATAGCCGTGTGTACAACGGGGAGCGTCCAAATCAAGACACTGTCTGGTAGAGCGCAACATATTACAAAAACAAAATTGCACATGGCTGTATCGACCTTGCAGAAACAAGGGCATAAACATTTCCTGATCAAAGAAATTAGCGAGCAACCAGAAGCGGTACGTTCAGTATTGCGTGGTCGCGTTGTATCTAAGAGGGCAACAAGTCAGCTGGGAGGACTTAACGTTCCATCAGCTACCCTACGGGAATGTCAGCACATTGTTTTGGTCGGTTGTGGCACGGCCTACTACGCAGGGCTGTTTGCAAAGTATATGTTGGAGCGTTTAACAGGGGTGTCTGTAAGTGTGGAGATGGCCAGCGAACTGCGCTACCGACAGGCAGTTTTGCCGCCACATACGATAGGCATTGCTATCTCGCAATCAGGGGAAACAGCAGATACGCTTGCAGCTATACGAGAGCTTAAGTCGCGTAATGTGCCTGTACTCGGTGTTGTGAATGTGGTTGGATCTAGCATCGCCCGTGCTGTTGACGGTGGGGTCTACTTGCATGCAGGGCCAGAAATTTCTGTGGCATCTACAAAAGCATTTACGACGCAGGTTATTGCATTGCTGTTATTTGGGCTAAATCTGGCAGCACATAAAAAGCATGCCACGAAGGCACGCCTTGACCTCGTGGCCGCACTCGAGCGATTGCCCAGTGAGATAGAAGAAATATTAGAATTAAACCCCGTAATCGCTAAGCGTGCCACGCTGTGGAAAAACTATGAGCATGCCTTCTACTTAGGCCGTGACAGCTTGTACCCGATTGCACTGGAAGGCTCTCATAAACTAAAAGAAATATCGTACATTCATGCAGAAGCGTACCCGGCCGGGGAAATGAAGCATGGCGCAAATGCCCTGATAGATGAGAAGTTGATCACCGTGTTTTTGTTAGAAGAAGGGCCGCTCTTTGCCAAGTCCCTCAGCAATTTAGCGGAAGTAGAGGCACGCGCGGGGAAGGTTATTGTTGTAACTAATAGCCTGCAGTATGCTCGTGAACACAAGGATGCCTTATTCGCCAAAACATCCTCGGCCTGGACGAGCCCACTCGTGCTGAATGTGGTACTGCAATTGATCGCATATTATGTGGCATTGGCGCGACATTGCGAGATTGACCAACCTCGCAACCTGGCAAAAAGTGTCACTGTAGAGTAAACTAGGCTCTCTTATGGAGATACACCCCGAAAAAGTTGTACTGGTGGGCTTTTGCGAGTTAAATACGGCTCGTCATGCGGTACGTGCGGCATTTGCCGATGGCGACCCATTGGATCATAAACTCTCCGCGTTAATTGATAATGCCGACGGTTGGCCAGATCCAGCATCGAGGTATGAGATTCCTATGCCCGACGGTATGCACGTTGTCTATGCACTGCATCGCTACAAAAGAACCCTGCCAGACAGTGACTGGCGTATGGCTCAATCGGAGTCAATGCTCCCGACGCTGTAATTGACCAGGTTAAAGTACAATAGATAGACCATGCCAGAATTACCAGAGGTTGAAACGGTTCGCACGGGTCTTGCTCGTTTATTGCCTAATAAGCGAGTTGCCGACGTTTGGTTTGATACGGATAAATCATTTCCGAATGCCCCGGAAGATGTACAGGCTTTTTTGGTAGGCGCCAGCATAGTTGGTGTACATCGTCGCGCAAAAGTACTGATAATAGATCTTAGTACCAACTACAGTCTGCTTATTCACCTAAAAATGACAGGTCAGCTCGTGTTTCGCTCCAAGGATGATAGTCAGCGCTTTGGCGCGGGTCACCCGAACGGATCGTTAGTGGGAGTGCTCCCCGACACGTCTACGCGAGTTGTCCTAGACCTTGGAGATGCAACGCTTTTTTTTAACGATCAGCGAAAATTTGGCTGGATGCGCTTGATGCCAACGGCAGAGGTGGCAAACGTTGATTTTATAAAGAAGCTCGGTCCCGAGCCACTAGCGGCCGATTTTTCGGCAGCAAATTTCCGTGACAGATTCTTGCGGCGCCCAAACACAAGCATAAAAGCAGCTCTATTAGACCAAACGGTAGTAGCTGGGGTAGGTAACATCTATGCAGATGAGAGTCTATGGGGTGCAAAAATTCACCCGAGCACTCTTGTTAAGAACGTAGCAACAACGAAGATGAACACATTATTTAGAGAACTCCAATACGTGCTTCATTTGGCCATAGAGAAGGGTGGTTCTACCGACAAAAACTATGTAGACGCAGAGGGCAAGAAAGGAAGCTATATGAGTTTTGCGCGTGTGTTTCGCCGTGAAGGTCTAGGGTGCCCACGTTGCGGTTCCGAAATTGCAAAAATACGTGTCGCCGGTCGCGGAACTCATATTTGTACAAAGTGTCAGAAGATAAAGAGGTAATTTATACATTTCTCTAAAGCAGAAAGTGTTCTCCTGCTATTCTAGACAGGTGATAACGACACTTACGGGGAGTAATACATATGCATTGAAGGCGGCGCAGAAAAGCCTTGTACAGGCCTTCGTTGAAAAAAATGGCGAGTTTGGCTTAGAGCGATTTTCTGGCGAAGATGGATACGACAAGATCTTGCAGGGGGTACAGTCGGTGCCATTTTTAGCCCCCGCCCGAATGGTGGTCATCACGGATATTGTGGCCAACAAGCAACTCGTAGAAGGCATAGATAGGCTACTTGCTGCTATCAATCCAGAAACTGATGTGCTATTTGTTGAGCCAAAGCTGGATAAACGAACTGTTTTGTATAAAACCTTAAAAAAAAGCACAGAGTTTAGAGAATGTAACGAGTTGGATGAAAGGGCGTTAGCGCAGTGGCTTGTACAAGAAGCGTCACAGGCCGGAGGGGTGATGAGTAGAACAGATGCTTCGTACCTAGTGTACCAAGCCGGTACCGACCAATCCCGACTCGGTAATGAGCTTGAAAAGCTGCTGCTCTACGATCAAAATGTTACAAAGCAAACCATTGATCTTTTAGTGGAACCGTCGCCACAGTCAACAGTTTTTGCCTTATTAGACGAAGCGTTTTCGGGCAACGCGGCTCGAACCTTGGCCATATACCAAGATCAGCGAAAGCAACGAACTGAGCCGCAGGCAATTCTTGCAATGCTTGCTTGGCAACTTCATGTACTCTGTCTTGTTAAGACGGCCGGTAATGAGTCGGTTGAGCACATATCAAAAGCGGCAAAGCTCAACCCATTTGTTGTCCGCAAAAGCCAAGTAATAACACGCAAGTTGAGTATGGCGACGTTAAAAAAACTTATTCACGATGTTGTTGAGCTTGATGTTCGACTAAAGACAGTCAGTACCGACGCGGACGAAGCCGTCCAGACGTTCCTGCTAACTGTAGCAAGCGCTACTTCTTAGCTGTCTTCTTTGTCGCAGCAGATTTCTTCGCAACAGGTTTTTTGGGCGCGACCTTCTTTGCGGCCGTTTTCTTTGCCGCTGGTTTTGCAACTGCTTTTTTGACAGTACTGCCAGTCTTAACGCCTGCAGCTTTTGCTCGTGCTGCAATTTGTCGTTGCTTTCGAGCGGCTTTATTCTTGTGCATAATGCCTTTTTTTGCAGCCTTATCGATCTCACTTTGTGCTTTACGCGCGGTGTCTGTCTTCGCGCTTGTAACGAATGCCTTTAGTGCTGTTTTTAAGGTACGCTTTGTCTTGCTGTTGCGTACGGCAGCACGCTTGGCAACGCGAACTCGTTTTTTAGCTGATTTGATGATTGGCATAGTGAGGGGTTCCTTGCTTAGTAGTTGATATGGTTATCGACCAACGACTATAACAAATTTCTTATCTGTTTGCAAAGAGTTACAAGATAATGCAAGAAGAGTAGGGGTAAAGTAATGGACAGATCAAAATGATTATGGTAGTCTAGCCTCAAGCGGAATAAAATAAAAACATGAACCCACAGCAACCATACGTGCCACCGACAACACCACCGCCAGCGGGCCAACCAAACCCGATGGCACAGCAGCCAATGTACCAACCTCCGGCATACCAACCGGCTCCTACGCCACCGATAGCGCCGGCGTATAATCCAGCCCCTGCTGGGTCGCCAATGGCTGCACCAGCATTCCCGGGCCCTCAGCCCCCACAGCCTGCGCCACTAGCTAATGTAAAGCAGGAGGTAACACAACGACTGCAGCAAGCTAACAACGTTCTCGTAACGGTTAGCAATAACCCCTCGGTAGACCAGTTGGCTTCTGCAATTGCGCTGACATTACTCCTAAACAAGCTCGATAAGCACGCCACCGCAGTTTTTAGCGGTGAAGTACCAAATACAATTGAGTTTTTGCAGCCAGAGAAGACGATAGAAAAAACAACAGACAGTCTGCGAGATTTCATCATAGCTCTCGATAAATCAAAAGCAGACAAGTTACGTTATAAGGTTGAAGATAAGTACGTAAAAATCTTTATTACCCCGTATCACACGAGTCTTAACGAAGATGATCTCGAATTTAGTCAGGGTGATTTTAATGTAGATGTAGTTATCGCACTTGGTGTTCATCACAAAGAAGAGCTCGACAACGCAATTACAGCGCACGGTAGGATCTTGCATGACGCTGTGGTTATCAGTGTGAACAACAAACAAACAGCAGACCTGGGGAGTATTAATTGGTACGAGCCTACGGCGAGTAGCCTCAGCGAGATGCTGGTCAGTGTTGTTGAGCCTCTTCAAGGCAAGAAGATATTGCTCGATGGGCAAATTGCGACGTCTTTCTTGACAGGTATTGTTGCAGAGACCGATCGATTTAGTAACGATAAAACTACTCCGCACACAATGAATGTCTCAGCTACGCTTATGAAAGCGGGCGCAAACCAACAACTCATAGCGAGTAAACTGGAAGAACCCGAGCCAATCCCAGAGCTAGAGAAAACACCCGAACAGCAAGCGCCAGCGAAGTCTGCGCAATCTGGTGCAAATGTGCCATTACCAACCCCTGTTACAAGTGCAGACGGTTCTCTGGCTATAGAGCATCCTGTTGAAGCTGGTAATACGAAAACACTGGCGGATCTAGAAGAAGCCCTTGCCCAAGATAATGCCAATGTCGAGAACGAAGAAGACGATCTAGACAAAATACACATAGATGACAATGGTCGATTACAGCGCCTTGCCGAGCTGCGGGAACAGCAAGAACGAGCGGCACGCGAGGCAGCAACGAATCAATTCCCAGAGCATAGCTCTAATATGATTTTGGAGCCCCCAACGTTGGGCGGTGAACTAAGTGCAAATACCAAAACTGCTGTAGCACCACCATCGTATGACCCATTGAGTCAGCCCGTCTCATCAGAAGTCGGTAGTATGCAGCACTCAAAGCCACTTCAGCCTCTAAATCAGCCCATCGCTACACCTGAGGATGCTCCTCAGACGCTAGATCAGATAGAGCGGGCCGTCAAAAGCCCACATCTTAGTGAGCAAGATGCCCGCGAGCAGGTATCTTCAATTGAAAACCAGATTACTCAGCAGAGACCAGAGCCAATAGCAGCGCTTAATGCGCAGCCCCTTGGTGATATCAGGAGCGACTCTGCAGATGCAACCTCTTCAAAACTAGTGCCGCCAGACAATGGTCCTCCACCCGATCCAACCGCTGCAAGCCACAGCCCTACCGCACCCCCGCCGGTACCTCCACCACTGATGCCCCCAGCAGGGAAATAATCGCACCCAAACCTGGTGTGGTCGTGTGTTACGCTGTTTGACATGGACGAAGTGGTACTCATAGACAAGCCAAAAACATGGACATCTTTTGATGTTGTGGCTAAAATTCGATCAAAATTACGGCAGGAAACGGGTCAGAAAGTTAAAGTTGGCCATGCGGGCACGCTTGATCCACTTGCGACCGGCTTGCTTATCATCCTCGTTGGCGCAGCAACCAAGCGCCAAGATGAATTTATGAAGCTCGATAAAGTCTATGAAGTTTCTATGAAGTTAGGGCAAACCAGTACAACAGCAGATGAAGAGGGTCAGAAAACATACGTCTCCGACGAGAAGCCAACAGTTACGGAGATAAAAAAATCCGTCGAGCATTTTGTTGGTGACATAGAACAAGTCCCGCCGATTTATTCTGCCATCAAGGTAAACGGACAGCGGGCGTATAAGCTTGCACGGCAAGGCAAGACCCTAGAGCTTGAGCCCCGGAAAGTCACGATTTATTCCATTGATAATCTGGAGTATGACTACCCGAACGTTACGTTCTCGGCGCATGTATCGAGTGGCACCTACATTCGTTCATTGGTACAAGATATAGGCCAAAAGCTTGGTGTTGGTGCATACATGACAGACTTACGACGCGTGCGTATTGGCGATTACTCTATAGACAATGCAGGGATGGTTGAAGCCCCAAAAAAAACGGCAGAGCAATAGGGGTTGCAGATTCTGCTCGTATCTGATACAATCTGCCTAACATATGATCAGTACAGAGAAAAAACAGGTAGTTATTACAAGCCTGCAAACAGATAAAAAGGACACTGGCAGCAGCGCTGTCCAGGTTGGTATTTTGACTGAGCGGATTAAGGAATTAACCGAGCATCTTAAGACCAACAAAAAAGATTTTGCAGCCCGACGTGGTTTGCTGCAGATGGTTGGCAAACGCCGCCGTTTGCTCCGATACATTGCCGATCACGATAGCCAAGCATACCTGGACTTGATCCAGAAGCTCGGCATCCGTCGCTAAACGAGTGCATAGACTCAATTGCTCTAAAGAAGAGCAACAAAGCTTGTGCACATTAAATAAAAGAGGCGTATTCGCGCATAGAGCAACAGATATACATGCTTGAGATATAGCACAAGAGCAGCAGTATATTTGCACTCTGTGGGCGAACCCTTGAAAGGAACAATAGACTATGGGAAGCACCATAAATCCGTTCGGGAAAGACATTATAAAAGTAGAAACAGAATTCTGTGGGCGAACCCTGAGTTTAGAGGTTGGCCGAGTTGGTTTTCGAACCAGCGCAAGCGTCCTCGTTCGTTACGGCGAAACGGTAGTGCTAGGCACTGCAATGGTTGGTCAGAGCCCCCTAGAAGGGTTTGATTATTTTCCACTATCTATAGATTACGAAGAAAAAATGTATGCAGCAGGAAAAATTAGCGGTAGTAGATTTATTAAAAGAGAGGGTCGACCAAGCGATGACGCCATTTTAATTGGCCGTCTTATCGACCGACCAATTCGTCCGTTATGGCCAAAAGGCTACCGACACGAAGTGCAAGGTGTTGCAACTGTTCTGAGCATGGACCCAACCTTCCGCCCAGACATGATTGCTATGCTTGCTATGAGTACTGCATTTATGTTGACCGGCGCACCATTTGAGGGGCCAATCGCAGGTGTTCGTGTTGCTCTTGAAGACGGTAAACTCGTTGCGTTTGCGTCTCCTGAACTGTACGACCAAGGTGATCTTGATCTTGTTGTAGCTGGTACAGAAGAAGCGATTATGATGGTAGAAGCTGGTGCAAACGAAGTGAGTGAAGCTCAAATTGCCGAAGGCTTAGAGTTTGCACACAAAGCCATCCAGCCAGCCGTAAAACTGCAGAAAGAACTTGTCAAAAAAGTAGGCGTCACAAAACAAGAGTTCGTGTTGTCTCTGCCGGATACCGACATTCAGCAGCGCGTTGACTCGTGGCTCGAAGGCAAACTCGGCACAGGACTCCGCCTGCCATACCCAGAGCGTAACGATTTGGTGAAGAACTTACGTCAGGATATGCATGCGCATTTTCAAGAAGAGTTTGGCGACGATTTCGCTGGACTCAAGCGAGAGTACGATGATGCATTTCAGATGAGCCTACACAAAGATGTCCGCAAGGGGATTATAGAAGATAATGTTCGACCCGATGGTCGTAAGACGACGGAAATTCGTCCGCTTAGTAGCGAAGTTGGTCTTTTGCCGCGTGCGCATGGTTCGAGCATATTTACTCGTGGTATGACGCAGGCAATGAACATTGTTACTCTCGCACCACTTAGCTATGCACAGATGATTGACACCATGGAGCGCGACATGGAAAAGCGCTACATGCACCACTACAATGCTCCTGGCTATACCGTTGGTGAAGTTCGCCGACTTGGTAGCCCAGGCCGCCGCGAAATTGGCCACAGTGCCTTGGCAGAACGAGCATTGCTGCCCGTTATTCCAAGTGAAGCAGACTTTCCGTATGCTATCCGTTCTGTTACCGAAATCATGAGCCAGAACGGCAGTACCAGCATGGCCGCTACCTGCAGTAGCTGTCTTGCGCTCATGGATGCTGGCGTACCACTACTTCGACCAGTAAGTGGTATTGCCATGGGCTTGATGCTCGATGGCGATAAGCCAATTATCCTCAGCGATATTGCTGACGCCGAAGACTTTGCAGGCGACATGGACTTTAAGGTTACTGGAACAGAAAAAGGCATCACAGCCTTGCAGATGGACATGAAGGTTCACGGCTTACCAGTACCTGTGCTCGCAAAAGCACTCGAGCAAGGAAAGCAAGGACGTATGGAAATCCTAGAGCACATGACTTCAGTTATGAAAGCGCCACGTGACACAATGAGCAAGTACGCACCACGAGTAGAATCCATCAAGATCAACCCGGACAAGATACGAGAAGTTATCGGTAAGGGTGGTGAGACCATTCAGAAGATAACAGGTGAAACAGGCGCCGAGATAGACATTAAAGACGATGGAACCATCATGATTGCCAGCCCAGATGGTGCTAGCATCGATGCAGCAAAGCAGTGGATTCAGACTATCGTTGCCGAACCAGAAATAGGCAAGATCTACAAAGACGCTCCCGTTGTTAGTGTTATGGACTTTGGTGCATTCGTGCAAGTGATGCCAGGCAAAGATGGTCTTGTTCACGTGAGCGAAATGAGCGAAGAGCGGGTAAACAAGCCGAGCGATGTCGTAAAAGAAGGTGACAAAGTCACTGTAAAATTAGTTGCGATAGACGATCGTGGCCGCCTACAATTAAGTATGAAAGCTGCACAGAGGGAATTGAAAGATGGGAAGAATAAATAATCTGTTCAATCCAAAGAACCGTTCAGGCCAAGCTTGGTTGGGCATTGCGTTTCTAGTACTAACGTACGTTCTGGGTTCTAAGGGGCTCGACACGGGAAGTTGGTGGTATTACGGCACAACGTTTCTGAGCCTTGCCCTTGCTATAAAGTTCCTGCACAAAGCCCTCCGTCCAAAAAAGTAATTCTATGTCACAAACAAAACAGCAACAACTTGATGGTATACAGCAGCAGATTCTAGATGATGGTGTGTGTCCAGAGCTAGCCAATCAGGCTACTCAGCTGGTCTTTGCTGATGGTAGTGCCGATGCAAAGATTTTGTTCATCGGCGAAGCCCCCGGCAAGAACGAAGACCTGCAGGGCAAACCATTTGTGGGGGCAGCGGGTAAATTTTTGGATGAAATGCTTGCCATGATAAACCTAAAACGCGAGGATATATACATAACAAATATTGTTAAATATCGCCCACCAAATAATCGGGATCCATCACCAGAAGAAAAACAAGCATTCTTGCCATACTTGGTGCGTCAACTCGAAGTCATACAACCTGTGGTTGTTGTGACTTTGGGCCGGCACAGCATGGAGGCATTCTTGCCAGAGCAAAAAATTAGTCAGATTCATGGCGAGCCAAAACGCATTGCGTTTCTTGGTCAAAAGATAGTCATCTTGCCATTGTTTCATCCAGCGGCAGCACTCTATAACGGTGCAATGCGTCAGCCGTTGATAGATGACTTTGCTCGAATCCCCGTTGTGCTCAAGCAATTAGAAAAACAATCTCTCACTAAATAAGAAAGGAAGAGAATGAACGAAAATAACAAACCTAACAGAAATCGGCCAAGACCGGCCGGTCAAAATAAACCAAACCAACCAAAGCTACAGCCAGTAGCAAACGGTGGCCGAAGTGTTTCGCGTGGCGCAGCAATGCGTGCCCAGCGCCGCACACAAGAAGACGCGCATCGCATCGCAAACCAATACCTCGACGCAGGTAGTAAGAACCAGCCCGAAAGACGAGCTAACTTTATTGATGATCAGCCACGACTCAAGATCGTTGGACTGGGCGGTATGGACGGCGGTGGCTCTAAGAACATGCTCGTAGTTGAATATATGAATGATGCAATAATAATGGACTGCGGAAATGATCTTGGTGTTGATCTACCAGGCATTAACTACGCAATCGCCGATACGACGTATCTAGAAACAATCCGTAACAAAATACGTGCCTATGTAATTACGCACGGTCACTTAGACCACATTGGTGGCTTGCCACACATTGTGCCCAAGTTCCCAGCACCAATTTATGGTTCCAAATTTACCATTGGTCGCGTAGAGGAAATCTTTGGTAACTTCGGTTTGCCAATGCCTGACGGCTTCGAGCTAAAGACCGTCATGATGAACGAGAATACTCACGAACGCCTCAAAATAGGGAGCTTCTTTGTAGAGCTTGTGCGTGTGACACACTCTATACCAGGAAGTACCTGTATTGTGCTCGATACACCCGTTGGTCGTCTGATCAACACCGGTGACTTCCGGCTAGATCCTAACCCACTCGATCACGAAAGAACCGATGCCGAACGTCTAACTCAACTTGGTGAAGAGGGTGTATTAGCACTCCTGAGCGAAAGCACTACGACTGAACGACCAGGTCGAACACCAAGTGAAAGCACCATCGAACAGAGCTTTGTAGATATTATGCAACAAGCTCCAGGACGCATCTTTGTCGGATTGTTCTCGACCAATATGAACCGTGTCCAGATGATCATTAACGCAGCTGTCCAGAATGGCCGAAAAGTTGCCATGGATGGCCGAAGCATGGTGAGTACGCTCGAGATGGCAGTTCGCCATGGATTTGTGCGTATTCCAAAGGGTACTTTTGTGCCTATCGCCTCTGCGGCAACTATGAAAGATACTGAGCTCGTTGTTGTCTGTACTGGTTCGCAGGGTGAGCCAAACTCGGCATTACAACGAATGAGTAATGGCGAACACAAGTACGTTAAGCTAAAAGAACAAGACACCGTTATTCTTTCTAGCACACCTATACCGTACTCGGGCAATGACTCGCTGGTACGATCGATGGTGGACGAACTATTCCGCAAGGGCGTTCATGTGTTCCGACACGAAACGCGAGAGATAGATGGTTGTGGACCGCTGCACGTTTCTGGGCATGCCAGTATCGAAGAGTATAAAGATATGATTCGCATGACACGTCCGAAATTCTTCATCCCAATTTATGGCGACTATACAGGGAAGCGTCAACATATCGAACTGGCTGTCGAAGAGGGTATTCCACGCAAAGACACCGCCAATGTTAATAATGGCGAGATCATTGCGCTCACAGCAGACAAAATGGAGATTATCGGCAATGTGCCCCATGGCACCGTATTGGTAGATCAAACGGGCGCCACGGTCAGCAACATTGTTGTCAAAGATCGTCTCATGCTTGCAGAAGAAGGCCTGGTGGCAGTCATTCTAACAATCGACAAGCGTGGTGGTGTATTACTAACCAGCCCAGACATCATAAGCAGGGGCTTCATCTATATGCGCGATAACGAGGAACTCATGAATGTGTTCCGTGCAGAGCTGCGGCGTGCGGTGTCCCAGCGGTTCAAGCGTGTAGACCTTGACCGATTCAAACAAGAGATAAAAGAGCATGTTACGCACTTTCTGTTTGAGCAAACGGGCCGCAGCCCAATAGTAATCCCGGTCGTTAACATTGTTGGCGCAAAGAACGAAAAGCCACAAGCATCGAACGACAAACAACAGGGTAAAAAACTCGCTCAAGAACCACCCGAAGATATGCAGAAGCGCTTTGCGCAAATGCGTGCCCAACTTCTTGGTCAAGACTCTCGCACAGATTAAGCATAAGCATTGACAAACGTTGTATTTTTTGCTATAGTAGGAACATGAACGAAGCAGGCCACACCCAAGAACCGGTTCGGATAGGCGAAGTTTTACCTGACGCGTTTGGCAGGCTTGTGTCTGATGCCCCTGAAGATACTGAGAGACACAGAGCGACGACGGCAACAGATTTTAAGCACGAGATCCAAGGGCACGAAGGTGATATGGCCAATCTCGTAGAAGAGATAGAACTCCACCCGGGACGTCCAGAGCTTAAAGTGGCGCTGGATGCGGCAAAGATGGAGCACCTAAGGGCTGTAGCAGACAGAGCCGAGAACCTAGGCCAGAGTAATTCAAGGCAGTAACATTAACCGGGTGCTATAATTAACGGACTGATATGGCAAAAAGAAAAAAACAAACACGAAGAAAGAAGCAGGTGGTCGACGAGCGATCAGCATTCTGGCCGCTCGCCGGTGCGATAGTCCTTATACTCTTGGCTGTCTTTATGCTCATCGGTGGTTTTGGTACGGGCGGACCGTTGCCTATCGGTTTATTTAACGGGGCATATTGGACGCTTGGTTGGGCTGCGTATCTAACACCAATAGCACTTGTGTACTTCGGTGTGCTTAAATTCACAAACGAAGATCGCCAGATCCCGCTGAGTAATTTTGTGAGTATGCTAACAGGACTCTCACTCAGTGCATCGTGGCTACACGTAGCGTTTAGTAATAAGAATGAGTTAGGCGATAGTGTTGGGGGACATGGCGGTGAAGTAGGTAAGCTAATCGGTAATGTGGTCTTGGGTGCTATCGACGGCTTGCCCGCGGCACTTATGTTCCTAATATTTGCTGTTCTAGCTTTCTTCTTTGCGTTTGGGGTTTCCCCACGCATAATTTTGAAACTTGCTGACGTGTTTAAGCGTCCCGAAAAAGAAGAGGGTGAATTAAACGCACTAAAGCAGCATGCGAGTGAGCATGCGTTCAAGCTTAATGAAGGCGTGCCAGTTGAGCACCATAACGCTCGCTTGAGTAGTTTTCGCAATTCTGCCCAGAAACTTACTCCCACGGAAGAACACAGCGCATTAACGGCCGCCAGCGACCCAGACTGGAAGTTACCATCGACGAGCTTACTGAATCATAAACAAGACAAAGCTGATGCTGGGGATGTAGAAGGTAATGCGCGCACCATCCAAGAATCGTTCGAGAATTTTAGCATTGGCGTCGAAATGGAAGGTGCTAATATTGGGCCGCGTGTTACCCAGTACACGCTTAAACCGCCTGCAGGGACGAAACTGACGAAGATAACTGCACTGGAAGACAACATTAAACTTGATCTTGCAGCAACCTCTATTCGCATGGAAGCGCCTATCCCGGGCACGAAACTGGTTGGCCTAGAAGTGCCCAATAAAAAATCAGCCACCGTTCGTATAAGCAGTATTCTCGAAGCGCCAGAATGGCAAGAGGCAAAAAGCCCGCTGACGTTTGCTATCGGTAAAGATATTGGCGGTAAGCCAATCCTCGCAGATCTAGACAAGATGCCGCACGTGCTGGTTGCCGGTCAAACAGGCTCTGGTAAGAGTGTTATGATCAACACAATTCTAACAAGCTTACTGTATCGAAATAGCCCGGCAGACCTTAAGTTAATCTTGGTAGATCCAAAGCAGGTTGAGCTAAAGCCATACGACGATATACCCCATCTCCTAACCCCGGTTATTACTGAGCCAGAAAAATGCATCAGCGCACTTAAGTGGACAGTCGCCGAGATGGAACGTCGCTATAAAGCGTTGAGTGAAGTCCATCGTCGCAACATTACCGAATATAATAACCTTAAACAAGAAGAGGGTATGCCTTACATCGTTGTGGTTATCGATGAGTTGGCAGATCTTATGATGATGGCCGCCCGTGACGTAGAAGCGCTTATTGTGCGTATTGCCCAAAAGGCTCGAGCAGTCGGTATTCATCTAGTACTTGCTACGCAACGCCCCAGCGTCAATGTTATTACGGGGTTGATTAAGGCAAATGTGCCAGCTCGTATTGCATTTACAACGGTGAGCCAAGTGGACTCACGTACTATTATCGATCAAGGTGGCGCGGAAAAATTGCTCAACATGGGTGACATGCTGCTACTTACTGCTGATATGCCAAAGCCAAAACGCGTCCAGGGTGCATTTATTGACGACGAAGAAACGCGAAAAATTACCGACTTTATTCGTGGACAACGTGGCCCGCAATATGACGATGAAGTCGTTAGTCAGCCTGTGCAGCTCGACGGGCGTGGTGGTGTCGTTGCAGACATGGATGCTGCCGACGAACCCATGTTTAAGCAGGCTGTTGAAGTGGTGGTACAGGCTCGTAAGGCCAGCACGAGTTTATTGCAGCGACGTTTACGCATTGGCTACGGCAAGGCCGCTCGTCTTATAGAGAGTATGGAAGAACAGGGCATTATTGGGCCCGCAGACGGGTCCCGACCCCGCGAAGTTCTGGTGAACAGTGCGGACGAAGTGTTCAGCATGATCGATGGTCCCAAGGAGCCCGAACCCGACGAGCAGCCCGATGCTATTGTGTAAGCATTGACTGTTCTCTGAAAAAAGGGTACAATTACCCCTGTAATATCAACTTCAGTTCGTGTCCCCTCGTGAGCACGGGCTTTAACCAAAGGAAGGATTATGTATGGCCGAGTACGAAATGGCTATTCTTTATCACCCCGATCTTGAAGTGGATTTGTCCAAGGCAGAAGCCAAGGTGCAAAAACTCGTTACAGACAACGGTGGTAAAGTAACCAAGACCGACAACTGGGGCAAGAAAAAGCTTGCATACCCAATCGCCAAGCAAGAGCATGCAGTATATGTTTTTTATACTGTCGAAATGCCCGGACCTGGTGTCCAAAAAGTCGAAGCTTCGCTGAACATCACCGACGAAGTGATTCGTTTTCTGATCACCAAACCCGATCATAAAGCAATCGCGAAGGCAGAAGCTGCCAAGGCCGAAAAAGCCAAAAAAGCAGCCGAGCGTGGTGATAGTGACGACAAAGACCAGACCGAAGAAGAATAAACCTTATGCTTGACTGCATGGCGCAGCAGCAGTAGGGTAAAACTACAAACAACAAGACATATGTCTTATAAGGAGGGAACAATGGCACGAAGTTTTAACCAAGTAATACTCATGGGGAACCTAACGCGCGATCCAGAATTGCGACAAACCCCAAATGGCCAGAGCGTTTGCAGCTTTAGCTTGGCACTGAACCGAAGCTATAAGGGCAGTGACGGTAACTGGCAGGAAGCAACCGACTATGTCGATGTGGTCGCCTGGGGACCACTTGGGGAACGTGTTGCTCAGTACGTAACAAAAGGACGACCCGTTTTAGTAAATGGTCGTTTGCAGTCACGTAGTTGGGAACAAGAAGGCCAGAAACGAAGCAAAGTAGAAGTTGTTGCACAAGATGTAACATTCTTGGGCGGACGAGGTGAGGGCGGCGATAGTGGTGGTTATACTCCACCGGCAGAAGCAGCAGCGCCAAAGCCAAGCAAGAAGTCCAAAGAGGATGAGGTTGTCATTGAAGATATTGGCGATGAACCAATCAACCTAGACGACATCCCATTCTAGTTTTAATAGATAAGGAGAACTCATGGCAAAGATTTTTAAGCACAGAACTGATGTAGCGTATTTTGACTACAAAGACTTTAAGACGTTGCAACGATACGTCAATGTATATGGGCAGATTGAGACTCGCAAGAAGACTGGCCTCACAGAAAGCCAACAGCGACACTTAGCACGTGCAATCAAAAAAGCTCGACACATTGCTTTACTACCATTCGTAGCAAACAACTAGGAGGTCACGATGGCATTTGGTGTAACCGATCTTAGAAAAGGTCAAATATTCCAGTTAGACGGTGTTCCGTACCGTGTCGTTGAGTACGGCCAAAAAGTTATGGGCCGTGGTGGCTCTATCGTAAATGTAAAGATCAAGAGTCTTATCGATGGCAAAGTGCTCGACAAAACATTCAAAGGCAATGACTCTATCGAACCAGCCGACGTGACCAATCAGAATGTGCAGTATTTGTATGCAGACGGCACACTGTTCCACTTCATGGATGAAGAGACGTACGAACAGTTCGAAATACCCGAAAGCATTATTGGCGACCAAGCAGGCTACTTAAAAGAGGGCGACAAGGTGCAGGTGCAGCTTTTTAACGGTCGTGTTATTAACGTAGAGCTACCCAAGAACGTCCCACTGCTCGTTACCTATGCAGAAGACGTTGTTAAAGGCGATACAACCAGCTCGGTTATGAAAGAAGCCACATTAGAGACGGGCATTCGCGTGAAAGTCCCGGCCTTCATAAAAACTGGGGATGTTATTAGCGTCGATACTGCCACGGGTGAGTATCGAGAACGCGTAAAAAACTAGGACCCGCTGCAGTGGTTGTGCCCCAAGACAGCCTTGAGTAGGCTGCTTGGTTCCTGTATTGTTCTTGAATGAATGTAGCAAGAGAAAGACTGGACCAGGTATTGGTAAAGCGCGGTATTGTCTCTACGCGTAGTCAGGCGGAGAGCTATATAAAACTTGGGCAAGTAACAGTAAATGGGCGTGTTGTACAAAAGTCAGGGATGTTGGTGGGAGTTGCAGATGAGATTTTGCTGCACGCAACAGACCGCTATGTCAGTCGTGCGGCGCTAAAGCTCGCATCAATTGCTGAGACGTTTTCGTTAGATTTTTCAAACAAGGTTGTTTTAGACGTTGGCTCTAGCACGGGTGGCTTTACCGACTACGCATTGCAGCACGGTGCGAAGAAGGTGATTGCGGTAGAACTTGGCAAAGAACAATTACACCCCAGTCTGCGAGGGAACGCAGCCATTGAACTGCATGAACAAACAGACATACGAAATCTTGGGGAGATAAGTGAGCGAGTTGATATTGTTGTCGCTGATGTTTCGTTTGTAAGCTTGCGTGATATATTACCGTCGGTCATAAAAATTGCTCCACAAGCTCAGTTTGTCATTATGGTGAAACCTCAGTTTGAAGCACAACACAACGACTTAAAACACAAAGGCGTCATAAAAAACGAACGTGTTCGAAGAGATATTTTGTCCGCCTTCGAGACTTGGGCAAAGCAGCATTTTATTATACTCAACAAAGCAGATTCTGCTGTTGCAGGTGCACGAGGCAACAAAGAACGCTTCTATTTACTACGGGTTCCTGCAGGGAGATAGACATCCCCCTTATGCTACACTAGGCCGTATGTACTTCGTTAACCGAGAAGAAGCTGGCAACATGCTTGCGAAAAAGATGAGCCGCTATCAAAAACAGCCGAGTGCAATTATCGCGCTTTCCGACGGGGCTGTGCTAGTTGCCGCGCCGATTGCTCGCGTGCTCGATTGTCCGATTATGATGCTCATGACGGAGCCTATTAAGGCTCCAGGAGAACCAGACGCGGTCGCAAGTATTAATCAAGAGGGCACCTATGCTACGAACCCAAGATATTCCACAGGTGAAATAGAAGAATTTGACATGGAATATCGCCAAACATTCGAGCAAGAAAAGATGGAAAAGCTTGCATATATGCATCGTATGCTTGGCCAAAAAGGTGTCATTCGACATGAGTTGCTCCGAAACAGGAATATCATCCTTGTTTCCGATGGGCTAGAGAGTGGCTTTCTGCTGGATTCGGCAGCTTTGTATTTAAAAACAATAAAGATCAATAAGATAATTGTCGCAACACCCCTCGCCAGTGTGCCGGCCGTTGACCGAATGCATATTTTGGCAGATGACCTCTTTTGTCTAAGTGTTGTCAGTAACTACATGACCACCAACCATTATTATGAAGATAATATGATGCCGTCACACGAGACGATTATCGCTACGGTGCAGCAAATTGTAGATGAGTGGCGAAGTAGGTAGATTTATAACCACAAATTGACAATCTGACTATAATCTGTTAGCATGTTATTTGTTATATAAAGACAAAAATATGCAAAACCAACCAAGTAAAAAAGCAGTACTCAGCGATGTTATGTACACGGCAAAAATGCCAACCCCTTTTCGGGCATATTTGGTGTCTAGCTCGCTTTTTATCGTATTGTTTATCTTTGCCGTCGGGGGGTTGGGGCTTAAAAATCTGTGGAATGGTACCGCCGCACATGCAAACGGGGTGTACGCTGTTCGTGAGCCCGATACGACCGAAAAACTAAACGCCCTTGAAACGGCAACAGCAACGAATGTCTTGTCGCAGGCCGTCCTGATCCCCCAGGCAATTCCCAATAGGCCCAAGCAAGAGTCTTTGCAGCAAATCGTAGATCAGTGGAGAACGCTGAATGGTCAAACAACAGCAGGTGTTGTTGTGCAGGAAATTGGCGGCCAAAACCGCAGCGCTACCTTAAATGCAAACAGGCAAATGTATGCAGCGAGTCTGTACAAGCTCTACCTTATCGATTACTTGTATAACCGCATTGAGCAGGGAAAACTGAATGCGAATGCTACGTTGTCTTCAGGCGGGACTGTCTCTGGTTGCATAGATGCTATGGTACTTGTATCGGACAATGTTTGCGCCCAGGCGGCTGCAAACATGGTCGGTTGGGGTGCAGCGAGTGCATTTGCAAAAAGCCGGGGATTTGTTGGCACAAACTTAGCTAATGCCGACATCGAAACAACTGCTGCAGATACGACTGCATTTCTTAAAAAACTACAGGCAGGACAATTAATGAACCCAGAGCATACTAGGCACGTGTTGTCACTGATGAAGAATCAGAAACTTAGACAGGCAATTCCAGAAGGTGCCCCGGGAGCAGTTGTGGCAGATAAGGTCGGTTTTTACGGAATTTACTGGCATGACGTAGGCATTGTCTATGGATCAAGTTCAACGTTTGTCATAAGTGTGTTGACGCAAAATGGATCAGCAGCGCAAATCGCTGATCTTACGAACCAGATCTACCAGTTCTTGCAGGGTTAGACGTTAAAGCGGAACTCTACAACATCGTTCGGCTTCATGATGTACGTTTTGCCCTCTGTACGGACTTTGCCGGCAGCCTTGGCTGCAACGAGAGAGCCTGCAGCTACAAGGTCGTTGCAGTCGACAATTTCGGCTGCAATAAAGCCGCGCTCAAAATCTCCATGTATCACGCCAGCTGCCTGCGGGGCAGTTGATCCTTTGGCTATGGTCCAGGCCCGGACCTCTTTATCACCAGCCGTTAGGTAGCTTTGCAAATCTAAGACATCGTATGCTGCGTGTATGAGCTGTACGAGGCCTGATTCCTTTTGCCCGTAGCTCTCTAGCAATTCTTGTCGGTCACTTTCGTCCAGGCCCCGTAACTCGCTTTCTAATTTGGCACAGACAAACAATGACCTACTCGGCGCAACAAGTTTAGCGAGCTCTGCCTTTCTAGGCTCGTTGCTAATCGTTTCTTCGTCTACGTTGAATACGTAAATCATTGGTTTTGCTGTAATAAGCTGCAAGTCAGCAATGTGATCTTGGTCGCTATCTATGGTATTGGCCAACTTCCCGTCGTTTAGTGCTTGCTCAAGGGTTTTGTAAGTAGCAACAATTGGTTGTAGCTTTGGATTGGCTCGCGCCTCTTTCTCTATGCGGGGCAGGCGTTTTTCTAGCGTCTGTAGGTCTGCCAAGATCAATTCAGTATTAATGACGTCTATATCTTTTTTGGGGTCGTGCTGCTCGTCAACGTGTATAACATTATTGTCCGAGAAGGCACGCACAACATGAACGAGGGCGTTCGTGGTGCGAATATGCGCTAGAAATTGATTGCCGAGTCCTTCGCCCTGGCTAGCACCAGCAACGAGTCCTGCAATGTCGACGAACGTTACCGTAGCAGGAACTATGGGGGCGTTGTTGTATAAATCGGAAAGACTAAGGAGGCGTTCATCTGGTATGGGCACAATCCCTGTGTTCGGCTCAATGGTTGCAAAAGGGTAGTTTGCAGCTAAAGCACCAGCATCAGTCAGTGCGTTAAACAAGGTTGATTTGCCAACATTAGGCAAGCCAACGATCCCAATAGATAAACTCATGTGTGTAGTATAACAGAGGTATATATCTTGACCAAACAATAGAAGTGTGCTAGAGTATATTTATCAGTAAGAAAACAAAAAATGCCAAGTGATAGACCACAATCAGCTCCAACAGATGCAATACGTGCTCTAGGCGAAGAAAGTCGCAGCGCTGAGTTTAAAGAGCGACGTGATTCGTTATTACTGTCAGTTGATGACCTAGTTGGTAAGGTTCAGGCATCGGCTGCTTCCGGCGAGCCATTGCCCAGCGGAATCGTAGTGAAACAAGGCCTAGGTATTCAGCGAGACGTTATTGCTCTTCCAGGAAGGAACAGGTCTGGCGTGATTGAACGAACAGGGAATGTTGGAGTATATTGTGGCGTTAGTAATTTCCACGGAAGAGAAGTGCCAACAGTACAGGTCGTAGAAAAATATGTGGTTGGGCCAAAAAAGCTATCCCATAAGATTTGGGAGTTCGAAGGTTCGAACCCCCTGGATCGTGCTGAATATGGCCCCGAAGCAGGCTATGCGAGCTCTGGGGGCTCGAGGCAGCTTGGCTTTATTCGGTTCGCCGAAGACGAACACTATGTAGAGTTTGCACTAAATGGTGATGGCTCTATAAGGCGGACAACGCTTAGCGATAACGGCACGCATGAAGGTGCGCCAATACGAAATGCCGATGAGCTTGCTGAGGCTGAGTTGATAGTGTCTGAGCTAGCTGCTAGCCTCTTTGAGCCACCTGAATCAGCCTAGAAAAGAGGTTCTTTAGCGGACGTCTTCACCGTTGATTGTCTCAAATTTTGGAGTGTTTTTAGTTACACCAATACCTTCGAGTGTTTTAGTAAGGATCACTTTGCCATCACTACTTACGCGCAAAACCGACTTGTCATCAAACCAAGGAAGATTTTTTGGGATTGTTTGAGCGGCAGAGGCAGTAGAACCAGTGTATTTGTTGTCACTGCCCGCACTCTCAGATACTTGGCCCGCTGGTTTTATCATGTAGTCGGTGTAGAGTACATTGTTGTTGCGTAGAATCTCAAGTTTGTAATCACCAGAGTTTGCCGCCGTGTCGGGAGTGCCATGTGTATAGCGTTCCAACTTTGTAATACTGAGCTCAGGATTTTTACCAGGCTCATATGTAAATACTGTAAGCATAACTTCTTGATCGGTTGCCGAGATGCGCCCACTACGAACAGCGTCCTCATATGTCGAGAACTGGAGTCCAGGAGCCTTGCTTGTAGCGGCTTGTTTTTTATGTTTACCAAAGTACCAGCCACCAAGAAGGCTTGCGATCAAAACAATACCTGCGACGGCTATGATCTTACCACGTCTGTGGGTAGGTTGTTCGGATGATTGGGCAGAGGTTGTAAAGTCTTCCATTAATATTACCTATTTAACATAGTTATCTATAGTGCTGTTAATTACGCGCACCGCAGGTGGTGAGAAAGTAGATGCACCATAAATGTTCATTATGTTGCTTTGAGAACCACGGCGCCAGTTGCCATACATACACGTGTTGAACTGTTGATCGGTGGGCTGCCAGAATGGGTTGGGAGAGTCGTCTTTGCAGTTAGCAGTAGCCCGTTGAGAACCTGAGGTGCCGCTATAGGCATACTCATCCCAAAGCCCCATTAAATGACTTAGTTCGTGCAGGGCCGCAGTTGCGCTTGAGGCGGTTGCATATTTTCCATTAATCATGGCTACACCAAAGGCACCTGCGCTTGGGGCATCACCCCAAAGAGTAACTACTTTATCGGCAGTAACACCGGCAGCAGAGAGTTGTGAGGCCACATTTGCAGGGTCGCAGGATACGGCGCGGCCGGGGTTTGCTGGGTCGGCAGCACAAGTGACGGGTCGCTCCAGCCTAACTTTATGAATCACAATAACATCTTTTCGGGTGCTATACGGTGGGGTAGAAATTATTTGACCGGCAGCACTACTCGAGGCTCTGTCAAAGGTGACTTGATCAGTATAGTTTGCGCCAGCGATAACGATGTGCAACTTGCGCGTCGTTGATGTGGTGCTTGTCTTGAATGCACCCAAAGCTTTGCCAACTAGTTCAACTTGGTCTGGTGGAAGGACACCGGTAACTGGTAGCTTAAGGAACGCCTGGAAGTTCTTAATGGCGCGTTCGGTAGTGGAATCAACAACTCCGTTTACTTGCAGGGTGGATAGTGCAGCTTTTAAGTTGTATTGCACTGCAGAAACACACTGGTCTGAGCGGCCAACCTTGTCTCTGTAGCCAAGCGAAATAGTGGGATATGCCTTATTACAAACGTATGGGTTAGGTGAGCGTGTGTCTGGCGGCTGCGTTGTTGAGCCAGATTTGAACGGTCCAAACACCTTAGTGATATCATCCATCCCTTTACTATCCAGCTGGCCGGTTTGAGCTAGCCCAAAGAAGCCTTGGAAGTATTTAATATATTGAACTGTTGCTGCATCAATAACCCCAGTGAGCGCTGGCGCCGAGTAATTTTGAGAAGCTGATTGCAGGGCGTACTGTAGGGCGGTTACGCATTGATCGGTTCGCCCAGCTACATTGTTTCGGTCGCCAGACTTTAGTAACGCTGGGTAGGGTTTGTTGCAAACGTGAGGGTTGGTTCGTGGTCCAGAAGGGGGCTGAGTGGTTGCTGCCTTTTTAACCTGAATGTTAACAGAGCATATAGCGGTTGGGTGCCAGCTGCCACCAGCTTGCTTGAGTCGAAACTTAAAGGGATATGTACCTTCTGCAGCAGGAGCTTTGTAGCTACCGTTCCCAAGACCGGTTCGCGCATCGACGTTATTCAACCGACCAATGACATAACCGTAGCCGGAGTTGGTTCCACCGTATAGTTCCGCAGTATAGGGTGCGACGTTTGCTTCGTTACCCGCCGACCAGGTAGTGTCGTAGCTGCTGCCATTCCAGGGGACGAGCTTGAATCGCGTAGATGCCGGGGCGGCGCCACTGGCACTTGGCCATAATTCTTGACTGCTACCATTAACGGATGGACTTCCATTGTAAACGAGGAAGCTTGCACTAAAATTTTGACCCGGCTCGACAACATTATCAGCAGCAGGCGATCCTGTTTCGAATTTAATCTGACAGTAGTCGTGGGAGTAGTCAATTGCTGACGCAGCAAAGCTAGCAACTACAAAAAACTGAGCTACAACTGCAAATGCAAACATAGTGCCTAAGAGTTTTTTGTTTAAGAATCTTGATCTTCCGGTCACTTTGTTAAATCCTTTTGTTGTTATTCCTAGCGAACGTCTTGACCTTCAACGGTTTTAAAGTCGGGTGTATTCTTGGTAACTGCTACGCCTTTAAGAGATTGAGTCAGAATTACTTTTCCGGCGGCATCGGTAATCTTCAGTTCTACGTCATCCCCAAACCATGGAATGATTTTGGGTATCAAAATCCCGCTGGTCGACAAGCTACCATTAATTTTCTTACTCTGTTCATTAAAGCTCTCGGCGATGCTGCCCGATGGCTTTGCAAAGTTATCCGAGTACAAAGTGTCCGGGCCCTTCGTAACGGTAAGTTTATAGTCGCTTGCCGTGGTTGATGGTGTATTGGGGGCACTATTTGTGAAACGCTCCATGCTTTTGACAGAGAGTTCTGGCTTCTTTGCTTTGTCGTATACAAGGTTCAATACAAGAACCTCTATGTTCGATGCACTAAGGCGCCCAGTCTTGACGGCATCTTCGTAAGATAGTAGCGGAACGTCGCTAGACGAGTTTTTTCCATTCTTTTTCTTTTGTTGGTTAAACAAAACCCCCGCCACAACACTGACAAACAGGACGGTAACAACAGCAATGACAAGCAGTAGTCTCTTCTTTGTCATATTTGCTTTCATATTTGTTAGTATTTCCATGATCCCCCTCATCTACTTAATGGCTACAAGAATGACTTAATGGTTTCTTCGAGCACACGCATTGCCGGAGCAGAGAAGCCGCTTGCGTTCGCTGTCGACATAATGTTTACATCAGAACCACGATTCCAGGTGGATGATGTGCAGCCACCGAACTGAGGATCGGAACTTCTCCAGTACTTATTCTCTTTGCCGTCCTTACAATTGTAAGTAGCAGTGTTTGGCGAATAAGAGGCGCCTGGATAGACATATTCATCGTGTAAGTTCATTAGGTGGCTAAATTCATGCAGCGCAATAAACGGGTGAAGATTCGCCGTTGCGAACTGTCCTCCAACACCTCCAGCAGTTCCTCCCCAGGCGCTGTTGTTGTTTATGACCAATACTTTGTCATAGGGCACACCCTTAGCAGCGAGGGCCTTAGCTACTTGGTCGTAATCACAGTACCAGTCTCTACCATCACCCGTTGAGCCGTAAGGTTTGCAGGTTATGCCGCCTACATTGACAATATGGAAAGCAATATCATTTTTATAGGTGCTATATGGTGCAGTGCTTAAAATGTATTGAATCATCCCTTTAGCTGTACTGTCAAAGCTCCCGCCTGAAAAGTTTGCACCAGCGACAGCAATATCTAGTTTTTTGCCAGAACCACCACCACTGTTCCCGCCACCAGAACCACCACCACTGTTCCCGCCACCAGAACCACCACCGGTACCGTCGGTCTTATATGGCCCAAAGACGGTAGCAAGACCTTCTACTTGTGCTGGTGTTAGCACTCCATCTGCTGTAGCTTTAAAGAACGCTTGGAAATTCTTGATGGCAGCCACCGTCGGTGCATCGGTTGTGCCGGTTACTTGCAGACTAGGAGTAGCTGCTTGTAGATTGTATTGCACTCCAGACACACAGTCATCCTTTCGTCCATCTGCCTTGTTCTTGTACCCACTTTTAACGGTTGGATATGGTTTGTTGCATACGTAAGGATTGGCGCCTCGACCGCCACCGCCACCACCGCCACCACCGGGAGTAGAGGTCTTGAAAGCACCAAACACAATTTGAAAAGGATCTAGTTCGGCCGCGGTAAGTTGGCCGTTTGGTGTTGCATTAGCGCCCCCAAAGAATCTTTTGTAGTTATTAATGATAGAGACCGTGGAGGCATCGATAGTTCCTGTTAGTGCAGGGACCCGAAGGTTAGGGTCTGAGGCTTGTAGGGCGTACTGCACCGCAGTGGCGCACTTATCAGTTCGACCCCCGCTACTGTCAGCAACCCCCAACTTCATCACCGCAGGGTAGGGCTTATTGCAAACATACGGGTTTGCTCGTACGACAGGAGGCTGCGGGTCATCATTCTTTACTTGCAAATTCCTTGAGCAAATTGCTGTTGGATGCCACGACCCACCAGCTTGCTTAAGCTGGAACTTGAA
Source organism: uncultured Candidatus Saccharibacteria bacterium (assembly GCA_964643545.1). GTDB lineage: Bacteria > Patescibacteriota > Saccharimonadia > Saccharimonadales > AWTP1-31 > DAISWP01. The sequence goes on from CAZXTE010000001.1 coordinate 144,321, forward strand.
CGCATATGTCCCGGGCGTACTCGGAGCTTTGTAGTTGGTGCCATTACCAAGGCCTGTCCTGGCATCGTTACCCGCAACATTACCAATGAGGTAGCCAAAACTCGAGTTCGCACCACCATATAACTCGGCAGTATACGGAGTTACGTTAGCGGCATTGCCGTTCGTCCAGGTAGTGTCGTAGTTGTTGCCAACAGACGGGACGAGTTTGTACCGCTTATCGGTTGGTGTTGGTCCACTGGCACTTGGCCAAAGTTCCTGGCTGCTACCGTTCACGATAGGGCTACCGTTATATACGGAGAAACTAGCTCCAAAGGTTTCGCCGGGCTTTAGTACGCCGTCTGCCGCAGGAGATCCTGTTGCGAATATGATGCTACAGTTGTCTCTTGAGTAATCTACAGGGGTAGCTGCGAAAGCAGCTATAAGTGAAAAGGGCACAATTGCTGCAAGGGCAAAGAGGATTACTGTTAATCTTTTTGACGCAAACTTTGGTCGATCTAATAGGTTTCTAATTTTACTCATGACCCTCATTATTATTTAAGCTTACGCTAATAATATTTGCTTGTACAGCAAGTGTCAAATCAGTCCCTACGAAGCAAAAAGAAATTCTTGCGTCGTTGCAGCTTAGTGGCTATACTCACTAGCATAAGAGTTTTGCAAGTTGCTATATGAACGACGACCAATCAGAAAATAATCAAAAATCACAGGCTGAGGTTACATCAGACGCCCCAAATGTTGTTAGTGTTGGCAAGAAAAGACGCATACCAAAATTATCCCTAAAGAAACGAACGATCACCTTGGTACTTCTGATTGTTTTGCTTATTGCGGGTGTGGCTTGGGGTTTGCCTAAGTACCTTAATAGGAATGTCTATGCCAAAGTAGGCGACTTCACCATTACAAAAAAAGAATATGATGCTACCAAGAAATCGTGGATCAACGCATACAAAAAACCGAATACGAAACTAGATGCCAAAAATAATATCGATGCTCAAACACGTGACATTTTGGTACTGAACGCTGCGCTCAAAACCGAAGCTCAGAGGAGGGGGATTACCTACACGCAAGCAGAAGTAGATAAATATTCTTTGCCCAAATATAACGAGAAGGGTGGCAAGTTCCTGTACATTAAGTCGTACGAGCGTGACTACCAATGGACTGAACAGGACGTTATGTTGCGCCGCACCAACGACTACTTGCAGTACAAGCTCAAAGACAAGCTGATAAAAGACAGAGTCTATTCAGAGGTGTACATACGTTGGGATAATATTCGTCTCCTGAAAACCGAGGATATAAACAAGCCAGCACCAGCAGAAGAGGAGAAGGCTGGACAGATTCTCAAAGAAAAGTACCTGCCGCTGTTCGAACAGAAAAAGTCCCCGGCCGAGCTTAAAAAAGCAGTAGATATCCGAGATGGAGATTCGTTAGAACAACAAAAGAAGGCCTATACGAGCACACGCGGGACAGGCAGTCAGTTCAGTACTATTCGAACAATCAACTTGGCGGCCAATCCTTTTAAGCCATATCCTGGTGATAATGGTGAAGACATGGGCGCTAAGCTAGACAGCCTCAAGAACGTTGGCGACTACACCCAGCCATTCCGTAGCAACATTGGCAAATACTCCATTATACGACTGGAATCGACTACCGGCGGTGGTTATGCTAACTGGGAGGCCTTGGTCCAACAATATGAAAAAGATGCTGGCCTGACGGATGGCAAGAACCCGGTAATCTTGAGTTTTATAAAGCAAGCAATACAGCGAATTAGTAGCGCAATTTTTCCAAAAGCATACGCCTACCCAGACTGTACTGCGGGTGTTCATAGTATTCCTTACTATGTAACCTTGACAGATATCGACACGGGAGCGCTCCTAAATGGTTCAGTTTCGGCTTCGACGCAGCGTCATCGCCCAGATTGCGGCATGGGACCCTACAAAGACCAAGGCTATAACCCGACTCCTTTTGTGAGTTCACCGGTGGACATATGGTTTAGCGTGTCCATGAGTGCATCTACTGGAGCGTATGGGCCAGGATACCTGGGTATTGCGTTAGATTGTATGGGGCCGGTATGGAATCACTCCTATAATGTCCCGGGCTACAGTTTCGTTTCAGAGACGGAAGAGGCTCCCGGTCTCCCACAGCTGGGACATGGTGATAATTCACATAGTTACAACATTCAGGCGTATTTTAGGAACAACAGTCCACCAACGGGAGAAATCGACGTCATTAAAATGATTCCTGATGGATCGGGCGGTTGGCGGGAAGGGCAACCAGGAGGTAATCCGCAGATAGCCATAGGTTTGCTTACTAGCACGAACACCTCTTTGTACGCACCGGGCCTGACTCCTGGGGGACAGCAGCCGGTTTCAACTGCTAGCCCATCTGGCGGTTGGACATATCTCAGGACCGTCAATACCAATCTCTGTAATCCAAGCGCACCAGCAGCGTCTACAAGTATGTCCCTATCGGTGAATGTATTTGCAGATCCCTGTAAGCACTGGGTTCAGTTCTTCTACGAGTATACGCCCCCACCACCGAAAGGAGACTTGCAGCTCGTTACAGAAGTTCCAAACGGTTCGGGGGGGTGGACCACCGGCAATGTGCCCGGCTCTCCCAATACCTGCGTTACGGGCTCGGGTGTACCGAGTGGCTATGACTGCAGTAACGCGAGTATTCACCCGGTGAATAACCTTGACCCAGGCCCTGGCTACTATGCATATGTCGATGCTGCTGCTGCCCAATGGGAGTATAAAGGCTTTGTCGTTGCCTATAACCCAGGATGTAACGGACACCCAGACAGTAACGACAATGCTCCGCATCCGGCACCAGCAGGGGCGGGGGGTAATAGCTATAACTTACGAGTATGTAAGGACCAGACTACGCAGATTCGCTTCCGCTTTGCGCCGGAGCCCAAACCATTTACGCTTACACCGAATGCGCTGTCTGCAACACCAGACGATGAAGAGTCGCCAACTGCAATAACATTCAGTACCGCAGTAAATTCATCAAGACTGATGAATCTGCCAACACCTATCGCGGCGACCCAAACCTACACGCTGAACGGGGCTCCAATTGCTGCGTGGTCAGCTGATACGTATGGAGCAAACTTTGCATCGAGCACCAGCTATACATCCTCGAAGGCTAAGGGCACTAACCCCCCTATATTAAAGGTGGGCGACACCTATTGTGTTACGGTAACAATTCCGCATGGTGCAGGGACATTTGATGGATCTACCGTTGTCTGGACATCAGGCGCCGTTACTTCAGCTCCAGCTTGCGGTGTAGTCTCCAATATGCCCTATGTCTCTTTCTATGGCAATGATGTCAGCGCCGGCGCAGCCTTTAAGCGTCCGTCTGCTTGTGTTGCTGGCGATGGTGCAGGCGCAACGATTTCCACAAACCTTAACGCTGCGAACGTAGGTTCCAGTGTGCAGTTCGCAGCCTTTGCGCTTGGCTCTATTAACACTTTTGTGTCTGCCAGCCAGCGGAGCACTACTCCCGTTGCTCCCAAGGGCCTAAGCTTTGCCAATACAACAGGCACATATGGTGGTGTGTTTGGCACGAACCCACGATGTCTCGACTACTACGGTACGCCACCATCACCAGATACGACGACAGCCTCACTCAACGTAGCAGGTATTGACGGTGTTAAAAGCTACAAGCCAAGTGGCGGCACACTGACTGTCTCTGGTAATGTTGCAGCGTCCAAGCACGTCACCGTATATGTCGAGGGCAACGTTATTATAAGTAGCAACATAACGACGGCGTCGAGCGGCTGGACTACTACAGACTCTATCCCTACCTTCGACCTGATCGTCAAAGGCAATATCTACGTCCAGAACAACGTGAACCAGCTTGATGGCTGGTACATTGCCCAACCCAAGGACGATGGCAGTAGGGGTGAGATTACCACGTGTGCTAAGCCTGGTGGTGGGCTGTACAACCTTGCGAGTAGCGAGCTGTACACCAACTGTGCCACGCAACTGGTCATTAATGGTAGCTTTACTGCTAAGAAGGTGCACTTCCTTCGTACTGCGAACTCGCTGCGCAATGGCGCCGCAAAAGAAGGTGCAATGGTGAGCAAAGCTGCCGAAGTCTTCCGCTTTAGTCCGGAAGCATATCTTGCAAAACACGCCCTGCCACAAAGCGCTGTTGCTGGTGTCGGTAGCACCGATTACTACACCACCTTGCCACCCGTTTTGTAGAGGAAAAAAGCGTTTGTTTTAATGAAGCTTATGCTATAATCGACCTAACTATGAGCGTACTGAGTGGGGTATCAGAATTCTTCGGACTAGACATCGGAACAACCGCAGTGAGGTTAGTGGAGCTTAGCGGAACGGGTAATGTTAAGGCGCTCGTTAAGTACGCATCAATACCCATTGAGGCAAAAGTGTCTCTCAGTGATGCGAAAGCAGATCAGCAGAAGGTTATGCTGGCGGTGCGCGACCTTATAGGGCAGGCCAACATTACGACCAAAAACGTTGCCGTGGGATTGCCTTCGCAGAAGGTGTTCACAACAGTTGTTGATATAGATCGACTGAATGAAGGCGAAATTGCCAAAACAATTATGTATCAGGCAGATTCGCTTATTCCAACGCCTATTGCTGAATCAAAAATTGATTGGGCGGTCCTAGGGGATTCGCCAAAAGATAAGAACAAGATAGAGGTGCTACTGACCAGCGTGACCAATGCATATGCCGAAAGTAGACTGGATATGCTGGAGTCCATCGGGCTTAATGTTATTGCCTTCGAACCTGATCATATGGCACTGGCACGAGCCGTCATCCCCGCCGATACAACCAATCCGTGCATGGCGGTAGATATTGGCGAGAAGACAACGGATATTGTTGTTACTATGGCTGGCGCTCCTCGCTTGGCGCGCTCGATTCCAACAGGCAACGAAGCAATTGTGCGTGCAGCCAGTCAGAATCTTAATATTGATGAAAAACAGGCCGCACAGTTTATTAACAAGTTTGGCCTCGGCAAAGATAAACTCGAAGGGCAGATATACAACGCAATCATCAGCACTGTTGATATTCTGGCAACAGAGATAGAAAAGTCCATAAAATTCTTCCAGGCACGCTATACCGAGGCTCGTATTGAACGCATTATTGTTACTGGCGCAGCTTCGTCTTTGCCAGAGTTCCCCTTATATATCGCAAACAAATTCGGTATTAACGTAGAGATCGGTAATGCTTGGCGAAACGTTTCTTTCCCAGCAAACCGACAGAACGAACTACAGGTCGCTTCTAACACGTTTGGTGTCGCTGCAGGCTTAGCGGGGAGACAGGCATGATCCAGCTCAATCTATTACCAGAAGTTAAGTTACAGTACATGCGTACGAGAAACCTAAAACGCACTATTACGGTTGTGTCAGCGCTTATTGCTGGCAGCGCCCTAACTATATTTATCCTCATGTTTGTGACGGTGGCCATTTTCCAGAAGAACCACCTAAAGAATCTAAGTGCGGATATTCAAACTGACTCCAAGAAACTTCAGGATACAAAAGATCTAAACAAAGTGCTCACTATACAGAACCAGCTTAAGAGCTTGCCAGAGCTGCACAATAAAAAACCCGTCACTTCACGCCTCTTTACCTTTGTCGCCCAAGTTACACCCAATCAGGTCAGTATTGGTAAGTTAGATTTAGACTACCAGGCTAAGACGCTGACTTTCTCTGGCACAACAGACTCTATTAGTACTATTAATAAATTTGTTGATACCCTAAAGTTCACGACCTTTAGCTATCCCGATAGCACCGGGCAGTCACAGACCGGCAAGCCGTTCAGCAATGTTGTTTTGACAAGCTTCTCTCGAACGGACAAAAATGCTACCTACGAGATAGCAACAAGCTTTGATAGTGCCATATTTGATACAGCTAAACAGATGACGCTCAGTGTGCCAAAAATTATTTCGACTCGATCAGAAACCGAGAAACCAACTGACTTATTCCAGCCACTCCCAGAACCAAAGACAAAGGTGACAAACTAATGAAACTACAGCTTCCTACAAAACGGCTACAGATAAACAAGGCTCAGACGACTATTGTGGCAACAGTAGCCATTGCGGCTTTCGTTGCAGTTTTCTCGATAGTTTCATGCAAGTCATTGCTCACGCAACGGTCCTACCAATCAAAAGTCATTGCAAAGCAAACAAAAGCACGCGACCAGCTAAGAAGCAACCTAGAAGCGATAGGTAGCCTCGTTACTTCGTATAAGACCTTCACAGGTGCACCAGAGAACGCAATCGGTGGCAACCCGGCGGGTACAGGCGATAGAGACGGAGACAATGCTAAGATCGTCCTCGACGCACTTCCAAGCAAGTACGACTTCCCAGCTCTTGCGAGCAGCCTAGAGAAAATTTTGAACGATCGTAAGTTCAAAATAGGCGGCATCACGGGGACAGACGATGAACTAGAGCAGTCCAAGAATCAAACGAGCGACAGCCCACAGCCAATCGATATGCCATTTGAGGTTGCAGTAGAGGGATCGTATGCGTCCATACAGGACCTTGTAGGAGTTTTCGAGAAGTCCATTCGTCCGTTCGACATACAAAAGCTCGAACTCTCCGGGGGTGTATCTAACATGCAATTTAACATGAGTGCAAAAACATACTTCCAACCAGAAAAAACACTGAACATTAAGATGGAGACGGTAAAGTGAAACAAAAAGACGTAATGTTGATCGTTGTTTTGAGCATATTTAGCGCTGTCATATCTATCATTGTGTCTAACTACGTCATTGTGCCAAAGAAAAGCTTTAATCAAAAAGCAGCAGTAGTAGATCCTATAACAGCAGATTTTGCCGATCTTGATAAGAAGTATTTTAATAAAGACTCAATCGACCCAACAAAGACAATTCAAATTGGCGATAACACCAACACCAAGATATTTGACAACAAACAATAGGGGTTAGGCCAGCATGAGTGTACTTTCTGCGACAACCCAAAAACAGGTTGAGGACGAGCTAGTAAAGCAAGGCCTTCTCACAAAAGCCAAGCTGGATGAACTAGAGCAAAAGGCGACGAAAGAGGGGACGCCCATATTGAGTTTATTGCTGAGTGAAGGGAATATAAGCGAAGAGGACCTAACCAGGTATACGGCAAAAATTACTCGGGTGCCATATGTAAATCTCAGCAATGCTCGTATTGATGACGATATTTTAGCACTCTTGCCGCGGGAGATAGCGGAGCGGTACATGGCGGTGCCGCTTGGCGAAATGAATCACCGGCTTGTGGTGGCTATGCTCGATGCCGACAATGTGCAGGCAGCCGATTTCTTGTCAAATAAAATTGGCAGGCCGCTCAAGGTGTACTCTGCTAGCGAGGCGGGTATCCGGCGTATTCTCAAGCAGTATAACGAACGGCTTGATGCAAGTATGGTGAATGATCTGGAGGCGGCAGGTGAGGCAGCCACAGCCTTTGGTCTGTCGACTGACCCAGATGATTCGAAGGGTAAGAAGCGAGCCGATAAAAATATTCGAACGATTGTGCAGGACTCTCCAATCAGCAAGGCGCTGTCGACTATTCTGGAGTATGCAGCAAAAAATCGGGCTAGTGATATCCATATAGAGCCCCTAGAGAAGATTCTTAAAATACGCGCTCGAATAGATGGTGTATTGCGCGAGATTATGAAGCTGCCAAAAAGTACGGAGGCACCTCTCGTATCCCGTATAAAGATTTTATCCAACCTCAAGATAGACGAACACCGAATTCCTCAAGACGGTGGGTTTTCTATTATTGTTGACAACCGACCCATTGACCTTCGTATCGCTATAAGCCCTGTTGTATGGGGCGAGCAGGTGGTAATACGTTTGCTGGATAAAACCGGGACCAGCCTTAAGCTAGAAGACATGGGTTATCACGGGAGAGCACTGAGGACAATTCGCAAAGCATTGGGACAACCCAATGGCATGATTCTAACTAGTGGACCAACCGGATCCGGTAAATCAACCTCTATGTATGCGCTTCTACAGGAGATAAAGAATGACACCATTAATATTGTTACGCTGGAAGACCCGGTTGAGTACAAGATAGATGGCATAAACCAAATTCAGGTTAATCCCGACGTAGGGCTAACATTTGCAACTGGTTTGCGTTCAATATTGCGTCAGGACCCCAACGTTGTAATGGTCGGAGAAATCCGTGATAAGGAAACCGCCCAGCTGGCGGTGCAAGCCGCACTAACAGGGCACTTAGTATTCTCCACGCTACACACCAACTCGGCAGCGGGTATCTTGCCACGTCTGTTAGACATGGGCATCGAGCCCTTCCTGATAGCGAGCACAGTACGCACTGTAATTGGTCAGCGCTTGGTTCGGCGGATTGCTGACAACAAAGAATCCTACCAGACCGAACAGGCAGAGACACAGGCCATTAACGAAACCATCGGAAGGCTATTACCAAAGAACAAAGAAGAACAGCTGAAAGTTGGTAAAGATCTGGGTTATGATAACTTGCCACTTGTGGGTCAAAATGCTTATACTTTATTCAAGGGCGTAGACAGTCCTGAAACGCCCGGTGGATATAAAGGTAGAATGGGCCTCTACGAAGTGTTCGAGGTAACAGATGCCATCCAGGATCTTATTCTTAAGCGTTCAACAAGTGATAAGATCCAGGCCGCGGCAAGAGCAGAAGGCATGCTAACAATGCGAGAAGATGGCTACCTAAAAGCACTGGCAGGACAGACAACATTGAACGAGGTTAGTAGGGTGGCAGCGCTGGATAGCGCATAAAGGAAACAATAGGTGGGATGATGCAACAACCAAGAATCGAAATATTACTAGAAGAAGTTATCAAAAAAAAGGCCTCGGATCTTCACTTGCAAGTGGGACTACCGCCGATGCTGCGCATAGATGGTGCACTTATTGCGGTAAATGGTGCAGAAGCGCTCAACGAAGAATCTGTCGAAGCGTTGATCTTTGCGATATTGGACGAGGATCAAAAGCAGATACTGCTCAAAGATAAAGAGTTCGACTTTAGCTTTGCTTTCGGCGATCTGGGTCGTTTTCGTGTTAACGCGTTCCACGAACGTGGCAACCTAGCTGCAGCCTTGCGGCTTATTCCTACAGAGATTCGCAGTATTGAGCAACTGGGTCTACCGCCTATTGTTAATAAATTTGCCGACTTCCCGCGCGGGCTTGTACTGGTAACCGGACCAACTGGATCTGGTAAGTCAACGTCACTGGCAGCGCTCATTCATAAAATTAATATGGAGCGCGCATCTCATATTATTACTATCGAAGATCCGATCGAATATACGCACAAATCGCTTAAGTCTGTCGTAGTGCAGCGAGAAGTGCACTACGACACGTATTCGTTCTCTGCAGCACTGAGGAGTAGTTTGCGCGAAGATCCCGACGTTGTACTGATTGGGGAAATGCGTGACCTAGAAACCATCTCCTCTGCCATTACGATTGCCGAAACGGGACATCTCGTCTTTGCAACACTTCACACAAACAGCGCTAGCCAGAGTATCGATCGTATGGTAGACGTCTTCCCGCCGCACCAGCAGCCGCAAATTCGCTCCCAGCTCGCTAATATCCTTATGGCAATTGTATCGCAGCGCCTCATACCAGCTATTGGTGGTGGGCGCATGGCTGCTGCCGAAATTTTGGTGGCTACTCCGGCCGTGCGTAACATTATCCGAGAAGGCAAGAGTCACCAGCTAGAGGCCGTTATTCAGACGGGTGCAGAGTTTGGTATGCAAAGTATGGACCGTACTTTAGTTAGTCTTATCCATAATGGGACTATAACGTACGAAGAAGCACGGAATTACGCAGTAGATCTAGACGAGTTAGATCGGCTCATGAGAGGCTAAGTATATGCAGACGTATGAATACACGGCACGTAACACCGCAACAGGGCAGAAGGTTAAGTCACAAGTCCAGGCAGAGAATGAGCAGACTGCTGCAAAGTTGATTCGTGACCAAGGCTTTTCTCCGCTAGAGGTACGGTTGCAGGGCTCTAGTACAGAAGGGCTCAAGCGTTTCACCAACCGTATTCGTGCAAAAGATAAGATACTGTTTTCTCGACAGCTGTCGACCCTGATTAATGCGGGTTTGCCGCTCATTCAAAGCCTTCGTAATGTTTCTGCTCAGACACAGAGTAAGCCACTGAAAGTGGTTATCGACCAGGTGATATCTGACGTCGAAGGTGGCGCGGCACTGTCGGCAGCACTGAGCCGACACCCAGAAGCGTTCAACCGTGTGTTCATCAGCATGGTCGCCGCTGGGGAGTCCTCTGGTACGCTTGATAAATCTTTAGAGCGTTTAGCCAATCAGCAAGAAAAAGATGCTGAAATTATAAGCAAAGTCCGCGGGGCAATGATCTACCCGGCAGTTGTTATAACGGTGATGATTGCGGTTGTTGGCTTTATGATCGTAAAGGTTTTGCCGCAAGTAGAGGTTATGTACAGGGACTTGCCCGGTGCATCACTACCGCTTGTAACCCGGATGTTACTTGCAGTGTCACACTTTACCTCACGTTTTTGGTGGGTTATCGGGCTAGTACTTATCGCTGGTGCTTTCTTTGGCTCTCGTTGGGCAAGGACTGGCCCAGGCCGGGAATTTGTAGACAGGGCAAAATTAAGAATGTGGCCTATTGGCCAGCTTTTTCAAAAAATGTATATGGCGCGCTTTGCACGGACGGGTGCTACCCTGGTTGGCAGTGGTGTGCCCTTACTGCAGATGCTCGATATTACGGGGGAGGCCATAGATAACGTTCATGTAGAGGCTGCATTAAAGCGAGCCGCAGAAAAAGTTAAGGGTGGTAAGGCTTTGTCTGACTCGCTGCAAAGCGAAGAGGCTTTTCTGCAGTTGGTGCCAAACATGTTGCGTATTGGTGAACAATCCGGTGCAATCGAAGCAATGATGGAGAAGATTGCAGATTACTACGAACGAGAGGTGGACACTGCCATCAGAAACATCTCTAGCATCATTGAGCCGGTGCTCATGGTCATTTTAGGCGTATTCGCGTTCATCATTGTTGCTGCTGTCTTATTGCCGATCTATAGCCTGGCTGGGCAGACAATCATTCGATAGTGTGGATAACTATTTGCATATATAGCATAAGCGAGTTATATTTAAGCTTATCTGTTAACAAGTAAATAATGTAGGGGGCATACATATAATGCAAAAACAAATTCGTAGGCGAACAGAAGGCTTCACCATCATAGAAGTCTTGATCGTGCTTGCAATCGCCGGGCTGATCCTTTTAATCGTTTTCTTGGCTGTTCCTGCGTTGCAGCGAAACAGCCGCAACACGAACCGTAAAAACGACGTGGCTGCTTTGTCTGGTGCGGTCGTAGAATACGAGCAGAATAATAATGGCGATCAGCCAAACCAAGCAGCTGCCGGAGCTACAACACCAGAAATATTAATCTCAAAGTCTGGTATCAATCCGGTTGTCGCCAAGGTTGGTTTCTATTCCGCAGCTAATATTTCAGTAAAGCCGGGAAGCGTTGCAGCCAACCTTGCTGCCGTCACAAGTGACACGACAGTAAGACTTGTTACGGGCGCTAAGTGTGGGACAGGTGGCGCAGCTGTCGGTGGCGCAGCACGTGGTGTAGCTGCGTTGTACGCAGTCGAAACTGGTTCGGGCACTGCAACTTCTGTCTGCCAAGAAGGATAATTCATATATCCGAAGCGTATAAACAGCCCGAAAGGGCTGTTTCCTTTTTGTGGTAGCATACATATATGATTATTCTTGTGCTTGTCCTGTTGGGTTTAGCTTTGGGCAGCTTCGTGAACGCACTTGTTTGGCGTGTACATAAACAACTCTCTAGCAAGAAGGCTCTCAACCGGGGTTACTCCATTGTTACCGGCCGGTCCATGTGTCCAAAGTGCAAACACACGCTCTCGAGTATAGATCTTATACCTGTGCTTAGCTTCGCACTGCTTAGGGGCAAGTGTCGGTACTGCAAAAAACCGATCGAGGATACGCCGATCCCAGAGATTACTCTACCAGCCCTGTTTGTACTGTCGTACGCGGCTTGGCCATATGGGTTTGATTTTGCTGGCAAAGTTCAATTTGGTCTATGGGTGCTGATGCTCGTGGGGCTTCTGGCGCTTGTTATTTATGATGTACGTTGGTATCTGCTACCTAATAGGGTGGTATTCCCACTCATTGTTATAGTAATTGCACAAATACTTTTACTTGCGATGTTAAAAGACGATACTAAGAGCTTGCTCTTTGGTAGTCTCTGGGGATTTTTAACTGGCGGAGGCATATTCTGGCTTATATACCAAGTCTCTGGCGGTAAGTGGATTGGTGGGGGGGATGTAAAGCTTGGGTGGATGCTAGGTTTATTATTGGGTGGCCCCTCGGCCAGTCTACTCATGATCTTTTTAGCATCGGTGTTGGGCTCTGTGGTTGCAATTCCGTTATTAGCGACGGGGAAGGCAACGCGGACGACCCGTTTGCCATTTGGCCCGTTTTTAATTGCATCGAGTATCATTGTATATTTATTCGGTAGTACGCTTATAGCACAGTACAAGCGTTTATACGGGCTATAAGCACAGTGCTTATGCTATACTAAAATTTATGAAGAGTGGGGGTCTAAAATCCCAAGGTTTTACTATAGTCGAGATAATGATCTTCTTGGCTGTTTCCGGGGCCATTATGATAAGTGCCTTGCGTATGGTTTCGGGTGCGCAAAACAAGAATGAGTTTATAGTCGCAGTTAATGATATAGAGCAGCAGCTAAATGGCATTATTAATAATGTATCGACTGGCTACTATGCAAATACCGGTAGCTTCACAAAAGATTATGAATGCAAGAAAGACCCATCAAGTGGCAGGCCTACGTTCAGCGCGGTTAGCCCGCCAGGATCGGGCAAGCAGGGAACCAGCAAAGATTGTATTTTTATTGGTCGGATGATCCAGTTTGGCGTTACGGGTGGTGCTGAGGACCAATACAATGTTTACAATGTTGCTGGTATTCGGCAGGATTCATCGGGGAATCAGATCACAAGCCCCGCAGAGGCACGCCCCATTATTATTGCTCCGTTATCATTAGCCTCGTATCCGGGCATGCCGAATATACCAGATACAACAGCTTTCCCTGATGCAACGGAAACAGGTCGACTAAAAAATGGCATCACTATGAGGTGGAGCCACTATACGCAAGGTGCCACTAACTATTGGTGGGCAGGTGGCATTGCATTTTTCTCTTCGCTCAATGGTGGTTCTGCGGCAACGCCAGACATTAAATCAGGCGCTCTTCAAGTAGATGTCATGCCGCTCCATGATGTCTGGCATTTTGTTTCAGCTGAGGCTGCGATAAAAAACTTTGACAATAGAGACTTCACGGACGCAAATGCAACCTATGGGTACAACGCAACTAAAAACCCATCTGATGGTATTGAGCTATGTTTTGACAGCGGTGGAACCGAACAAAGCGCGCTGATTACCATTGGGGGAAGTGCAGGGCAGTCTGTCGTTACGAAGCAAATAAGAAGCGGAAAATGTTCCGTGCAAGGTGCACCAACATCATGAGAAAAATCAGCCAACGTGGAGACACCATTGTAGAAGTTTTGATCGCCGTGGCAATTGCTGGGGCTGTGTTGGCCGGTGCGTATACTATTGCAAATAAAAGCTCCCAACAGGTGCGAATGGCGCAAGAGCGTTCCGAGGCACAGAAAATTGCCACAAGCTTGGTAGAGCGGCTTAATGGTGCTGTTGTCACCGCCCCGACCGTTGGCGCAACCAACCCGTTTTGTTTTGAGAGTTCAACAACAAACATAAAGAACTTCACCATTTCAGTGGTACCAGCGCTTGCCACAGATACGTTTGATAGTTTGGTCTACGATGCGCAGTGCACGCGAACGAACGGGGCCCTCACGTACTACACGATTATAGAGAGAAATAGTGACCCAACCTTCACTGTTCATGTTCGCTGGAGCAAGCTAGGCGGGGGAACCAATGAAGAAGTAACCTTACGGTATAGGACGGCGCAGTAATTATGAATCACCCTATGCCCCCCGAACAGAAAAAATACAAAGAGGCAGGTTTTACGTTGGTTGAATTACTTATCGCAAGCTCTGTATTCTCGGTTGTTTTATTGCTATTAACGTTTGGTATGCTGCAAATTGGCAAGGTGTATTACAAGGGCACCACGAGCAGTCGTACACAGGCGGTCGCTCGAAACATCAGTGATGAGATTTCACAAAGTATCCAATTTGCTGGTGGAGCCGTCACGCCTTTGTCGGTGAGCGGAGACACGACCACGTTCTGTATAGGGGACAAAGGCTACTGGTTTAAGCTCGACAAGAAGCTAAAAGACGAACCGCATGTATTTGTGGTCGATAGTTCTCAGTGCGCAGTATCCTTTGTTGGTACGCCTCCACAGTTGAAGAGAAGCCAGCGCGAACTAATGGTGCAAAACACACGGCTCACCAGGCTTATTGTTAACTACGACGCAGCGCGCAAAGGATACGGAGTAGTCGTACGTGTTGCTGCGGGCGATAATGATATGTTTGAAGGCGATGATCCAAACAATAACTGTAAGGGTGGAGCGGGAGGCCAGTTTTGTGCCGTGTCCGAACTCTATACATTTGTGCAAAAAAGGCTATAATCAGGTATAAGCATGAGCAGTAAAAGAGAGAATAGGCAACTCAAGGATGGTGGTTTTGTATCCATTGTTGTTACGCTCATTATTACCCTTATCCTCAGTCTTATTGTTCTGGGGTTTGCCCAGCTGGCACGACGAGAGCAGCGACAAGCGCTGGATCGACAGCTTGGGCAACAGGCACTCTATGCGGCTGAGTCAGGGGTGAATGATGTAAGAAAGCTCATTTCTGCCGGGACTTTGACGAGCGATATCACCGACTGCAATAGCGCCAGCTTGCCAAACAGAAACCTAGATTCAACAGTTGGTGACATTGCGTATACGTGTGTTTTGGTTCAGCAGGGGCTTCCCACGCTCGAATATGGCAACATCGACACAGAAAAATCTACGGTATTTCCCATCACAAGCTCATCTGGCAACTTCCAGAGTCTTACGTTTGGTTGGCACAAAGAGGCAGGCACAAATAACTTCCCATCCTCCACAAACGATTTTGTAACAAAAGGTGTGTGGAATACTGGTAACTATGGTGCTGGTGTTCTTCGGATTGACCTAATACCCGCCAACCTGACGAACAGAGCCGATGTAGCAAACAAGACATTCACGGTCTTTGCATACCCTACGAGCAGCGGCAGCATAGACACCACCGTCTATTCAACCGGGGCAGCTAATCAGGGCGAAGTCGTGGCCGTTAAGTGTGACGGAGCTAAAGTGCCCAAAAAATGTAGCCTTAAAATTAACATTCTCACCGATCAAACTAACAAATACTTTGCTCGAGTAAAGTCTATTTACACACCATCCTCATTGACTGTTACGGGCGGATTAGTTGGCGGTGGGGCGGCTAACTTCTCAGGAACGCAAGTTCAAGTCGACTCTACTGGTAAGGCAAATGATGTCCTGAAGCGGATCCGTGTCCGCATACCCGTAACTAATACCACAAACGAATACCCTGAATTTGCGCTAGACTCCGGTGACGCTATCTGTAAGAAGCTAAGTATTGTTCCCACCGAAGCTAAGCTAAATGGTTGCCCGGTTCCTAATTAACTCGTAGCTATTAGGCCTCGTTCTTGTGGTGAAATTTCTCGTGCACTGCCTTGAGGTGTGGATCGGTCACATGAGTATAGATTTGAGTGGTAGAGATGTTGCTATGGCCCAATAATGCTTGCACGCTACGCAGATCGGCTCCATTCATAAGGAGGTCTGTAGCGAAGCTGTGGCGTAGCGTGTGTGGCGACACATGCTTGGTGATGCCCGCAAGCTTTGCGCAGCGTGCAACCATGCGTTGAACACTGCGGGCGGTTAAGCGGCTAAAGTCGCCAGATTGATCTACCTGCTTCTTGCCTGATAATCGAACAAACAACGGAACGGCATTATCGGTGCGCTGTTCCAGATAGAGGCCGAGCCACCGGGCAGCGTCTGAGCTAATAAAGATTGGGCGATCCTTTTGCCCCTTGCCGCGCACCATAAACTCTCGCCGTTTTAGGTTTATGTGGTCCCTATTCAGTCCGACCAACTCCGATACACGCAATCCACTGCTAAATAACAACTCCAATATGGCTCGGTCTCGTAAGCCTGCAAGATCATCTGTTTTTAGTACTTCAAACATGCGCTCTAGCTCTTCTGGCGTCAGAAACGTTACCTGTTTACGCGTTGTTCGTGCCAGTTCAATTTTATCGGCCGTTAGGGCAGGGATATCGCGTTTGGCACAGAATTTTAAGAAGCTACGCAAAGCAATCAGGTGGTAGTTTTGTGTCGTTTTTTGAAGCTCATCAGACACATTGGTGCCTAGGCGATTAAGCCACAGGCGCCATTTACGAATAAGCTCTGGGTCAATATCGGTCACCTTAATATCGCCGGCAAAATCTACCAGGCGAGTTAGATAGTGGTCGTAGTTAGCAATAGTTTTTTGGGAGCGGTTTTGCTCAATCTCTAGGTACTCTAAAAAGTCAGTTTTTGCTTTTTGAAATAACATACCCTTAGTATACTCTTAAATCGCCTGGCCACATCTGTTATACTGATCCAGTAATTGATAGAAGGAAATAGATGGAACAAACACTGATTATTGTAAAACCAGATGCGCTGCAGCGTAACCTCGTGGGCGAGATTATAGGTCGCTTAGAGCACAAAGGACTTAAATTGCTTGGCATCAAAATGTTGCGACTCGATAAGGCAGTCCTAAAGGCGCACTACGCGCATATTGTCGATAAACCATTCTATGGTGATGTCGAGTCATTTATGCAGAGCTCACCCGTTGTAGTGATGGCCTGGGAAGGATATGAGTGTGTTAATTCGGTTCGGCTGCTTGTAGGAGCCACAAACCCCCGAGAAGCGGCTGCAGGTACCATTCGTGGTGATTTTGCCATAGGCAACGGCAGAAACCTCATACACGCCTCAGACAGCAAAGAAAATGGCAAAGAAGAAGTTGACCGATTCTTTACCGCAGACGAGCTCTTTAGCTACGAAAAGAGTGATTACCCGCACGTCTACGCTCCATACGAACAAAAATAAAGCCCCAAACGGATAACGCACGGCGGCGTTCGTTCTCGACGTAAGCAAAGAAGGATCACCAAAAGTTTTGTTATTTAGTTACAAAACTGTGAGTGATCCTTCTTGCACATTGTGACGTGGTATCCCCAAACGGATTCGAACCGCTATCTGCTCCTTAGGACGGAGTTATTCTATCCATTGAACTATGGGGACGTATATATCGGTAGCCCACATAACTGAGCCCCAACTAGGGTAGTATAACCTTACTCACTGGACGATCAAGCCCAAAAGCTTTACGCTAGTGCTATGGCAAAAAAGAAGGCCCAAGATTCTAAGGGGCCAAAAAAGTATTTTGCAGACCAATTCGATGACGAAAAGGTTCTGTTTGTCTTCCGAAAACATCCTATTGTAATGCGTTGGGGGTTGGTGCTCGGGTGTCTTGGGCCACTTTTTGGGGTGATTCCTGCTGCTATCCGTCCTTCGCTAGGGTTTGGTGTATTTTTTGGTGGGCTGGGTGTCGGGATGCTGCTTGGGCTTGTTCTGTTCTTTCCATCATGGATTGGCTGGTACTACAGCGTCTTTATTGTCACCGATCAGCGCCTTATACAGATCACGCAGCGAGGCTTATTTCATAGAAGTGTTGTCGACCTTGGCTTGCAACAAATTCAGATGGTCAACTACGAAATTGCTGGACTACAGCAAACCCTGCTTGGTTTTGGTACAATAATGATGCAAACATACGTCGGTGATCTCGTCATTCACGAGGTGCACCATCCGGCCAGAATTCAGAAAAAGATATTAAAGATACTTCGACAAGAAGGGGTGGAAACGTCAGATTATCCAGCCATGAAAGGGCAACCAGTAGATGAAGAAGAAACTGCGTAAATTATTACCTTCCAAGAAGAGCTCAGCTGCAGAGGAGCCTAACGAGTCAGCGCCACGTATTACCAACGAAACGGTGGCAGAGCATCGCGAAGAGGTGCTCTCTAGTGCGCGCAAGTATATTTACCCTTTGCAACATAGCAAACACAAGATCGTCCTCATCTCTACAAGTTTATTTATCGCAGCCCTGATTGGTTTCTTCACGTATACAACCATTGCGTTATATCGGCTTAAGTCATACTCGAGCTTTCTTTATGCTGTTACGCAGGTCATCCCATTTCCGGCGGCTCGCGCGGGCAGTGATTTTGTCGCGTACGAGAACTATCTGTTCGAACTCAAGCACTACATTCACTATTACGAGAATCAACAAAAATTAAACTTTGCCACAGAATCAGGCAAGCAACAATTAACAGAATTCAAGAAACGCGCCCTCACCAAAGTCGTTAACGATGCCTATATTAAACAGCTTGCAAAACAGAACAAAGCAACCGTCTCCGACAAAGAAGTAGATGCCGAGATCCAAATAGTTCGGGAACAAAATCGATTAGGGGGGAGCGACCGCGTATTTGAGGATGTACTACGGGATTATTGGGGCTGGTCCATCAACGACTTTAAGCGGAGTCTCAAGCAGCAACTCCTCGCTCAGAAGGTGCTACCTTTGTTAGATAAAGACACTGCCAGCAGGGCAGAACAGGCAAGCGCAGAGCTCAAAACCAATAATGATTTTGTGGCAGCCGCCAAAAAGTATTCTGATGATGCGGGCTCCAAAGACAATGGCGGCGAATTTGGCTTCGCAGTAGATAGGACGAATCGTGATATCCCCGCAAAGACCACGCAGACCCTTTTTACACTTAAACCCGGACAGATATCCGAAGTAGTGAACACGGGGTACACACTAGAGATAATCAAAAACATCGAACAGCAGGGCGACAAGATTCGGGGCGCACACATTGTCTTTACGTTCAAAGACATTAACACGTACGTGAACGACCAAAAAGATAAACACAAAACACGACTTTTTATCAATGTCTAATCTGTTAGAGCTGAGTACTAAAGTAGTGCGGAAAGTAGGGAGCCAGCTACAGACTCCTGTAACATCTTGACAAACCGGTTATGCTGTTGTAATATCTTTTCATAATCTAGAAAACAAAAGAATGTCATCTCAAAACACACGCGTCACTATCCCATCACCAGAAACAACAGAAGCTGTTAACGCTGTTTTTGCCTTTGCGGAAGCCCACCAGTTAGACCCTGCCGTTGTAGGCGATTTTGTTGCTCAAATTGGCCAGATAGTTGTTCCGCCCGAAGCAGATATAGAGCGTAATCGGATACATACAGGAAGAAGTATTAGCCAGGGGACTCCCGTGCGTTCGTATGAGGATTCGTTGGCAGTTCACGAAGATGTTTCGGCATCCAACAGGACCTACGAGGGGGCTAAAACACTCGGCCGCGTAATACGAGACGGTATTAAATCTGCTGTAGAACAAGTAAGTCTGAAGAGCGAAGCTGAACGTGCGCAGCATCCAGACTTAAAAGTCGTCGCTGATGCCTCGGCTACTGAAGAAACAGCCCAACACGTTGCCGCTTAAAGCAAGACCTAGTTTTGCTATTAGTTTACTTTGTCTGTAGCGGCTACCCAGCCCTTGAAATACACAGTGCATTTATAGTCACACATAGAGAATTGGCATGGTTTTCCCGTTGCGGCTTCGCATTCTTGCTGGGTTTTGTACGCGGTTGGCTGTGAGGTTGTACTCGGGTTTGTATCGGCCTTCTTTCGCGTAACAAAGAAGCCAACTAAGCCACCGACGACCACCAAAGTGATTAACACGAGTATCAATAGATGCTTCTTCACAGCATTAGTATGCATAAGAATAGTTATGCAATCAAATCTACGCTGGTTGTTCTCGAGGGGGGAGGGGTTTGCGCCAGACCATGGCATCGTAGCCCGGTCCGTAGTAATCAACCAGCGCGCTAGCAGGTTCACCAAACATTTTTGTCCAAAAACCCCAGCCAGTCTCTCTGTAGCGGGGGCCGCTATTTACGAGGAGTTCGGTCTTGCCTGAGGTACGAGCGATCCCTTCGAGCTGTGTCACAAGTGCTTTGCCAACACCGGCGCCACGGGCAGCAGGTGAGATATATGCGTTGATAAGCTCCGCAGGGTTTTCGGAGGCGGCAAGTGCTCGCATTGCTTGTCCAGGAGTATCTAGCCCCATCATTCCTACTACACTACCGTCGGTATCCTCTGCAACTACATACTTACGGCCATTTGCATCTTTGATGCTCTCTTCTACTGATCCTAAGACATCCACAACCTCTTCTTCTAGTAGCGCCTCCGTTTCTGGGTGTCGTATCCATTGTTCTAAAATTGGCCGCAAAGCAGGCACATCGCTCGCTTGTACTGATCGGATAACGCCCTGAAAACCTAGATCATTTTCTGGGTTTGAGGGACCTTGTGCTTGGTCTAATGAATCAGTCATTCTTAGATCATACCACCGTTGCCTAAGCGCCGGTAGGGTCAGACCAACTAGTTGATCTTGTACTTCTTGTGCAAGGCGTGGACCCGCGCCAACACGCTCATAGTGGGCACGCACAGCAACTGCCATGTCCAAGCCGTTACGGCATTGCGTTAGATCTGGTTGATGAGAAGCATCTCCCATATGTCTCAGACAGTATCAATTTTGTAATTTCAACACAAGCATGTGCGGATTTGGGGAAGCAGCAGCGCGTTACTTTTTGATTTACTAACAAGCAACGTGCTGAGCCTGTTGAAGCGTATACAGTGTTTTTAGTTGGGGCAGTGGTAAGCGCCTCCTCTATTGCTGGAGCTGTTGCTCCTGCTGTATTTGAGCTGCAGCGGCTCTACCACGTTGGCCTGCTGCGAAAAAGGTAGCGACTGATATCGCATCTACAGCCAGACCTACAACAAAAGTACTAGCGGCTTCAATTGTAATGCCATTCCCCTTAGCTTCACTGATTCCTGCGACTTCTAAAACTGACCCAACAACAACACCAATGACCGCTAAAGCCTTAACAAAACGCGTTTCTGTAACTTCTGTTTCGGGATGAGAAAAACGTTGTGTTTCAGGCATAGTATTCTTCTACATTGTCCTCCAAGTTTAGCAAGCAGACAAGTACGCACAATAAAAAAGCACTGCTAAAGTACTTATGCTTGTTGGAGTATAGCGTAGCAGGTATGTAATCAATTTGTATTAAGAGACGATAGTGCCGACTATAGCCTGTAGTGCAAGCGGTCCTTCCTCGGGTGATAAGTTCGTGGTATCCACAATTTCTATGGGCACACTGGCACCGAGCATGTCAGCACCACTATCCCCAAGTCTTACTGCTCGTTCTGCATCAGACATGTCCGGCGATCTATCTCCAAGGCGGGTGTTTCGAGATTCCTGGGCAGCCATCGCGACAACAACAAATCCGTTTCTAAGCGTACGTGCTACAGACGGGTTCATGTCTCTCAAGAAGGCATTATTGGCAGAGTAAACGCGCAATCTTTCGTCAGCATCGATTGTTGCATCAAAACCGTATCTTTCAACCCTGCCACCGTCAAGCAAACGCTCCCAGTGTGGGTCTATTAAACCTGCGAAGACGCGAGACTGAAAAGTCGGGTGATCTACATGGCTATTTTCTACAAGATCATCACCTAACCTATGGGGGCGGGTGATATATCTATGGGGGATAACGACCCTGTCTTCAAAAGCGGGCGTCCGTAGGCCATTAACAAGAGTTGTCTTGCCAGACCCGGACGAACCAACCACAACTAAAGAACGAAAACGTTTCATAAAACTATTAATACCACAAAATCGTTATTTATTCAAGTAGTGGCCCGTTGCTTTGGGAATCTGTAACTAGTATCCGCGACGTCTTGATGCGGGCGGGTCGGCTATCAAGCCGACTGCTCCAACAGCGATGCCGCCAACCATCAGGACGTTCGATGCGATGAGAAGTTCGAGTCTGTGGCTAGCCTCTTGAGAGGGCTGTGCTGATGCCGTTTCCTGTGTGCGTGGCTCGTCACTTGCTGGCCCAGGGGCGAGCATAAGTCCAGAGAACGAAAGGCCCAGCGCTGCTGCAGATACGTATACATTTGCCATAAAATAGTAACAGCATATTTTTAGTAAAAGTCAATACTGGCGACCGGAACTTTAGTGTTATGGAACTATTTTTAGGTTTCGGGTTCTGGCTGCAACGCAATAGCAGCTATATCACGCACATGTTGGGGCACTTCGCATAGCTCCCCGGATTCAGCGCCACGTCGCATAAGCGCCAGAATCAAGCTTCCTGCAATTTCATCACCTGTCTCTTGAGCTTCTAGGGTCCTTCTTTCACCTACAGGCATAGCTTTTTGTCCTTGTATTACGAACCCATTGTGCACCTATTAACCGTCAGTAATAAGCATAAGTAGAAAAACACTTCTTTGCGAAGTGCTCATGCTTAGCGTGGCATAGAGTCGATCTATCGTACTATTTATTTTTTTGCGCGAATATATCGATAACCCCAGGAATCAACTCAGTTTGGTAAGCGCCAAAGTCACGTGATCGGTCAAACAAGTAATCCATACCGATTGGGTCTCTTGATGGTTGGGTGATTACCTCATCAAGGCCAGCTTGCAATAATCCTCCACGTACAATTTTTCTGAACCTAAACATGTCTTCTTCACAAAAATAATCATCTCCAGGCAGAGTTTCTTGCATAAAAACCTGTCCATCCGGTGTAAGCACTCGACTGATCTCGCGGAATAATTCTAGGGCGGCCGACCATTTTGTGGCTGGTATTCTGCCTGGGGAGTCAAGCATGTGCAGTAGTCGATTGGTATGTACATAACTTATGCTCCCTGAAGCAAAAGGCAGATCTGTGCCACTGCCAAGCACAAAAGTTCCTTGTTTCTTTTGCGCATTGGTTGCCTCTACATCGATAATAACACTGCTGTCTGCTCCATATACCTCGGTTGCTAGTGCCTCAAACGCTCGAGAAGAAAGTGGTGAAATAGAGCCAATGAGTAGGGCGACGCCACCAACTTTTCGGCCGCGTTCCTCCATCATCAACTGATAACTGGGCCAGTCAACCAGTGTGTTTGCGTGCCTCTGTTCGTCTCGGCAAAATACATCCTTGAGGCTATCTAACACAATTACTGCCTCCACCGTCTCTGCCGATAGTGGGCTTAGGCTCCCGCCAAGACGGGCGATTGCAGTGAGCCTTTGGCGTGTCGTTGCGTACTCATCATCTGTCATCTGTGTGCCCATTAGGTTCTCAAACGATACTCTGATAGCCTCAGCTTCAGAGCCTATTGAGCTGTCCACACCGAGGACGCTCTCTACTACCGATAATTCTGAACCTGTCATTGCCACGATTTAAATCTCCGAAATTAAGAAATAGATCATAACACAATAATAGGTTTAGGTCAATTGATTGTGCTTGGTATTAATATGAAAAACCTAATGACCTTTGCCGCTGGCCGCACGTTACTTATACTTGTCGGACCATAGCGGAGCAGATATGGAACTATTTTGTAGAGGAAGCCTCTAAAATAGTTCCCAGAAGAGATATACTTATGCTTAGTGGAAGAATTTAAAAAACACCAGATAAAACTAAAAAAACAGTGGAAGCGGTGGCGCTACAAAAACACTGCGCTGCTGATACTCAGCCTCATTGGCTTTTATTACTTGTTACAGCTACCTGTAACGGACCAAGCCATCAAGCAAATTGGCAACCTGGGCTATTTAGGGGCTATCTTAGCTGGCATCTTCTTCGTATCTACCTTTACAGTCGCGCCGGCTGGTTTATTGCTGTATCGGCTGGCTGAAAATTTACACCCCGCAGAGGTCGCTCTGTTGGCAGGACTAGGTGCAATGGTAGGAGACTATGTCATCTTTCGTTTTATGAAAGACCGAGTGTTTGAAGAGTTAGCGCCATTGTTCCGCCAACTTCATACCCCATATGTACGCACCCTGTTCATAAGCCCATTTTTTGCCTGGCTTCTGCCTTTAATCGGGGCGTTGATTATAGCTTCCCCCGTGCCGGACGAAGTGAGTGTAAGCATGCTCGGATTGTCTAAGATACGACCCTGGCAATTCTTTGCTGTCACGTTCACCCTTAATGCTCTTGGTATATTTTTGGTAGTGACAGCCGCTCGGCTTATATAGGGTCGTAGCTCTATTATCCGGTCTGGGTCAGCAAAATAACAGGGGTGGTTTAAGTGGCGAGGCATAGACTCGGACCTCTAGCTATTTACTTACAGATGGGGCGGGGCGCTGCCTAGGAATGATCTTCGCCGTTGAAAAGCTTAGAAATGGAGCCGTCACGAAATATTTCATCAATAGCACCCGCGATGATCTTTGCAACTGACACAACCCTAATATTATCCATCGCAAGTTGATCGGGCGACAATGCCAGGGTATCGGTAACTACTAATTGTCGAATGGCAGAGCCGGTTAATTTGCTAATGGCATTGCCCGAGAGAACAGGGTGAGTTGCCATAGTCAAAACATCTGTTGCTCCACGAGCGGCAAGAAGGTTGGCTGCTGCTGATATGGTGCCAGCCGTATCGATCATATCGTCTACGATCAGACATTGTCGGCCCTCGACATCGCCAACAACGTCCAATGCCTCGACCTGGTTAATGGCATCTGTAGGGCGTGATTTATCAATATACGCAACTGAGGCACCCAAATAACTGAGCTCTTTTCTGTGTCTAGCTGCTGCTTTATTTCGCCCTGCATCAGGCGATACCACAACCACCCCCTCCTCGAGTTCTGGCATTATCGCTTGCCGCAAAATGGGTGCCGCCGTAAGATTATCAAACGGGCCATCAAAAAATTCTTGAGTCTGCGTCGAGTGTAGATCAATGCCAACAATCCCCGTTGCACCAGCAGCTTTTAAGGTCGTGCATAATAATTTTGCACCAACTGATTCGCGCCCGGCTGCTTTACGATCTTGGCGTGAGTACCCAAAGTAAGGGGCGATGGCGATAACCTTAGCTGCTGACCCACCGGCTGCTGCATCGCATAACAATTGATGCTCTGCGATAGCTGTATTCACGTCTACTTGACCTCCGCCATGAGACTGGATAATAAATACATAATTGCCACGAACCGTATCTAATAATTGGCATTTAATTTCACCATCGCTGAAAGGTTCAAGTATTCGAGGACTAAGTTCTGTGTCGAGCTCTTGGGCTACCAATTGTGCAAGTTCTGGATTGGCATTACCACTAAAAATCTGTGCTTTTCTAACCGGAGTATGTATCAACTCGCTCATATTATCACCCAATGTATAGGTATGTCTGGCCAATGGCAAGCATGAGTGGTATTTTAGAACATCTTAAAACTAAAAAACCAATTTGATGGCTAGGATGCGCCGCCAGTAATGGCGCCAATCATGGCAGGGCTTAGGCCACTTGAGCCTCCAGTTCCAGGACCAGATGGCGTAGTGTATCTTGGGCGACTGCCTGGCTGGCGCAGTTCAGACCATGCCAATTTATCTAGAGACGCGTGAAGCTCGCCCCAGATTGGGGCTTCGGGGTCTGTTACGGCTTCCCAACCTGTTCTACCGCTCGCATCATCAGGAGCAGCAGCCGATACTTCTAGGACCGTATCCTTTATATCCTCTGGAACGTATAGTCGTACGAGGGGGATTTGACCGCCATACTCCGTATCCGGGTCAACTTGGCCCTTCTCGGAAGTTATAGCTGAGAACTCAGCAATTGTGGCACCTTCTTCTTCGCTGAGGCGTAGTTCTTTTTTAACAAAAACCTTCCTATCATCGGGTAAGTCATGCTCGGCGGTACTGACAATTAGTGTTAGTGGGTCCTTAAACTTGGGTAGTGGCTTGACCACTCTGCCAGCCGTGACAAAACTACCAAGTTTCCTTAGTTTATTTGGCTGTCTAAATGCAGCCGACACACGTAAAACATCATTCCCAACTTGTGTGCGTTTTTCAGCGAGCTTTTTTTCAGCGAGAGACCTCGCTTCGGCCTCCTTGTCGGGTGAGGTGATGGCGATGTGTCGTTCAATTGCAGCTGTGTCAATCTGACCAGTAGGTTTTTTCATGAAGAAATAATACCAGAATAGGGCAACAAAGTCAATAGAAGTGTGCGTCTTTGCTTTGGGTCCGACTACACTGTTTTGATATTGCTGATGATTGTAGGGTTGTGGCGGAGTGTGGAACTTTTACAAGAGCGTTACATTGGTAGGGTCAAAGGGGGAGTGCCAATTGCTACTCTTCGTCGTCTACAACATCAGTCGTAAGAGTGATGCGCATAGTATCGAATCCTTTAACGAAGTCATCTCTCAGTGGGACCATACCCTTGCTTCTAATCTGCTCGAGGGCGCCATCGAGTTCGCCTGCTAGTTCCTCGTGACTATATTTTGGTAGCCCCCTTGATACTCTGCTGCGATCAATGTCTTGCAGTGCAACAAGTGCTGCACTTGCACCAATCTGATGTTGCCGTCTAGGGAGAATGTCTCGAGAGAGATGTAAGACATTTGCCCCCATACGATAATAAGCCTGGGCCTGTTGCTGGTCCATAGGAGGAGTTACTGGTGCTTCTGGTGTGTCCATAGTAAACATATAATAGCATAAAAATAATATCAAGTCAATTGTGGTGGACCATAGTGGACCAGGTAGCGAGCCTTTTGCAGAGAGAGGTTTTATGCCTCTTCAAGCTCAAGTAGGGCCTAAGCAGCTTGCAGTATAGCGTCTATTTGACCGTGCTTAGCATTTAGGGCTGATGCTATTGCAGTTTGTCTCTGCGCCTCGGCTTCACTTAGTAGCTCCACCGAGTTATTGACTAGCTGACCAGTTTCGTCATTGACGAGGGCCGTTATGTCGGCTACGCCGATGTTCTTACCAAATTGAGCTAGCATAAAATCCTTACTAGCAGCCGAGCCTAGCTCTTTGTCAGTAGCTTGGGCCATATCTTCGGCTAATCGTCGCTTGGTCTGGGATAGTTTGCGCTCTAGCGTTGTCGTGTTGCGTTCTGCAACCTCTGCTGGCTCTTTAAACTTCGCTAGCTCAGGGGCAATAACATAGCTGTCTATTGTTGCGTGAACTAAGTCTGCATCCATCTCATAAGTGGTAGCCAACCATTCAGCATCAGTCTTTTCTCGCAAACTACGCTCTACGACTTCATTGGCTTTCTCAAACTTATCTACAAATTGCAGCTCTAGGCTAGGGACCAAGAAGTCTACGCCGCCATAGCTAACAACTTCGGCTGTTTCATGCAGATAATCTGGCGGTAATTCATGGAGACCCTTTGTTTGAGTTACAGGATAAATCGCTTGGCCGCCAAAAACTGCCGTAAATCTGTGGCTATTTGGGATTGCGTTATAACTGTCAGTGGCTACGCCGTATATCTCAAAGTCACTGTGTGCACGAAACGGCACTTCTGCCACTTTCTTGCTCCTGCCATCAACTTCACCCTGCAAGGCTAATTCCGCACCCGCACCCTTGCCAAACAGATAAGTAATGTTGCCGCTCTCATCATGCTGTGGCATTAATGCGTTTGCTAGTATCATCTTAGCCGTGAAAGTGTCCATATCGGGCATAATAATGCCGTCCTTGGATGTTGCTTCATGCCAACCTTTAAGCTGTGCCAACTGTTCTGTTGTGGGGTCGGCTTCAAGGTGGCCCGAAGCATCAATTGTTAACCCGAATTCACCGTTAAAGTAATTAATGACTTGACCAACTTTTTCATCTAATTCGGGGTTGGCTATATTATTACCAGCCCTAATGCTAGGGTCTATTACATGGGAGGGGTGAGGTGTATTTTCTGACATTTTTGTTCTAACTTAACAGATCAAATATTAGCACAATTCGTAGGAAATGTCAAACTGTAGTAAAGAGATAGCTTGGCGGGGCATAGAGTTGGATTCTAGAGTTCTTGTGGTGTTACAGTACCTGCAATTTGACCTTGGTCTAGTCCAGAGCAAGCTCCTCGTAATTGCCGGAAATGGCATCTTACAGCTAGATCCTTCATGCCCATCGTGAGCCCTGCATACGGGTCTTCAACACCCTCAGGTAGTGTAGCTTCGGGTATATTTGTTCTATCAACAACCCACTCCATAAGTCGACTGAAATGGGGATTGCCCCACAGCCTACAGTCTTCACTACACGGTGTTTGAGTTGTTTCTTGTCTGGCTGCTTCAGGCATAATAAGACAGTATAGCTTGTTGTATTCACTGAGCAAGCATGTGCTAATACAAAAAGAGACCAAACGGTCTCTTTGAGATTCTATTGTGCTTATGCTCGGCGGATCACCACCGAGCAAACGTGGAGTTATTGTTCAGTTACAGCAGGAACCTCAAAAACGTAGGTTGAGGTTTCAGGATTAAATAATAGAGTTGAAGTTTGTAGGCGCTGTGTTGCTGTTGGATCATCCGAAGAGCCCTGTGCTTCAGCCGCAATCAGCTGCTGTATTGCTGCATCTGATAGACCGGGGTTTGTTCGCTTGACCTGCACTATGTCAGCAATAAAAGCATTTACAGTCTCACGCTGCTCAACGATATCCATACGTCGTGTACGCAGAGCATCTCGTAAAACTTCAGTCTGTATTCTAAATGTTGGATCATCTAGAGCTGCCCGAAGACGTGCATTCGCAGCGTCAGCGCCTTCTTGCGCACGAGCCAGAATACTTGCCCAGTCGCGGGGTTCTGATAAAGGGCCTTGTTCGTAGGTCATATAGATAATTTATAATAAAAACATAGAAAAGTCAATGCTTGGCGGGGCATAGAGTCGGATTTTAGAACTATCTGAATGAGTAGTATCTTGACCAAATGCGTAAAACATTATAGTATCTAATTAATATGGCTGAAGGTGAGCGACCCCCAAACGCAGACTCGCAAGTAATCAAAGGCGAGCTTTTAGATATGCGAGCTTTACCATTAGGATTATTGACCAAGCTTCTCGCATCTGATGAGCTACCCATGCTTAAAGCTGAGTATCTTAGAGTGCATGGCAAGCATGGTAGGCCAGTATCCCCGCAGGATTATGCAGAAGCTGAAGAGGGAGCTTGGCATAATCCATTGAGCGGCATACCCTGGGGAGGAATGCGTCATTTCCGTTACGGGCAACATGCAAGAACAAGCCCTCATTTTGACGATGACGTCACTACTATTGGTATGAGTAAAGACGGATCGACGAATAGGAGTGGCTTGTTTAATGAGGGTGCTTGTGTCGATGGGAGACAGGAAAAACCTGGAGAATCAGGCCGTTATCCTCGGGGTACCACAGACCCAATTCCTGAACCCAAAGTATTTGATGAACTACTTGCTCGGCTTAAGAACACGCTCCCGCAAGAATAACAAAAAGAGACCAAACGGTCTGTTCAAGGTTTTCATTGCGCATATGCTTGGCGGGGCATAGAGTCGGATTTCCGAACTATTTCTCAACTATCGCAGTCACTTCAATCTTGATTTTAGTCAGTTGACCAATGGGCTTTTGTATAACTTTAGTTAAGGCCTATCTTGGTGGTAATCAACCAGAGCGTGGGGGTTAGCGACTCGGGCTCGGACCGCTACCTCTCCTCGCGCCCGTTTTTCAACTTCTGCGGCTTGTGCATTTCTTACTCGTCTGTCTAGCATTTCACTGGGTGATTCAGAGTCAGGATAAACGGCACCAAAAACTTCTTCAGTAGGCGTATCCGCTACCTCTGGTAGCTTTTCGGGGACCGTAGCAGGATTATCGCCGAGGTTTTCCATATCTAAATATTATCATAAAATTGTCATTAAGTCAAGCATAAGCATCTTGGCGGGGCATAGAGTCGGATTTCCGAATTATTTCATGAAAACTTTAGCTTACGAGTACGAGTAGTGAGATATAAAACAACGTGACCATAATCATCTGGTATTTGTACAGTCGCTCTTTATTCACATAGGCTTTTACAAGGTAGGCCAATATAGCAATGTCTATTGCAGCGGCTATGAGAGTTCTAGTAAGCGTGACGTGCAATACAAATAGGCTAGTGATTATTACCGCAATAGTCGAGAACCACATAAGAAGTGCTGCTATGGTATGGACGGTGTTTGTTTTGCCTTTTGCCGGTAAAAAGGCTTGGAGGTATTCAAATGCAACGGTGATACAAACTAGAGCAAAAATGGCGGGGTAATGGTGGGTTGTCAGGTAGTAACTCTTAGCAAAGAGCAGGAAGGATAAACCCCCGACCAGATGACCCACAATGTACAAGGAAAGCGTTCGATTATTCAGTGCAGCATGCTCACTAATCGACCACCTACGTTTACTTTTTTGTGACCACAACAAGTAGCTATGCACACTGTTTATCGAGAGGTAGGCTAGAAGAAGATACCAGTAATAGTTCATCGTCAAAGTATACCAAAAAGAGGCCAGGGGAGCCTCTTTAGAAGATCATTGTGCTTACGCTTGGCGGGGCATAGAGTCGGATTTCAGAACAATTTCTTCGGCTCGTTGAACCATATGCGAGCCGAGATTGTATCGCATACATGACAAAAGGCTGCTAGAGGACCCTGGGTGCGGCGTCCCTCAACATAATCTTCAGCTTCACCTTCGACATACTTTAGTGCATTTTGCTCAGCATCATTGAGTGTAAAACCGTATTGTGCAATGAGTTCTTGCTGGAAGTGTTTATCACTTTTCGCTGGCTTTTCTTTTATCCAATCAAAATGACGCAGTTGTTCGTCATCAGCATGGCGAAAGGGTTTTTCGCAATCATGGAGGAATAGGACCAGCAGAGCAGAGGAGAGACTAAATGGAAGCTTACGTTGACTGTTAAGCTCTCTGTAGAGAACGTGGGCAAGGTTCATAACTTCTTGCACATGGTCAATATACCCGCCTTCCCATGCGTGGTGTGATTTGGTTGAACCCATCGCTTTTGGAAAGTATTGCCTTAAATCTAATAATAGTTTTATTGCTGGCTCATAGTTGGGCCTGTCAATACCAGGCAGCATGTCATCAATAGTCTTCTGCATGCATCTAATCATAACAAAAAGAGGCTAGGGAAGCCTCTTTAGAAATTATTGTGCTTATGCTTGGCGGGCCCGACCGGATTCGAACCGGCGATCTCCTCCGTGACAGGGAGGCGTGTTAGGCCAGCTACACCACGGGCCCGCATCTGATACGTAAAAAACGTAACGCATCAAATCATATCAATATCAGGGGTAAAAAGCAACTGGAACGAGAGTTATTTGCTATAATGCCTCGGTCAAAACGTTCGCCGATGTAGCTCAGCTGGCTAGAGCACCGCTTTCGTAAAGCGGGGGTCGCGGGTTCGAGTCCCACCATCGGCTCCAATGCGGGTATCGTATAGTGGTTAATATGCGACCTTCCCAAGGTCGAGAGGAGAGTTCGATTCTCTCTACCCGCACCAGAATTGATTAGCTGACCATATAGAAAGCGTGTAAAATATAACCAATATGCAACTTCCCTCGAAGTATATACATGACCGACTTGTGCTCCTGTTGCTGAGCATCAATAGTTTCTTGTTGATTCTTGGGTCTACGACCATTTTACTGCGGCTTGGGGCCGCGCGTAGTAGCGGTTATATTGTCGGCTATCGCGTCAACCTAGGTGTTAACCCATTCATAGCAGGCAGGCTAGGGGACTTGTTGGCGTTTATCGTTTTTATGTTCATCGTTTTTGGTGTCCATACGATGCTGAGTGTGCGTATTTACCCAAAGCATCGTGACTACGCAGTTTCAATTTTGTCGCTCGGTACGTTACTTTTGATTCTTACGATCATCGTCAGTAATGCACTTCTTGTCTTGCGATAGGTTGAACAATGAATATACAAGAACTAGAAATTCCGTATAAAAACGAGCGAAGCCGTCGCTACCGGGTTTTTGAGATTCTACCAGGCTTTATCAGCTGGTCGATTTTGCTGGCTCCGGCGTTATTTAGTTTGATAAATGCTGGGCTAACTGCACTGTTTATTATCGCGTTTTTCCTTGTTTGGTTTGTCCGAGCGATTGGCCTCAACATACGCGTTTTACAGGGGTGGAATACACTACAACAGCACCAAAAGTATGACTGGTTGAGCATGATCAATGAAGTTCAAGAACTGAGTACAAAAAGTGTTCAATACCCAAAGTGGCACTATGATAATATTGAGCGGCTCAAGAAAAATCCTGCGCCACTAAAACCAAATGACATTGTCCACGCTATCATTATTCCTACACACAACGAAGGACGTGCGATACTAGAACCGACTGTTCAGTATATCTTGAATTCGACCTATGATATTTCTAAGACTATTTTTGTGCTTGCATACGAAGAACGGGGTGGTCCAGAAGTGGAAGAGCAGGCAGAACAGCTTATTAAAGACTATAAAGATAAGTTCAGACATGCGTTTGCGATTAAACACCCAAAAGATCTACCGGGGGAGATAAAAGGCAAAGGGCCAAATGCAACTTTTGCTGGTAGGGCACTACAAAAATACCTAGAGAAAGAAGGCATTGACCCCAACTGTGTCATGGTGACCACGTTGGATGCAGATAATCGCCCACATCCGAACTACTTTGCTGCGCTAACATATACGGTGGCAGTATCGCCAGATCCACTGCATGTTTCGTATCAACCTATCCCTATGTTTACGAATAACATCTGGGATGCGCCGGCCCCTATGCGCGTGATCGCAACGGGTAACTCGTTTTGGATGGTTGTACAGGCGCTGCGGCCACATATGCTACGCAATTTTTCGTCCCACGCCCAGAGTATGCAAGCTCTAATAGACACAGACTTCTGGAGTGTTCGAACCATTGTAGAGGACGGTCACCAGTTCTGGCGATCGTATTTTAGGTATGACGGCAACTACGAAGTGTACCCAATATTTGTGCCTATCTATCAAGATGCGGTGCTGGCAGAGACCTATCGCAAGACAATAAGAGAACAGTTCATACAGTTGCGCCGTTGGGCGTGGGGAGCATCGGATATCGCCTATGTGGCAGAGAAGGGCTTCTTTAGTAAGAATAAAAAGCTGTCCACATTCGATGTAACGGCTAAGTTTCTTCGCTTGCTAGAAGGACATGTGAGCTGGGCCACAGCGCCACTGATCTTGCTGTTCGCTGCCTTTATACCGGCGTATTTTAACCCGACAGACTACACCGCTAACCAGTTGCCATTAATTGCGAGCCGCATACAAAGCATCGCCATGGTCGGTATTGTTATTACATTGTTCCTTAGCTTTAAGGCACTGCCACCAAAGCCGAAGCGATACAAGGCACATAGAAGTCTGTGGATGGTTCTGCAATGGGTTATGCTACCCGTTACCGGTATTTGCTTTAACTCCGCCGCTGCGCTTACTTCGCAAACTCGCCTTATATTCAAACGGTATCTTGACACATTTGACGCCACCAAAAAAGCAGTCAAAACGTCAGACAACAAGACAATCATGTAAATCTAACGCTGTTTGTGGAAGGCTGAGTACTGAACGTATGCAGCAGTATCAAAAGCTTTCAAGGTCTTCTGCACCGTCTCAATAAGATCTGCTTTGAGTAACTCTGCAGAGTTTCCGCTGGCTAAAACCTTCTCTATGACTGTGTTGGCAAGCCCGCGTGCATCCTCGGCTGCCTTTTTTCGGTGCTTGCAAGAATCGTAGATGCTTACAAACAGCTTGTCGTTAGAAAAGGGGATGAGCTCGCCATTATCGTTAATGATCAGACTCTTTTCTAGTTCGGGCTGCTCGTGCGTCGTAAAGACTGCCTGGCACGCAGTGCAGGTACGGCGTCGCCAGACTTGGGTTTTTCGTTTCCCATGCCGAGAGTTTTTTACCTGCGTGGGGCCACCACAGTAGAGGCAATTCACCTTTTATCCTTGTCGTACAATGTCTTAACCATGACTATATATTGTCATAGCGCTGGTTAAAATGCTAGTGGATAACATATAGAAATCAGGGCATAAGTAAACCCCTAGACAATAATGCCCAGGGGTCTATCAGTTCGCTTGCTTGCTATTTGGTAGCAGTGGCTCGGATGCGACGTACTCTGTTGGTTCGCTTAAGGGGCATCAACTCTTCATAGAAGAGTTTAAAGCCCTCAAGCGCGTTCCGCTTGTTGGTACTCAAAACCAAAACACCTCGATTAACACGCTTATGTTAACATAAAAACAACTGAAAGTCAATCTATCGCGTACAATATAACAATGCCCAACGGAGAGAAATCAGCACTTATTATTCCTGCATACAACGAGGCGGCGCGTATTGGTGCGGTTATTGATGCTGCCCAACATGCGAATGGGCAGCTTGCACTAACAGATCAAGTGATTGTAGTAGATAACAACTCAACCGATAATACGGCAGGACTTGCAGCAGAAGCGGGGGCGATAGTCGTTGGCTGTACGGAACAAGGTAAGGCCCCCGCAATGGCGCGAGGTGTAGATGTTGCGCGTAACATTGGGGCTGGCCTATTGACGTTCCTTGACGCCGATCTGGTGAATATCACTGGCGACCACGTGGACCAGCTTATTCTTCCTGTGCAGGCCGGGGAAGCAACAATGACAATAGGCTACTTAGGTGAGAGAAAAGAGCTGATAAAGCGCTTGGTTTATAAACGGTGGGGGATGTTTGCCGGCCCCAGATGTCTGCCAGTAGAAGTGTGGGATCAATTATCAGAGCATGATTTACATGGTTTTCGAGCCGAAGCTGCACTTAACTCGCTTTTTCGTAACAGTGCTAGGGGTAATGAAATAGAGCGTATTGAGTTGGACGGGGTTAGCCATGTGGGCAAGTTTGATAAATATCCCCTTGGATTAGCCCTGAAGCAGTATTTTAAGATAGAGGCTTCAGCGTTGCGTGGCCTTCTGACCTCGTCAAGCCTATAGATTCTTGCATTTGTATCTGTTATTTACTATTATAGGGCAGCTAACTGATCCGTTAGCCGGCCAGTCAGCCACCAAAAAAAGGGGCCCCCAAAAATCGTAAGATTTTTAGGGGAGGAGGAACCGGCTGTAGTTGTTGCCAAAAGGTCTTTCGAGAGCCTTAGCTTTCGAAAACCTAGAGCAACAATTACTCACACGGTGACGAGGGCGATTAGCTCATTTGGCTAGAGCGCCACATTGACGTTGTGGAGGTGATAGGTTCGAATCCTATATCGCCCACCA
>CAZXTE010000002.1:0-89890 GCA_964643545.1 uncultured Candidatus Saccharibacteria bacterium
ATGGCAAAAAACGAAAAAAATGTAGTGAAGGTAGTAAACAAGGGCGGCCCACTGGGTGGCGCCTACTTCTTAACGTTCATTGGTGCAGCAGTCTATTTTGTGCAAAACTCAGCAGGGTTTTGGGGCTTTGTATTGGCACTACTCAAGGCCTGCGTCTGGCCTGCCTATGTAGTTCACCGCGCACTGGAACTTCTGAATATCTAGCTTTTCTTTTCCAGGTAGTTATCGATCAGTTTAATGTCGATTAGGTCTTTTGGTCTGCCAGACGACTGCTTCCATTTGCGCACTTCCTCAAGTGAAGCGAAAGGAATGCCCTCAACAATGGTTGCTGTTGGGAGTAAACCCTCAAGCGTCGGGGTATACGAACTAAAGTTCCATGCATAGTGTGCTTCAAATATATCGCTCGTTAGGGGTTTGTCGCCGGGCCCCTTATCCAATATCTTCCAACCGACCTTCTCTAAAGTAGAAAATAATTCCTTCGAAACAAGGAGATCTACGTCGCTTGACTCACGGATTTCTGCAAGTGCCATGGGGCAGCTCCCGAATACGATATATTCACCCTTGGGGAGGTCGAGCTCTTTAACCCTGCGAAGGATCGCTTTTCCAGTCATGCTCCGGCCTGCTGTCTTGTGCGAAATAACGTTATTTCCTTGATTAGATCGTAGGGGATTGGTTGGTCTAGAGGGAACTGGATAGTTCCTTTGGATGTTTTATATGCCTTTAGATCGTCCTTGAACACCTGGATAGCGTCGGCACCAGGGTAGAAGCCTACATGATGTTTGTATGCGCTAAAGTGCACCAGATTGCCGCCGAGAGTGAACGTGGGTATGCCATAGCTAATTTTTTCTTTTGCGCCAGGGGCTGCTTCGTGAATGGTTTGTCTGATCTTTTCTAGAATAACGCGTACATCCTCGGGGTAGTTACCGATAAATTCATCCATATTTGTATATTTCTTCATGTTCCTCGCCCTATGACCGATAGGTTAGTAGTAATGCTCCGGTAAAGGTAAAAAGGATACCCAGGATTTTTACCGTGTCAAATGACTCCTTAAGGAATATCCAGGACAAAATGATGACCACACCGACATACGTAGCTGCCAAAACAGACGCAACGCTAGCAGACAGCTTATTAAGGGCCAGTACGTATAGGATAGAACCAAGCGCCATAGCCACCCCAATTCCTAAGCCAAGAGGCAGTTCTTTTGCAGGTATCCTGAAAGATTTATGTGCCAGTAACAGGGCAGGAACGCCTGTGAGCAGCATGCCGACACCCATAAGAAAATTCATTTGGTAGGGGCTGAGCGTCTTAAGCCCTACCTTCATCAGGAAGGTAGCAATACCTATCAAGAGTATGTACCCGAGCACAAAGATATAACCCATAACTTCATTGTAGTATATTCTTGTAAAAGCCAGAAAATTCCATATTGTTTCAACAGGGACGATAGTTATTGACATAAGCGATACATCGTGATATCATAAGCGCAATTCTGAGAAGAAGAGAGGGTTCGTGCGCAAGCGCGGGCTCTTTTTCTTTCCAGAGGCTAATGTGGGACTACTAAATTAAGTGGGAGGCCAAACATGGCTGGAACAAAAAAAGGCGGCCAAGCAGCCGCATCAACAAACAAGACCAAGTACGGTGCTGATTTTTATGCAAAAATCGGTGCTATGGGCGGCAAAAAAGGCCGCACCGGTGGCTTTTTTGCCAACCGAGAGCTAGCTCGTATTGCTGGCGCCAAAGGTGGACGCATTAGCCGTCGTACCAAAAAAGTCTAATTGTACAATTAGCGAGAAGAGAGGCTTAGGCTACTGCCAAGGCCTCTTTTTGTTTGCGTCGATATGCCCGACAGAGGCGAGAGGACGATACACGCCAAACAGTATTACAGTTGTGGCAGGTGTAGGTTCGCGGTGCGGTTTGTAAGCTGCAGCTGGTACAGGTTGGGCAGGAGCTGCGTTGGTATAACCAATCACGATAGGTGTCTAGGCAATCCTGTACGTGATCTGGGTCTATTTGATAGCCATATGTTCTAGCAAGTCCGTTGGCTTTTTCCCAAGCCGCCACCTCGATCTGGAGGAGTTCAAAATCTGTCTGGAAGTCTTGGTGATCAAGCAGTGCATGGCCAAGCTCATGCAGCAATGACCACGCTGCTTGCGGTGATTCTTCAGTAGCATCTCGATAATAAACAATACGTTGTTTGGGCGACCAATAGAATGACGCTGCGGGCTTAAATGAAAGCCCTGGATGGGCTTTTTTGAGTGACCGTAGTAGTTTATGCATTTTTTTCCTTCGCAAGCTCATAGCAGCCGTAAATTACGGCATCTTCTGCACGTTGGGCTTTACGAAGCGCGGGCATAGCAAATAGTGGGTTGGCATAGATCTTAAGCTCTTCCTCGAGGCGATCTTGAAATTTCTCTAGATGGGCACCAACACCACCGCCCAAAACAATGACCTCTGGCGTGTATGTGGCGATAAGATCAATTAGGCCGATAGCAATGTTACGGGCAATATAGTAGAAGGCCTCTGGATCGGTTATCTCGCCAACCGGTAGACCAAATTTCTCTTTGAAGGCCCGCCCTGAACCAAAATCTTCCCAATCCATTAGCTTGCCGTTGTGCTCAAGCAATAGCTGGCCGCCCTCGCTATCCTGACTATTTATATCGATATTACCGTTTATGATAAGTGCAGAGCCTATGCCTGTACTAATAGTTACGTATAGTACTTTTTTGAACTCATTTATGATAAGTAATGCTTCCGACAAGCCTGCTAGCTTTGCATCATTTTCGATGCGCACCGGGCAGGGTAGCAATGGCTGAAAATCGTGCACAATTGGTATATTTTCCCAGGGGCGGTTACCAAACGCGATAGCGACACCTAGTTCGCGGTCAAGCCGACCAGGTACCGCCATAACCCCTTGCTTGAAAGGATGCTGACTAATTTTTTTTATCTCGCTACCAAATAATTGTACGAATTCGTTATAGTCTGCTGGTGTTAAAAATTTATGGCGAGCTACAACTTTGCCATCTGCCGAAAAAGCAGCCAGTAGCGTCTTTGTTCCCCCAATGTCTACCGCCAAGTACATGCGTTCATTCTAGCATGACAGCTCGGTATTCTTGGAGCATGTTGCTTTCGCTTGCGAACAGATAGCGTAAGATGTATAATTACGGTAAATCTGATCGGAGTAAACAACCCAAGGGTTGCCGCAGAAATAAGGAGGCATGTATATCATGTCAAAATCAGCAATTACCATGGATGACTTGCTGGCATCCACCGATATAAAACAACTAAAGACGGGCGACGTAGTAGAAGGTACTATTACTTCTGTTCGTAAACACGAAGTTTGGATCGACTTGGGTCCGAATGGTGTTGGTGTCGTTATGCGACGAGAAATTGGCCACGGCCAAGAATTAATTGAAGGCGAACAGGTTACCACCAGTGTAGTCGACCCAGAAATGGACGAGGGCTACGCCTTACTGAGCATGAAGCGAGCAGTCAAAGATCGTGGTTGGGACGAATTGCAACGCGTATTCGAAGCAGGAGACATCATCGAAGTTACTGCGTATGACGCAAATCGTGGCGGTCTACTCGTTGAGCTAGAAGGCATTCGTGGTTTCTTGCCCGTTTCGCAACTTGCAGCCGGCCACTACCCAAGAGTATCTGGCGCCGACAAAGACGAAATCTTGCAAAAACTCAACGCGCTTACCAGTCAATCACTTCGTGTCCGTATACTGGACGTCAGCCGCAAAGACAACAAGCTGATCTTCTCTGAAAAAGAAGCTATCAAAGACGACATGCAGGCTCGACTGAGCGAATTAAAGGTTGGTGACGAAGTGAAGGGCGTTGTAACGGGTGTGATCGACTTCGGTGCATTCGTAAATGTTGATGGCATCGAAGGCCTGGTGCACATCTCAGAAATATCTTGGGAACGTGTCGAAGACCCTCGCAAATATGTGAAGGTTGGTGACGAAGTGAAGGCCAAGATCATTGCCATCGATAAAGATCGTCTGTCGCTTAGTATTAAGCAAATGAGTGAAGACCCCTGGTTGCAGGAAGTAAAAGCCTTCAAAAAAGGCGAAATGGTAGAGGGTAAGATTACCCGGATCACTCCATTTGGTGCTTTTGTACAGCTATCAGCGAGTGTCGAAGCGTTAGTTCATGTATCTGAAATGAGCGACGACGAAAGCATTGACCCAGAAAAAATCTTCCAGCTGAATGAAAAGAAGCAATTCAAGGTTATTGACGTAGACACCGAGGCACGCAAGATTGCGCTGAGCCTCAAAGACGCTAAGTAAATAGCGATATGTAGAAGTTTAAACAACATTAAAGAAGGAGAGAGGCCGAATGGATAAGCAAACCATCGAGATCGAAGATCAAATTACCGTCGGCACTCTAGCCGAAAAGCTAATGTTACCCGTAACACGCCTGATTGGTGAGTTGATGAAGAACGGGGTTATGGCCACTGTTAACGAACAAATTGACTTTGATACAGCCCAGATTATTGTCGAAGAGTTGGGCCTTGATGTTGTCTTGGCACGAAAGACCGCTGCGCCTGCAGAAGTTCGAACTGCACGACGAACAAATACCGAGGGTGAAACACGACCACCGATCATTGCGGTAATGGGGCATGTTGATCACGGAAAGACGTCACTCCTTGATGCTATCCGTGGTGCTGATACTGCCAAGAAAGAGGCTGGTGGCATCACCCAGCATATTTCTGCGTATCAGGTTACCCATAACGACCGCGTCCTCACACTTCTTGATACACCGGGTCACGAAGCGTTTGCTGCCTTGCGTGAACATGGGGCACGACTGACTGATTTGGTCGTAATCGTGGTAGCTGCCGATGATGGCATAAAGCCGCAAACCATCGAAGCTATTCGTTTTGCTCGCACTGCTGGTGTAAAAATGATCGTTGCCGTTAATAAGATTGATAAAGAAGGTGCGGATGTCCCTCGTCTAAAACAACAACTAGCTGAGCAAGACCTACTGGTTGAAGAATGGGGTGGTGACACCATTGTGGTTGAGGTTTCTGCAAAAACAAAACAAGGCATTGACGCGTTGCTCGACATGATTCTGCTAGTTGCTGACGTCGAGGAGTTAAAGGCTCGTCAGGATGGCCCGGCGCAAGGCTTGGTGATTGAGGCTCATCAGGAGCATGGTCGCGGACCCGTAGCCGTGTGTCTGGTGGAAGAAGGCTTGCTGAGAAGTGGTGACTTTGTTGTGGCAGGCACAACATATGCAAAGGTGCGCAACTTGGAAGACCCAGAAAAGGGCATTTTAGATCAAGCCGGTCCGTCTACACCAGTTGTAATCACTGGGTTTAAGCAGTTACCGGAATTCGGTGATGAATTTTCCGTTGTCGCCAGCGAGAAGATTGCGCGTGCGGCTATAGCCGACGTCGATAAACAAGCAAAACTGGGGAACAAAAAGCAAAACGTAACCAGCGTCGAGCTTATCCGAAGAATTAACCGAACAAACGAAGTGAATGAGCTACCCGTTATTATCAAGGCAGACGTACAGGGTTCATTAACTTCTGTTATAGATAGTCTAAAAACACTCGATAACGAAGAGGTTGCAACGCGCATTGTAAGTAGCAGCGTTGGTTCTATAAACGAGGGTGACGTGCACCTGGCACACACTACGGGCGCCATCTTGTATGGTTTCAACGTAGAGCTGCCAACAAGCATGAAGCGCCTCGCGAGTCGAGACAAAGTGTCAGTACGCTTGTATAACGTTATATACGAGTTGCTCGACGATGCTAAGCAGGAACTTACAAAGCTACTCGCCCCAGAAGAAGTCGAACATACACTCGGTGAGTTGACCATCAAGGGCATATTTAAGACGACAAAGACCGAGATAATCTGTGGTGGTGAAGTGACAAGCGGCAAGCTAACAGCCCCGGCTTTGGTTCGAATTTCACGAGGCAAAGAAGTTTTGGCAGAAGCAAAGTTAACTGGCTTAAAACGCGGTCCGCAAGAAGCAAAAGAGGTTGTAG
The DNA here is from genome assembly GCA_964643545.1 of uncultured Candidatus Saccharibacteria bacterium. GTDB lineage: Bacteria > Patescibacteriota > Saccharimonadia > Saccharimonadales > AWTP1-31 > DAISWP01. The sequence goes on from CAZXTE010000002.1 coordinate 5,990, forward strand.
AAGGCGAAATGTGCGGATTGAGCTTGGAAACAACAGGTAAAGTGGTGGTCGAAGAAGGGGATCGGGTAGAGGTATTTACCCGAGAGACGGTTTCGAGACAGCTGTAGGGGCAAAACATGGCAGAAAGATCTGTTCCACGAGGCGATACAACAGAGGAGGATGAATCTTCTGAGGTAAAACTCAGTAGAGTGCAGCGGGGCTTAGAATTTGCCCGACGCTGGAATACTCGTCGATTCATGCAAGAAGAGCTTTCACCGGAAGAAACCGATGAGCATGACGTTGAAGTAGATGATGACGACGAGGAGAGTATGAGCCCCCGTCGGCGCAGAGGCAGACGGTTGTCACGACTGCTGCGTACTGTTTTGCCCAAGCCAGAACGTGTAGAAGATGATGCAGAGCGGCCACGAGCAAGGGGTACAGCTCGACTGTTCGACGGATTGATCCACCAAGAGCTAGAAGATCAGGTTGATCCTGAAACGGACGACCATGAACCAGAAACTTTCGCAGAGACTGCATCTGCCCAAGAGACGGGTGTTGATGTAGAGGAAGACGACCCTGTTGTTGACGCGCATCCATTTGGCGGCGCCCCTGCGGGAGGGCTCCCCCCCGTCGTAGTTGCGCCAAATCCGCGTGCGGCAGAACCACAACCAAATATACCTCGAGTTGTTTCCGATTCACTCCCGCAGCCAGTGCGGGATGACAGGCTGCCTGGTGCTGTTGGGGGGTTGCTTGCGCTGGATGTCTTGAATTACGCTGTTTCTCGGCATCGAGACAATAAGAATAAAAAAGAGAATCTAAAACAACACGGCAAGATTCACAATGAGTTACAAAAGCAAAAAGAGGCGCGGGAGCGTTTAGAGGCGCAAACAAAATCACTAGATGAACGGATAAACAAGCAAGAAACAGCTAAGCAGCCAGAAGCCACCCCCTTGCCGCGCGTCGAGAAACAAGGAGCAACACCGATAGCGCAGATGGTGCAAGAACGAAATGAGATGATGCGTAATCTGTATGAACGGCGAGGCCAGGCACTTCCAGAGCTTCCCCAAATAGAACAACAGTCGCCAGAAGAGCGAATCGTAGCGCCGCCGGAGGTGGCTCGAGTAGTTACTCCTGAACAGATAGAAAAGGCTGTCGAACTTGCTGCCGAGCAGAACATACCCCTAGAAGCTATGTATGAAAAGAGCCATGAGGCGCGAGGGGTCGAGGCTGATCAACGATCTGCTGCCATGGCTCGGGGCAGCTTGGCGGGTGGCGGGCCCTCGGCTCAGGCGGCCATGGGGGGAAGGCCTAAGATTCAGCATGCCAATGGGCCTCTATCTGACGATGCACTACTCAAACAAACGAACACCAGTACTGTACCCGTAAAGAAGGACCTCTATAAACAGGCGGCACGAACAGGAACCGTTGTTTCATTTGTATTGATTATTATCCTGGTGTTTGCCATTATACTGACAAGCTAAATATCTGATACAATTAAGGAGTATTATGTTTAAACTCGACGACAATTTACTGCATGAACTTGGCTTGGGAGCGTTACCTCCACAAGAAAAAAATAAAATGCTTTCTCATATTTATGAAACGCTTGAGATGCGTGTTGGCATGAAGCTTGCAGAGCAGATGACGAACGAGCAACTCGATGAATTTGAGGCATTTATTGACCGAAATGATGAAGCTGGTGCTTTAAAATGGTTGGAATCAAACTTTCCGGATTATAAGCAGGTTGTTGCAAACGAGCTAGAGACTCTAAAGGCAGAGATTAAGGTTGCTGCACCCCAGATTGTAGCTGCGAGTCAGCAGCAAATGACCCCACCAACGACCCCCCCTACGACAGTTTAGAGACTCTTGCCGTAACCGGCTAGAAAACTGACAACATCCATCTCTGGTTTGCCGGCTGGTTTCAAGCGCTCAATGCATAAATACCCGGAGCTACAGTAAATTATGAGAACTTTCTTGTCGTGTGCTTCAATTTTGCCAGGTATTCCATCAACGGGAACACTGTGGGCTTTGGTGATTACTACATCTTTACCGGCAATTTGCGTGCGACTTTGTGGCCAGCCAACAAAGGCACGAATTTCGCGGTCTAATTGCGTAGCAGTCTTTGTAAAATCAAGGACTCCATCGTTTTTCGTCAGTTTCCGCGAGTATGACACGAGGCGTTTGGTGATGGTTTGAGGTTTTGGCTTGAGGGTGCCGTCTAGGTATGCGGGTATATTCTTCACTAACAAAGTATGACTGAGCTCAATAAGTGCTTCTGTCAGACCGGGGGTCGTCACTCGATCGAGTAGCGTATACTCAGCAAAATCAAGTAAAGGGCCTTCATCCATCTTCTCAACAAGTAGCATTAGGCTAACCCCGGTTTTCTTTTGGCCCGATAGAACCGCAAATGTGATTGGATCAGCACCTCGCCATTCAGGCAAGACTGAGAAGTGACTGTTAATAATGCCCAAAGGGAAATTGTCTATAATTTTCTGCGATACAATAATCCCAAAATCGATAAGTACACCCAGGTTGCTGTTAACGGGGTTGCCTTCGAATAGCAAATCAAGCTCACGTTTTGTGCTTGCCAAAAGGATGGGCAGCCCTAATCTGGTAGCGAGATCAACAACGGGCGTCTTACCGCGATGGTGTGGAGGACGTGGCTTCGTTACGACTGCTTCAACTGAAAAGTCTTGAGCCAGTAACTCCAGGGCTTTAGCAGCGACGGGGCCACTACCAAAGAATACTATTTTCTTTGATGTCTTTTTCATAGTCTAAAGCCTTTAATTTGCCGTTTGCTTGCAGTTGGAAGAACGCGTCGGGACGGTCTTTTATGTGATCAATAAACAATGTGCCGTGCAGGTGATCAAGCTCATGTTGGAATACTCGAGCCAGAAACCCCTCCGCTGTTAGGCGGACTTCTTTGCCTTCGAGGTTCTTGGCCTTAACGCGCACCTTGGTATGGCGGGGCACTAAACCGTAGACATTTGCGACGCTGAGGCATCCTTCGTAGTCCTCCTCGAGTGCACCCTCGTATTTTGTTATCTCTGGGTTAATGAATACCTCAAACGTTCTGTCTTCTTTGTCGTCAAAATCACTACGTATAACTACGACACGCCATAATTTGTCGATCTGAACAGCTGCTAATGCGACGCCCAACTCATGTTCACGGCTATCTTCCCAATCGAGCGTGGCGGCTTCCATGTCGTTTGCTAGGGTACGAATTTCAGGAGTGATGAGACCTACTCGGCGAGAGCGCTGTCGTAGGCTTGCATGAGGAAGTGTAATGATTGCATCTTTATTCATGGCCATTGGTCATAAGTATAACAGATATAAAAAGGAAGTTGGCGGTGAGCAGCGCTCGTCAAACTATAGAAGATTCGTAGGATCGAGATCATACGACCAGTTTGCGGGTAAGCAACGCACAATCTCCAGTAATGGTGCTCTTGACTTCGCTTTTACAATGATCTGCCAGACATACTTATTGCCTACTTTCTCTACGAATGCGGGTGCAGGGCCAATGAGCTTAACGGGGAGCTTGCGACCATTCAAAACAGATAGAAGTTCTGTACAAGCTTTCATAGCACTCTGTTGACTGGCTCGACTGCAGCGGAGTTTTAGCGTTTGTACAAAAGGAGGGAAGGCGAACAGGCGACGTTCATCGATCTGTTTTTCGTAAAAGCCCTCCCAGTCACCGTTAATCGCCGCACGAATTGCAGGGCTATCTGGGTTGTAGGTTTGAACCACTACGTTTCCTTGACGATGCCCCCTGCCAACGCGACCGATAACTTGGGTTATAAGCTGGTATGTTTGTTCTTCTGCCGAGAAGTCAGGGAAGTACAAGCTGGTATCCGCGGCCACGACACCAACCATACTCAGTTTAGGGAGGTCGTGTCCCTTGATGAGCATTTGTGTACCGACAATAATATCTACATCTCCGGACATAACAGTGTCGTATTGTTGTTCAAAACGTTCGGCTTTCTTGTTGTCGGTATCAAAGCGTTGAATTTTTGCGTGGGGAAGTATCTTCTTTAAGCCAGTTTCCAGGGCCTTTGTGCCAACACTTCTATAGACAATATCGATACTCTGACAGGTTGGGCAGGACGTAACGATTGTAGATGTGTGCCCACAGGTGTGGCAACGCATTATGTGGGTATCGGCATGATAGGTCAGTGGTAGGTCACAGTTGGGGCATAAAGCCTGCCAGCCGCATTTTTGGCACAGAACTAATCGCGCGGTACCTCGACGATTAAGAAAGACGAGTGATTGCTCCTTCCTTGCAAGGCTATCCTCGATGCCTTTTAGTAGTGCATCCGAAAAAATAGGGCTACGCGCAAAGTTGCTCTTGTCTCGCAAATCGATGGTGGTTATGGTTGGCCTCTGGATTGTTTCTGACTGTATTGCAAGATTTCGGAGTCTGATAATGCTACGTTTTTTTGCGACAGCCACGTAATAGTCACTGACTGTCGGGGTTGCGCTACCTAGAACAAGAGTAGCTTGATGGAGCTCGGCCAGCCTCCCCGCCACACGGACTGTTTGATAATAGGGCGACTGATCTTGTTTGTATGCGTTGTCGTGGAATTCATCAACAACGAGTAGCCCAAGAGATGAAAAGGGTGAGAATAATGCCGACCTGGCACCAATAACCACAACTGGATCACTGCTCTTTAGAATTTGTAGCCAGATTATGCGTCGTTCTCTGTCTGTTAGGCGCGAATGTACAACCAGTACAGGACAGGTTAGGCTCTTGCGGAATGTATCTACCAGTGAGGAGGTGAGGGCTATCTCCGGCGTCAGTACGAGAACGCTCCTACGCTGTCTAAGAGTTTGTTCTGCTAGTTCAAGATAAACCCGCGTTTTACCACTGCCGGTTACACCATGAAGGAGTGACATGGTACCTGCCGATTCATTGATCTCTTTTATGGCGCGCTGTTGATCCTCTGTGAGATTTGGAAGTCGTATTGTTGCGGAGGGCACTTCTACAGGAGTAGATTCAGCTTGTTTTACGGATAATGTACGCGGCAGAAACATGCTCCCGAGAACACCGTAGGGAGAGGGGTAATAGGTGGCAAACCACTCAAGTAGGGCTAAATTTGCAGGGGGGACAACGATTGCCGGAGATAGTACCGATAAATCTTTAACAGCGAAAATTGGTTTTGTAGTTTTTGATACAACAATTGCTAGAATGGAAGCGCTTCTTAAGGGGATTACAACGACGGTGCCGGGCTCGATAGTCTGGTTATCCGCAGCATAGGTTAACAGTTCTGTCCCGTGGTAGCGCAGGTTTGCCGGCCAGACTTTATAGTAGTTCATCCCCCTCATTATAGTCTTAGAACACGAAAGACTTGAATTCCAAAAAAACAACGTCTATACTGGCAGTACGTTGTTCTAATAACAATAAAAGCTTATGTTAGATGTATTTATAACCTCCCGAGTTCGCCGAAAGATTATTGTGGTCTATGCGAAGTACCCAGACTTCAAGACGCATGTCCGCGGTCTTGCCAAGCTTATTAAAGAAGATGCCGGCAACATCCAGCGTGAGCTAAAACGCCTTGAAAAGATTGGTTTTCTTATCTCCGAAAAACAGGGGAATACCAAGATTTATCACACCAACAAGCACTTCGCCATTTTCAAAGAACTACAGAGTATTGTCCTTAAGTCTCAGCGACTCAACCAAAAACGACCAAGCGCTTAGATTCTGCTTGCAGAACCGTATCTGTTACGGTATACTAATCAATCTATGATCCAAGTAACACGCAAAGACAGTAAAGAGTCGTTCGAAAACTTGCTACGTCGTTTCAATCGTAAGGTACAGCAGTCTGGCCTATTGGCTGTAGCAAAACAGGCGCAGTATTTTGAGAAACCTCTGAGCAAACGTGATCGTCGCAAAAAGGCAATTGTTCGCCGCGAGCGAAAGATCGAAAAGCTCAAGAAGATGAAGCTCGGAATCCGCTAGTCTTTTTACTCTCTTATACAATCTGATACACTTTTATTTGAATGACAACCAAACAAAAAATTGATACCGACCTCAAGGCTGCTATGCTGGCAGGTGATAAATGTCTCACTGGGATTCTTCGCGGGCTAAAGAGCGCAGTGCTGTATGCAGAATTAGCAGCGGGCAAACGAGATAGTGGTCTTGATGACCAAGTTGTGCAACAGTTGTTGCAAAAAGAGGCGAAAAAGCGCCAAGAAGCAGCCACGCTGTATGAACAGGCGAATGAGCCAGTTCGCCAACAAGCTGAACTGGAAGAGAAACAGGTAATCGAGAAGTATTTGCCAGAGCAACTAGACGATACAGCTATACAGAATCTAGTAGAAGAGTCCATCAAGAGCTTGGCCGCGGACTCACCAGCACAGATGGGTCAGGTTATTGCAGACGTAAAGAAGCGGAGTAGGGGCGCTGCTGATGGGGCAACGATTGCTCGACTGGTAAAGGAGGCACTAAACGCATGATTATTCTTATGGGAGTCGCTGGCGCAGGTAAAAGTATGCAGGGACGCTTGCTGGCAGATGAGAAGGGCTATTCCTGGATCTCTACCGGCGAAATATTGCGCGTCCTGGTTACAGGCAAGCGACGTCAAGAGATGCTGGAAGGAAAGCTACTGAGCGACGATGAGATTATTCGGCTCATTGATAAAATTTTGGAACTTATTGATGTTCACGAGGAATTTATGCTTGACGGCTTTCCTCGTACGACGCGCCAGGCAGAGTGGCTCATTGAGCAAGCAAAGAAGGGGCGTTTTAATATTACTGGTGTGTTCCACTTGGCTGCCACCGAAGAAGTTGTGCTCGAACGCCTCAAGAAACGGGGCAGAGTAGACGATACCGATACCGCTATTCGTAAACGCTTCGATGAGTACCATCAGGTTACACTACCTATCATCGATCATTTTAAAGCGGAAAACATCCCCGTATTCGATATTAATGGTGATCAAGATGCGCGCATCGTGCATGATCAAATTCTAAAGAATCTTCCGTAGCGAGGGGGTGAACATATATGCTTACCAAGGTTAAAACGGCGCAAGAACTCGACGCCATGAGAAAAAGCGGTCATATATTGGCCCAGGTGTTGGCTCTACTAAAGAAAGAACTGCAGCCGGGCATGACCACAAAAGACCTGTCAACTATTGCTAAACAAGAGCTAAAAAAACTTGGGGGAAAACCAGCTTTCCTTGGTTACTATGGGTTCCCTGACGTGCTGTGTGTCTCTGTAAACGACGAAGTCGTTCATGGCATACCAAGCGCCCAAAAAGGTATAGAAGACGGAGATATCGTTAGCATGGATTTCGGTGTCATAGTTGACGGCATGATCACCGACGCTGCCATTAGTGTAATAGCAGGAACATCAAAGGATGCTCGTGTGCAAAGATTGCTCAAGCAAACAGAACGCGCGCTACAAGAAGGTATAGCCGCGGTTAAGAATGGCTGCAAAGTAGGCGATATCGGAGCGGCAGTCGAAAGAGTTTTAGATAAAGAGCATTATGGCATCGTCCGTGATCTTGTGGGACATGGTGTCGGGCATGAATTACATGAAGAACCGAATATTCCTAACTATGGTCACGTCGGCACGGGACAGTTGCTTAAGAGTGGCATGACCATAGCGATTGAGCCTATGGCTACACTTGGGACGCACAAGGTATATGCGGACAGTGACGGCTGGACCATCAAGACAAAAGATGAGTCTTGGTCTGCTCATTTTGAGCACACTATTCTAGTGACCCAAGACGGTGCTGAGATCCTAACAAGCCTGTAGCTAAGCATAAGCGGGCCTTTATGAATTCCGCTTGTGTTGTTATACTTCCTGCATGAGCGATCAAGCTACGACCCAGTTTATTGGCCTGGACATAGGTACGAGTACTGTTCGCTGCGTTGTGGGGAGCTACGAAGCTGGTGGGGATAATATTCTATCGATCATTGGTCACGGGAGCGCAAAAAATCTTGGCATGCGCAAAGGGAACATCGTGCATCCAGATGATGTTGCTTCGGCCATTGTTGACGCAGTTACAGAAGCAGAGCGAGTCTCTGGGAGACATATTACGAACGCTACCGTGAACATCAACGGGTCGCATGTTGTTGGCATGAATTCTAGAGGGGTCATTGCCATTAGTTCGGCTAATCGAGAGATAACTGCTGATGATCGTTTGCGCGTTGAAGAAGCAGCCACCATTGTGAAGCTACCGCCCAATCGAGAGATTATCCAGGTATTCGCCAAAAACTATCGACTTGACGGACAGGATAATATCAAAGACCCCGTTGGGATGCAGGGTGTTCGCCTCGAGGTAGACACGCATATTGTGACGGCCGCAACGCCTAATCTACGCAACCTGGAACTGGTGCTCGAGAAAGCCAAGGTTGTAGCAAATCATCAGTCTGTATCTAGTCTTGCCGCTACAGAAGCTGTATTAACGCGCGAGCAGAAAGAGGCGGGCACACTGCTATTAGATATTGGTGCGGGCACAACAAACATGATTGTTCTAGAGGAGGGTGAAGTGCAACATACAGCCGTGTTGCCAATTGGTGGCATCCACATCACAAACGACCTTGCAATTGGACTCAAAACGGACTTAGACATTGCCGAACAGGTTAAATTGCAACACGGGGGGCTCGCTAAGCATGCCAAGACTGGTCGTGTATCGGTTGTGGTTGGAAAAAATAAACACGACTTTGACGCAGAAGAAATTCATATGATCATAGAGGCTCGAGTCGAAGAACTCCTTGAATACGTCGATAAAGAACTCCGCAAGATTCAGCGTTCTCGAAAATTGCCCGGAGGTGTCGTTCTAGTTGGGGGCACGTCCAAATTATTGGGTATAGACCTATTCGCCAAAGAAAAACTTGAACTAGCTGCTCGGGTTGGTCGCCTGCAGCCGCTTGCTGGCTTACTCGATACTGTGCAAGATCCGAGTTACAGTACGGCAGTTGGTCTGATGCTGCTAGATATGTTGCTCGGTGTAAGCAGTAACCCCCAGGCGAACGCCCAGGGCGCAGGGGTCTCTGAACTCGTTGGTAGTTTGTTCAAGCGCTTTCGCAAGTAGTAGATATACGCCAATTTATGTACTCACTCAAAAAAGGCATCGCCATGGTTGTGATGCCTTTGTTGTTCATTGCGAGTAATAATAGTTTGCGTTATACTCTCAGGGTAAGATGCAAGGTACTAAACAGATGTTGAGGGGAATGTAGAATGCCACAAGTTGCACCAGCTATAGAAACGTTTGCACGAATTAAGGTCATTGGTGTTGGTGGCGCCGGTGGCGCAGCGATTAACCGCATGGTAGATGCCGGGGTGCAGGGCGTGGAGTTTATTGCCATAAATACAGATGCCCAGGCGCTTCATCACTCAAGAGCAAACACAAAGATTCACATTGGCAAAGACGCCACTAGAGGCTTGGGCGCCGGCGCAGACCCTAATGTTGGCGAACAGGCTGCAAAAGAGTCTACAGAAGACATCAAAAAAGCCGTAGAGGGTGCCGATATGATTTTTGTAACAATTGGCGCTGGTGGTGGCACGGGGAGCGGTGCAGGGCATATCGTTGCGAACATAGCGAGCGATCTTGGCATACTCGTTGTTGGGTTTGCTACGAAGCCATTTGCTTTTGAAGGTGAAAAACGACGTCGTAACGCTGAAGAAGCCATAGACAAGCTTAGGCAATCTGTCGACACACTTATTATTATCCCTAACGATCGACTATTGCAGACGATTGATCGACAGACACCTCTGGTGGAGGCATTTAAAGTTGCAGATGATGTGTTACGGCAGGGCGTACAGGGTATCTCGGACCTGATTACAGTACATGGTCTTATCAACCTTGACTTTGCCGATGTTAAGACCGTAATGAGCAAAGCCGGCTCTGCCCTCATGGGTATTGGGCGTGCAAGCGGCGAAAACAGGGCAGTCCAAGCTGCGCAACAGGCTATCGAGTCGCCACTACTGGAAGTATCAATAGACGGTGCTCGCGGCATTCTCTTTAATGTTATTGGTGGTTCAGATATCTCGATGCACGAGATTAACACGGCCGCCGAGACAATCACTGCTGCTGCTGACCCGGATGCCAACATTATCTTTGGGGCTACAATTAACCCAGAACTCGAGGGAGAAGTTATTATTACTGTTGTAGCAACAGGTTTCGATGCTGCCTATTTTGCTAATAGGCACGCTCCACAGGCAACGGTGAGTGGACACACTAGCGTACCCGAAGATTCAACAGAGGATAATGATGTAACAGCTTCTGACGTTAATGATCTTAACCTCAATTTAGAGAACCATGATCAACAGGCTGCAGCTGAGGAATTTCACAAAGATCCAGCAGTACCCAACATCTGGTCTCTTGATCATGATGACGATGATGTTCATCAGCACACTACAGATCAGAATACGACACCGAGTGAGGAAGAGGAACTAGAACGCCCTTCTTTCTTGCGACGTCTCAAAAAACGAAAGAGCGAAAAGCAAGATTCACACGACTCTGACAAGTCAGAAGAGTAAATTGGCGCACTTCGTCATAAATAATACACCAATAAAATGCTTGAAAAGCGCTACAGATAGCGCTAACATAGTAAGCATAGACGCTATATATAGTAACTATGGAGTAGCGCGTTGTACTTTTAGACAGAACGAAGGAGGTTCGTAAAGTGAAGTGTAGTCAATGTCAGCAAGCAGACACGAAAGTGATTGAGTCGCGTGATGTTGCAGATGGCCAAGCAGTCAGAAGACGGCGCGCCTGTGTGAAATGTCAGTACCGATTCACGACCTACGAACGCGTTGAGCGACCACAGCTTGTTGTTATTAAGAACAACGGGGAGCGAGAATTGTTCAGCAGAGACAAGTTGCTTGCTGGTCTTTACAGGGCCACGGAGAAAACACCTGTCACAAGCTTGCAGCTTGAACAATTGGTGGCAGACATAGAGCACGAACTCTATGCTTGTGGAGAGAACGAGGTTGCAACCGCAAAACTTGGGCAGATGGTTATGGACCGATTGGCCGAGCTGAACGAGGTAGCCTATGTGCGTTTCGCAAGTGTATATCGTCGCTTTAAGGATATCGCTGGATTCGAAAAGGAACTTTCGCAAATTCGTCAAAAAAAGAGCAGTCCTGTCAAAGAATAAACTTTGACGGCTGTCGTTTAGGCAATCGATTCATGTATAATAAAGACGTTGAATGGGTGGCTAAACGAGAGCCAATCTGTAGCCGAGAGCCTGCAGATAAGACTCTAAACAAAAACTATAACTAAAATCTAATAAAGTGAGGGTAAATCATGGGACAAACCACTATCCTGGAGCACAGGAGGCTGTTTACTCAGCCAAAAACTAAAGGCTACGACGCGCTAAATTGGGAAAAGCGCGACTCAATTATAAAAAATCCAATGACCGGTAAACCGGTTTTCGAGCAGTTAGATGTAGAATTCCCAGAGAACTGGTCCCTAAATGCCGTTAATATTGTTGCCCAAAAATATTTTACGGGCACCCCTGGTACAAAGGGACGCGAATCCTCATTGCGAGATCTTATCGATCGAGTCGTTGATACGATTACGCGACACGGTATGCAAGAGGGTTATTTTGAGTCAGAAGAAGAAGCCGAAGATTACCGCGAAGAACTAAAGTATGTACTTGCCTCACAACGTGCAGCTTTTAACTCACCGGTTTGGTTTAACATTGGTGCAAAAGGTCGTGCTCAGCAGGCAAGTGCATGTTTTATTCTGGCGGTAGAAGACACTATGCCCGCTATTTTGAACTGGTATAAAGAAGAGGGAATGATCTTTAAGGGCGGTTCCGGTTCTGGTATTAATCTCAGCACCATCCGCTCTTCTGCAGAACAGCTCGGCAAGAGCGCAGGGACTGCCTCTGGCCCGCTTAGCTTTATGCGCGGAGCAGATGCCTCAGCAGGAGCAATAAAAAGCGGTGGCAAGACCAGACGAGCCGCAAAGATGGTCATTCTAAACGATAACCATCCAGATATTGAGGAATTCATATGGGCAAAAGCTATCGAAGAGCGTAAGGCTCGTGATTTGCAGGCTGCTGGCTGGGACATGGATCTCGATGGTAAAGATTCATTTAGCGTCCAGTATCAGAATGCCAACAACTCGGTTCGTGTCAGCGATGATTTTATGCAGGCCGTCATTGACGACAAAGATTGGCAGCTAAAAGCGGTTACAACAGGCAAGCCTGTCAAAACTGTTAAAGCTCGTGATCTATTTCGACAGATTTCAAAGGCAGCATGGGAATGTGCAGACCCAGGTATGCAGTTCGATACGACGATTAATAAGTGGCACACAACGCCGAATGCAGGACGCATTAACGGAAGCAACCCATGTAGTGAATATATGCACCTAGACAACTCGGCATGCAACTTAGCATCGATCAACCTCCTGAAATACCTAAAAGAGGATGATACATTTGATATTGAAGCCTACAGACATACGGTAGAGTTAATTTTTACCGCCCAAGAGATATTGGTTGGGTATTCGGAGTATCCGACAGAAAATATCAACAAAAACGCTCGAGCATACCGGGAGCTTGGTATTGGCTACGCGAATCTTGGTGCGTTACTTATGGCGCAAGGGCTGCCGTACGACTCGGCAGAAGGTAGAGCACAAGCCGCAGCGATCACAGCGCTGCTGACCGGCCATGCATACGCCACCAGCGCCAAGATTGCTAAGCGCGTAGGACCGTTTGCCGGCTATCACAAAGACCAAGAAGGCATGATACATGTCCTAAAGATGCACCGCGAAGCAGTCAGCCAGATTGACGCAAGTCTTGTCTCAGAAGAGCTGCTCAGTGCTGCGGCCACCGCATGGGATGAAGCTGTTGAACTGGGCCAGCTCTATGGTGTACGTAATGCTCAAGCGAGTGTATTGGCGCCAACAGGAACAATTGGGCTTATGATGGACTGCGATACGACGGGTATTGAGCCGGATCTTGGGCTTGTGAAGGTTAAAAAACTGGTTGGCGGTGGGACAATGAGCATCGTTAACCAAACAGTGCCTCGCGCACTCCGTACATTGGGCTATACGGATAAGCAGACCGAAGATATTGTGGCCTACATTGATGTGGAAAAAACAATAACCGGTGCACCGCACTTGAAGCCTGAGCACCGAGATGTGTTTGCTTGCTCCATGGGTGATAACTCTATTCACTATCTTGGACACGTTAAGATGATGTCAGCTGTCCAGCCGTTCCTTTCAGGAGCCATTAGCAAGACTGTTAACATGCCCGAAGAGGCAACCGTGGAAGATGTAGAGCAGCTTCATATTGATGCTTGGAAGATGGGTCTCAAGGCTGTAGCTATCTACCGCGACAACTGTAAAGTCGCGCAGCCACTCAGCATGGCAAAGAAGGAAGGCAAAGCGGACAAAACAGTTATTGAGTCCCTGAACGACAAGATAATTGTGAAGGGCGCTGTCCGACGTGAGTTGCCCAAGGTTCGTAACGCCAAGACATTCTCGTTTACGGTCGCTGGCAGTAAGGGCTTCGTAACGGTTGGGGAGTTCGAGGACGGGACCCCTGGTGAAGTGTTCATGAAGATCGCCAAACAGGGTTCAACCTTGGCCGGCGTCATGGATGCGCTCGCGATATCTGTTAGTTACGGTTTGCAGTATGGTGTACCACTTAAGAGTTATGTGTACGGTCTGACCAACATGGCCTTTGCGCCAGCGGGCATAACAGACGACAAGGAGATCCGTACGGCATCATCACTGGTGGACTACATCTTTAAGAGACTCGCACTTACGTATCTATCTTTCGACGACAGGCTAGAGTTGGGTATGGCGTCTATAGATGATATGCCAGAGGCACAAACAAGTCTGCTGGCCAATGACACGCCCGAAGAAAAGTCAAAACCCAAAGAAGTTGTCTATAGCGCGGCCGCTGAATCACCAAAGCCAACGGCTAACCGACCAACCAAGAAAGACGACACAGCACCGATGTGTTACAACTGCGGTAACCAGACGCAACGCGCAGGTAGCTGCTATGTATGCACCTCTTGTGGTTCAACAACAGGCTGTTCCTAGGCAAGAAAAGCTTCGCTTATGGTAAAATGGGGCCGATGAGAGTGGTAATTCTGTATCGGCCCGATTCTGAGCATGCGCGCGCGGTGGAGACATTTGCGCGAGATTTGCGTTATCGTCATGACCGTAGGGTTGAGCTTGTTAACCTATCAACGCGTGCAGGCGCTGCAATGGCTACGTTGTATGATGCAGTTCAATACCCGTCGATCTTGGCTCTGGCAGACGATGGCCGGATACTACATCGATGGGAGGGGCCAATCCTTCCGCTCATAAACGATGTTGTTTACTATGCGCCCGACCAATTGCAGTCACACAAGATCTAAGGTATAGTTACCGTTGTAAATGCATTCCGCATATGCGGATAAGTGGCTATCAACCACGAAAGCAGCAAGCAGAAATCGTTAGAGAGTAGATCTTGCCGGGTAGGCCCGTAATAGCCACAAGTGAGAGCTAAAGGAGTCGTCTCTTTTGGAAGCCAGATGGTACCGTCCCAAACAGGGATTCTGGCAGTCAGAAGTGACGACTTTTCAATTAAAAAGGAAACAGTGAAATATAAAGCCATCATAACCGATCTAGACGGGACTGCAGTTAACTCGCCAATAGAGAAGCGAGCGACTAAGCGCTTGGCAACGGCCGTGGCAGCACTAGACAATTTAGGAGTTAAGGTTTGTGCAGCTACTGGGCGAGCACCAACATTTGCAAAGCCAATGCTCGAGAGCATGAATTTACAAGATCCCGCCATTGTCTCGGGTGGGACCAAGATTATTGACCCGAAAAGTGGTGATGACCTATGGGTTTGTGGCCTATCAAAAGACCAGGTGAGCATGATCAAACAAAGACTCAAGGGTTTAAGCTATGGGTTTTTGTGGAATGACTCAACCGAGGAGGATTATCTGAGCGGGGGATGGTCACTAGAGGCTTTAGATGAAATTGAGGACGTCTATTTTTTTGAAGTATGTTTTGTGCCTGCAGCTGAGCTTGAAAGTGTAAAGAGCTTGCTCGCCGGAGTTGAGGGCGTAGCAGTAACGGTGGTGGTCGCCCAGAAACCAGAAACGCACGATTTGCACATAACTAATAGTCAAGCCACAAAAGAACATGCCGTATATGAACTGGAGAAAATCATTGGCGTAGATAGGTCAGAAATGATTGGCGTGGGGGATGGTCACAATGACTTGCATCTTTATAATGCAGTCGGTTATAAAGTTGCTATGGCCAATGCAGTACCGGAGCTTAAGAATGCTGCGGACAAGATTATTGGTGATGTAGTGCAAGATGGATTAGCGGAGTATTTTGAAGAACTAGTAAGGGAGCTAAAAAATGAAAAAGTGGTCTGATGAAGAGGGTGTAGAATTCCATAATAGTGATCTTTGCTATGGTCGAGAATACAATCCTCCTTCAGGGATGATTAATATTGCCAAAATTTCAATTCGTGGGCGTTTCCCAAAAGATGGGTGGGGTTATCTAGAAGAATCACACGAGATGGCAGTAGTCACGAAGGGTTCTGGCTATATTCAGACAAAAGATGGGGAACGAGAAGATCTAATTGCTGGGGATGTCGTATATGTCGAACCAATGAAAAAATTTTGTTGGGGTGGCGATATGGATATGATTGTTCCTTGCGGTCCGGCATTTAGTCCTGATAGGCACAAGTTGGAGGAAGAATAATGAAGTTTAAATCAGGAACCCGAAGACGAGCATTAGAGTACGAAAAGGACCTTGTTGCTCAGTGGAAAAAGAACAAAACGTTTGAGAAGTCTGTCGAACAACGACCCAAAGAGAACGCATATGTATTTTATGATGGTCCGCCGTTTATTACGGGGGTGCCACATCATGGCACATTGCTTACCTCGATTGTTAAAGATGCTGTGCCGCGCTATCACACTATGAAGGGTAGGCGTGTTGAGCGTGTTTGGGGTTGGGATACGCACGGGCTGCCAGCAGAAGTTTACACCGAGAAAAAGTTTGGTATCACCGATAGACGCGACATAGGTACAAAGATTAGCCTGGAAAAATACATAACGACATGTCGCGAAAATATGATCTCAACGGGTTCCTTATGGGAAGATACGATTGATCGAATTGGTCGTTGGGTGGA
Organism: uncultured Candidatus Saccharibacteria bacterium; assembly: GCA_964643545.1. Classification (GTDB taxonomy): domain Bacteria; phylum Patescibacteriota; class Saccharimonadia; order Saccharimonadales; family AWTP1-31; genus DAISWP01. The sequence continues at coordinate 22,061 of CAZXTE010000002.1, forward strand.
CTTTAAGGGTGCCTACAAGACCATGGACAAAGAGTATATGGAAAGTGTCTGGTGGGCGTTTAAGAAGCTCTTTGAAAAAGGGAAGATTTACGAGGGAGAGCGTGTGCTGATGTATTGCACACGTGATGCGACACCAATTAGTAAAGCCGAAGTCGCCATGGATAATAGCTACCAGGATGTCACCGATCCAAGTGTGTATGTGAAGTTTAAGCTTGCCCAGGAAGACTCGTATCTGCTGGCCTGGACGACGACACCATGGACGTTGCCATCCAATAGCGCAATTGCAGTCAACAAAAACATTGAATACGTAGAGGTCGAGTTCCAAAATCAGAATCTTATCATGGCAAAACGTTTGCTGGATAAGGCACTGTCTAACGACAAACACGAGGTCTTACCGTATAAGGTTCTGAGGACCTTTAAGGGCAAAGAGCTGGTAGGTAAGGCATATGAGCCAATCTTTGATACATATAAGGACATAGGGAAGAATGCGTTTAAGGTGTGGCATGCTGATTTTGTACATGATGAAGAAGGGACCGGTATTGCTCATGAGTCGCCGGCCTATGGAGAGGAAGATTACCAGCTCAGCAAAGAGGCTGGGTTCCCTTGGGTGATGAGCACTGATGAAAACGGTATATACACCGATGGAGAATGGAAAGGTCGGCTTGTGTGGGACGTAAATAAGGAGATTGCCAAGACGCTGCAAGAGCGCGGAGTTGTATTCCGTATCGAGTATATCCGCCATAGCTACCCACACTGTCATCGTTGTGGTACGAAACTTATGTATCGTGCGCACCCCAGTTGGTTTATGGATATTGATGGCCAACGCCAAGAGATGCTGGAGCAAAATAGCCAGATCAACTGGTTCCCGGATCATATTAAACACGGCCGATCTGAAAAGACGATTCAATCTGCGCCAGACTGGAATCTGAGCCGTGATAGATTTTGGGCAACCGCTATGCCTGTCTGGAAGAGTGACAGTGGCAAGACAAAGGTGATTGGTAGCTATGCAGAGCTGAAAGAACTTAGTGGCGTTGAGCTCGACGATTACCACCGCCCTTGGATTGATGACGTAAAGTTTAGTATTGATGGCGAAGAATATACACGAATCGAAAAAGTCATGGATTGTTGGTTTGAGAGTGGTAGCATGCCATTTGCACAGTTCCACTATCCGTTTGAGAACGTGGAGAAGTTTGAGCAAAACTTCCCCGGAGATTTTATCGTCGAGTATGTTCCGCAAGTGCGTGCCTGGTTTTACTATATGCAGGCCGTGAGCGTGGGGTTATTTAATACTGCGGCGTTTAAGAATGCATTGGTGCATGGCACATTGGCCGGTAATGATGGCCGCAAGATGAGCAAGAGTTTTGGTAATTATACAGACCCCAATGTACTAATGGATCAATACAGTGCTGACAGCCTGAGACTACTATTTCTTGGCTCGCCACTCTTAAATGGTGAAGATTTTTCTCTTCAAGACAAAGATGTTAGCGATGTGGCTCGTAAGCTGACTATGGTCTGGAATATGTATGACTTCTTTACCATGTATGCAGAAGTCGATGGATGGGAGTGGGACGGGAAGCACGAGGACCCTGCCGAGTTTTGTAAGAACCCACTTGATACATGGATTGTTAGCCGTGTGCACCAGCTAACCCAAGAGATAGAGAAGCACATGGACATCTATGACATCCCGAATGCCGTAAAGCCAATTTTGCCGTTTATCGATGATGCATCAAACTGGTATGTCCGCCGCAGTCGCCGTCGCTTCTGGAAAAGTGGTGATGATGAAGATAAAAACAATGCTTACCGAACGCTTCTCTACGTTTTAGTGCAGCTTAGCATGGTGCTGGCGCCATTCACGCCCTTTCTGGCCGAAGAGCTGTACCAGAAGTTAACTGGCGGTGAATCGGTGCACCTCCTCGACTGGCCAAGCGTTGGGCACATCGATGAGCTTTCATTAAAGAACATGGAGCTCGTTCGTTATGTGGTAACGGGTGCATTGTCAGAAAGAGCAAAGGCGGGCATTAAGGTGCGGCAGCCCCTTGCAAAAATCAAGGTGACTACAGCACATCAAGAACTCCAGGAATACATGGTCGATATCATAAAAGAAGAGGTGAACGTAAAAGAGGTTGGGCACGACATAAACCCAACGCATGATGATGTCGCGTTTCTACTTGATACGACAATCTCACCAGAACTAAAGCGCGAGGGACAGATGCGAGAGGTTATCCGACAGGTTCAGAATGCCCGCAAAAACGCTGAGTTACAGGTGGATGATCGGATCGCGCTCAACCTTTATACAGGCAGCTCAGAGCTTGCAAGAGCCATAGATGAGCACAAGGCTACAATCGCATCCGAAACGTTAGCTAAAAGCCTGAAGAGCGATCAAAAAGCTATTCTGAGCCACAAGACGACCGTTAAAATTGATGGCGCTGAATTAATGATTGAGCTCCAAAAAGCGTAGATGTCTCTTTACAGGGGCGGGCTAATCTGTTAAGATCTCTTGGTATATGAAAAAAGCAGTCATAACAACCGGTGGAAAGCAATATATCGTACACGAAGGCGAAACGCTGGAAATTGAGCTATTGGAAGAAAAGAAAAACCATACCTTTAAGCCATTGCTTGTCATCGACGACAAAGACGTAAAAGTTGGCACACCTTACGTAGAGTCAGCTTCTGTCACGGCCACAACCGTTGATCAGGAAGTAAAAGCAGACAAAGTATTAGCCATTCGCTATAAGCCAAAGAAACGTGTCCATAAAATTCGCGGTCATCGACAACGACACACACTTATTCAGATTACCAAAATTTCTTAAACGAACGCGTCGCACAATGCGAGAAATAGTGTCGTAACTATTAACTAGCCGTATAATACTAGCCGAGTAGTGCTTGCTGATTTTTGTCGTGTTTTTTTCGTCCCATCTGTGGTAGGCTTATGGTTATAGAGGACAGAGGCAAAAAATAGAAATGGGAACGACGATAGCGGTGCTAAACCAGAAAGGTGGCGTGGGGAAGACGACCACTGCTATTAATTTGGGTGCTTACCTTGCAAAACGGAATAAGCAAGTATTGTTAGTCGACCTTGACCCGCAAGGTAATGCAACGAGCGGCTTAGGCATTGATAAGCAAAAGCTTGAGACGACGATGTATGATGTACTGTTTGGTAATGTCGCCGTCGAGCAGGCCAGCAAAGATACGGCCATACCTGGGCTACGAATAGCAGCTACAAACCAGCAGCTTGCTGCTGCAGAGATTGATCTCGCAGCTGAAGATAAGCGGGAGTTTAAACTAAAAACAGCCCTTGGCCCCCTTGTGTATGACTATATTTTGATTGACTGTCCACCCTCGCTCGGCCTACTGACAATAAATGCGTTAACCGCTGCAGACAGAGTCCTTATTCCGGTGCAGGCAGAGTATTATGCGCTCGAGGGCCTGAGCCAGTTGCTTAGCGTTATCCAACGGGTACGAGAGAGTCTTAACCAACAGCTCGAACTGCTTGGGGTGGTTGTTACGATGTACGACGGCAGAACCTCGTTAAGCGAACAAGTTTTAGACGAGGTACGAAAACATTTTGGCACCAAACTCATGAATACTGTTGTGCCACGAAATATACGATTAGCAGAGGCGCCAAGCTACGGAAAGTCAATCATGGAGCATGATAAGTGGTCCAAAGGCGCCAGAAGTTACAAGAATCTAGCAAAGGAGGTGATGGATCGTGTCAGCGCGAAATAAAGGTCTAGGCAAGGGGTTCGACGCGTTAATACCCACAAATTTTGACGAATCACTTTTGAGTGATAGTCACGACCGTATACAAACACTATCGGTGACGGTGTTGCTGCCAAACCCCGAGCAGCCAAGGCAAGTATTTGAAGATCAGCATATTGACGACCTCGCAGGCTCAATTAAAGAGCATGGCATCCTGCAGCCGTTAGTTGTAACGCCGCACGAGGATCGGTACTTCATTATTGCCGGCGAACGGCGTTGGCGAGCTGCTCAAAAGGCTGGGCTTAAAACTGTGCCCGCCATTGTCCGATCTGTTAAACAACTTGAGCGTTTGGAACTTGCGCTCGTAGAAAATATGCAACGAGTTGACTTATCTCCTCTCGAACAAGCAGCATCAATTCAGTTTTTGCACGAGCAATTTAGCCAAGACTACGCGATGATTGCAAAACGACTAAGCAAAGCAGCAACTACCGTTCAGAACATTGTCCGCTTGTTACAGTTGCCAAAGAAGGTGCAGCAAGCACTCGCCGAGAAGCGAATTAGCGAAGGTCACGCCCGGGCTATTCTGGGGCTAAAGGACGAGCAGGCACAGCTAGCATTGCTGGACTTAATTATACAAAAGCGGTGGTCTGTACGAGAAACAGAACGCTACGTTGTGGCGCACAAACAGGGAGTAAAGAGTTCCTCTGGCGTACAAAAGCGTGTTGCAACAACAACGCCACAAACCGAAAAGTTAGAAAAAGTTCTCAAAACGAACATCTCGGTTCGGCGGATGGCAAAAGGCGGAAAACTCGAGATAAAGTTTAAGAATGAAACTGACCTAAAACGACTCGTTGCTTTGTTGGTGTCGCTAGAGAAACGTTAAAACGTCTTACTCTTACCAAATGGATAGACCCGTATGGCAAGCCGGCCAACAACATCTTTTAAGTCAATTGGTCCAAAGGAACGTGAGTCAAGAGAATTGGGTCTATTGTCGCCGCACACATAGATTTGATCTTGACCAACCGTAATATCAATGTCTTCGCCAGGTGTGGTTACGATCACCTTGCCATATGGGCTGTCATCTGGCCGAAAGCCTTGAGGGTTGGCATCGTTATAGACTTTCAAGATGCCGTCCTTAACCGTCACGCGCTCACCGGGAAGCGCCATGACACGCTTGATAAGCTGTCGCTTCTGGTTGCTGCCAAATTCAAAACTATCTTCCCTCGAGAATATAATAATATCGCCTCTTTTGGGCAGGTAGGCGCGGCCGGTTAGGCGAGCAATAGTTCGTGGCAACTTGTAAACAATGAGTCTGTCACGATTCTGCAAGGTAGTTTCCATGCTTGGCCCATCCACCTCATATGACTGGAACACGAATGCAGTAAGGGCGAGGGCAATCAGCGGAGCAATAACCAAGATAGCAATAGTAGATAGAATGCCTTTTATGTTGCTCTTTGATTCATTGTCGGACGGCTCATCTGGGGGGAGTGTTTCGCCTGCATACGGAGCACCGGTTGAGTTGGGCGGTAGTGTGGGGCTTGGAGGATTTGCCTGCGTGTTGTCCATAGTCCCCAACTATAGCGTAAATAGTCGAATCATGCACATGTTTAAATTGTCAGGCAATACTCAGCTTGTTTGCTATACTATACCTACGAAATGAGGCAGTTAACCGACAAAATTAAACCCGCGAGCGGCTTCTCGCACTTTGTGCATATTCTTTTGAATTTGTTATTACCGGGTCTATTATTTGTTTTTGTTAGAATAGGTTTTTTCCAGCTAGCAGGTCTACTAATCCTGCTTAGTAAGTGGCGTATGTTTGCAGTTAAGCCGCGGCACTGGCCTGCCAATATACGCGCAAACGGTGTTGATTTGGTTGTCAGCCTGTCATTCCTGGTATTCATGACTCACAGTAGCACCCAAATGATGCAATTAATCTGGACGACACTCTTCTCCGTGTGGATCTTAGTTATTAAGCCGCGTTCTACGACGCTGGGGATCTCGGTACAGGCGACAATAGGTCAATTTGTCGGTCTCACAGCACTATATATTGCATGGGGCTCTCGACCCGCCTTTGTACTTGTTGTTGGGGCGTGGGTTGTCGCCTATCTATCAGCGCGTCATTTCTTTGCTAACTTCGAAGAGAACTTAACTCGATATCTATCATATATCTGGGCTTATGTGGCTGCCGCACTGACCTGGGTATCAAGCCATTGGTTGATCTTTTACGGTTCAATCTCTCAACCCGCACTGCTTTTGTCCGTAATTGGTTTTGGGCTAGGCAGCGTATATTACTTAGAGAAGACAGATAAGCTTACGACGGCCTTACGTCGCCAAATTGTATTCGTTATGTTGGCCGTCGTTATCGTGGTGTTAACATTCTCTGACTGGGGTGATAAAACAATTTAAAACTAAAAAGGGAGGGTAGTTGGTGCAGCCGGAAGAAAAACTAGTTAAACAAGAGCAGAGTGTAAAAAAAGCGGATGATTCATCGCTCAAACAGGGGGTGCAGGCAGCAAAAAAACGGTTTGCTGCTTTGGCCTTTCTGCTACTGACGTGTCTTAGTGTTGGCTTCTTCGGTGGTTGGCTTGGGGCGCGCAGTTCACCACAGAATGGTACTACCGCTAAAACAACGGCAGCGAGCCAACAGATTATCGCCAATGAAAGTCAGCTCATAAACAAAATCGCCAAAGACGTTGGCCCGAGTGTTGTCTCGGTGAATGTTACTGGCCAGAGCCAATCAGATATCTTTGGTCTGGGATCTTCACAGCAGAGCGCCGGCACAGGCTTTATTCTAAATACAGAAGGTATCGTCATCACAAATCGTCACGTAGTCCCACAAGGCACCAGCGCTATAAGTGTGACACTTTCTGACGGTACAAAACTAGATAAGGTCGAGCTGATCGGTCGCACCAGCAGCAGTGACTCCCTAGATGTTGCATTTCTAAAGATAACAGACACAAAAGGTAAAAAATTAGTTCCTGCAACATTGGCAGATTCAAGCAAAGTGCAGGTTGGTGATAAAGTTGTGGCTATTGGCAATGCGCTTGGGCAGTTCCAGAACACCGTAACTTCTGGCATCATCTCCGGGTTTGGTCGCAATGTAGAGGCGGGTGACGGAAGTGGTGCAAATACAGAATCGCTTCAGAATCTATTCCAAACAGATACGGCAATTAACAGAGGTAATTCAGGTGGACCGTTAGTTAACACAAGTGGTGAGGTCATCGGTATCAATACTGCAGTAGCGGGTAATGCAGAGAATATCGGTTTTGCCATACCAATAAATGACGTTCAGGGTCTCATAAAGAGTGTCATCCAAAATGGCAAACTGCTTCGGCCGTATCTTGGGGTGCGGTATGTTCTGCTCACCGATGACTATGCGTATCAATACAATCTGTCTGTAAAGCGAGGCGCCTATATTCCACCAGCACAAGCTGGGCAAGAGGCAATTGTTGGCGGCAGCCCTGCACAAAAAGCCGGCTTAAAAGAGAAAGACATAATTACCAGAATAGATAGCACCGCGATAGATGAAAACAATAGTCTCACCTCAGTTCTTGGAAGGCATAGTGTCGGTGACAAGATTACTCTATATGTAATTCGAGATGGAAAAGAGAAACAACTAACAACAACGCTTGAGGCTGCGCCGGGTTCGTAGTTATTCGGCGGGTTCGAATTGTTGAATAAAATCTTCGCTGTTCACCAATTTGTAGCCTGTATTCCGCGCAATGTCCTCAAGCTTGCCGTGCTGGAAAGGCAGGCTCTCGGTAAATACAGCCGGGCGAAGGCTGCTTTCTTGCAGTTGTTTGAACAGCTTTCGATATACGTCTAGGCCATCCATACCACCAAAGATTGCTACGTTTGGCTCATTTTCTGCTGCCTTATTAATTTTGTGCGCATCAGGCACATACGGAAGATTTGCAGCAATAATATCGTAGGAAAACGGGCAAGACTGTAGGAGGTCACTCTTTCGAATTGCTGGGTCTAGGCCATGCTTCCGTGCATTCTTGGTCGCAACGCTGAGCGCAGACGGATCTATGTCCACCAGGTCAACAGCAGATGTTGAGAGTTCCAGCGCAAGGGTAATGCCGATGGCCCCAGACCCAGTGCCCAGGTCGCAGACAACAACGCGACCTTTGTCTTCGGCGTACGTTTTTATAAGGTCAATCATGGTCTCTGTCTCTGGCCGGGGCTCAAGAACGGCATTATCGATATAAAATTCTCGTCCGTAAAACTCCGTTTTATTCCGTATGTAGGAAAGTGGGATATGCCTTTGTCGTCGTTCTACGAACGAGTCCAGGAGAGTTTCTTGCTTCTGGGTTAACTCAATTTCTGGGTGAGCCAGGAGATAGGCTCGGTTCTTTCCGAGGACGTCTTCTAAGCGCACAAGGCAGTCAAGGCGCGCTGTTGGGATGTCGTTATCGGCTAGGTCTTGTGTGGCTTTTCTGAGCCAAGCATCAAGTTTCATCGTTGATAAGTTGAGATTCGTACTTCTCGAGCGCTTGGGTTAGGTCGTCGATGTCGCCACTCAGCGCGCCTTCTATATTGCTGCGAGAAAAACCAATCCGGTGGTCTGTAATACGATCCTGTGGGAAGTTATAGGTGCGAACTTTCTCGCTGCGCTCGCCCGAGCCAATTAATTTTTTTCGAGATTCACTCAAGGTTTTTTGCTCATCTTCAATTTTAAGAGCAAGCAGCCTTGATCGAAGTACGCCCATAGCCTTATCTTTATTCTTAATCTGGGACTTTTCATCTTGACAGGTTACCACCAGGCCTGTTGGCAAATGGGTAATTCGTACGGCAGAATCGGTTGTATTGACGCTCTGTCCGCCGTGACCACTACTGCGATAGACATCGATGCGTAAGTCGTTCGGACCAATCTCTACATCAGTTTCTTCTGCTTCTGGTAGGACGGCCACTGTAACAGTGGACGTATGAATGCGTCCTTGGCTTTCGGTGCTTGGGATACGCTGTACCCGGTGTACACCAGCTTCAAATTTAAGTTTCTTGTAGGCTTCGTCACCACGGATTGCAAAAATAATTTCCTTAAAACCACCAACATCACTGGGACTTTCGCTGATCAGTTCTGTTTTATAACCATTTTGTTCACACCAGCGGCTATACATTCGAAATAGATCGCCCGCAAACAGGCTTGCTTCGTCGCCGCCAGCAGCAGCACGAATCTCCATAACCACATCGCGGTCGTTATTGGGATCTTTCGGAACAAGCGCTTCGTGCAAGGCCTCTTTAGCGACAATCTGTGCAGCTTGCAGCTCCTCCAGTTCAGCGCTCGCGAGCTCAGACAGCTCATTCTTAGCATCAACAAGCTCATGGGCTTCTGCTATATGTTTATCGATACGCTCAACTGCATCGAAGAGCGCCAGGGTTTCTTCGAGTTGCTTGTGTCGCTTCGCAAGCTTTGGATATTCCTTGGAACTAAAGATAGCAGAGTCTTGTAACCTCTTCTGCAATTCTTCATATTCTTGGCGCAATGATTGCTGCTTATTATCCATAGTTTGTCCTTAGTATAAAAGAAAACAGTCAGTTCCGTATGGTTCTGACTGTTTTATCGGGATTATTCGTTAGCTTTTCTGCTGTGGAGCACCGATTTTTTGTGCTTCGGTCTGTTTTTTATCTCGTGTTTTGCCGGCTCGATCTTTCTGAGCTTCTTTCTTCTCTGCTGCAGCCTTCTGTCGGGCTTTGAACTTATCGACACGTCCTTCGATATCTACCATCTTTTCTTGGCCGGTGTAAAACGGGTGTGATGCACTGCTGATATGTACGTTTATAAGCGGGTATTCTTTGCCGTCTTCGTACTTAACAGTTTCGTCGCTCGCAACGGTAGAGCGCGTCAAAAACATCTGCCCATTGTTCAAATCTTTGAACACGACAGGTCGATAAGTGCTAGGGTGAAAATCTTTCTTCATTAGACTTGAAGGATTATACAGATATGGAGTATATTATTCAAGTAGTAACTAATAATAAAAATGTAAAACAAATATGACAACCGTTATAGATGAAGCAGCAAGTCACCACGGAGAAGCTCAGAAACAGAGTATTTCGCCGGACGATGCAGCAGAAATAGGTCAAGCTGCGCTTACCGTTCTAAATAAACTTGGCCAGCCCGAAATTACTCCTGAGGTTGAAAGCTTTGTTGCAGATGTCGATAGTGGCGAAGCTAGTAGATCAGACTACCGCCTCGAAGATAGATTGCGTGCTCGATCCGGATTTGCCAAAGACGAGCAGGGTAATTCAGTACGACCTGACGGTAGAAATAATCTTAAAGAATCCCGTACAGTAACACCAGAACAACGGGAGTTAGTGAAAGTGGCTGCGGCAGAACGGAGTGCCACTGCAGAAAAAGCGCGGACGGCAAGCGTTAAGCTTAAAAGCCTAGAAGCTACACGCAGCTTCTTCGATGACATTGTTTCAGGCGAAGCTAGTAGATCAGACTACCGCCTCGAAGATAGATTGCGTGCTCGATCCGGATTTGCCAAAGACGAGCAGGGTAATTCAGTACGACCTGACGGTAGAAATAATCTTAAAGAATCTCGTACAGTAACACCAGAACAACGGGATGTTTTACAAGAATTTGCTGAACGGCGTGCTAGGGTGGTTGGTGCTGCGCAAGAAACAGGCAGCGAAGTAAGGGGTATAGTTGATACCGCCAGCTTCTTCGATGACATTGTTTCAGGCGAAGCTAGTAGATCAGACTACCGCCTCGAAGATAGATTGCGTGCTCGATCCGGATTTGCCAAAGACGAGCAGGGTAATTCAGTACGACCTGACGGTAGAAATAATCTTAAAGAATCTCGTACAGTAACACCAGAACAACGGGAGTTAGTAGCCACTACTGTATCCAGTATAAGAGAATTAAAAGCAGATCTGCCTCAAGATCTAAAAACACAGCTTGGTGCCGGTTTAGACGGTTCAAAACTTAAGGAGTTAGAAGAACAGGTTATAAAGGAACGTGGTCAGGCGCAGGTCCCAGCAGACGTAGAGCGGTGCGATGCAGAGCTCGAAACACTGGCGAAACTTGTTGAGTTGAGTGATCAGATAAGGTTAGTACAACAGTTCGCAGCTGCCGTGCAACAAGGCCCAGACCAGGCTCGGGGCGTACTTGGTGCGGCAGAAGTATCCAGCACAGAAGACTCAAAGCTTGTCGGAGGCATTCTTACCCGCTCCGTTGTTGCGGCAAGGCTTAAGTTGGCAACAGAAAGTGTGCTTAGCGGGCAGGGTTCTCCCGAGGAGGCGCTGAATCAGCTTCAAATTATTGCTGAAAGCCCATTTTTTGCCGAGCAAATTTTAGCGGTTGCCGCTTATGCAAAACAACGACAAATTATTGAAGAGGTAACATCGGTTGTGTCGGGTGCCACACTCGACTCTCTCGACTATGAAACACGCATGAAAGCACTGATGGACTTGCCAGAACGACCAACCATCGAGGGCTTCGACTACTTTAAAGAGAAACGACGGCTTGTTGGTGAGTGCCGTGAAATTTTAGTTGAAGCAAGAACAGCAGAATTGCGCCGGTCTTTTGGTGACAAAGCGGTTGGTGCAGATGCCCTGATTGAGCAGATCATGGCGCTACCTAGCACCGAACCAGAAGATATTAAACTGCAAGAAGAACTACTAGAGGCATTGGCTGTGTATTTGTTCGCGCGCCGTAAAGATCGGCCAGCCGATTTTGGTCGAGTATTCGACGAGCTCACGGAGCGCGTGAATAAACAGCTCATGCCAGAACTGCCGAAGAGCCTTGAGTTAGGCCGGAATTTGGGCGCGGCAAAATCCTTAGCACGGAAATTTAAGACTATTATTGCTCCAATTTTTCAGGCTGCGCGTGGCGATGAGCGCACGAAAGGCGTAGAGAAGTATATAACTGGCCGCGAGGGTTCCGGTGTGGGTAGAGAGTCGTACACGCTCGAAGTCGAACGGTTGGCTGCGCAACGAGAACTAACCGATCTGGAAAGAGAATATCTAGAGTCTGTTGAAGCATTGAGTATATTCAATCCTCATCTTGTGGCCATTGCTCGTGAGTGTCCAGAAGTTGCCGAAGTCGTGCTAAAGGACTATTTTGAACGACTATCATCTCAAACAACAGAAACCATAGAAGATGGTAGCTACGTTCCTTTGCTATTTATTGGTTTGGGGCCAGAAGGCGTTACGGCACTCGGTGAATTACTTCGCATCAATCCAGCACTTGCCTCAACGTTACTCGCGGTTGATCAGGGGGCAATGCCGGGCGGCCCATTCGCTGTTCCAGAGGGTCCCGCTTGGCTACTAAACAGTGCCTCTGCCCGCGGTAATCCTGAGCCCATGCTTCCAGATTCACCACTAACGACGGAAGCTGCAACGGGTGTACCCGAGGAGCGCACCGTACGCGCACTGTCTGGTCCACTCGGCTTTTATCCTGGAGAACGGCCAAAAGGTAGCGACACGCGGCCAGGAAGCATCAATACTACCGTAAACTACTTGCCAACCCCCGATGATATTTCCGATGAACAATTTGCGCTCAATGACGATCTGGCGCTCATCGTTCAGTTGCAGGCCGCCATGCTTCTTGATAGGGCGGTGATGCGAACTAGGGTGGTGTCGGTTGAACCAAACCGTGATCCATCTGCGCAAGGAGATAAACTTGTTACTCTGATGATGTTTGGTGTGGATGGCACAGAGCAAGAGGTAAAAATCAGAACTGATGCTGTTATCAACGCAAGCGGTCTTGGCGAACCGAGTTACGGGTTCCAGGCAACAGAAAGGTTTGCAGAGCTAGTTGATGCATCGAGGGAGCGCCCTGCAAATCAATTTCCGCTTGTCAGTACCACGCTGGAGGCTTTTCAGGCGTTAGCCGGCAAGGAGGGGGAGGTTAGAATCTTGGGTGACACTATTGTTATCTCTGGCTCAGGAAACTCCACGGCGACACTTGTAGAGTATATTGGTGGCATTGTCGGTAATTCCGACAATCCAACAATACGAAACGTCAGAAAAATATATGTCGTTGCTGAGGGTGACTTGAGTAGACGGTCTCGCTATAAAGCAATCGCTGAGCTTCGTTCTAGGGGTGGCAGAGGGAACCTCGTGGAGTTTATTTCTAGTCGGGTTGGGGATGCGGCTTTGGATCATGAAACAGGGCGTGTTATTTTGTATGATCAACAAGGCAATCCAATCAAAGATTCCGACGGAGAAGTCGTTGAGGCGTCGTCGTTTATTGCGGGAACAGGTTTTATCCCAACGACCGATCGGGTGTTCAGCGCATTCTTATCTCCGACTAAAAGGATTCGGGAGGGTGGTGGCGTTAAGTCAGTCGTATTGCCCACAAACCCGGACATTGCGGTAGCAGACGTGCTAGAAGCAGATCCAACGGTATTATTTGTTGGTACTGCATCACGACCCCAATTTCAGGGCGATAAACTAGATCAGCTTCCTACAGATGCCCGACGAGCCCTCGTAGATAATGGTGCGGGGAATGCAGTAGCTATCGGTTTTCGTGCACCCGACACGCGGGCTGCAATTCGTCTCTTTCTGGATGCTAACCCACAAATTGATGCGGATAGCTCTGTTCAAGAGTCGGCCCCAGAGCCTATCGAAGTCGTTAGCTTGAGATCTCCTAATGGAGCACCTGCCCCCATTAGTATTGAAGCAGAGCTACCACCAGTCGGCGAGTTGCCGGCTGTACGCCGAGACCTATCTACGGATTCAACTATTCTGACGCCACTGTTCCTGGGATCTTTTGGCCGTTTGCGGCTAGCTGGCGGCGAAACAGCCGAGGTCGAATTTGACGTCCAGGAGCGAGATGGGAAGCTGAGTGTGGCATTCCAGGGTGAGCCTGGGTCATCCGTGTCATCGGAGCTGCTTGGAAAGGTTGCCGGAGCGGTACTGGATAGGTTCTTTGTAGCATATTGGCTTAAGGCAAGGAGTACTCGCCGCGAGCGGGACGGATTGCGTGTATCAGTGGCTTTTCGTAACGGACGCCTTGATCTCAAAGAGACATACGTTGAGCCGATCTAACAAAGAGCGCTTGCAACAGGGGTGATTCTTTGCTACAGTATGGGCACAATTATTAAGCAGGTGATCGCATAAATCCTCCTACGTTGACTCATGCAGGGCAACATAGGCAGGCGACTACCGAAGAGAAAGGATTACAATATGGCATCAGTAGATGTTGATATCAAACAATTATTACAGGCTGGTGCTCACTTTGGGCACAAGACAAGCCGTTGGCACCCAAAGATGGCGCCTTACATTCATAGCAAGCGTGAAGGTACCCATATTATTGATCTGACAAAAACAGTTGAGTGCCTAAACGAAGCGCTCGCATTTGTCGAAAAGACAGTAAGCGAAGGCAAACAGATCTTGTTTGTTGCTACTAAGAAACAAGCGCAGGATATTGTTAGGCAGGCCGCAGAAGATGTGAACATGCCGTTTGTGACACAGCGTTGGCTTGGTGGCATGTTGACGAATGAAGCTACCATCGGTGGTCGCATCAAGCACCTTAAGGACCTAGAAGTACGTATGGACAGTGGTGCCTTGGCTGCAAAGTACAACAAGCTAGAGCTGCAGCGTTACCAGGAAGAAATTGATCAGATGAATGGTCTGTACGGTGGCATCAAGAATATGGATGGCAAGCCAGGGGCAATCTTTATTGTTGACGTTGTGAACGAAATGAACGCTGTTCGCGAAGCACTCAAGCTTGGTATCAAAACAGTTGCTATCGTTGATACGAATGCAGATCCAACCGACATCGATTACCCGATTCCAGCCAACGATGACGCAATCAAGACCATCCAGCTAATCGTCGATTATATGAAACAAGCTGTTGAAGCTGGTAAAGCAAAGCACCAAAAGAAAGCTGACAAAACCGAGAAAGTTGCTGACAAGGAGGAGAAATAGATGGCTATATCACTCGAAGATGTTAAAAGACTCAAAGATCTTACAGGTGTCGGGCTAACCGATGCAAAAAAGGCTCTCGAAGAAGTGGGCGGCGACTTTGACAAAGCACTGGAGGCAATGCGAAAGAAAGGGCTAACTAAGGCAGAAAAGCGTGGTGAACGAGAAGCACGTGCCGGTGTTGTTGGTACCTACAACCACGATGGACGCATCGGTGTCTTAGTAGAGGTTAACTGCGAGACAGACTTTGTTGCACGAAACGAACTATTTACAGATTTAGTTAAAGATTTGGCCATGCACATTGCGGCAAGTTCTCCAGAATTTGTCAGCGTAGAGAGTGTCTCTAACGAGGCGCGAGCAAAAGCTGAGGCCGAATTTACAGAAAAGGCTAAAGCCGAAGGTAAGCCAGACAACATGCTAGGTCAGATCGTAGATGGTATGCTTAAAAAGCATTTTGCAGAGCGCTGTTTGCTAGAACAACCTTTTGTTAAGAATCCCGACCAAACAGTAGCAGACTATCTAAAAGAACATATCGCGAAACTTGGAGAGAACATTGTTATCCGTCGTTTTGAGCGAATGGCATTGGGCGAAGTTAGCTAGACTGTATTACAATACATACAGAAAGAAGGACGCTTAACATGACTGTTGAAGATGCAAAGACGAAGTTTAATCAGACAGTAGCTCATTTTCAGGATGAGTTAAAGAAATTACGAACTGGCAGGGCAAGCGCGGCGATGCTAGATGGCGTCATGGTGGAGGCGTATGGCACACAAATGCCCCTCAACCAAGTGGGTACGGTCAGTGCACCTGAACCACAACTCCTACAGATTAGCCCGTTCGACCCAAACAACATTCAGGCTATCACAAGTGCCATTCGAGATAATCAGTCACTTGGTCTCAACCCTATGGATGATGGGCATGTCGTTCGGTTACCAATTCCCCCATTAACCGAAGAGCGACGTCGTGAGATCACCAAACAGGTAAGTGCCAAGTTGGAAGATTGCATGATTAGCATGCGCAATACTCGCCATGAAGCCATGGACGAGGTTAATCGTGCAAAAAAGGATAAAGAAATTGGCGAAGACGAAGCAAAACGGCGCAGCACGCAAGTAGACGAAGCAATGAACAAGGCAAAGAGTGACGCCGAGGCGGCAGCCAAGGCAAAAGAAACCGAAATAATGACAATCTAGGGGGTTTTATGGCCCAACAGGGCTCACTTCCTTCGCATGTAGGCTTTATTCTGGACGGCAATCGGCGCTGGGCGCGCTCAAAGGGCCTTCCTAGTGTCGAAGGGCACAAGGCGGGCTACGAGAACCTAAAGACGATTGCGCTTGAAGCATTTCGTACAGACATACCGTATGTCTCGGCCTACGTTTTTTCAACTGAAAACTGGAAGCGGAGTAAAACAGAAGTAAGCTACCTTATGAGGCTGCTGTTGTGGGTTGCCAAGCACGAGGTCAGGGAGCTCCACAAAGAGAATATACAAGTCGTATTTGCAGGCCGCCGAGATAAGCTCAGCGCCAAAACAGTAACCGCAATGGAACAGGCTGAAACAACCACAAAAAACAATACAGGTGGCACGCTTATGCTTTGTTTAGATTATGGCGGCAAGCAGGAAATAGTAGATTCGGTTAATGACATCTTGCGTAAAAGCCCAAACGTGGGCGAGGTAACAGAACAGGATATTGAACAACATTTGTACTCACCAAATTTTCCACCACTGGATCTGTTAATTCGCACATCAGGGGAGCATAGAATTAGTAATTTTATGCTGTGGCGGGCGGCATATGCAGAGCTTTTATTTGTAGACAAGCATTGGCCGGATTTTACGAGCTCAGATTTACGGGTGGCGCTTGGGGAGTATCAGCAGCGTAGTCGGCGGTTTGGTGTATAGCGATACGCGTTATACATAAAAAGATTCACACAATTACGCTATACTGTACGAGATGTCTATTATGCTTTTACTCCTGGGCCTCCTGTTGTTTGTCTTCCTTGTCGTGGCACACGAATTTGGCCACTATATAGCGGCTCGGCGTGGTGGGGTAGAAGTTGAAGAGTTTGGTATTGGTTTTCCGCCTCGTGCCTGGTCAAAGCGGCTCAAAAATAAAACGCTCCTGACGTTAAATTGGTTGCCGCTGGGGGGCTTCGTAAAGCTGAAGGGCGAGCACGATGCCGACACGACTAAGGGTAGCTTTGGCGCGGCATCGTTAGGAAGAAAAGTTAAGATTATGCTTGCTGGTGTTGGCATGAATCTCGCTGTCGCTTTCTTTTTGCTCACTGTCCTTGCTGTAGTTGGGATGCCGCGGCTTATAGAGAATCAGTTTACCGTTGCAAGTGATACCAAGATTGCCAAGAACGATGTTTTAGTGGGGTATATCGAACCAAACTCACCCGCACAACAGGCAGGGCTTCGCACTAAAGACCAACTCGTTAGTGTCGACAGGTATCTTGATAATGCAGCAGCAGAAACAACAAGGATAGGGTCTGCTGATCAGCTCGTTGGTCGAACCAAGAGCCTTGCCGGCCAGAAGGTACAGCTGACCATAAGGCGTGCGGATCAGACGCTGGTAAAAACCCTGTCCTTGCGCTCCCAATCAGAAGTAGAAGCAAGCAAGAAAACAGCAGAGCCAAAAGGATATTTGGGCGTTTCCCCAACCGAGCTTACGTTGCAGCGGTCGACGTGGTCTGCTCCAATCGTAGCGTCGGGACTGATCAAACAGTTCACCGCGGCAACATTTAAGGGTTTATGGCAGGCTATTTCTGGATTGGCACAAGGCAATGGCAGTAAGGCAAGTGCACAGGTATCGGGGCCTGTCGGTGTATTTGTACTATTGAAAGATGGCAGTTTGCTTGGCTATCAATTTGTACTGGTTATCATCGCCATTATCTCACTCACCCTGGCTATTATGAATGTATTGCCAATCCCGGCTCTCGATGGCGGTAGATTATTTGTGACATTACTGTATAGGATACGTAATAAACCCCTAACCCAGAAAATAGAGGATCGGATCCATGGGACCGGTTTTGCAGTATTGATGCTGCTGTTTGTTCTGATAACTATTGTAGACGTACGGCGGTTTTGGTAATGGCAGCTCTTCTGTGGGCTCCGGTATTCTTGCTGGCTGTATACGGTCTTGTTAGTTTTTTCTACTGGCCACACAAAAAACAGGCCGAAAAGGGCAAAATAAATTGGACGGGTTGGGATGCGGTTGGGATAGCTGTTTTCTTGTATTTCGCAGGCCAGCTCATTGGTGCAATTCTGGCAAACGTGTTGCCGCTATTGTTGGGTTGGGGTAACGAACGAACACTGAAGTGGATCGATACGAATCCCGTTGGTCAGTTTTTGCTCATATTCTTTATTGAGTGCATTACCGTTTATCTATTGTATGTGTTCTTAAAACGACGAAAGTCAGGTTTTGGGGCAATTGGACTACGTGGCAAGCCAAAAGCGAGAGAAATCCTTTATGTGTTAACTGGCTTTGCGGTCTACTTCTTATTGTATGTTGTGCTGGTAACGCTAACCAAGCATTTTATCCCGGCTTTGGACACCGAACAGCAACAACAGATAGGCTTTGATAATGCGCAAAATACAGCATTAATCCCTGTGTTTTTGAGCTTGGTAGTGCTGCCCCCGATTGCCGAGGAACTACTAGTTCGTGGGTTTTTATATAGTGGGCTGCGAAAAGCGCTACCTAAGATATGGGCAATTGTGCTAACGAGCGGGTTGTTTGCTGTCGCTCACTTACAGGCGGGGAGCGGCGAGAAGCTTCTTTGGGTGGCGGCAATTGATACATTTGCGCTCTCTGTGGTGTTGATTCACTTACGAGAAAAAACAGGTGCACTGTGGGCGCCCATGGGGCTCCATGCACTTAAGAACACAATCGCGTTCCTTGCCATTTTCGTCTTTCATGTTGCAAGATAAAGTAAATATGATAAAATAAGTTTATGAAAGTGCTTTTAGCTTCTGGATTTGTTACCCCCACAGCCCCCGTTTGTCACCGGAGGCTTTGTTAGATATACGATAATTTAGTAGCAAAAAGCGGCCTCCGGGCCGATTTTTAATAATTGAAGCTACAACAGAAAGAATGATGAAATGAGAAATAATGGACTAGTAGTTAAATATGGCTCAGAGGCCGCGACAAATGATCGCGGCATGGACGTTGACCGCGTTGAAGGTTACGTGGCAGATCTTTGTGCCGAACGCAGACAATCTGGATTAATTGTTGTCAGTTCGGGCGCGGTTGCAGTGGGGGAGTGCCTGTGGCGAGACTTGCATGGAGAAGAAGAGCTGCCAGGTAAGCAAGCATTGGCAATGTTGGGAAGTGCCGAAGCTACACTTGTGTGGCAGCGTGCCTTTGCAAAACACGGTGTGTCGGCAGGCCAGCTTTTATTAACACATAGAGAGATTGATGACGGTAAAGAAGGCCCCGTTTTGAAACGCGCAATCAAGGCTTGCTTGAAGGCGGGCATTGTTCCTGTGGTTAACGAGAACGATCCAGTCAGCACAAAAGAACTCGCCAAACTTGCCTATGGCGGCGATAATGACGGCCTAGCATCGCACATTGCTATAGATATGAAAGCTAGAACGCTGATAATTTTCACCCAAAAGGGCGGCCTATTTGATAGCCGAGGTAGAGAGCAATCAACCTTAACCTCGACTCACTTTGATAGTGCACGCGATATGGTTGCAGACAGAGAGTCGAAACGGCGCAAGGGTAAAGGTACTGGAGGTATGACAACCAAGTTGGATGCGGCTATTGATGCCGCCGAAGCAGGGGTAGATACGTATATCGCCCGGGCGGGTACGTCTGTACGCGAGGTTCTGGAAGGACAAATGGGCACAAGACTTATCGCCAAATAGCGCACACTCCGGTAAGATGGTACAAGGAGAAAACGCCATGAGAATGTCCAAACTATTCACCAAGACCAGTAAAACCATTCCTGCTGATGAGACAGCGAAGAACGCCCAACTACTCATTCAGGCCGGTTACATCCATAAGGAAATGGCGGGCGTGTATGTATATCTACCCCTTGGCAAGAAAGTGCTGGATAATATCGCCCAAATTGTTCGTGAAGAAATGGACAACATCGGTGGTCAAGAGGTGCAACTGAGTGTGTTGCAGCCGAAAGATATATGGGAAAAAACCGACCGCTGGGACGACAAGAAAGTCGATAACTGGTTTAAGACGAAGCTGGTTAACGGCACTGAGCTCGGTGTTGGCCTAACGCATGAGGAGCCCCTAGTAGATGCACTAAGGAGCTACGTAACGTCTTATAAAGACTTCCCAATCTATGCCTATCAGATCCAAAACAAGTTTCGAAATGAACTAAGAGCCAAGAGTGGTTTGCTGCGCGGTCGCGAGTTTGTCATGAAAGACATGTATAGCATGGCACGAGACCAGGCAGAGCATGCACAGTTGTACGAAGAGGTTGCCGCAGCGTACAACAAGGTCTATGATCGGCTCGGGCTTGGCAAAATCACCTATAGAACCTACGCAGATGGTGGCATATTTACCGATAAATTTAGTGATGAATTCCAAACACTGAGCGACATTGGCGAAGACACGATCTTTGTAGACGAGGCTAAAAGGATTGCAGTAAACAAAGAAGTATATACCGACGAAAACCTTAAAAAACTTGGTATCTCGAAGGGTGATTTGGTGGAAAGGCGTGGTGTAGAGGTCGGAAACATCTTTCCGCTCGAATCAAAATACACCGACGCACTCGACGTGTACTATACCGACGAGAATGGCAAAAAGCAGTCAATTATCATGGGGTGTTATGGTATTGGCATCAGTCGTTTGGTTGGTGTTATTGCAGAGCATTTTTCCGACGAAGACGGGCTGATTTGGCCAGAAAATATTGCGCCATTTCGGGTCTACCTGGTGCAGATAGGTGAAGCTGCAGCCAAAGAAGCTCGGGATATCTATGACGAGCTGAAAGCACAGGGCGTTACTGTGCTCTGGGATGATCGAGATATACGGCCAGGGCAGAAATTTGCAGACGCGGATCTCATGGGCATCCCATGTCGCGTTGTGATCAGCGAGAAGACGATTGCCGGCGGGCAATACGAAATTAAAAAGAGAACAGAGAAAGAATCGAACCTCGTCAGCAAACAAGAATTACTAAAAATCCTGGCGACGTAAAAGTCTGATATAATAGCCGGAACGCAAACAAGAGGGTGATGATCTTACAGGGTACATAAGGAGAAGTACGTCATGAAAAAACAGTTTTACTTAACAAAAGAAGGCATAGCAGAACTAAAAGCAGAGCTGGAAGGGCTTGTTAAACTGCGTGGTCCAATCGCAGAACGCATCAAAACAGCTCGTGAGTTCGGCGATCTCAGCGAAAATGCCGAATATAGCTCAGCGCGACAAGAACAGGAGCGCACCGAAGGTCGTATCGCCGAGGTAGAGCATATCCTGCAGAATGTTGAAGTCATCAAAAAACCGAAGGGCGACAGCAAGGTACAGCTTGGTGCTACCGTTCAACTTAAAACTGCAACAGGTAAGAAAAAAGAATTCCAAGTTGTTGGTACGGTAGAAGCAGATCCATTAAACGGAAAGGTTTCTGACGAGTCGCCTATTGGCAAGGCAATGCTGAATAAAAAAGTTGGCGATACGGTTGAAATCGTCACCCCAGCAGAAACGGTCAGTTACAAGATCACCGATATCTCCTAGTACTCAAGGGGTGATTAGGATAGAATAAAGTTCATGCAATGGCTCAACCAATTAGTTGATGAGATTACTCTTCGATTTCCTGAGGGCGATATTTTGATTGAGTCCGGTGCCTCGCCATCAGGTACGTATCACTTTGGTCACTTACGCGAAATTATCACCTCTGACGCAATTATGCTCGAGCTCAAAAGCCGGGGACGCCAGGCACGTCACATTCAGTTTGTCGACGATCTCGACGGGCTTCGTAAAATACCGGTTAATATTCCAGCAGATTTTGAACAGTACCTTGGTATGCCATTATGCGATATTCCAGCACCCGATGGGAGCAAGCGTAGCTTCGCAGATTATTTTGTCGACGATTTTATTGATGTTGCACAAGAGCTTGGTATAGAAATGGGCGTTGAGCGTAGTCATAAAAAATATCGCAGCGGTTTCTTTGCGCCGGCCATAGAGAGAGTATTGGCCAGTGTGCCAGCTGCGCGACAGACAATCGAATCTGTTGCAGGCCGCCAACTTGATGAGCACTGGTCGCCAATTCAAATTATGGAGTCTGGGCGATTAAAGAATCGTCGGTTCATTTCCATCGATGAAAATGCAAAAGAAGTTGTGTATGAATCACAAAACGGGGATGAACAGAGAGCAAGTTATGCATCTGGGCTTGTCAAACTAGACTGGCGCTTAGATTGGCCAGCCCGGTGGTGGTTACTCAAGGTGCAGGTTGAACCTTTTGGTCGCGATCACGCCACAAAAGGCGGCTCATACGATACGGGGTTGGGCTTGATGGACAAAGTGTTCGATGCACCGGCACCAATACCAGTACCGTACGACTTTATTAATCGTGCTGGCGATACAAAGAAAATGAGTGCGAGTAAGGGGACCGGCATTGAAGCCAAAGAAGTGGTTCAGGTTCTGCCTGCAGAGCTTGTGCGGTACTTTGTTCTGGCTTATCCACCAAGCAAAAGACTGTATTTTGATCAAAGCGTGGGCGTCATGCGACTATTCGATGAGTTTGCTGCGTTATTGGCAAAACCCAACAGAACAGCACAGGAAGAGCAGCTGTTGAGGCTCTGCCGGGGACCGTTGGGGGATCGGATAGTTGTTAGTCAAATCCCATTTTCGCACGTTGTTGCAAGCTACCAGTCGGCGTTACGCAACCCTGAGAGGACGCTAGATATCCTTAGTCGAACTGAGTATGGCGACAAGATCGAAGCGAATAAAGATGTACTAATGCATGAACTCACATTTATCGGTAAGTGGCTCGATAAATGGGCACCAGATGAAGTTAAATTTGATCTGCTGGAAGATCTATCAAAGATAACGTTGACCGCGCAGCAGAAAGACTTTCTGTGCAAACTTGGTGAGTGTGTTGCAAAAGCTCCTGAAAATGCCGACGGCGCGTGGTTCCATCAAGCAATTTATGAATTAAAAGACTCGAGCGATTTAAGTCCCAAGGACTTATTCAGTACCCTCTACCAAACGCTTATTGGTAAAGACTCAGGCCCACGTGCTGGCTGGTTCCTTAGCATTCTGCCTCGAGAATGGCTTATTAACAGACTTGCACTCAAGGCGTAGATTTAGCGAGAGCCAAGCGACGAACTGCTATACTGTATAAAC
Organism: uncultured Candidatus Saccharibacteria bacterium; assembly: GCA_964643545.1. GTDB lineage: Bacteria > Patescibacteriota > Saccharimonadia > Saccharimonadales > AWTP1-31 > DAISWP01. The sequence continues at coordinate 44,929 of CAZXTE010000002.1, forward strand.
ATGATTGAAGTTAAAAACGTCATCAAGATATACGGGAAAAAAGAGAATACATTTACAGCGCTCGACGATGTGAGCTTCTCTGTAGAAGATGGTGCCACCGTAGCGATTGTTGGCAAGAGTGGATCCGGCAAATCGACCCTGATGCATATTATGAGTGGCCTAGACCATCCAACGAGTGGTGAAGTGCAGCTTGGCAAGCGAGTATTAAGCAAGATGAAAACGAAGCAGGTAGACCGTTTCCGTGCTACCGAAATGAGCTTTATTTTTCAGGCATTTTTTGTCGAGCCAAATCAAACAGTGTTTCAGAATGTCATGCTGCCCCAAGAGATTGCCTCGGTTGGTCATCGAGACAGGCGCAAACGGGTCACTGAAGCACTAGAAGCAGTAGAATTGCTTGATAAGGCAGATAATAAGGCAAAAGATCTCTCTGGAGGCCAGAAACAACGGCTCGCTATTGCTCGTGCCATTGTCAATAAGCCTACGCTCATTTTTGCAGATGAACCTACTGGTAATCTCGACAGCACCACGGGCGATAAAATCATCGACCTTTTATTTAGTCTTAACAAAAACCTCGGCAGCACACTGATTATCGTTACTCACGATAATGAACTGGCTGAACGATGTGAAATGCAGGTGTTCATCAAGGACGGCAAGATAGAGCGGGTTCGTCGTCGTGAGCCATCGGCTAAGAAGAAGGCGGGTAAAAAGTAGTATGTATATTTCAGACATTGTTCGGCGCAGCGCGCGCAGCTTGCGACAGGCAAAAGCCAGAACATTATTAACAGCTGCTGCTATTGGTGTGGGAACATTTGCACTGACGCTTACGCTTGCAGCAAGTAACGGCGCACAACAGTTTGTGAGTCAGGTGATTGCAGATAACTTTGATCCAGCAGAGCTTATTGTAGCGAATGACAAAGCGGTTTTCGGCTCCTCCGACAACACAAAACCGCGAGAATATGACCCAAGCTTTGGGTCGGTGAGCAATAATAGTGGCGCAGAAACACAGATTAAGCGTTTAACAGATGATGATATAGCTAAGATTAAGGCTATGAAGGGCGTTGATTTGGTGCGAAATGGCGTCACGGTTAGCTTGCAGTACATAACTCGCCCCGGTCAAAAACAATACGCTGGTACTGTCCAGGCATTCAGCCCGGCCCAGAAACCAGACCTAGCTGCGGGAAGTGTTAAGAACCCGTTTATAAAGAATGGCCTCGTATTGCCAGAAGCCTACCTGAGTTCATTGGGGTTCAAGGACGCGAACGACGCTATTGGAAAAAAGGTGACATTTGCAGTTCGTAAGTCATTTGACCAAGCGGTCTATCAGCAGGCTGTTCGCCAGGGTACGCTTAATGACCCTGCAGCAGTTGCCAGGCTGAGCGAGAACAATAATGTGCAAGAAGAGTTTACAGTGATGGCTGTGCTCAATAAACCTACTGTGGCACAACCAGGCACCGAATTGTACATGTTCGTTAGTGCAGACGATGCGCTACGTTTGAATGACTATGCCACCAGCGGAACGGCAGATTATCGTAAGTACACATTTGTGTATGTGCGTATAAAAAACGGGGACGACAAAGCCACATTAACATCCGCACAAGACGCACTAAAGGAAATGGGTTACGTCGCACAAAGCGTGGAAGACACCCAGAAATTTTTAACCCAAATTATTGGTGTTCTGCAGGGGATTGTTACAGCTTTTGGTGCAATTGCCATTATTGCCTCAGTTTTTGGAGTTGTAAACACTATGTACATTAGTGTTCTGCAGAGGACTCGGGAGATAGGGCTGATGAAGGCACTGGGTATGCGCAAAAAGGACATAGGACGACTATTTCGCTTTGAAGCAGCCTGGATAGGTTTCTTGGGCGGTGTCATTGGCGCTGCCACTGCATTTTTAGTGGGGCTAGCGCTTAACCCATGGATTACAAAAAAACTGAAGCTTGGCGATGGCAACGAGCTACTTATATACAAGCCCTCACAAATTGTTCTACTGATCTTTGCACTGATGGTTGTTGCGACAGTTGCTGGGCTGCTACCGGCTCGTAAAGCGGCGAAGCTTGATCCAATAGAAGCACTGCGAACAGAATAGCCATCATGGCGGCTGTAACTGAATCAATTATTTTGGGTGGCGGATGCTTTTGGTGTCTCGAAGCCAGCTTTGAACTAATAAAGGGGGTCGTTAAAGTCACGCCAGGATATGCTGGTGGTAGCACGCCGGCGCCAACATACGAGAGTGTTGCAAGCAAAAGAACAGGGCATGCAGAAGTGGTCAAGGTTGAGTTCGATCCAAGGAGTATCTCGCTGACAGACATTTTGGACATTTTTTGGGCAATTCACGACCCAACGACACCGAACCGGCAGGGCAATGACGTTGGGTCGGAGTATCGGTCAATTATTATCTACAGTCCACCACAAAAGGATAGGGTACGTATATCGATTCAGCGTGCACAAAAACTATGGTCCAAGCCTATTGTCACGGAGTTGCAAACAGGCAGCATGTTTTATGAGGCTGAACCAGAACATCATAATTTTTTTCAGAAGAACCCCGAAATAGCGTATTGTCAGGTTATTATTAATCCAAAACTACAAAAACTACGCCAGAAGTTTTCTGCACACTTAAGATAAGACTCCAAGAGCGAGGCTACTCAAAACTAGCGGATCTGTTTCGCCTCAACAACAAAGCGCTTTGAAGTGCTACCCAAGGGATAACAGGTATACATGGTTAATTTATAGGGCACATTTGGATCATTGTTTCTGATATCAACTTGAGTGGGTAAGACTGTTCTGGTGTTGAATATCTCATACTCGTACACGACATCATCCCACCGAATGTATATTCGCTTGCCGATTTTTAGTTCAGGCAGATTATAAAAGTATCCGCCATTACTTGCCGTATAGAGGAATCGGTGACCCGCAAGTACAACGTTGCCGGGTTTGGTTGGATCGACTTGTCGATTTTCCCGCCAAACGCCCTGGTTCTTACCAATAACGTAAACATTGTTACCTTCGATGATCTGGGCATTCACACCAATGTCAGGCAAGATCAACCGATTGCCGGGTGTTGGTTTTTGTTCTTGCGGTGCTGCGGGCTTATCGCCTCCCGTCTGACGCGATTGCTGCGCAGCTTGGGCGTATGGCGTTGCATCGATTTTTGGTTGTCGAAAAAGAAAACTGAGATGGGGCAGATAGGGGAATACGAGTACTAGAAAACTGCAAACGCTAGTTATACTTAGTATGACGAGTAGCGCTTTGGCACGCTTACTTCGGGGTCTGGGTAGCCAGTGGCGATTCCAGATGGCTTTTCGCTGTTTGATGGTGATTTTTGTGGGCATTAGCAGTTTGTATTATAGCATTCGACTGTTATTGGCCCCCAACCCATGGTATATTTCTTGCATGGATAAAAAACGGACAAAAAAAACAAAGAGCAAGACGGCAAACAAGATTAAAACGGGTAGCCTCATAAAATGGAACATCGTTATGGCGGCTTTGCATGCCTTGCAAGGGATAGTGGTCTTGGTGTTAAGCAAAGGTGGTGGCTGGCCTATCTCTACGAACTACTTAACACTTGATAAAGTCGCAGAGCAAGCAGCCGATAGGCCCGTTTTGGTGCAGGCGTCACAGCACCTGTTTGATGTGAATTTGGCATATCTCGTGGCAGCATTCTTCTTTATGTCTGCTCTTGCGCACGGTGTTATTGCCACGGTCTACAGAAAGCGCTACATTGCGGATCTAGGGAAGGGCATTAATCGTGCTCGTTGGGTTGAGTATAGTTTTAGTGCCAGCACCATGATGGTCGCCATAGGGTTGCTTAGTGGCATTTATGATCTATCAACACTTATGATGATTTTTGCGCTGGTTCATATTATGAATCTAATGGGTCTGGTCATGGAGATACATAACCAGGGGGCCAAGAAAGTTAATTGGTTATCTTATAGTGTTGGTACCTTTGCGGGTATTGTTCCCTGGATTGTCTTTGGACTGTATGTATGGGGAGCGACCGTCTATGGCGCAGAAGGTGTCCCGGGCTTTGTTTACTGGATTTACCTAAGCATCTTCTTATTCTTTAACTGTTTCGCGGTTAACATGTACCTCCAATACAAGAAGAGGGGAAAGTGGGCGGATTATCTGTACGGTGAGCGCGTCTACATGATCTTGAGTCTTGTTGCTAAGTCGGCACTTGCGTGGCAAGTCTTTGCTGGCACACTTCGTCCATAACATGAAAATACATAGATTCTATGTATCTAGCGTCCCCGATTTGTCGGAAATTGTCTTGCACGATCCGTTGCTTATACATCAGTGGAGTCATGTACTTCGTTTTCGGTCCGGGCAACGCCTAGCTTTGTTTGATGGCACGACCACGGATGGACTATATGAGTTGATCGATCTACATAAAGACGCTGCAAAACTGAGGAAGATTGCTGCTAATACGCGCCAGGTACCTGCAAGAGAAGTCTATCTATTCTGGTCAGTCCTAAAAAAAGACAAAAATGACTGGGTCCTGCAGAAATGCACGGAACTCGGAGTGAGTTACTTCGTGCCGTTGGTGACTGACCGTTCAGAGAAAGCAAACATCAACATGACTCGCGCCCAGAAAATTATAACTGAAGCATCCGAACAATCTGGTAGGAGCGATATCCCGACCATTATAGAACCTATTTCGCTTAAAGATGCAGTCGACGACTATCATAATCGAGTCAAACTATTTATCTGTGAACAAGGGGAGGATGGAACCGGGGGCCCTCTCGGGCAGGAAGCAGTTGGCATTCTGGTGGGCCCAGAAGGTGGTTGGTCGGAAGTAGAAAAAGCCTATATGAAGAGCGCGGCATTACCGCAGATGAACCTGGGCGCATTTACATTACGTGCAGAGACCGCGTGCATTATTGGTGCTGCAAAGCTACAATAGCTGAACATGGCAAACAATTACTGGAGGGAACGAAGTCAACCGTATATACCAGGTCAGGTAGCTCCGTTCAAGGTGAGTCGATCGAAGATAGAGCTATTTATGCAGTGCCCACGGTGTTTTTGGTTGGACGTTCGGCTCAAAATAAAAAGGCCTAATGGCCCGCCGTTTCAGATTAATAAAGCTATCGACGAGCTACTTAAGAAAGAGTTTGATAGCTACCGAGAAAAGGGCCAGCCGCACCCGTTGATGACAGATAATCAGATAAAGGCCATCCCGATGCAGCATAAGGATCTGGACACATGGCGACATAATTTTACAGGTGTTTCCACGCTGCATGTACCTACTAACTTGCATATATTTGGGGCTGTTGACGATATTTGGATAGATGACGCAGGCCAACTGATCGTAGTTGACTATAAGGCAACAGCAAAATCAAAAGAAGTTAGCTTAGACGCCGAGTGGCAGATAAGCTACAAGCGTCAGATGGAGGTGTACCAGTGGCTTCTTAGGCAGAACGGTTTCCCGGTCAGCAATGTGGGGTACTTTGTTTACACTAATGGGCGTCTAGATCTAGATGGTTTTTATGACAAAGTGGAGTTTACGACCAAAGTTATTGAGTATATGGGTGATGATGCCTGGGTGGACCCGACAATCAAAAAAATGAAGAAATGTATGGAAGCGGGTGGCATGCCCGCTGTAGGAACGGCTGCTATGGGTGGGCCCTGCGAGTTCTGCGAGTACGCAAAGGCGAGGACGATGCTGACCGTAAAAGCAATGCAATCAAAAGCAAAAACTGGCAAAGCTACGGTATAATAGAAGTATGTTAGATATTCAGTACATTCGTGATAATCCGGACGATGTAAAACAAAAATCTCAGCAAAAAGGCTACAGGGTCGACATTGCGAAGTTGTTGCAGCTAGACGAAGAACGGCGTAACCTATTGGTCGACATCGAAGCCTTGCGTGCCGCCCGCAACGAGCACGCTGCTTCGCTCAAGTCAGGGAAGCCAACTGAAGCTCAAATAGAACACGGCAAAGAACTTAAAGAACGGCTTCTTGTTCTTGAACAAAAACTTGATCCAATTGAACACGATTTTCTGCAGCTATTGAAGGCAGTACCAAACATGCCAACAGACGACGTTCCTGTGGGGGCAAGCGAAGACGACAACAAGGTTGTTAAAACGGTAGGCAAGCTGCCGCAAACTGACTTTAAGCCGTTAAGTGATGCTGAGCTTGGACTCAAGAACGACACGATCGACAAAGAACGCGCTGCAAAGGTTGCGGGCGCGCGCTTCGCGTATCTTAAGGGTGATGTAGTTCGACTACAGTTTGCAATTATTCAGTTCGTGCTTACGACTCTGGGTGATCAAACGTTCATAGAGAACCTCATAAAGGAACATAAACTAAATCTAGATCCTACACCCTTCACGCCGATTTTGCCCCCTGCGCTGATTAAGACAAAACCTTACGAAGCATCTGCTCGACTGGACGCCGAAGAGGTCACCTATAAACTTGCCGAGGATGAACTGTGGCTGAATGCAAGCGCCGAACACAGTCTTTGTACGATGTACATGGATGAGGTTTTTGAGGAAGCGCAGCTGCCTATTCGCTACATTGGATATGCAACTAGTTTTCGCCGCGAAGCAGGCAGCTATGGGAAAGACACCGAAGGCATTTTTCGTATGCACCAGTTCGATAAGCTCGAAATGGAAGTGTTTAGCACACCAGAAACAGGCCACGACGAACACAAATTGCTGGTCGCCATTCAGGAGTACTTGGTGCAGCAGCTCGAGTTGCCCTATCAGCTTATACAAAAGTGTACGGCAGATATTGGGAAGCCAAATGCCCAAGGCATCGATATCAATATTTGGATGCCCGCGCAGGCTGCTTACCGCGAAACGCACTCAGCCGACTATATTACGGATTACCAGGCACGACGATTGCGTACACGGGTTAAGCGAAAGAGTGGTGCGATGGATTTTGTGCACACGAACGATGCGACAGCATTTGCGCTTGGCAGAACCCTAAAGGCTATATTAGAAAATTATCAAACTAAGGAAGGTGCTGTTGTTGTGCCAAAAGCACTGCGGCCATTTATGGGAGGAAAGGAGCAAGTATGATTCAAAAAATAGAGGTCAGTGGAGTTCATATGACGGTCGGCGATGACCTAGAGAAATACGTTCTGAAAAAGATTGGGCGCCTAGATTTATTCATGTCGGCCCATGTAAAAAAATCAGCCCATGCTGAGGTGAAGTTAAAAGAAGAGAGGGCGAAGAACAAGAGTGCGCGTACATGCGAGGTTATTTTGCATCTACCGAACGCGAAGCTTACGACTAAAGAGACGACAAGCAATATCTTTGCTGCGGTAGACGTAGTTGAGGCGAAGTTAAAAAATCAGCTAAAGAAATATAAAGAGCAGCACAGCAAAGAGCGTTTTCATCGGCGGCTCTTGGTTCGTGTAAAGCATCGTTTGCCAAGTAAATAGTGTTGGCAAAATTACGTTCGCCAAGTAACAGTGGTGTGCGGTACAATAACCGGGTAGCAATACCCAGGGAAGGTAAAGAGTAATTTTGTGAAGAAGGTTTTTAAGAAGGTTCTCGGTGATCCACAAGCGAAGACAATAAAACGTCTTCGTAAACGGCTGCCGGCAATTAATGGTCTTGAAGCTCATTATAAAAAAATGAGTGATGAAAAGCTGCAGGCGCAAACCAAGCTTCTAAAAAAACGCTTACAGAAAGAGAGTCTTGATAAGATTTTGCCCGACGCCTTTGCGGTAGTTAGGGAAAGCGCTCGACGTGCCATTGGCCAGCGGCACTTTGATGTCCAGCTTATCGGGGGTATGGCTCTGCACGAAGGTAATGTCGCAGAAATGAAAACAGGAGAGGGCAAGACGCTGGTAGCAACGTTGCCCGTATATTTAAACGCCCTTACGGAAAAGGGTGTTCACGTTGTAACTGTAAATGAATACTTGGCCCAGCGCGATGCTGGTTGGATGGGTCAGGTGTATGGATTTTTGGGCCTAACAACCGGAGCGATTGTTGCCGATGAGTCCTATATTTATGATCCAACCTTCACAAATAAAGATCATAACGACGAGCGTTTTCGACACCTACGACCATGTACTCGGCAAGAGGCCTACCGTGCGGATATAACCTATGGAACTAACAACGAGTTTGGGTTTGACTATTTGCGCGACAATATGGTTCGCGAAGTAGAGCAGCTTCGACAGCGGGAACTACATTTTGCTATCGTGGACGAAGTCGACTCTATCCTAATAGATGAGGCGCGAACGCCACTTATTATCTCTGCGCCGGCCGTGACGAGTGGTAGTGCCTATGGGCAATTTGCAAAAGTCGCCCGTCAGCTTAAAGAAGAGAAAGATTATGAAAAAGACGAGAAGCGAAAAAGTGTCGTCCTGACTGATGATGGCGTTGAGCATGTGGAGAAGATCCTCGGAATTACGGGTCTGTACGGTACCGAAAATATTCGAACCATTTATCATATGGAACAAGCACTTCGCGCGGAGGCGCTGTTTAAGCGCGACAAAGACTACGTGGTTACCAGCGATGGTGAAGTGGTTATCGTGGATGAATTTACCGGTCGGTTATTGAAGGGGCGACGATATAATGAAGGTCTCCACCAGGCCATAGAGGCAAAAGAAGGCGTCGAAGTGCAAGAAGAGTCGATGACGCTTGCCACAATTAGCTTCCAAAACTACTTCCGCTTGTACGAAAAGTTGTCGGGTATGACAGGAACGGCACTCACCGAGAGTGAGGAGTTCCATCAGATTTATAAGCTCGATGTATTAGAAATTCCGTCTAATCGAAAATTAGCGCGTATTGATCGCCCGGATCGTATCTACAAGACAGAAGCGGGTAAATTTAAGGCGATCGCAAAAGAAGTAAAACTGCTTTACCAAAAAGGCCAACCGGTGCTTATCGGTACTGTTTCTATAGAAAAGAACGAGCTGCTTGGCAGACTATTAAACAAAGCTGGCGTTCCCCACGAGGTGCTCAATGCTAAAAATAACGAAAAAGAAGCTGCAATTATCGCACGTGCTGGGCAACGAGGTGGCGTTACGCTGGCCACCAACATTGCGGGGCGTGGAACAGACATTGTTTTGGACGAAGAGGTAAAAGAACTTGGCGGGCTTTTTGTGCTGGGAAGTGAGCGACACGAATCACGGCGCATTGACGACCAGCTGCGTGGTCGTGCTGGTCGACAAGGTGATCCCGGCGTCACCCAATTCTTTGTGAGCACGGAGGATGATCTGATGCGTATATTTGGCGGCGAACGCATCGGTTCGCTCATGGAGCGATTGCGCGTTGACGATGACACCCCAATCGAAAATCGGATTATTTCAAAAAGCCTCGAGGGTGCACAGAAGAAAGTAGAAGGTTTTAATTTTGATCAGCGTAAGAACGTTGTTCAATACGATGATGTTATGAATCGCCATCGACGAGCTACGTACAGTATGCGGCGGGAAATTCTTGTGCAACCCAATATTCAAAAGCGAATACGTGCGATTATAGAAGAAGAAATTGCCGAAATTGTCCGCTCACCACTTGCGTCGACCGATAAGTACGAATCAGTCATAACGGAGGTGTTCCCATTTGATGAGGCTGCGCTCGATAGGCTCTTTGATTCGCCAGCAAATAAATTTCCACAGGTCCTTACTTCAGAAGTTTTTGAGCTCTATGATGGACGTGAAGCGACGTTTGGTACAGATGTTATGCGCAAAATCGAGAGGGATATTTACCTGCAGGTGCTCGATAATTTGTGGATGCAGCATCTGGAGAACATGGATCATATGCGAGAAGGTATCCACTGGATAAGCGTGGGCCAGCGTGACCCGCTCGTTGAGTATCGTCGACAAGGACAACATCTGTTTGAAGAAATGCAGCAAAGCTTGCGGCATGATGTTGTTCGGGCGTTGTTTAGCGCCGAACCAGTTGATGAGTCAGAGCTTGAGCAGCCAATCGAAACTGAATTAACTCGTGCTGCACGACGTTCTGTAGATAATGCAGATAAGATCATCGAAGCTGAAGAGTTCTCAGAGGATGACTTTAGGGTAGGTGACGGTGCACAGGCCGGTACAAAAAAGAAGGTTACGACAACAACACGCAAAAAAGCACGCAAGGCAGAACGTAAACGGCGTGCTAAAGGCAAACGGAAGAAGTAAGTCGTCTAAAGTATGAAACACGTTGTTACAGAACTAACCCTAGACAATGGTGCAAAGGGGCTCCTTATTCATATTCCAGGAGCAACCGTCATGAGTTACGAGCTAAACTTTCGTGCGGGTGAGTATTTAGTAGAACGAAAAAAGTGGGAGACACCGCACCTTATGGAACACGTACTTCTAGGTGCAAATGAGTTATTCCCGCGCGCCAGAATGTTTCAGTCAGAGTTTGAAAAGAACGGCGCGTATTCAAATGCGTCGACAGGAACGTATGACATAACCTATGAAGCAGAATGTGCTGATTTTGAATGGCAGAGAATCTTAGATTTGCTGCTAACAGCAATTGCAAAGCCACTTTTTCTTGAGGAAGAGTTTACTGCCGAGTTTGGCAACGTCCGCGAAGAGTTAACCGCACGGTCAAATAACCATTTTCGGCACCTAAGTCTGGCTTTGCGTGAGCAGTATGGTTTTGCGGTCATGACTGACCAAGAGCGCCTAAAAATGATGGATAATGTCTCAGTTGCAGATATAACAGAGCATTACCAAGCAACCCATACGAGCAGCAATCTTCGTTTTGTTATTGCCGGTAAGATTACTGCGGCCCGCCAGAAAGCGATTCAGAGCAGACTGAGTTCGATTGCACTCCCGGATGGAGGAACCAGGTTAGAACTGCCCAATGAACCGGTAAAGCGAATTACAGCGCCACTATTCATAGCAAATCAAACCATCGACAACATCTATTTCTATATAGATACATTTGCTTCTCGAAGATTGAACGACGGGGAAAATGACAGTCTTAACTTGATCAACAGCATGCTGACTGAAACGTTGTACTCCCGAATACTAGGGACCGCGCGCGAACGTGGTTTGGTCTATCACATGAGTTCTGGCATCGGTCAAACGAAGACTAATACTAACTGGTGGTTTGGCGCGCAAATCTTGCCAGATAACGCAGAAGCACTATTTCAGATCATCATAACCGAACTTGGTCGTGTCTTCTCTGGCGATGTAGCCCTCAAGGACATTCGGGCCGCAAAACAGTATGCACTTGGGCGTCACCAAAGAAGTCAACAAACCGTTGGTGGCACGGCAGCTGGTTATAGTTATCGATACTTCTTTGATGAAGCTATCGACGACTACTACAAGATCCCTAAACGTATTCGTAATATAACGCGGCAGGGTATTGTGGACGTATCCAAAGACCTATTTAGTGAAAATATTTGGGGTATGGGTGTTCTGGGTGGAAAGGGCAGCGAAGAGCTGGCCAATAAACTCCACAAAAAGGTCAGACCTCTCTGGCGAAACAAATAAGTGGCTAAGATTGCTATACTGTAGGTATGCAAGGAGCATTAGAGAAACAACTAAACGAAGCAGAAGACGACTATAAAAAGGCCGCAATCGTGTTGCAGCTTGAATCTCGCGCAAGTGAATTAACCAACTTACGTCAGCAGAGTCAGAATGCAGATTTTTGGAACGACACAGATAACGCGCAGAGCACAATGCAGCAAATAGCAAAGCTCGAGTCACTTATCGACCCGTGGCAAAGGGTGATGCTAGAGATACAGGATTTGCGCGAGCTTGTGAACATGCGTGACGTCAGTCTGGAACCCGAGATAACCAAACAGTTAAACAACCTGGGCAGCAAGGTGGATGAATTAAAAGAACAGCTTAAGTTTAATGGGCCCTACGATACACACAACGCGCTACTGACGCTGTCTGCTGGAGCGGGTGGCACCGATGCGCAAGATTGGACACAAATGTTACTCAGAATGTATACCCGCTGGGCAGAACATAATAGCCTAAAGGTAAAACTCATAGAAGAGTCGGCCGGAGAAGAGGCTGGCTTGAAACGAGCAACCATAGAGATATCGGGCCCTTTTGTTTTTGGTAAGCTAAAAGGAGAACACGGGGTGCATCGTTTAGTTCGACTGAGCCCGTTTAATTCTGACAATCTTCGACAGACAAGTTTTGCAAAGGTAGACGTTTTGCCTGAAGTTGAAAAGCCTGACGAATTAGCAATCGACCCCAAAGAACTAAAAATTGATGTGTATCGGGCAGGTGGTCATGGTGGGCAAAGTGTTAACACGACCGATTCTGCCGTGCGCGTAACGCACATACCAACGGGCATAACCGTTGCGATTCAGAATGAACGGTCACAGCTTCAGAATAAAGAAACGGCTATGACTATCTTGCGTTCGCGTTTGGCGCAGTTACAGATTGAGCAGCACAAAGACAAGCTGTCAGAACTGAAGGGTCCCAATCAATCCGCAGAGTGGGGTAATCAAATCCGTTCGTATGTACTACACCCATATAAACAAGTAAAAGATGTGCGTACTAAGTACGAAACCAGTGATGCGGAGGGTGTATTAGACGGTAACCTCGAACCATTCATACACGCATACTTAGAGTCGGTACTTGGGCAGAGTTAAGTTCGAAAGCACAAGCGTTGTTTGCTATAATGGTGGGACATGATTCTTCTTGATCGAGTTACCAAAACCTACAACAAGTCATCCGTTGCCCTCGAGCGTATTAGTCTGCATGTCGAAGCAAAGGAATTTGTTATTATCGTGGGCCCCAGCGGGGCTGGTAAGTCGACCCTGTTAAAGCTTTTAACTAGAGAAGAGAAGCCGACAACGGGAAAAATTATTGTCGGTGGTATAGATTACGAGACCCTTAAAGATAAAGAAATACCTTTATTGCGTCGTAAAATTGGCGTTGTTTTTCAGGACTTCAAGCTCTTGGCCAACAAGACAGTATACGAAAACGTCGCGTTTGCACTAGAGATTGTTGGTATGGGCAACAAAGAAATTCGACATACAGTGCCCAGGGTGTTAGATATTGTTGGCCTGAAGGGCAAAGAAAAGCGAATGCCCGTGGAACTATCTGGTGGCGAAAGACAGCGAGTAGCGATTGCCAGGGCGATTGTTCGGCAACCACGCATTCTAATTGCCGATGAACCAACAGGAAATCTAGACCCAAAACACGCTTGGGATGTTATTCGTGTCCTAGAAAAAATCAATCGTTTCGGAACTACGGTTATTCTAACGACCCATAATCAAGAGATCGTGAATCGCCTAAAACGTCGAGTCATTACCATCCAAGATGGCAAGATCAGCAGTGACCGCGCTGGGGGAGCATACACGGCATGAAGCGTTCAATGGTAACACTGCGCCGAATTATACGCACGGGGACGGTTAATTTTGTTCGTAATGCGTGGCTTGGGATGGCAGCAATGGCAGTTATGTTGATTACGCTAACCATCGTATTGTTCTCGGTTATTGCGAATGCGACCTTCACTAATACGGTGCAACAAATTACTGACAAAATAGACATCTCGGTATATCTAAAAGACTCGGTAGATGCTAAAACACGCACTAGTTTAGTAGACCAGGTAAAAGCGCTCGATAATGTGAAGTCGGTCCGCTATATATCCAAAGACGAGGCGCTGGAGCAATATAAAAAACAAAATGCCAGCAATGTAGATCTGTTGCTTGCGATCTCGCAGACAGACAATCCGCTGCCAGCAAGTTTACAGATTAAACCAAGAGATCCTAACAAAATTGAGTCTATAAAGGCCTTTCTAGAAAAGAAAGAAGTGAAAAGCCTGCAGTCAGACGAAACATCCTATTCGGGTGATCGCAAGGAGGCGATAGATAAAATTACTCACGCAACACGCTTTTTTCAACAGGCGGGAGTTGTGGGCGTTATTGTCTTCGCTATTATCTCTATGCTCATCATATTCAATACTATCCAGATGGCTATTTTTAACCGACGAGACGAGATCACCATTATGCGCTTACTCGGTGCCAGCACCAGCTTTATTCGCGGGCCGTTTATTGTTGAAAGCATCATGTACGGCATTGTCTCTGGGATCGCATCAATTGCAATAATCCAGGGCTTATTTAAGCTTGCCTCAAATACGTTCGAGGCGAGTAGTCTAGGTCTTTTAGACATAAACTTCTCCAGTAGGTACTTTACGGGCCATTACTGGCAGATTGTGTTCCTGCAACTGGGGGTAGGTATAGCGATCGGGGCATTATCGTCCTTTATTGCTACGCATCGCTATTTGAAGTTTAAAACAAGTAAGTGATAACATAAAACGAATAATTTGCAAGCACTTGCAGTATATGTTAAAATTGACAAGTATATGAAAATACAAAAAACCAATAAAAAAGATTACAAAGTAACAGCGCGAAACAAACTTCGCTACCTACTTGTAGTGAGTGCCTTAATTGGCGCGTTGCTTGTGAGTCTTGTCTCTCCAGCTGCTACATCTCTTGTTCGTGCACAGTCCGTGCAAGATCAGATCAATGCGCTGCAGCAGGAAAATTCGCAGTACAGAAGTGCGCTCTCGCGTCTACGGGATGAGGCAACAAGCTACCAAGATGCGATCAACAAACTACAGGCAGAAATAAACGCTGTACAAGCGCAGATAGACGCTAATACAAGAGAGCAAACAAGGCTAAACAACGAAATCGCCGCCGCCGAAGCTGAACTTGCGAAACAGAAAAAGCTTTTGGGTGAAAACATAAAGGCCATGTACTTGGAAGGGCAGATAACAACACTGGAAATGCTCGCCTCGAGTAAAGACTTGAGTGAATTTGTCGACAAAGAACAGTATCGAAACTCAGTAAAAGATAAGATCAAAACAACACTCGAAAAAATTACTGCCTTAAAACTAGAGCTGAATGTTAAGAAGGACGGAGTTGAAAAGCTGCTTGAGCAACAACGTCGCCAGCAGGCCCAACTTGCCGACGGACGTTCAGAACAATCCAGTTTACTAACGTACAATCAGAGCCAGCAGGCCGACTTCAACCAGAAGACCAAAGATAACCAATCAAAGATAGACGGTCTAATCGCCTCTCAGCGTCGGGCTAACTTTAATCCTGATGGTGGCTATTATTTCCTGCGTTTTTCTGGGGCGGCAGCTGACTTTAGTCCGGACAGCTATCCGTATAAGAATGCCGGCTTTGGTATGAGCCCTGGTCCAGGCTGCGTGGATAATGATGGTCCCGACAGGTGGGGCTACTGCACTAGACAATGTGTTTCGTACGCTGCTTGGGCGGTTGAAGCCTCTGGCCGGTCAGCACCCATGTATTATGGTAACGCGCGGGACTGGGTGGCTGCGGCCTATGCAAGAGGTGTCGCTGTTTATCGATCGCCGCAACCAGGTGACGTCGCCATTAGTACGGCCGGCTATTGGGGACATGCTATGTATGTTGAGAGTGTTTCTGGGAATACATTTACGACCTCGGAGTACAATACCTATCTCGATGGTCGTCTCAGCTACCAAACACGTAGATTCTAATAGTGCAACTAACAGAATATCGTTACAATAAAGTATTAAGGTAATGGGGAGAACATGTGTGAATAGTCCTTTCAAAACAGGCAATAGTCAAGTAAAAAATAGAAAGTGGCCAAAGCGAGTGTTAGGGCTTGTTGTTGGGGCGATCATATTCTCACTTGGTGTGCAGTACGGACAAGGGAATATAGGTGGTGGCTTGTCTATCAACCCAGCCAACAAGCAGCTAGGCAGTCTTGACTACCAGAGCGTCAACGCAGTATATAGCCAGCTAAAAAAGGACTACGACGGTAAACTCGACAAGGACAAGTTACTAGATGGGCTAAAGGCAGGCCTCACACAAGCAGCCGGAGACCCGTATACCGAATATCTCAATGCTGACGCAGCCAAAGAATTTGACAGCGACCTAAACGGGTCATTTACAGGTGTTGGTGCAGAGTTAAGCAAAGACGTGACCACGAAAAGCATTATCATTGTTGCGCCACTGTCTGGGTTCCCCGCAGAAAAGGCAGGCTTACGACCCAAAGATGTTATTGCCGAAATCGATGGCAAGAGCGCCAATGATCTAAGTATTAGCGAGGCAGTAAAGCGCATTCGTGGCCCCAAAGGCACAAAGGTGAAGCTAAAAGTTGTTCGGGACGATGCACAGGCCTTCGATGTAGAAATTGAGCGAGCCGAAATAACCATTCCAAGCGTCGAGAGCAAAATAGATGGCAACATCGGGTACATTAAAGTGTCTCGGTTTGCCGAGGACACGGTGCAATTAAGTAAAGACGCAGCACAGAAGTTTAAAAGTGCCAATGTAAAAGGGGTTGTTCTGGATGTTCGTGGTGATCCAGGCGGGCTACTTGATGCAGCTGTTGGTGTGTCGAGTTTGTGGCTCAAAGACAAGACTGTCCTAACGGAGAGAAGAGACGGTCAGGTTATCCGGACCTATCGTTCCGAAGGGACGGCAACATTGGCAGGCATACCAACTATTGTGTTAATAGACGAAGGTAGTGCCAGTGCCAGTGAGATTACCGCAGGTGCACTACGAGATAACGGAGCAGCAAAATTATACGGCCAAAAGAGTTTTGGCAAGGGCAGTGTCCAGCAGCTACAGCGTTTGGCGGCCGGAGGTATACTAAAGGTTACTGTTGCCCGATGGTTTACTCCAAACGGCAAGAACATCGACAAAGCGGGTCTTGAACCCGATACTAAAGTGGAGCGCACGGCGGACGACTTTAAAAATAATCGTGATCCGCAACTTGATAAAGCCAAACAAGCACTACTTGGGCAATAAAGCGCTTGCGTAAACATGCGCTAACAGGTAGTATCGATAAGTAAAACTGAAAGGGTGCAGTAGAGGTGACGAAACCTGTTAAGTTTGTGTTTGTTACTGGTGGCGTTCTTTCCGGACTCGGAAAGGGTATCACCGCCGCCTCTATCGGGAACATCCTTAAGGCTCGCGGCCTCAAAGTAAACGCCCAAAAACTAGACCCATACCTAAACGTCGATGCCGGAACCCTAAATCCTGCAGAGCATGGTGAGTGCTTTGTCACCAAAGATGGTGCCGAAACTGATCTAGACCTCGGCCATTACGAACGTTTCTTAGATGTTGAAATGACGACCAAAAGCTCAGTCATGAGTGGTAAAATTATCAGCAAACTTATTGCCGACGAGCGCGCCGGAAAGTTTCTTGGTAAAACTGTGCAAGTCGTGCCACACCTTACCAACGCCATCCAAGACGCGATCATCGCAGCCAGCGAGGGTTTTGATGTGCAAATTGTAGAGATCGGTGGCACAGTTGGCGATTACGAGAGCCCGGCATTTTTTGAAGCAATTCGTGAACTTGGAGCAAAAGTAGGCAAGCAAAATTGTGCCTATGTACACGTCGTCTACATGCCATATTTATCAACAAGCCAAGAAATAAAGACAAAACCGGCGCAGAATGCAGTACGGGATTTGCGCAGTCTTGGCATTGTGCCAGATGTACTGGTGGCGCGTAGTGAAGTGGCCGATATATCTGATCCACGAGAAAAACTCAGCGCCTTCTGCGGTGTCGCAAAAGAGGGCATTGCTATACTGCCAAATGCTAAGTCGGTTTACGAAGTCCCATTAACATTAGAAGCCCAGGGTATTGGTGCCTATATCACGAAACAGCTTGGTTTGCCGAGCAAAAAACCACATTTAAAAGAGTGGGAACAGATGGTTTCTGCAGTAAAACAATCGCCAAAACATACAAAGAGAATAGGTGTTGTAGCAAAATATCTAGACAATCAAGACACCTATATGTCGGTCTTTGAGGCATTAAAAGCAGCAGCCTGGAGTCAGGAAACTAAGTTGGACATTGTCTGGGTAGATGCTGAAGCAATCGAGAAAGCGGGCAATGCAAACAGCGCTTTGAAAAACCTTGATGGCATTGTTGTGCCGGGTGGCTTTGGCTCGCGTGGTGTCGAGGGCAAGATCATGGCTGCACAGCACGCACTTAAGAGTAGCTTGCCGTACCTTGGCTTGTGTTTAGGGTTGCAGGTTGGCGTGATTGCTGCCGCAAGAAACGCCGGTCTTGCTAATGCAAATACAGCAGAAATTGATCCGAATGGAACTGAGTTAGTCATAGATACCATGGCTGATCAAAAGGGCAAAGAAAACACGGGTGGTACCATGCGTTTGGGTGATTATCCGTGTATTCTAGACAAGAATAGTCTGGCTGCACAACTGTACAAATCTTCAAAAATTACCGAGCGACATCGTCACCGATACGAATGCAGTAACGCTTATGTAGACAAGTATGAGACATGGGGTATTGTACCCGTCGGCAAATCGCCAGACGGTCAGTTAGTAGAGATGATAGAAGGTAAAGAGCACCCATTTTTTGTTGCGAGTCAATTCCACCCAGAGTTCCGATCTCGTCCAAATAGACCACACCCAATGTTCTCTGGTTTTGTGACGAGTTTGCTTGCCAAAAAATGATAATTGTCGTAGCATAAGTGTTATGGATGAACCAAAACAAACCAGTGACGCAGGCAAAGTTCAGAAGAAGATTCTACTTGTAGAAGACGATGATGCGCTCGCCAGTGTATATCAAACACGATTGCAAGCAGAAGGCTTCGATGTTCGTCGTGTCCCCAATGGCGAAGACGCGCTCGCAG
This sequence comes from uncultured Candidatus Saccharibacteria bacterium, assembly GCA_964643545.1. Classification (GTDB taxonomy): domain Bacteria; phylum Patescibacteriota; class Saccharimonadia; order Saccharimonadales; family AWTP1-31; genus DAISWP01. Next base: position 63,440 of record CAZXTE010000002.1, read on the forward strand.
CCGCATTAGAATATAAGCCAGACCTAACATTACTCGATGTCATGATGCCCAAGGTTAGTGGTTTCGATGTACTAGATATTCTTCGTAACACACCCGAAACAGCTAAGATCAAGGTTATTATGCTAACTGCACTCAGCCAAGAGAGCGACAAAGATCGTGCCAAGAACCTCGGTGTAGACGACTATCTTGTGAAATCCCAGGTTGTGATCGCAGATGTAGTAGATCGCATCAAGCAACACCTCGGCGTTTAATATATTGCTTATCCTATAGTTTTAGTATATAATATATTTGTATGGATAGTTTTGGTATTCCCGGCGATGTTAACGATTCGCCCGAAGGCATGCCCGGCCCTGTTTCTCCGCACGTATTGCTCGCCATGCAAACAAATGTAGGTTTTCTATTTGATTTGTCACGGGCACAGCCAGATGACTTTATTAGTTTTGTGGTTCGACCTATGGTGCCATCGCTGATAAGACAAGATGTAACTGTCGGTCTGGTTGACCGTATGAGCGCCACAATTATTAATGACGTACTGTTAACTACTGATGCCTGGAAGGTGGAAGAGGCCGAGCAGAGTCCTGACGGACAGGCCATAACGTTATATGCAGGAACGCTCGGCAATGATAGGGTGGTATATCTTGAAAAAATCATAAATCATCGTACAGATGAGCAAGGCCATCAGGTCGCAGAAGTTCGACTGATTGGTTCTATGAAGCGTCCCAAGATGCCCGAGCAAGCCGGTGTCACGAAAGAAAGTAAATTTAGAAAACTTGCAAATTGGATACTTCGATCATAAATTATCAACAACATGCTATTGCTTATTTGTAATATTTATGCTAATGTTTATCTGTAAATAAAAAAAACAAACATGTCGGCAGATATCCCAGAATCAAATCAATCACCACAACACGAAACAATTGGTTTTCAAGATGGTTTGAGGCTGCAGCTGTTGGCCGAACGACGTGACCGAGTTTTGGCTCAGAAACTAGACTTTGCTGCTCGGTCAACAACCGAGGGTGTTGTTCCCGATATGACTACAATCCTCGAACTGTCAGAGAGCTACACCGGCGTCGACTGCGGTTACCAGCCAAGCGCTTTTTCTCGAGTAGAGCGCAAGATGCTAGATGAGGCGGCCCACAAAGCAAACATTCCCGTTCATGCAGGGGACAGTCTCGCCGTGGGCACTACCGAGCCAGTGATTGTGTGGCAAGACTTCGAAAATGGTCGCCAGACAATCCGATATCGTGATGGATCGGGCACATTTAGAAACGCTTTGGCAGAAGTCGTAGACGAGGTTGCAAGACCTTTCAAGCGGATTGGGAATCGAGTTCAGCTTGACCAAGCGGTACTATCAGAGGAAGCATATGATCTCTCGGATGAGAAGGTGGATACCGTCATGCTATTTATGCTGAGTAACCCAAAAACAAAGATGCTCGCTAAAGATCGTGCAGTATTTACAGAGTCGCTGTATCGGCTACCAGTTCATTTGCCGGAAGACCGAAACGATCCCAAAGTCTCAGCAGCCGGCGTATATTTTGACGAGGACGGTAATTTAGTTAAGATTCTGCAAGAAGTGGGTAGAACAACGGGTGTTTATCATGGAATGTACTTTGATCCGGGAACTCATGTAGATCCGACCGAAACCAGCTTTAAGCTTGGCGTTGAGATTGGTGTGGATCGAGCTCTACTAGAACCCGATAGTACTAATTTGTTCCTTGTTGACCCATTTCTTGAGCAGCCAACGGGTAAGGCGCTTACTCGGAGTATTGAATCCCTGCAACTAACACCCTCGTCAAGACTAGTTAATATTCTAGAGGCGCAAGACGGGTCCTATGGTTACGATGACCTCTACGGTAATAGCTATTCAGAACTAACCCGCGAAGTCGCAAAGTTCATCAACGATCCGAGTAGGCCAGTTAGTGAGCTGTTTCAAGATGAGGATGCTGCATCGAAACTCAAAACAATGGATCTTGCAACAATCGAAGACCTTGCAACCCGAGTATTCTTTGAATTGCTTCAGAAGGCGCTAAAAAGAGAAGAGGGTCAAAATTTTGAATCGGAGGTTCCTGTATTTGAAGGCAAGATACACATGCGCCAGAGCGCGTGCAGAGATGCGGAATACTATTTTTGTGCAGACGTAGACGAGGGAGGCTATGATGTTGTTGATGTTCAGGGTAAACCAATGCTACACAAGTACTCAGGCGGTAAAACAGCGATTAACCTCGAGCCTCTCATCTATAAGGGTGTAGAGATCCCTGCAGGTGGATTGTTCCAACGACATCGTGACGAAGAGGGAAAGACCTCCTACGCATTTGTGCGCATGACAACCTATGCACTAGATGAGCAATCGGCTGCATCGGCCTATACATGGCAATATGAAAAGATTAAACAAGTTAAACCTAATGGTGATATATCGCTCCAAAAACTTAAAATGCTAGTGAAAAAGCAGCCCGCTACAGCAGCTAACCAGACCGAGTAATGTTGACATATACTAAGAATAGTGCTATGATGTCAGCAGATCAGAACTAACAAAAAGGAATAAAAATGCCACAAGAAAACGGACCAACTGACCCAAACGGAGCAAACTTTGCTGTACCTACGCATGCCGTAGAAGCGCAAGCCGCACATTTGCAAGATATAAGTCGTTCGTTGCCCCCAGCTCAAACAAGCCACAGGGCTGAGTATTGGACGCCGCCCACAGATGCACAGGTAGCTAAGGCTGCTAGGTACGGTTTTGATCTAACTCAACAGGAAAAATATCATTCCCCAGCTACGTGGGCAAACAGAAACAAGTAGCCTTTAGACGCAGTGTTAAAAAACAGCCAAACGGGCTGTTTTTTATTGCAAAACCTCATGCTTCTATGCAGCTACTCGACAGTAACTTCGGTGCGTCGGACACTTTTGCCGCTAAATAGGCGAACTTTGCGTGCGTTGTATCTAACCACACCGTCTTTTTCGGCGTGAATAGTGTAATTGCGCCCCAAAAATGTACCTTTGCCAGCTCGCTTCGTCATGCCAACCTGCCGGACGATAACTTGGCCGGTCTTAACAGATTCGCCGCCAAATAGCTTTACACCAAGTCGTTGACCTTGGCTATCCCTGTTATTTTTGCTGGTACCACCAGCTTTGACATGTGACATATTATTTCCTTATTAGTACTACAAGTTCACGGGCGACGATTTGACCTTCTCGATGGTAGATCAACTCCTCTTGCTCTGCATGAACGAAACTTACCCGATTATACCCAAATTCCTCGAGAGAATCAAGTATTTTAAGGTGTTTGAAACCATTTGGTGTTTTCCAGGCTGGCACGGCAATACACATGCGAAAGCCAGATGGCGTTTGTTCGGCTACATTTCGCAAGAATTTTCTATGAATAGTGTCGACATCTTGCATGACTTCTTGCAGCACATCTTGAGGAGGTGTGGTCGAGAAGGGGCGACCAAGGTATGTCTCGCAGGCAATTGACTGGAATTCGACTTCTTTCCAAACGAAGGATGTGGCGTCGCCAACTTCGGTGGCGCCAGTAACTCTCTTTTCGGTTTTATCTTCTAGCCATTTGAGATTGGCGTTGGTGTAGTCGACCATCTTCGGTTCTAGGTCTGTGCCGTAGGCACCGAGTCCCATGAGGATTGCTTCTTGTAGGATCACGCCCGTTCCACAAAACGGATCAAGTACGGTACTGCCAGCACTTGGATTGGCCAAGTTTATGATTATTTGAGCTAATTTAGGAGGGAGCATACCAACCCGGGCATCGCGCTTTGGGCGTTTTTGATCACGATCAGCATAAGCCTCTATGTCTTGCTCTTGGACTGTTTGCGCCAAAATGGTCGATGTGCCGTTGCGAATCAGTAACAACTCCATGCCAAGTGGGGAGGTGAGTTGATTATGACGCACTTGCGCGCTATTGAGCGATAGCTCATTGTTGGGCACGACACGCACAGAGTGTCCGGTTTGCCGGATGGTCTTTTTTATAGATAAGGTACTGCGGTTTAGCTGTGCTACATTCGTCTGTATGCCAAAAACACTGAGGCCAAACTTTACTTTACCCTCGGGCAAGTATCCGAGGTGCTCTGGTATGGTTTTTTGAATATAGTCTAGGAGTCTAGAGAAGTCGGTTGTTGGTAGTTCCGTCAACACTTTAGCGAGTTTTATGCTGCCACCAAGACGTTGAAAGGTAACATCGCCAGGCTGTTCATCCAGCAGTACCGTGATGCCCCCAACAGGCTGTAGGCGATCGGGCCCATAGAGACTCTCTAGCTCTGCCATGCCCAGGCGGGGCTGACGGCCGAGGATTAAAATACTTGTGAACATGCTTTCAGTATAGCTGTCAAAAGGCTTTTGCGGTATAGTTTAGAAAATGAGCCAAAAAGCAAAAGCTCGATGGAAGCTAATTCTCAACCTCGTTACCTTCATAGCGTTAATTGCAATGGTCTATATACTTCGTCATCAAATTCTGGAGAGTTTGAGTAATCTTGGGCGAGTGAACGCATGGGCGCTACTTCTGATGTTCCCGCTTCAATATCTGAATTATCATGCATATACACAACAGTACCGTGCAATACTGAGTATTTTTAGTGAACGTATACGCTACCGCTCGATGTTCCGTGTCGTGTTGGAGTTAAATTTTATCAACAATGTATTTCCGAGTGGGGGTGTTTCCGGCTTCTCTTACTTTAGTTTGCGCATGAAGGACGCAGAGGTGAGTGGGGCAAAGGCATCGTTGACTCATCTTCTGCGATTTATCCTCGTGTTTATTGCGTTCCAAGTTTTCTTATTAGTGGGTCTGGTTATGTTGGCAATCGGCGGGCAGGCCAACGGACTGGTGTTACTAGTAAGCGGCTCCCTCGCGACACTCATATTAGTTGGGACTTTGGGGATTGGTGTTGTTATAGGTAGTAAGCGACGTATCCACGCCTTCTTTGGCTTTGTTGCGAAAGTTCTGAACAAGATTATTCATGTGGTTCGTCCTAAGCACCCAGAAACGATTAATATGGAGCGCGCAGAAAAAACATTTGAAGAACTACATGAAAATTTCATGGTAATTCAGAAAGACTATAGCGTACTAAAGCAACCGCTAAAGTGGTCTTTACTTGCCAACCTTACAGAAGTCCTAACAGTTTACACGGTGTATGTGGCATTTGGGCATTGGGTTAACCCGGGTGCGGTCATCTTGGCATATGCAGTAGCGAACTTCGCCGGATTCATATCGGTACTACCAGGTGGCGTGGGAATTTACGAGGCGCTCATGACCGCCGTATTAGCGGCTTGTGGTATTCCACCAGGGTTGAGTATACCCGTGACTGTTATGTATCGAGTCCTCAACTCTACTATCCAGCTGCCACCGGGTTGGGTATTGTACCACCGGCGTATTCGACAACTGTCACCATGATTGAACCGGTTTTTTCGGTTAGTGATTTCGTTGCGGTTTTTAACCAAACCCTTGAGGCGGTTTACCCAAGTGTAACCATTGTTGGTGAACTCTCTAACTTCAAGATTAGTAAGAATAAGTGGGTATACTTTGATCTAAAAGATGAATACTCAAGTATCCGCTTCTTTGGTACGATTTACGCACTACCGGGTCCCCTGGAAGACGGTATGATTTTAGAGGTTGTTGGTCAACCGCGTCTTCACGCTTCGTTTGGCTTCTCGGTGAACGTCCGTACCGTACGTCCAGTCGGTGAGGGCTCAATAAAAAAGGCTGCGCAACTTCTGGAAGCTAAGCTAGAGGCAGAGGGTCTATTTGCAGTTGAGCGCAAGAGGCCAATACCGTACCCGCCAAAGCGAATTGCTCTTGTGACTTCATTGCAGTCAGCCGCATACGCTGACTTCCTTAAAGTTTTAGGAAAGCGATGGTCTGGCCTGCAGATTGATCTGTATGACGTACAGGTGCAGGGCGAGGCTGCTGCAGGCCAAATTGTAGAAGCAATGCAGTATTTCAACAGTGCTCCGAATCTTCCCGATGTCATTGTGGTAACAAGGGGCGGGGGTAGCGCGGATGACCTGGCTGTGTTTAATACAGAGCAAGTGACACGTGCGGTTGCGGCCAGCCGCGCCCCCACTTTGGTTGCCATTGGCCATGAGACTGATGTCAGTTTGGCTGAGCGAGCGGCTGACCAACGAGCAAGTACGCCAAGTAATGCTGCTGAGTTGTTGGTGCCGGATAGACTAAGTGAAAAGCAGAGGCTTTCTTTAACCGAAGCTAGTCTATCGCAGCAGGTCACTGGAGTAATTATGCAAAAAAGAGAAGAACTCCAGCATAAACAACGGGCCCTACTCGTGGCATTGCAGGGGATATGGCAACAATCTTCAGCGCACCTGTCAGCAAGTAAAGATATCTTGCAGGCATTGAATCCCCATGCCGTTCTCGCGAGAGGATACTCGATAACCAGAGATAAGACAGGCAGAATTATTCGAACCACCAAAGGTCTTACGAAAGGCCAAGCACTCAGTATTCAGCTGCACGAGGGTGGTTTTGGTGTGCGAGTAGATGAGATACAATAGAAAGTAATGGCAGATAACTACCAAACATTAAATCAAGAGCTGGCGGAGATAATTGACACGCTGCAATCCGCTGACATTGATATAGATGAGGCTTTGCGTCTTCACAAGCGTGGCCAGGATATTGTGCATAAGCTTGAGGCATACTTAAAAAAGACAGAGAATATTGTTAAAACACACAAGACGACCTCTTCCTAGATGAAATTTTGTTAGACCCCTAGGACTGTGCTAACATAACCGTTATGAAAAGACTTGATCAGCAGGGCAGTTCAACAGGTTGGCTGATTGCATTTATGATCTCAACATTCTTGTTCGTTGGGGTGGCAATATTTAGTTTTTGGGCATTTAGTGAGCGCAATGACTACAAAAATAACACCGACGCAAAGGTGGTGGCTGCAGTAGAAGAGGCGCAACAACAAACATCTGCCGCAAAGACCAAAGAGTTTGAAGAAAAAGAAAAAAACCCGTACCGCACATATGTTGGCCCTGGTGCTTATGGCAGCATCTCAATCTCATACCCAAAGACATGGAGCGCATATGTTGACGAAACCAGCACGGGCGCAAGCATTATAGATGGCTACTATAACCCCGCAACCGTACCCGCTATACAAAGCAAAGCAAACTTTGCTCTTCGAGTTCAAGTAATCACACAGTCTTATACCCAAATAGTAACAACACTCTCCCAGCAGTTAAAAAATGGTAAATTCAAAATGGTTCCTTACCGAGCAGATAAAGTCCCCTCGGTTACTGGCGTTCGGGTTGATGGGGAAGTTTCACCCGGGAAACAAGGCAGCCTGATTATCTTGCCAGTTAGAGATAAGACGTTAAAAATTTGGTCTGAAGCTCCAGAATTTGTTAAAGACCTAGACGCCATAGTCTTGCCAAATCTGACATTTGTGCCGTAAGCATTTTCGAGTGGTATACTACGCTTAGAAGTGAGGGTAGTGCTGTATGCGGACGAAGAAAAATGAGTACAAAAAGTATTCTAAAGACGAGGAACGTCAGTTGCTTGCGTCGCTTGCCGAACAGCTAAGAGTCCCTATTGTTCAAATGGCTCGGCTCTCCGAAGAGGATAGTAAAAAAAATCGTAAAACTATTGCGACAATATCAAGGACAGCAAACGAGCTCATAGATGCCTATCAACTTGTGCTGCAGTTGCATATGCAGGAGGGGGCACTGCACGTTGAACCAGTCTCGCTCTCTGCGCTTCTGCATAAGACAGCGCAGAAAACGCAAAGACTTGCAGAAGAGTATCGCTGTGATGTGCAGATAGACACAAGAGGGAGCTATGAGCCGGTTCTAATAAACACAGAGATCATAGAGGCTGCGTTGAGTGCTCTTAGTTCTGTCTTTATCATTGAGTCAAAAGCGTCTGGCACAGACACCGCTAGATCGAGCCGACCCATTGTTACGCTTGCGGCCCATCGTAGTCGCTGGGGATTGGTTGTGGGTGCGTATAGTAGTAATACATCAATGAACAACGCAACGTATGGGCGAGCTAAGAATCTGTATGGCAAGGCGCGACAGCCACTCAATCATATCTTTACGTCTGCAGGGGCTGGCGTTTTTATCGCCAACGCGCTGCTTGCAATGGCTGCATGTAACCTCCATGCATCGAGATACCACAACATGACTGGCCTCGCCGTCACCTTAAAACCCGCCAGTCAACTGAGCTTAGTGTAATGCGCATTTTGCTTGTGGAGCCCGATCAAATATTGGCGAAAGTCTATACGGCCGCCTGCCTCAAGAATAATAAGAATGCCGAGATTGTTAGTGTTAGTTCAATCGAGGACGCCATAGTAGCAGCCGACAACCAGCAACCCGATCTTATAATTTGTGAGCTACTACTTGCTCGTCATAATGGCGTAGAGTTTTTGTACGAACTGCGCTCGTATACGGATCTCAAATCCATCCCTGTCATCATACTAAGTTGGGTCCCGGAGCAGGAGTTTTACTCGACGATTGATGCGGGTTTATTGGGTGTCCATGCGTATTTGTATAAACCCACAACAACACTTTCGCATTTAATCTCTGTGGTGCAAAAAGTCACTATCGAGGCAAAATTACGATGAGGCAGCAGATCGCCAAGGCAATCGTTTTATCGCGTACGAACTACGGCGAAAGTGATCGGATTCTATCATTGCTCACAAGCGACAAAGGCAAGATTCGTTTAGTAGCAAAAGGAGTGAGAAAATCAAAAAGCAAAAATGCTGGGGGCATAGAACTACTTAGCATAAATACAATTAGCTACTTGCAAGGCTCGAGAGATCTGGGGACACTGATCTCAGCGCGGTCAGAGGAACAGTACGACAATATTGTTAAGGATATTGAACGCACTATGTTTGCGTACGACCTACTTAAAAAAGTCCACATAGTTACAGAAGATGCAGTTGAAGAAGCATATTTTAGTATGATGGAGCAAGCATTAAGGGGCCTAGATGATCTTGATCTACCCTTGGCGGCCGTTAAGCTATGGGCATATCTTCAGCTGCTGTTATTGATGGGGCATACACCCAATCTCTCACAAGACACAAACGGGAAGAGACTGCAAAGTGAGCAAACCATGTACCTATTCAATTTTGACCATATGGCATTTTCTGTGGATCAGAACGGGACGTTTAATGCTGCTGCGATCAAGTTGTTGCGGCTCGTAACGCAGCAGAGGAGCCCGCTCCGTCTTCGACAAATACGGGATGTTAACGAATACTGGGAGCCTCTTGCAACATTTGCGAGTAGCTTGCTTATGGCGCAACTACCACAAAAAAGAAGTAAAACATCGTATACTTAGCACAATGAAACAAACACCAGAGTTAGCTTCTCAAAAAGAGCACGAAAGCGAGCCGCTCAGCAAGCGGCTTGTGCGTATTGCTGGTGGTATTGCATTGTTGGGCGTTGGCTTTAACCTCATTCGTAATATATTCTCGTCTAAGCAATAAAGACCGGCACTGCCGTTTCTGTTATAATCCCCACTAATGAGTGACGTAAAACTAGAAGATATTGTTAGTTTATGTAAGCGCCGAGGCTTCGTTTTTCAGGCAAGTGATATTTACGGGGGGCTGGCCGGCTTTTGGGACTATGGACCACTGGGTGTGGAGTTGATTAATAACATCAAAGCTGAATGGTGGAAAGCGGTTGTCACAGAAAGTGATAATATCTTTGGCCTTGATGGTGCAATTATTCAAAATCCAAAGCTGTGGGAAGCTAGCGGGCATGTAGCTGGTTTTACCGATCCTTTGGTAGATTGTAAAAACTGCGGTGCTCGTCATAGGGCAGACCATCTTGCAGGTACGGACTCGACCGATCTAAAAGAGCTCACAGATTTGCTTAAGGGTAAGGCGTGTCCAACATGCGGCAAGCAGACTCTGACTGAACCGCGCAAGTACAACATGATGATGAAGACCTGGGTTGGCCCAGTAGAGGATGAATCGAGTGTTGCATATCTGAGGCCAGAGACGGCCGGTTCAATTTTTGTAAATTATGAAAACGTCCGCGAGACAATGCGTGCAAAATTACCATTTGGTATTGCCCAAATCGGAAAGGCATTTCGAAACGAAATCAGCCCACGTGACTTTATCTTTCGTGTCCGCGAACTTGAGCAGATGGAAATGCAGTATTTTATTAATCCCAACGACGAGGAACAGGCATATGAGGCGTGGAGATCATTTGCCTGGAAGTTCCTAACTGACCGTCTTGGTGTCGACGAGAAAAATCTGCAATGGCATGAACACGATGCAAATGAGCGCGCACACTATGCAGCCGCGGCACATGACATATACTTTAAGTTCCCACAAGGATTTAAAGAACTCTGGGGCACTCATAATAGGACTGACTTTGACCTATCAAGCCACATGAAAGCCAGCGGGAAAGACCTTCAATATTTTGACGATGAGACAAGGGAGCGTTTCACGCCTTTTATAGTTGAGAGTTCGGTGGGTGTTGGCCGAATGATGATGGCAGTACTTACAAACGCATATCGAGAAGAAGAAATTAAGGGTGAAAAGCGGATTGTCCTAAAACTCGATCCTCGCATCGCACCTGTTAAGATGGCTGTCTCGCCGTTGCTCAAGAATAAGCCCGAACTTGTTGCCAAGGCTCGAGAAGTCTATACAGACATGAAAAAGAAATATGGCGCTGTTATGTGGGACGACAATGGCAACATTGGTAAACGATACCGAAGACAAGATGAGATTGGCACACCAAAATGCGTCACGATTGACTTTCAGACACTAGACGATAATACAGTTACCGTGCGCGACCGCGACACAACTGAACAGACGCGAATAGATATCCTGGAATTGTAGTAGCAAAAAAAAGGAATTGCTTATGCTTGTGTTTCATGAGCGCTGGGTTCAAAATGTAGCGCAATGAGTAACGTAGACGTAGCTACTCCCCAAGAAGAATTCCGCATTGGCGTATTGGCGTCTGGCGGTGGAACGACTTTCGAAGCTTTGCAACAATCCATTCTTGATGGTCAGCTCGTTGGTGTAAGTATAGAGTTTGTTATTTGTAATAATGGGCCAGCCAACCCAGATGCTGGGGTGTGGGCGCGAGCAGGGCGTTTGGGTATACCTGCATACCACGTATCAAATAAGACCCAGCGGGAGTGCACGATTCCTCCTGAAATCGATGGCACTATAAGTTATGAAGCAAGCGAAAGAATTGTACAGTTAGCCGATAATTACGGGGCGCATATGCTAGTTACGCTTGGTTATATGAAAAGACTTATTGGGGATGCCTTAGAGATAGACGTTGCAAACACACACCCAGGACCGCTCGGCCCTGATCGATTGACAGCGGGTTTCCATGGCGACGGTGTCCAAGAAGAAGTGATGCGCAAAAAACTGCCATATTCTGGGCCCACGTTTCATTGGCTTAGCAAAGAGTTGGGTCCTGATGATGTGCCTGCATACGACATGGGGCCAGAGATTGGGCACACACCAGTCGCAGTCACAGATGAGATGAGGGCAGAGTGGGAAGAATTTGGTACCGTAAAACAACTAAAAGCAGAAGTTATGAGGGTCGAAAAGTTGTGGGTCCCAACCTGGGTGGGTATGGCACGAGATCAAGTCCTGGCTAGCGCATAAGCCACACACAAAAAACTGCTAGAATAGGTATATATGATACAAAAGCAAGATGTCCTTGCGTTTTTACGCAAACACTCGTTGGCTGTTTTAGCAACGGCAGACATGAAGGGTAAGCCGCAAGCGGCGGTGGTTGAATTTGCAGAACTGGACGACCTGACGATTATTATTGATACATTTAATTATTCTCGAAAGTATAAGAATCTTCAACAGAATGACCAAGTTGCAATTGTTGTTGGCTGGGACAACAACGTCACGCTTCAAATGGATGCGACTGCACATGAGTTGAAGGGGGAAGACCTATTACGCGCCAAAGAAATATATTTTGCAAAAAATGAGCGCGCAAAAAAATGGGCCAACAAACCAGAGATTGCCTACTTTGCTTTCAAGCCAACCTGGATGCGCTACTCGGACGTAGGAAAAACCCCATGGCAGATAGAAGAAGTGCATCTATGAGTTCACTTGAAAACCGTGTAGCAGAAATTGAAAAACGCAATCAACGTGTCGAGTTAGATAAGGCTTGGGAGACGAGCTGGACACGACGAATAAGTATTGCCTGCATGACCTATGTTGTTGTAACTGGCTATTTGATAGCGATAGACAATGATAGACCATTCATCAATGCGCTTGTTCCGGTTGTCGGGTTTTTACTCTCGACGTCACTCCTGAAAACAATACGAAATATTTGGCAGAGAAAAGAGAAAATACATGAAACTTAGAAATGTAGGCGCGATCATCTGGGACCTGGACGGCACATTGTAGGACAGCTTCCAGCTATTTTTTGATGTTGTTGCTGAGATTGCTGCCGAAAGTGGGCTAACGATGCCGAGTAGAGAAGTGGTTTTGCATAACTTCCACGGATCGCTAGAGGAGTCTATAGAAGCAACATTGGGCATAGGCTCTGCAAAAGAACTTACTGAAATCGTTGATCGATTTTTGGTAAAGCAGGATGTTCGATATCAAAATTTGGATGGCCATTTATTTAATGATGCAGTAAAACTTGCTGTGAAAGCAGCAGAACGGGGAGTTGTGCAGCTTCTGCTAACAAATCGCGCCCACGAAAAACGTGGACACGGTAGTCCACGAGCAATTGTTGCGGCATCGGTTTTAGCAGATTGCATTCATGAGATACGCTGCGGAGACGAGCTTGTTTACAAAAAGCCATCTGCACATGCTGCACTCGATTGGCTAGAGAAACACAAACTCAAACCATCAGAAGTTATTGTTATCGGCGACCAGAACGTAGACGCAGTGCTAGCTGACAATCTAGGCGTCAGAGCAATTTTAGTAAAAAGGCATGACTTCATACCACATTACTCAGACAAAGACTCAAAGAATACGCACACTATTGTGAGCGATCTCCACAACTTAGAGTTCTAATAATGACTAACGAGTGTTTGTGGGCCCGCCGTTCGTTTGCGAAAGTGTCTGAGAACCGACACGTAAAGCTAGACCAGTGTGTAGTGCTGCTCCTACAGTATCAAGACCTGGGTATTTAACAGACAGGGGGGTAACTACCATTGTTATGAGTGAGCCTGGAAGATCAACCTCGACTACATGCCGCCAGCTATCGCGTGCATCATCATGATCTTTCTTGCTGTGGAGCACAGCGGTTGCAGCAACGTTAGCTGAAGCTGCAAGTACACCAATCCAAGCAGCTGCTGGGTCGGGACGATGATCGTCTTCAGTCAGGTTAGAGGTTATCTCGTACCCCCCAAATAGAACCGAGGCCGTCATAAGCAGGCCTGCACCCCAACGCCGTAAACGCAACTTACGCTGCGGGTCTTTTTCCCCTGCGGCCAATCGTTTTACAGCGTATAAGCCGCCATCTGCTTCGTCATGCGTGCCGGCCATGGTTATAGTCGCACTGTTTGTTGCAAGACCAGCAGCAATCTCGACCGCTCCAATTATAAAATTTAATCCCGAAATTCCGGAGATTCGACGCAGTAATCCTGGGTCATCATGCGCTATCTCATTATGGTGATTATGGTCATGATTGTGAGCCATCGGTATATAGTGCCACAACAGTAGTTAACAACCAAAAGCGCAAACGAAGTGCTATCATTAGTGCAGATTGGTAATCCTGCATGCAGAGAATGGAGAGAACAGTAGATGAGGCGGTTTAAAAATAAGAAGCCCTTGGGCAACTATGCTTTTATAGATAATCAAAACTTAAACTTGGGTGTGCGAAAACTTGGCTGGAAAATGGATTGGCGTAAGTTTCGTAAACTGCTGGAAGAGAAGTATGGTGTCACTAAAGCATTTATGTTTATTGGGCATATGCCTGAACATGAGGATATGTATATTAAGTTGCACGAAACGGGTTACTTGATCGTTCTAAAACCAACATCTGACTTAACGCGTCCCCAGATAGAGCAGAAAGTTGAGCAACCAGAGGCTGAAAAGAAGCCAATCAAAGGGAATGTTGATGTGGAGTTAGTGCTTTGGGCAGTGAAGGAGATAGATAACTACGATAAAGCAGTTATTATTTCTGGAGATGGTGACTTTTATAGTTTGGTTGAATACTTAGACGAAAAGGGTAAACTTCTGAAGCTTCTCGCACCCAACGGACATTACTCACGACTCTACAACAAGTATGACAAGTATGTTGACCGTATAGATAAAATGCGTGGTCAGCTTGCATATTTGTTTGATAAAAAATAGAGGCTTAGATATGGTAACGAAACATACTCTTGAACGAAGACAATTCGGCGACCCAATTTTGCGCAAGAAAGCGCGAAGGGTCACCAAGGCCGAAATTACCTCCGAAAAAATACAAACATTAATTACTGACATGCAACATACGCTCAAATCTCTGAAGCTGGGAGTGGGCTTAGCTGCGCCCCAGGTTGGGGTATCACTACAACTTGCAGTTATCTGCATTCAGCCGACGGCTCATCGTCCAGATGTTACGCCATTTGAAGAGGTGCTTATTAACCCGGTTATCACTGAAAAGAGCAAAGGGACGGCGCTCTTGTGGGAAGGTTGTATCAGCAGTGGAGACGGCGATGTTGGCCTATTTGCGAAAGTGTCGCGACATAAAGAAATAAACGTGACCTATCAAGCTGCAGATGGCACCACACGCAAACGAGCATTTTCGGGGTTACAGGCACAAGTCATTCAGCACGAAGTTGATCATTTGCACGGAGCTTTGTTCGTTGACCGGGTCGAGGACACGTCGTCATATATGACCTATGCAGAATATATAAAGCGGATTCGTTCTAAGACAACAACAGCCACGCGAGATAGCGTATAATATCTTCTAATGAGCAAAAGCATTTTCCCAAAGGACTTTTTTTGGGGGGTAAGCACGGCCAGTCACCAAGTAGAGGGTGGTACAGAGAACCAGTGGAGTACGTGGGAATTGGCGCATGCAAAGGAGCTTGCCAAGAGTGCCGAGCAGCGACTGGGCATGTTGCCAATTTGGGATGAGATAAAAGCAGAGGCTCAAGATCCACAGAATTATGTTTCTGGAAAAGGTGTCGAACACTACAAACGATACAAAGAGGACTTCGCTATTGTGGAAAAGCTTGGCCTTAACGCCTTCCGTTTTGGAATCGAGTGGTCACGTGTTCAGCCCGAAGAAGGTACATGGGACGACAAGGCATTGGAACATTATCGTGATTACATTGCAGAACTTCAAGCTCGCGATATTGAGCCCTTTGTCAATCTATGGCACTGGACTATGCCAACGTGGTTTACAGACAAGGGTGGATTTAAGTACAGAAAAAACCTCTCGTGTTGGCGCAAATTTGTTCAGAAGATATCCGACGAATTTGGAAGCGATATTCGCTACGTAATTACCATAAACGAACCAAATGTCTATGCTAGTTTTAGTTACGCTACTGGCGAGTGGCCACCACAGGAAAAAAACTGGTTGAATGCATCACGGGTTATATGGAATCTGGTGTTGGCTCACAAAATTGCATACAAAACGCTCAAGAAAGATCATCCGCATTTGTCGATTGGCATTGCTGCCCAACTTGCAAATATTCAGGCAAAGCGACCGCACAATTTTATAGATGAGCTTATGACGAAATGGATGCGCATGTTCTGGAACTGGTGGTTTATGAATCGCATTCGCAAACAACAAGATTTTGTAGGTTTCAATTATTACTTCAGTGATTACTATAAATATTTTCACAGAGATAATCCTGGGCAACCACAGAACGACCTGGGCTGGTATATGGAACCCGAAGGACTGTACCCACTATTATTGCGCGCCTGGTCACACTACAAGAAACCAATCTTTATTACCGAGAATGGTGTCGCTGATAGGACCGATCAATACCGACAATGGTGGCTAGAGGAAACAATTATTGCCATGGAGCGTGCATTGAGCGAAGGAATTGATGTACGCGGATACTTCCACTGGAGCCTGCTCGATAATTTCGAATGGAAATACGGTTGGTGGCCTAAGTTTGGACTGGTAGAGGTAGATAGAGAACACGATATGAAACGCACGATCCGCCCCAGTGGCCGTTGGCTTGCTAGGAAAATACAAGCCATGAAACATGGCTCGCCACCAACAAAAGAGTGAAACAAACAAACTTGACAATAACGCTAATGTTTGCTATAGTGTGAAGCATGTCAGATCAACACACTTTTCTAGGGCTACCAGAGCCAACACACAGACCAGTCGACCGAGTAATTGCTGATGCAGAAGCAAAGCGCGTTGCATCACGTGAAGCAGCAGGGCGTACGCGTGCAAAAATAGGTAAAGCAGCAATCGCATTATTTGCGGTGACAAATCCAGTCGTCCCACGTGTAGCTGTCGGTACGGCGCATACAGTAGTTGAAGCTGTACAAGACTTTAATCAGAGACTAGACAACGACCGTATGTTCCATACAGGTGAAGAGGGCAGCCAGCCAGATGCACAGCAGCAAGGTGTAGATCAGCAGGCTCAAACACACAATGTTCAACCAGCGGCACAAGAACAGCACGGCAACTAAGTAGCGTAGCGTTAACATAGTTATCCACCACATGTTGTGTGGTGGATTTTTTATTACTATTTCTGTGGATAAGTTTAAGCACTTTCTCTATAAAACGCTTGCTAGTGGGTAAGGGTGGGTAGTATATTCATGTAAGTGGGTAATCGTGGGTAGTCCAAATAGGACAAACCGAGTAACCGCGGCACATAAAACAAAAACAACTAAATAACACGTGGAAAGGTGAGATGACAGCGGTCGACTATTTCGAACGTAAACTCGACGATAAACGCCGGTTAACTATTCCGGTTGAGCTTCGTGCTGAGTTTGCGAGTGGTGTAGTTGTAACCCGTGGATTCTCTGATTATCTACATGTGTATCCCAAGACGGTATGGGACGAGCAGGTTGAACCGAAGCTGAAAGGGAATATCCTTGACCAGCAGACGGCCGATCTGAACGTGCAATTCCGCATGGGTAAAAGTGATAGCCCCCTTGATCAAAAACAAGGACGGATTACGCTCGAGCAACATTTGCTCGAATATGCGGGAATCGACAGGGCAGTTGTAGCAGTGCGTGCTGGGCAATATTGGCGTTTGATGGCTGCAAAGTAATCGAAGCGCTCACCAGCAAAAAGTACATTAACAATTCGGCGAACAGATAATCGACTCGAGATTAGCTAATCGGCAGTCAGTAAGTGGACATGGGGCACCACTCTAAAAACCCTCGCACATTTCTCAAAAAAAACACCTCCCAAAACTCCACCTCACACATAAGTCTCTCAATTGGTTTAAGACGAAAGTAGCGTTATATAGGGAAACCTACACATAACAACTACCTTCACTAGTCTAAAACCAACAACAAAAACAAAAACTACGTAAAAATAAACAACTGGCTGCTGATTAGGTGATCTTGCAAAAACAAAAACAAGAAAGAGTACACCAAACAATGAATCAAAAACAACATGTACCTGTGTTGCTTCGAGAAGTGCTGGAATACCTAGACCCGAAACCGGGCAAGATGTATCTTGACCTGACAGCAGGGTATGGTGGGCACGCACAAGCAATCGAAGCGCACACCAATGGGTGGCCGATGGTTTTAGTAGATCGTGACCAGATGGCAGTAAGCTATTTGCAGCAACGATTTACAGCAGCCAATACGGAAATCCGATGGCAAGACTTTCTGACCGCAAGCCAGGATTTACTG
The DNA here is from genome assembly GCA_964643545.1 of uncultured Candidatus Saccharibacteria bacterium. Taxonomy (GTDB): domain Bacteria; phylum Patescibacteriota; class Saccharimonadia; order Saccharimonadales; family AWTP1-31; genus DAISWP01. The sequence continues at coordinate 81,154 of CAZXTE010000002.1, forward strand.
GCAGAGGGTAGATTGTTTGATATGATTCTGGCAGATCTTGGTGTATCGTCACCGCACCTTAACACGGCGAGTCGAGGATTTTCTCATCAACAAGATGGGCCCTTAGACATGCGTATGGATCAGCGTCAAGAATTGACAGCAGAAACCATTGTCAATACATATGGCGAACAGGAACTTTCGCACATACTCAAAGAGTATGGGGAAGAGCCAAAAGCAAAACGTATTGCCAGGGCCATTGTCGAGAACAGGCCGTTCCGGACAACAACGGAGTTGGCAGCTGTAATCAGTAAGCAATGGAAGGGTTACAGTAAAGTACATCCCGCAACCCGGACGTTTCAAGCGCTTAGAATTGAGGTCAACAACGAGCTTCACTTATTGCGGCACGCATTGCCTGTATGGCTCAAGCTTCTGAAACCGGGCGGCAGGTTGGCAATAATTAGCTTTCATAGCCTGGAGGACCGCGAGGTCAAGCAAGTGTTTAAATCATTTGCAGGCGGCTACTACGATGCGGAACTTGAGATACTGACCAAACGACCGGTCGTCGCCGATAACCATGAAATTGTAATTAATCCGCGTTCACGTAGTGCAAAATTACGTGTCGCAGCGAAAATAAAAAACAAAAAGAAAGGGAGGATTTAATGCCAATACAGGTAAAAAGTACATCCCGCGCTTACAAGGTACGAGTTAGAGTACTATAAGCAAACCGGCGGCTAGGAAACTAGCCGCCACCAAACACAAAAACATAAACAAAGAATTAGCATGACATACTCAAGTTCGTTAGCAATGAACCGGCGTCAATTTGCCGGTAGGAATCAGAATACAACCTCTTTTCGAGGCAGGGAACAAACCCTAGGACCAATCAGTAATACTATTATGCTTATTGTTCTGGCATGCATTCTTGGTTTGATCTACTTGACCCAAGTCACAAAAACAAATGCTTATGGGTATCAAATTGATAAACTCACTAAAGAGCAGACCAGCTTGCAACAAGAGAACGACGACTTACAGGTAGCAGCAGCACGTCTTCAGAGTCTTGATCGTGTGAAGAACAGCGATGAAGCCAAGAAACTTGTTTCTGTAGCGCCGAGCGCAACACTACAAAACTAAGATTATTCAGTAAGGCCTATGTACACACGTCAGTCGGACAGACCTGCTATAAACGCATCATATTTGCACCCAGGCCAACGGGTGCGTATTTGGTATGCAGCCCTTGTAGCGGTTATGTTGCTATTTGGTGTTCGGCTTTTTTACCTCCAGATAATTCGGCATGATCATTATAAAAAAGCAGCGTTAACGGGGCAATTGAAGCAGTATGAGGTTCCAGCTGAACGTGGAGTGATTGAGGCCCAGGATGGCGATCGGGTTGTCCCGCTCGTATTAAATGAAAAACGCTATACGCTGTTCGCCGACCCAAAATTTATACAAAATGTCGACAAAGCGACAGTAGCAGTGCAGGGTGCAATTGGGGGTGATGCAGCGAAGTATCGAGAAGCCATGCGACAGGATACGCGGTACGCAATTTTGGCAAAAAAATTAACAAAAGAGCAGAAAGATAAGCTAGATAGTCTAAAAATAAAGGGGCTTGGTACTCGTGAGAATAGTCAGCGAACATATCCTCAAGGAGACCTTGCAGCTCAGCTGCTTGGGTTCGTTGATGATGAAGGGCGGGGAAAGTATGGTTTAGAGCAGGCAATGAACAGCGAACTCTCAGGTAAGCCCGGCCAGCTACGCGCAATCACGGATGCAAGTGGTGTGCCGCTGGTCGCGAACACTGACAATGTTGTGATCAGCCCAAAGAGCGGCGAAAGATTAGGCTTAACTATCAATGTTTCGATGCAGCGCCAGTTAGAAGACATTCTGAAATCAGGTTTGGAAAAGGCTCAGTCAAAGTCGGGCAGTGCGTTGGTGCTTGATCCAAATACAGGCGCAATTAAAGCAATGGCAAATTTCCCCACATATAGCCCTGCGGAGTTCTATAAAGTAGAAGACGGTGCAGTATTTAACAATGCGAGCGTAAGCGCACCGCTCGAAGTCGGGTCCATCATGAAGCCGCTAACAGCTGCCGCTGCGCTTAATCTGGGTGTGGTCAATAAAAACACGACCTACCAAGATGCTAGCCGAATTAAAATTGGCGATGCCACTATTACTAATATCGAGGAAGACGGTGGCCCGGGAGTACGAAGCGTGGCCGATATCCTACAACTTTCCCTCAACACTGGTGCAGTCTACCTGTTGCAACAAATGGGTGGTGGCGAGATCAATCAAAAAGCCCGTTTGGCATGGCACGACTACATGGTGAACCATTACAAGCTTGGTAAGACTACGGGGATTGAACAAGGCTATGAGGCAACAGGCTCGATCCCAGATCCAACAGACGGTTTTGGGCTAAACATACAATACGCAAACACGGCATTTGGGCAAGGCATGTCAGCAACGCCGCTACAGATGGGGATGGCACTTGCGAGTGTTGTAAACGGTGGAAAGTATTATAAACCCCGCTTGATTGACAGAGTTACGCAGAGTGATGGGAAAATAGTGAAAAAATCTCCCATCGTAGTGAAAGCCGATGTACTAAGTCCGTCGGTGAGCAGCGACATGGTTGACCTGCTAGAAAACGTAGTAAGCAAAAACTACATATTGTACGGTTTGCCAAAATTAAATCCCGCGTACCGTATCGGTGGCAAAACAGGCACCGCGCAAATTACTAAGCCGGGTGGGGGCTACTACGACGATCGTTACAACGGGACATTTATGGGTTTTGTGGGCGGTGACAAGCCGGAGTACGTTATAGTTGTGCGGGTCAATGAGCCAAAAATCGGTGGCTATGCGGGTTCTAAGGCTGCGGCACCGATTTTTACGAGTCTTGTTACGATGCTTATTAATAACTTTGGCGTTACGCCCAAGGGTCAGTAGAGTATAATGGACATAAAAGAATGAGATACAACCGACTATGACACAGGAATCCTTGTTTATAACAGTACACTTGAGCACGGTTAGTAGAATCTTGCTTTTAACATTTGGTGCTTTTTGTTTGAGCATGCTCGTCACCCCCATTTATACAACTCTTGCATATAAGTACAATTGGTGGAAGAAACCACGTCAAAATGCTGTAACTGGCGAGGCTGCAAAGATCTTTAACAGTCTGCATGCAGCCAAGCACCACCGACATATTCCAACAATGGCAGGTGTCATTTTTGTAATCACGGTGACGGTTGTAACTTTGCTTGCAAACCTAAGTCGTTCAGAAACATGGTTGCCGCTTGCAGCGTTTGCAGGTGCAGGAGCGGTTGGCCTTATCGATGATTTCATAAATATTCGCGGCACCGGTCTTGGTGTCGCTGGGTTGCCCGCAAAGATCAAACTTCTCTTGATCACCGCGATAGCTCTTGTTGGTGGATGGTTCTTCTATGCAAAACTAGACGTTAGTTCCGTGCATATACCCATAGTAGGTGCTTTGCAGCTTGGTTGGTTAATTGTGCCCTTGTTTGTTCTCGTAGTTGTCGCTACGGCAAATGCAGTCAATATGACCGATGGTCTTGATGGTTTGGCGGGGGGGCTGGCTGCAATAGCCTTTGGTGCATACAGCGTGATTGCATTTCTAGAGGGACGTTATGGTGTCTCTGCATTTTGCCTTACGGTTGTAGGCAGTCTCCTGTCTTATACGTGGTTTAATATTTTTCCCGCACGATTCTTTATGGGTGATGTTGGTTCTTTTGCGCTTGGGACGAGCCTAGGCGTGGTGGCAATGCTTACTGATACGGTTGTGTTGTTACCGATCATTGGGCTGGTGTTTGTTGCAGAGGCGGGCTCCACCATTCTACAAATCGCGTCCAAAAAACTTCGCAATGGTAAAAAGATATTCAAAGTTGCGCCACTCCACCACCACTTAGAGGCAAGTGGCTGGCCCGAGACAAAGGTAACAATGAGGTTTTGGATTATTGGCCAAGTTTCTGCTATGTTGGGCCTCGCTGTTTTTCTGGTTGGAAAATACCTATGATAGTTGCGGGTGGGCGAAGACCGCTGGCAAATGCGTCAACACAACGACGGCACAAACCAGATTACTGGCTGCTTATAATGAGCATTCTTCTGCTTAGTGTTGGCTTGATCGTTGTTTATGCTATTAGTCCGGGCCTGAGTGCTTTAAAGCAGGTGAGTGAGAATTATTATGTAGGCAAGCAGCTCATAGCAATTCTGCTTGGCATGACGGCATTTATTGTAACTGCAAACGTCCCAATACACTGGTGGAGGAAAGCCGAAAGGCCACTACTATACGCAGCCGCGGGTGCGTCAATTGCCGTTCGGCTTGTTGGTGAACGTGTAAATGGTGCATATAGGTGGATACAAGTGGGCGGCTTGTCCTTTCAGGCGGCAGAACTTATAAAATTTGCATTACTTATTTGGCTCGCTGGTTTTTTGAACGATCGCTTGCGGCAAGGTAATCTCGCTGATTATAAAGAAAGTTTTCGCCCACTACTTATTGCATTGGGTGTGATCGCGCTCGTAGTTGCAAAACTACAAAGTGATTTGGGTTCTACAGGAGTTATGGTCATGATTATGGCCACAATGGTGTTCGTGGTTGGATTGCCACTTCGTCGTTTAGCAACCATTGGGTTGGTTGTATTTATCGGAACAGCTTTGCTGGTATCTTCTACTGCATATCGACGCCAACGCCTAACGACATTCCTGCACCCAACCAGTGACTGCCAGGCAAGTGGTTACCAGGCCTGCCAAGCATTAATTGCAGTTGGATCTGGAGGGCTTACAGGCTATGGCATTGCCAATGGTGTTCAGGCATATGGCTACCTACCTGAGGCCGCCAATGATTCGATCTTTGCAATATTAGCAGAGAAGTTTGGTTTCATTGGCGTCAGCGTTCTGCTTGCACTGTTCGTAGCATTCTTTGCTCGTCTCAGATCCATCATAGAGAAAGCGCCAGATACTTATAGCCAACTTCTGGTAGTTGGCGTGTTGGCGTGGCTCAGTACCCAAGTTATCATTAACGTTGGTGCTATGATTGGCCTTTTGCCGCTCAAAGGGATAACGTTGCCGTTTATTAGCTACGGCGGGACCAGCCTTGTTTTTATATTGGCAGCAGTTGGCATAGCCTTTCAAGTTTCACGGTATACTAGTTATGGTAGGCAAGTAATAAATCAAACAGATGAAAGTAAGACCAATGACCATTCTACTCGTGGGCGGCGGTTCCGGGGGGCATATCACCCCGGTGCTGGCCATCGCTGAATCTTTAAAGAAGAAAGCTCCAAAAGCAAAGTTGATATTTTTGGGTGCCAAAGGGGACGCCCTTGCTGATATACCCAAGCAAAGGAGTGTTATTGATCGGTTTTATAGCATTCGAGCAGGTAAGTTTCGTCGTTATCACCAAGATGGTCTAAAGCAGCTACTTGATATTCCAACACTACTCAAGAATATTCGTGATGTTGTGTACGTTTGTATTGGTTTTTTTCAGAGTTTTTGGATCCTCTATCGTACCAAGCCAGACGTTATATTCATCAAAGGCGGGTTTGTGGGGGTGCCTGTAGGGTTAGCGGCGGCCTTGCAAAAGATTCCCTATATAACTCATGATTCTGATGTTGTGCCTGGTCTTGCGAATCGACTCATTGGTCGTTGGGCCAAGATTCACACAGTCGCGCTACCAGAAAAGTACTACAGATATCCTGCCAAAAGTACCGTTACTGTTGGAGTGCCTGTTGCTGAGCAATACCGACCAGTCAGCCCGCAGCAGCTGGCGGCGTATAGGGAGTCGCTACATATACCAAAGTCTGCGCAATACGTCATCTGCTTAACCGGTGGCGGCAACGGATCAAGCCTTTTGAATGACGCCCTCGTTGCTATAGCAGAGCAGCTACTTGAACGGTACCCAGAACTATGGATCATTCACATTACCGGACGTGGAAAATTGGAAGCGGCAACCTCAAAATACAAACAAGGCCTTAACAAGCAGCAACAAAGCAGGGTGATATTAAAGGACTTCGTCACAGATTTATATCGATATTCAGGCGCTTCAGACCTTATTATTATGCGTGCAGGTGCAACCAGTCTTGCGGACTTTGCAGCACAGGCAAAAGCGTGCCTTGTTATCCCGAATCCGCTTTTGACTGGTGGGCACCAACTTAAGAATGCGCAGGTTCTGCAAGCTAACAAAGCAGTGGTGGTTGTGGATGAGGCAGCTATATCGGCAGTAAAGGGTGGCGCTGTTCTGTTTAACGCCATTTGTGAGCTGCTGGATAACACTCAGGCTCGTAAGCGTCTTGCAACTACTTTTCATGAACAAATGGTGGCTAATGCTTCTGATAATCTCGCTGAGTTGCTTATTAACGATGTCTTGCAGAAAAGGTAGTGATTTTTAGCTATGAAACTCGGTAAGTCAAAGTCAACGTTCGAACCAAGGCGCAAACAATTAAGCGATGGTGCAAAAAGTATCAATAGGGCGCAGACCTTCTCCTATCGTGCTAACAGATCACCAAAAGACAAAAAAGAAGTTAAACAGAGTCGAAAAATGCTCGTTACTCGGCGCCCAAGTCCACCTCGCTTCAGTTGGCGGCACATACCTTTGCTCTTTGTTGCTATGAGCAGCCTTGCGTTTGTGTTGTCGATTCTTTCTCTTTCGACGAACCCCAAAATTGTTATACCAAAAAATAGCACGTCAACATCCAAGACCATATTAAGGGATACTGACACCTACTATCGTGCAGCACAAAGCGTACTTCAGAAGAATCTTCTAAACAGATCAAAAATAACCATAAACACCGAGTCTATTGATCAAGAGCTAGAACGACAATTCCCGGAACTCGCACGCGTTTCGGTTACGCTCCCACTTATGGGTAGGCGACCAATAATTGAGGTGTTCGGTGTTGAGCCAAAGATTATCCTTACTAATAAATCTGGAGCTTTCATCGTAGATAAAAATGGCAAGGCGAACGCCAAGGTTGCAGATTTTCCTTCCGTAAAGTCACTGGGACTCATAGCTATTGAAGATCAGACAGACACAAACATTGAAGCAGGGAAGGGAGCGTTAGATAGTCAGTCCGTAGCATTCATTACAACGTTTGTTCAACAGCTTTCTCGCAACAACATACGCTTATCAAATGTGGTTATGCCAACAAGCGCAACAGAATTGCGTATGTATCTTGCCGATCAGAAATACTACATTAAAGCCAGTCTACTGACCGATCCCCAGATAGCGGTTGGTCAGTTCTTGGCAACACAAAAAAAACTCGTTGCTGAGAAAAGTTTGCCGAGTGAGTATATTGACGTAAGAGTGGAAGAGAAAGTCTTTGTGAAATAAGAGGCGGGCCTCTAGGCATGTCCTTGAGTGGTGTCCCTATATTGTGGTGGAAGAGGGTAGTGAACATGTAGCACCACACTGTTTGGTGCTACAGTTTCAGCAGCGTAGTCAATTCTTAACATGGGGTTGGGTTAATGCCTTACAGGTTTTCGAACTCTGTTGTAGTGGCGCTCCACTCTCCCCTACGATGTTCATAAAATGTTCACTATGATTAAATAGATACGAATTTCAAAAAAACATACTAAATAACTACAAAAGGGGAAAGTCAAATTTACAAAAATATGGCCTTTGGCAGGGAAAGTTGAAAAAAACATACAAAAAAAGGAAAATCGAAATATGCAAATGTGACTGTGGAAAAGTATCTGTGCATAAGAACAGCCTATAGGGTCGCGCGACAAGTCTACGCACCAGTAAGCAGTGCCCATAGCTAGGGTGGAGCTTCACGAAGATATTCATTAATTGACGAGTATACGCATGTTCTCCCCTGTAGAAGTGGTATGGCTAATCAACTTTATTAACAATAAACGGGTCGCAAAATATACATTGTGCGACACGGAAAGTATGTCTTGTTTCGTGGTATATCAATCACCCTTTTTGCTACATTCGCTTCTATTTATTGATGTCGTGTTTTATTTTTTTGCCCCACCCTAACGAACGCTATTGCTGATTATATATGTCCCAATGTTTACCTACTGTGGCCAGCATCATACAAATATATATGTTCGTAAAACGTTCATATTTGTGCATGGCTGAGTATAAGATCCGGGTCAACCAGAATTGCTCTACTCACGAACGGGGTGGCGCCGGCAGTTTGGGGGCTCTGTGAACGATAGCATCCGTAGACATATTGCCAGGACCCATCAATATCACTCAGGTAGGGATCGTTTAGGGCGTGATCGTAGACGTATGCATCGATGCCAGCATCAAGACATGACAACTCGGCTGGGGGTATGTGATCGTCGAGACCAGCGCTCGTGCTTCTGTGTCGGCCATCAACGATAGGCACCCGAGCAAGAATTGTACCAATAAATTCTCCGACTCCGACAATATGCCAATCAGCTCTTGCAACCTCTATGCCCTTTTCTCGAAGACGATCAAACTCGTTGTTGCCAATTGCTACAACGTCTTCTGCTTCAGATTGAGTTTTAGGAGCGCTTGTTGGCAGAAATGAAGTACGAACCTGCACTTCTCGGACAATGTGGGTTCTGTGGGGGTCGGCTAGGAGCTTATGAAACTCCGCATAGGGATTATCAAAATCAGCACAATCTAGTATGTCGCGCCAAATTACGCTTTCTTCACCCCACGGATTATCTGGTCGCCCACTTGCTTCAAGCTTTTTGCCTCTCAAAATGGACTACCTTTTTGCTTACTGCGAAAAAGTGTAGGTGGCTTTGGCGACTCGTTTGAACTGTTGCTTGCCTTGCAGGTTCAGCA
>CAZXTE010000002.1:89990-144289 GCA_964643545.1 uncultured Candidatus Saccharibacteria bacterium
GTGTAGGTGGCTTTGGCGACTCGTTTGAACTGTTGCTTGCCTTGCAGGTTCAGCAAAATGGTTGTCTCTTTGACCTGGCGGCTTTTCAGCACTCGCTTAACGATTTCGTCGCGGTGCAATGGTTCGCCAGCTTTCTTAAGAACTTCAGTAATAATGTCAGCCACTGTTCCCTTTTCATAGCCCCACTCTTTTAGCGCATAGATGCCCCGGCCAATCAAAACAAAACGGCCATCTTTGATGAGTTCGTTATGAATTGCCTGGGTTGTAACATCTTTTCGCTTGAACTCAGATCCTTTGATAGCCTTGGCAATCTCGTTAAAGTGCATAGACTTCTTGTTGTCATGGAGGATTACATAAATCTTGTCGCGAATGTTCTTTGGATTGACCATTGGCCACTTTATAAGGCCCCAGCGCTTGTTTAGTGTGGCAATGTGCTTACTCGTTGCTGCAAGAGCACCTACGTGGGTTGTATCGCTGTTATTTAGCTTCTCTGCAACCTTATCAATGCTTGTTGGCTCACCAATTTGCTTAATGGCGTCAACAATTTTAGCAACACGGTCCTTGAGTTGCTTCTCGTCGTGCGCTTCTTTAATAGCAATTGCATGAAAAAAGTGATCATTATCGTCAATGACAACTAGCTTTGGGCACAGCGTTGCAAGAAAAGACACACGGGCTTGGCTGAGCTTATCTGTTTCGGTGCTAATTCGTTTGGTTAGATCGCCGACACGTGCAACGTTACCAAGTTGCTGTAGTTCGGCAATAAGGCGCTTCTCAACATCGCTCACATTTGGTAGGTCGCGACCAGAAGTCTTGAGTCGAGTTATGACTGCTTTTTCGAGTTGACGGACGCGCTCCCTAGTAATGCCGAGCAATTCACCAATCTGTTCAAGGGTCTCTTTTCTGTCGAATAGACCGAACCGGCGAGAGATAATCTCGCGCTCACGACCACGCTCAATAGTATCGAGAACTTCTTCGATGACTCTTTCTAGATTTAACTTGGCTGCTTGTGCTACTTCTGTCATATACTCTTCCCTGTTATAAAACTGGTTAATACATAAATTTCAGTAACAACTATATAACGAATGAACATTAAAGTCAAGTATATAGTGTTATCAACTTATTTTAGCAGTAAATGGCGGAATTAGCATAAAAAGTATATGTGAATATTACTGCAGTATGTACGTGCACAAGATACAAATTTGTGGATAAGACTATTTCTTTTTAGCTTTTCGTTTTGTAAAGCGCTTCTTTGCCGGTGCTTCGGCGAGGAGTTTCTTTGCTTGTTCGTGGGTTATATCTTTGGGTTCAGTGTCTTTCGGGATTTTCGCATTCTTTTTGCCATCAGTAATATATGGCCCATATTGTCCCTTTAATACCTTAATCCCATCACCAAAATCAGCAATATTCTTTTCGGCATCTTTCTTTAGCTTCTCCGCAAACAGCTTACGGGCCTCTGACTCGGTAATAGTAAGTGGGTCAAGGGGCTTGATTGACACGTAGGTCTTCTCTACCTGGATATATGGCCCGAACCGCCCAATGTTGGCCTTAATTTCTCTGCCATCTTCTAGGGTGCCTGCCGTTCGAGGTAGATCAAACATGGGGAGTGCCAGTTCTAGTGTGACGCTATCTAGGGTTGTCCCCGTCGGCAACGTTGCAAAACGGGGCTTTTCTTCGTCTTCGGCCTCGCCAATTTGAAGCATTGGCCCAAATCGTCCATATCGCGCCAGAACTGGCTTTTTGCTCTTTGGGTCAACGCCAAGTATCCTGGCCTGCGACGTCTCTTGCCTACTTACGTCTGCCGTCTTGCCGACTAGTGGGTGGAATGTGCTATAAAAGTCACGGATCATCGTTTCCCACGCTTGTTTGCCCTCTGCAATGTCATCGAAACCGGCTTCGACTTTGGCGGTGAAGTCGTAGTCTAATACATCTTTAAAATACTTCACCAAAAAGTCTGTTGTCATTTCAGCAAGATGTGTAGGTAGTAATTTCTTCTTGTCTGCTCCGGTAATTTCGCTGCGTGTTGTCTCTGTAATTTTGTCATTTGCGAGTACAATCTCGTCGATACTTCGCTCGGTGCCCTCTAAGTCACTACGTTCAACGTAACCACGAGCCTGGATGGTGCTAATCGTCGGTGCATACGTGCTTGGTCGGCCAATACCAAGTTCTTCGAGCTTTTTAACCAAACTTGCTTCAGTATATCGTGCGGGTGGTCTACTAAAGGTCTGCGTTGCCGTCATAGTTTGTAACGCTAATTTGTCCCCAACCGCTACTTTAGGCAAGATAATATCATCTTTACCACCACCGTAGACTTTTAGAAAACCGTCGAAGAGCAACACTTCACCCTTGGCGACGAATGTGCCGTTTGCACCCGTTGCTTCGATAGTGATCTCGGTCTTGTCTATTTTTGCTGGGGCCATCTGGCTGGCAATAGTGCGCTGCCAGATGAGTTCATATAATCGCTTCTGCTGTTGATCATCTCCTGCAGAGCTATGATTGAAGTTCGATGGGCGAATAGCCTCGTGGGCTTCCTGGGCACTGCTGTTCTTGGTCTTAAACTGGCGAACCTGATGATATTCCTTGCCTAGGTTCTCGGTAATGTATTGCTCAGCAGCTTTGATTGCCTGCCCGGATAGAACAGTGCTATCTGTACGCATATAGGTAATGTGACCATTTTCATAAAGGCGTTGTGCCAACATCATGGTCTGCTTTACTCCGTACCCAAGTCGACGCGATGCTTCTTGTTGCAAGCTACTCGTGGTAAAGGGCGCCCCAGGACTGCGCGCACCTGGTTTGTTGGAAACGTTTTTGACGACAAACTTCTCACCAATGCATTCTTTTAGAAACGCCTGCGCAGCTTCTTTGCTTGGTAGTTTTTTGGCTAATTCTGCGCGGAGCTCTTCCCCGTTTGTAGTAAATACAGAAGTGACTTTATAGGTGCTTTCAGATGCAAATTCCTTAATCTCTCGTTCACGCTCCACAATAATACGAACGGCAACTGATTGTACGCGTCCTGCACTCAAGCCAGTAGCGACTTTTTTCCAGAGTACCGGCGATAGCTCATAACCGACCAGGCGGTCTAACACTCGCCGTGCCTGCTGGGCATCTACGAGCTTAAGATCAACGGTCCGGGGTTTCTTAATGGCTGCTTCTATGGCGGACTGTGTAATTTCGTGAAACACAATACGCTTAGTCTTGGCAGGATCAAGCTTCAGGGCCTGCGTTAAGTGCCAAGCAATAGCCTCTCCTTCGCGGTCTTCATCACTTGCGAGCCAGACTTCTTTATCTTTGGCTGCTTTCTTGAGCTCGGCGACCACTTTCTTTTTGTCGCTGCTCACTTCGTAGGTGGGGGCAAAGTTATTCTCTATATCTATATTAAGGCCCTTTTTAGGTAAATCTCGGATGTGACCAAAACTACTCTTCACTGAAAAGTCGCTACCCAGATACTTCTGGATAGTCTTTGCTTTGGCGGGACTTTCGACGATAACGAGGTTTTTGCTCATGCTTGTTCTCTTAGTGTAACAAACCCCTACCCTACGTCAGCAACACAACTTTTGCAAGTCTTATCGTAAATGCCACACGCCGTCAGTGCTCTTACGGATATGCCCGTTTATTTCTAGTAGTGTCATGGTTTGCTGAAAGCCATCTGTCGTTAGTTTGGTTTGTGCCTGCAGTGCTTGTCCATCGTGCGGCTGTGTCTGTAATAGCGTGATAATTGATAGCTCATCACCAGAGAAATTGCTCGAGTTATTCATTACAGGCGAGGGCGAAATATGGAGTGCCTCCAGAACGTCCTCTACGGAGGTAACGGGGGTTGCCCCATTTTTTATAAGCTTATTTGTGCCAGCACTGTTCTGGCTTGTTATATTACCCGGCACTGCAAAGACTTCCAAGCCTAACTCAAGAGCGAACTCCGCTGTGTGTAGGCTCCCACTACCTAGGGCTGCCTCGGTTATGAGGACGCCACGACTGAGCCCTGCAATGATCCGATTCCGTGCAATGAACTGATATTTTTGAGGGCGAAGGTCCCCCGGATATTCGCTGACAAGTACCCCGCCAGACGCAATAATGTGTTTTGCGAGCTGAAAATGTTGCGCTGGGTATACGGTTTCGATGCCGCATGGCAAGACTGCTATCGTCTTCCCGTCTGCCTCCAGCGCGGCAGTATGGGCAATAGAGTCAACGCCGAGTGCCAGACCACTCACAATGGTCACACCGGCGTGGGCCAGGTCATACGCTAACCTCATCGTGACGGAGCGGCCGTATGGGCTTACTTTACGGCTGCCGACAATCGCCACAGTCGGCCCTTGTAAAAGTGCATCGAGGTTTTCGCCTCTGTAATACAGTGCTTCGGGTATCTGCGCCAAGTGCTGGAGCCTATCTGGGAAGAGCTTATCCTTACATGTAATAATATTGCTATTCATAAAAGTATATATTTTAGTATTGACATTATGTAACTATTTTGCTAAAATCGCAATCTGTAACTTCTGCATAAGCGGATTTTACGTACCTTCTACCCCAAATTCTAACTATTGTTAGATTGTTTTAGAGCGTTAGAGAATCAAGTTGTTACCCTCCACTTGCTTTTCGTTGCATTCACTTTACCGTGGGTGCAGCGCTCTAAGACAAACTAACCCCTTTAACTACCGCTCCGCGACAAGCTTGCTTGTTGTAGGAGCTCCCCAATTCAAGGTGAGTACGTCAGTATGGCCTTCGTGGCCGGCGCGAGTCTTTAAGGAGTTTTGGACTTCGACGCTTTACCGGGGTGGGTTGAAGGGTATTTTTCGGAGATAATCCCACGTCGATTGTCTCCCGTAATGAGCCTCTAGCGGTGCCCACCCCCTCTAGAGGCTCTTTACGTGATAGACTTGGTTTATGCATCTAAATAATGACACTGGAGTATTTCATTTTACACCCCAGGAGGCGTTGATTGTGTCGGCTGAACAGTGGCCTGCCAATGGCGCTGTAGATCTCCTGAAAAAACTGGTCACCTTGCGAGTAAGCGCAGAGGGAGCTGATGCATCACATCTCTCTAGTCCACACGCACGGCGGCAATTTGAAGATGAGCGCCAGGTAAGAATCGGCGAAATAGACTTACTAGCCGACGCTGTTTCTCTACATGTCCAAGATCAGCTGGCTCAAGAAGCAATAATTTTTCTTCGAAACGGAGAAACGGGCGGCTAAGTAAGGAAGTTGCGTGTTTCTGGGAAGAAAGCACCCGACACGACAAACTCCGTCAAAATGCCAACGATTTCTCTATTTAGGTTCTTGAGCTGCTCTTGCTCTGTTTTATTAAACGGCTTTAGTACAAAATCTTTCTCGTCATTTTTTGTGCGCTGGTCGTTGTTTATGCCAATGCGTACCCGGCCAAAATCCGCGCCAGTATGCTGGATAACAGACTTTAGGCCGTTGTGTCCTGCGCTACCACCACCCATGCGAACACGAATCTGCCCAAATTCTATGTCTAGCTCGTCATGCAGCACTGCAATTTGCTTTGCGCCAATCTTATAAAAGCTCTGAACGGCCTGCACGGCTTCGCCACTAAGATTCATGAATGTGGTTGGCTTGATGCAAATAACACGTGTAGAAGCCATTACGGCGCTGGCTAGCTGGCATTTTAAGTCTTTTTTGGTTACCCACCCACCAAATTCGGTATTTAACGCCACAAAGCTGTCTACGCACGCAAAGCCAATGTTGTGCCGGGTGCCATCGTATTCTTTACCGGGATTACCCAGGCCAACCAACAAAACAGTTTTTTGTCCGCCAATTGTGTAGAGTGGCGCCGTGCTACTGCTTTGGATTGGTTTTTTACTAAAGAGACCCATTGCCCCCTAGTATGCCTTAAATGTTAATGAAGTGGAATAAGTGCAGCCCCGCAGAATCACCTGCGGGGCTTAGTACTTAGCGCTTAGTTCGCCTAGTTCGTAAGTCGACTACGCGGTCTTCTATACGCCGAGCAATGGTTGAGCCCGGTGCTCGACCTCCTCTAGATTTGATATCTTCCGGCATGCCAACCTGATAGTAGTCCTTGAATATGCTCAGTCGTTTAACTACGCGGGTATTCACAATGCGGCCTTGTAGCGTAACTGCGTCTACCAGTAGGGGCTCGTCAAAGTGGCGTGGCACGTTGCCCGTTAGGCGCAACAGTTCGATGTACTTTGGTGCTCGCCGAATTATTTCAATGGCCTGCCCTGGACCAGCTACTTGTATGCCCTTGCTTCGGCTTGTCTCAACGAGGGCGTCTTCAAAAGCTGCGGTATGCACTTTTGGTGTCCTTCGGGTTGGGGCGACATCTCTTAGTAGAGACAAATAACTTGTCGGATAGCTTTCTAGGCCAACCCGGCGAGATCCAGGCACATCAGCTGTAAGAAATTCTGCTAATGCATCCCGCGCTTCGTCAACCGTGTCTTTTGTTGCTGCTTCGTCGTCCCCGTATCCTTCATAGACGTTCGACACCTCGATGCCAAACCCGATGCCATCGATAGCAGGGTGATATGGCGTTTCGGTTAATGTGGCCAGAACCAGCTCTCCTGCCATTCGCCCACGCTTGGCAAAGTTCTCGGTTAGTGTGTCGTTAATTTTTTGTGTTGCTCCGTAAACTTCAATAGATCCGTTTACGGGTTGTGGTAGTTCTAGTGAACCCATAGAAAAACGCCTCCTAATGCGTTTTAAGATTAAGTTATCGCCTTAGTGTGCGATTGCTTATTCCTACGCGGAGGCGCCTAGATTTTCTCTAAAGCCGCTTCGTTCTGGGCAATGCTGTTTCGGTGGCTGCAATAAGTCACTGTATGCTTGTTTGCAGTCAAGGTTGTTCATTCGTCAACCTCACGTAAAAGACACTATAGGACAAGTGAGCTAACTTGTCAATAGGTCTATTCTGGCTACGAGAATTACTAAAGCTCTCACAAATTGAACTTAAGAAGCAGGATTAGTGGCTCTACTTGCTGTTAAGGGATAGTCGCCGTCTATTCGGTTGGGCGTGTGCCGTGCTTATGGGTCTCGTGCTTCTCTATAAACCAGAATTGAATGGGGCTACCGACGTAATCATAATCGTGACGCATCGACTTGTCTAGAAAGCGTTTATAGCTCCAGTGCAAGAACTTTGTGTGAGCGCCAAAAATCTTGAATGCAGGGATTGGGTTGTCAGTTTCTTGCACAATATAGTTCAGCTTTGGGCTACGATTCTTGAGACCTGCAGGTGGGTGTTTGGCAACAGTTTTGCGTAGCCATTGGTTAAGCTCACTCGTCGTCATTCGTTGCTTGCGTCGCTCGTCTATCTCTAGCGCTAGTTCAAACAGTTTGGTAACGTTTTGGCCGCTTATGGAACTCGTAAAGATTAAGGGTGCCCACGGTACGAATTCGAAGTTATGGCTAATGCGTGGCGCCATCTGGTCACGCGTAAACGCAGTTTTATCTTCCACGCTATCCCACTTGCTCACCACCAGCACCAACCCCTTGCCTGCTTCTTTGATAAGACCGGCTATCTTTTGGTCTAGCGCAACATTAAGTTCGTTGACGTCCATAACCAGTAAACAAATGTCGGCTTGTTCGATAGCACTTAAAGATCGAATAACACTAAACTTTTCGACGCCCCGTTCTATTTTGCCGCTACGACGGATACCCGCGGTGTCGAGCAGCTCTATCTCTCTACCCTGGAATTTGACGACGGTTCGGTTGATGTCACGGGTGGTGCCGGCTCTGTCAGCTACAATTGCCTGTTGTTTCTTAGCAAGCGTATTGAATAATAATGACTTACCAACATTGGGCCGGCCCAATATAGCAACCCTGAGGCGGTTGTCGTCTTCGGCTTGAACAGCCTGAGGGATAACGTCAACCAAATTGTCTAGCAGGTCGGTAATGCCCTGGTTTTGTGTTGCGGCGGTTAAGATGATCGGTTTAATACCAAGGCGTTGGTAATCTTCTGGAACGGCTTTGCCCGCCCTGTCCGCTTTGTTCACTACCAGAAAGACTGGCTTCTTTGTTTTCAGGGCCAGCTTCGCAACCTTACGATCTTCGGTGGTGATGGCGGCTGGTGCTTCAATGACAACCCAAATAACGTCGGCGCTGTCGGCAGCCTGCAATATTTGATCCTGAATGGTGAACTCGAAGTCGTCCACTGCATCTTTCATGCCGGCGGTATCTACGAGCCAGAATTGGTGTTCGCCATGTTCGCCCTTCGCCATGATGCTGTCACGAGTAGTGCCCGGCTCATCAGCTACAATCGCCTCTCGCCGGCGGATAATTGTGTTGAACAAGCTAGACTTGCCGACATTGGCACGCCCAACAATTGCAACAATAGGTAATCTCTTGGCCATTTGTCGACTATTTTACCACAGAATACCCCTGTTGGCTAGGGCTTTATTGTTGTGGCAGCTCTGCGCGGAACAAATAATCTGACCCAACCGCCATGTCGATCATATGCCCCCAAATTTTCATTAGCAATACATCTCTTGCGGGGCAGCCTTGGCCGGGGACAGATTCGAGCCCCTCTGCCCACAACGGGTTAATGTCATATGCTTCTTTTCCGCTGCTGGGGTTGATTATAAATGGGGTGCCTGCCCGTTCTTCCAGGGGGTGATCCTCGAGGAGATGAAGTCTTTTTTCCCACGCCGCTATTGGGCGGAAACCGTATTTAGTATCTAGTTGCTTTGCAACAAAATTAACGGTGTTATTAAAGCTTTCGGGCTCGCGTAAGACTGCTTCTAAATGATCAATATCGTTTAATGTGCGGAAATCACCCGTTAGCCCGCGATATGCCGGTACAGCAAATGACAAGACACGTCCCATGACACGAAAACCATGTCCGATACCGGGCACACCATCGCGTAGCTGCTTAGTGAAGTGTAGGCGGTCGACCTCGGTGTCATTCGAATGTACATGGCTAGAATGTAATACTTTTGCGAGGTCTAGACCCACCGCATGTCGTCTGAGATCATTGTGCAAGAAATCCCCGACACTCTCGTAGGGTGATCCTTGGCGGTAGCGCCCAAGACGAAGCTCTCTATCAAATTCGAGAGCCCCTTGCATATCAGCCAACCAGGTTGTGCCAATGCGGCCTAGTACAAAACGCATATTTTCCCAATGGGTGGGTGGTGTCTGTTGCGGACGCACTATCTCGGGTGTCTTGGGATGACGAAGCCTAAACATGTTTATATTATACCATATAAATTAGTAAAAAGCTATACACCGCTGACCGGGACAAGGCCTTGTGGAATGTGTTGCATAATTTGACCCGCAAGCTTAGCGTAACGCTCTGGACTATGTTGCCGATAGCGCTCTAGGTCCCCCATCGCTCCGAGCATGCGGATACCCTGTCCGGGGCTGAGCAGCGTATAATTAATGCCTTTGCCATCGTGTCGTGGTAGCCTCGCTTGGTCCAACTGAGTCGGAAGATGAGTCCACTCGACAGTGCCATCTTCTATGCCGGGCTCCCAAATATAGGCACCGCGTCCTTCTTGGAAAAGTTGGTCTGCAATGCCTTGGAGCTCTTGATTGGTGTTAGGGTTATCCCCCCACGGCTTGCCCGTAAAGAAAAATGGGTCAATCTCCCACACGATACGTTTACCACGCCACAACAGGGAGGCGTGTTCGTAACCAGCTTTAGGCACTCTTGTCCAAACAACAAAAGTATCTAAATCAAGCTTTTGCGCGATTCCTGCAGCTATCTCGGTGCTCGCCATACAGTTGCCAATACCGACCTCTAATGCCTTGCCTGCACGGTATATGCCAGAACCACCATCACCCTCCATTATTGAATAGAAGTTAATCACGCTTGCACCCAGCAGCTTTGCAAGCTGTATTTCTGCTTTTATATCTTTTGTAGTACGAAACGCTTCAGTGGCAGCCACTAGTTCGTCCGGAACAGTAGTAGGCATCCATAAAGGGTCGGGTTGATACACTTCGGCTTCTACGCCGTGATCTAGCATGTCTGTCATAAATAGTTACATACAATAACATAAAATATTGTAAAATACAACTATTGTATAAATCTGTAGGTACCTACTTTGAGCGTACCCAGCGCATAACTACCCACCGCGGTTCGTTGTAGCGAAACAACTTCGTAGCCACATGCGGCAAAGGTGCGTCGGATCTGTCTGTTCCGGCCTTCATGCATGGTTATAACCCAACTTCTTCCCTGCCCATCAAGCTGAAGCCGACTGGGGCCATCTTCTAAAGGTATACCGTTTTCGATTGCCAAGGCGTCGTTATGACTCAACTCTCTGTCCAGTGTGACGTTGTATATTTTTTTCTTCTGAAACGACGGGTGTGTTAACTGTTGCGCCAGTTTGCCATCATCGCTCATGAGTAACAAGCCAGATGAGTATTTATCAAGTCGGCCAATGGGCTTTAGGTGGTGCAAATTGGAGGGCAGCAGCTCGTATATTGTTTTACTGCCTTGCCCGTCGCGACTACACACAAAACTAACCGGCTTATTTAAGACAATAGTTGTCGTTGTCTTGGGTGGGTACACGGCCTTGCCATCAAGCAACACTGAGTCTGCCGGCACAACATCGTGGCCGCTTGAAGGCTGTGTGCCATTCACGAGTACCCGCCCCGCTGCTATGGCAGCATCCGCACTGCGCCGGGATAGGCCTGTCGACAAGGCGATGTAACGATTAATACGCATGGTGCAATAGTGTCAGGTTGTTCCAACAAAGACAAGATTTATGCGTTCGGTGGAGATGGCTCATCCGTAGGCTTAATTACTTCTGGCTCAGGTGCGATATTCTCGTCCGTCGTGGTGGTGACGACAGGCGCAGTAACGTCATTAATGACTTTTGCGCTAGTGGGGAGTGTTTCCCCTTCTGCCTCTGCAAGTTTTTCTAGATCGACCGTTGGTTTTGTAATGTCATTAATGGGGTTAATAACCTTTGTGTGGACAGATGTCTTTGATGGCTCGTTTGGTGTTGAGTCGTCCAAGACAGCATGGTTGTCGGTGCTTTCGCCTTCGGTCTCTTTTGGTGCTGGCTTGCTATCAGTTTGTAAGTTGGCAGCAGCATTCTCGAGTACTTGCTCATTTGCGGTATTGGCGCTTGTGGGCGAAGCGATGTCTGCATCCTTTTCTTCGGTGACTGGTGGTGTCTCTGGGACCTCAACGGTCTCGATATTCTCGGCACCGTCAATGACTGTAGGAGGTGTGTTCGTGGTCGGCTGTGGGGGCTCGGGAGGAGGGGTATTAGTAGCAGTAGTGTCCTGCGGAGCAGACTCGGTTGCTGCAGGTGGTGTCTCTGGAGCGGCAATAACGGGCTCAACGGGGGGTTCCGGCTGTACAGCAACAGGTGTCGGGCTCGCTGGCTGTTCAGCGAGGGGTTGAGCTGTTGGTGCTGCTGGCGGTTGCTCTTCTGGTACTTTGCCTTCGGCCGTAAGAACCGGTGCGGTAATTGGAGTTGGTGCCTCACCGCCCAACACTTCACGTGCTGTTTTTGCAACGTCCTCCAGGGTAACTTGTGACTTGACGAGGTAGCGGTCGGCCCCGAGTTTATCGGCACGCGCCTTGTCCTCTGCTTGGCTCAAAGCTGTCATCATAATCACTTTTGTGTTCTTTGTTTCGGGGGTAGTGCGCAGTATGTCGAGCATGTCAAAACCGCTAATCTTGGGCATCATTATATCGGTGATAATGAGGTCGGGTTTTTCTTTAACGGCAAGCGCCAAAGCCTCTTCGCCATCTTTGGCGGATACGATTTCGTAGCCTTCGGCGAGTAGTCGTGCGCTGTATATTTCTCTTAGGTTGTTGTCGTCTTCGACGAGCATTACTTTTGTCATCTGTTTGCCCCTGTGGTTATGCTTACTTGTTATTGTATCATGCCTTTTACGCTTCTGATGTGGTATCTGTCGTCGGTCTGATTATGGGGGTGGGAGCCCCCTGTTTGAGCTGTTCGTTTGTTAGTCGTGGCAGGTTAATATAGAACGTACTCCCCTTGCCCAGGGTGCTTTCTACCCAAATTCTGCCGTTGTACATCTCGATTATTTTACGAGAAATAAACAGCCCAAGGCCCGTGCCGCCAATGGTTCGGGTGGCGGTGCTGTCTACCCGATAGAACTTTTCAAACAAATGGGGCACGTCTTCCGGTGCTATGCCTGATCCTGTATCGCGAATGTAGACTTGCACCACTTTATCGTCGCCTGTTATCCCCAAAGAAACCTTGCCTGCCATTGTGTACTTCACCGCGTTATCAAATAGATTAATGATAACCTCACGCAGCCGTTCGGGATCAACCATCGCATAGTAAAGGGGTTGGATCACTCGCTTATGCCCCATATCATCAGCCGATATACCAACTCCACTAGTCCCGACAACATACTCCATCTCTAGATTCTTTTTTTGTGCTGCAAAACGGAGGTCCTCAACCAGATGCTCCAAATAGCCACTCATCTCGGTGGGGACAGGATGGTTGCTCAAGCGACCATCCTCGGCTTTGGCGCTCGTCAACAAATCTTGGAATAATTGCCCAAGGTGCTGGGTGGAGTCATGCGCCTTTTTTAGGTACTCTCTGGCGCGGGTGTCGATGGTGCTGACTTTATCGTTCATCGCAAGCGCTAGGTAGCCCTCTATTGCTGCAACAGGCGTGCGCATCTCATGAGATGCTGTGCTAATAAACTCGGCACGTTGCCTCTCCTCTTTTCGCTCCTCGCTTACATCACGAAAGATACCAACTGCACCAGTCACTCGTTTATTCTGGTCGAACAAGGGCGATACGCTCAGATTAACTGCGATTGTCTTGTTGCTTCGTGAGGCCAACGAGATAGTATTGTCGTGTAGCGCTCTTCCCTCCAAGAGTACTCGTGCGAATGGATTATTCTGCGCCGTGTATTCCTTGTTCTTGTTATCGACGAAATGGAGGACGACGCCATACGATAAGCCAGTTGCTTCTGCTTGCTGCCAACCGCTCAGACGGGCTGCCGATGGGTTAAATAGCCGGATGGTGTTTTGGTCGTCAATAACGATCACGCCATCTTCTATAGAGTTGATGATTATATCCGACTGTAATTTCTCTGCTTGCAGCTTCTGGGACAGCCATGTATTATTTGGCTTCTTTTGACTCGCGTTAGCGCTGCCACGGGCGTGAAATATAGCTAATAACGTAGCAACCGCTACGCTGATAAATGCGACCCCACCAATCAGCCAAAGTATACTCATAAAATGCTTTTGTTTTCAGGTCCTATTATCGGTGTTTTTAACTAATCATGCAATGGCAATCTGTCGCGTGGATGTATATGGACGCGCCCCTGTTAGTGTGCTAGTATTGAGCGGTTCTGGTACGGCCCCGTCGTCTAGTGGTCCAGGATATCTGGTTCTCATCCAGAAGATCGCGGGTTCGAATCCCGCCGGGGTCACCAAAAAGCCTTCACATCTTATAAACCAACTTGTGTAGTCTAAAAAAGGATGCGAAATCGCATCCTTTTTACTTTTGCTAAGTACCCGGAGTGATACTAGAATGATGGGAAATTGCTTGGCCGTCTCCCTCCACCAAAGAAACCGCCGCCTGTACTACCAGAACCTGTAACGGCCGTTAGTAGTGCTTCGTTACCGGAGCCAACAATGTCTACCGATACGGTTGCTGACTGAGTTATATCAAATGGGTATGGTGCGCAGTAGCTTTGTGATACACCAATAGTGGGTTTAACAGGGGCATATCGTCCGTCCACATAGAATGTTCGAGATTGGTTTGGATTTCCCCGCCCTGGTGCAGGCCTAACAGCAATTGTTAAGAAGACGGCATTGCTTGCGCTGCTTAGTTTTGTCGGCGTAACAACTGCACAGAATGAACGAATACCAGGAAGTTCTGACGCAGATATTGTAGTAGAAGCGCTAGCGGTGGTGGTCCCGCCTGTTAGCATTACGCCACTTCCAGTTCGTGTGCCTCCGGAAAGTTGGTTGCCTGTGTGCGAGAAACTTACGTAAGCTGCATAGCTTGTGAATACGACGAAGCCGCCCACCAAAGCAAATACAACACCAAACACGATGAGTTTTTCACGAACGTTTAGTCCCTTGAAGAATCCCCCAACGGTCTTTTTATTTGATTTCTTTTTTGTCGCCATAAGAATAGGTCCCTTTTATAATAATTATGACTACACTTATACCATAAGCGGCAATAGATAAGCAATGGTTGGCTGTGATGAAGAGTTGGATGCTTGTTGTCAAATTGTTGATTAGTTTTGAGTGTGAGGAATTGGTATATACACTACACATATAATTTATGCCGCAAGAACCCGAAATTACCGGTAATAGAATTGCGCCGATGGTGGAAGCGGCTCATGGAGTTGAGACACAGAATCTAGAAGCTGCTGCGGGTCGTGTTGTGGCAGAGGGACTTGTCGTAGTGAACAGGCTTGGGGAACCACTAGCCCATGAGCAGCAAAGGCATGAGCCGAGCTCACACCAAGATCAGGTTGCAAGTGTACTCGGTATCGTAGCGGTTGCAGAAAGGCCTGATGTTCAACACACTCCAGCCCCTTCTGAGTTGAGTGGGCTGCATCAAGCGGATCCTAGTATTGTTGTCGATGAGCAGCCCCCTGTTAAAGGACAGGCGGGTGACCAATTTTTTGACGATAAAGAGCGACAGAGATATATCAAGATGCTAGGAAAGGTGTTTGATGCAGGAGACATTGCAGAGCTAGACGATGGTCAGTTACAGAGCCTCTTTGAACTCACTTTAGAGCACTACCAGGGGCTAAGGATTGCCAGAATATCTAAACAAGGCAAACTTGATCGTTGCCAACAACTACGACTTCAGCTAGCAGGTGTGAGCAATATAGAAATTGCCGAACGTTTTAGCTCAAGCAGCGCTGCTATCTGGCAAGGCACAACAAAGGTCTTCCAGGGTATAAAAATGCGAACAACCGACGACGAACTCACCCATCTTATTGGCAAAGCCAGGACAAAAGAGCGAATTCCCGAAGAAGAGACGGTGCTACAGCGTTCTGAGCCGTTTCCTCCCCTGGACGCCCAAGAACATGAGGCGGTTGCTGCTGCGAGTCTAGTGGAGCAACGAATAGAAGACAGGCCTGTACCAAAATTCGATCCCGACTTTATGGCGAGCAGAAAACTAAGGCGCAATGAAATTGTTCAGCTGAAAAACGTTGCAGAGATTAATGCTTGGGTTGAGGGGATTCAGCAAGCTGAGCACTCTCCTCTCATGGAGGTCGAAGGTAGTTCATTTAGAATTGGCGAGCAGCTATTTACCCTTAGTGACGACCAACGAGAGCTATTAAATATACTGCTTGTAAATATTGGTAACTCGCTAGGGGTAGAAGATGTTCTGGCTGCGGGTTTCTGTGATTTTGTTAAGGGTCATTCGGTGCGTAACGCTCGATTACAAAGTGCCATGCGGCGGTTTATGGACACGGTCATAGATGCAGACAAGCACCGGCTGTTAGTTACTGAGCTAGGCGACAAGACCGGCATAGAGCTTAACCCGTTTCTAAAGTATCTTGATAGTCGGTTTGCTGAAACGGTAAAAAAAATCGTTCCAGACGCTCCGGCTCAGGTTTCGACCCCCGGTGAGTCCAACTCCCTTGCGACCTCTAAGCCTATGGGGCGCAGAAGAGCTGTAGAGCCGGTGGTTCCTACGCTCGACCAGCCGATTGCTCCAGAACAAGAAAAAATTCGATTTGATAGCCTAAAACAGTACTTGTCTGAGATCGGTAAGTACGAGCTTCTGGATGCAGATGGAGAAAGACGCTTAGCACGTTCTATGCGTGCTGGCTGGGCCGCCCAGGAACGGATTGACGCGCCACCAGCAGACTACACCACCGAACAACTTCGCGCGGATCGTCGGGCGGTCCGCCTGGGCGAACATGCAAAGGCTGAGTTTATTAAGGCCAATCTTCGTCTTGTCGTATCTATAGCTAGACGCTATAGGAATGCAGCTGGGTCGCGTATGGATTTACTCGACCTTATTCAAGAGGGCAATATAGGGCTTGAGCATGGGATTGATAAGTTTGATCCTGAGAAGGGATTTAAATTCAGCACCTACGGCAGTTGGTGGATCAGGCAAGCAATCTCTCGTGCAATTGCCAATCAGGCAAGGACTATACGCCTGCCGGTACATATGGGGGATGATCTAAAACGACTTCAGAAAGCGCGAGGCATGGGTCTGTCCAATGATGAGATTTTAGAAACATATGACTGGTCCGCAGATCATTTTGCAACTGTTCAGAAGGCTGACAAGGCCACGGAGATAGTCTCATTCGATAGGCCATTTGGCCCGGATAATGACACGACTTTGGGTGACTTGGTGTCAGACACTCGGCCTATGGCGGAATATGAGAAGGTTGAGGCACAGACTGATGCCGGACACCTGAGGACTGCGCTAGGAGCTATTCTGAGCGAGCGTGAGCTGGCAATCATAGATCTAAGATTTGGTCTCAGTGACGGAGAGCCAAAGACCCTAGAGCAAGTAGGCGCGCATTTTCACTTGACCCGAGAGCGCGTAAGGCAGATACAGGCACGCGCTTTTAAAAAAGTACGTGATGCCAATGCGATTGGTCTGCTTGGCTTGCTTGATGAGTGAGCGCATACGGGTAATCTGTTAGATAGTTATAAAAACCACACCAATAGCCGCATTGACCACAAGCATTTTGAGGCGCATTATAATAGGTAGTCATGTATGTATGAGCCGATGGCCATGATGTACAGGCTTTATGAACAAACTGGATAGCACACCACGGTCCCTGCTCTCCTCATTTCAAGCATTAGCTTCTTGTCACGAGTAACTACTGAACGGTTCGTCACTCTACCAAGCAGCTCCAAACCCCAAAAACCCGTTCGCTGGCCGAGAAAATCTCTTCCAGCTTTTTGTCGTTTAACTAGAAAGAATTTGGAGCTTGAAATGAATCGAACCGCAATAAACCGAGAAGTGAACGTAACTGGTTACTACTTCCGCAATAAGAATCTGCAGACTATTCCAAAACAGATAGAGTATGACAACCAGCAAGTTACGTTCGTAGAGGCTGGCATGCAGTACCTAATCAAAAAAGGCCAAAGTTTTATTCGTTTGTTGGATGCAACTGATGGAGACACAACATATCGCCTGAAGTATGACCCAGAGCAAGTATTGTGGACCTTGGTATACACGTCGCGTGGCCATCGGGCGGTCTAGGATGGATGATGCGATAAAAGAACTCGGTGTCTCGGAGCACGCAGGGTTCCCCAACGCTGCTACAGACGTCTCGTTAAGCAGCCTAGACATTAGTAAGCTGCTGGTTAGCCACCCTATTAGCACCTTCTTTATGCGGGTGCGTGGCGATTACGGCGAACAGTATGGTATTTTCGATGGTGACATTGTGGTGATCGATCGGGCGCTGCGGCCGCGACTGGCTGATTTGTTGATATGGTGGCATGAGGAGTCATTTGTGCTTGGCAAGCTACAAGTTATTCCTGGTGGCATAGCTCCCTGGGGCGTGGTGACGTATGCAATCCATGGATATAGAGGTCGCAAAGATGATAGTCACTCCACCTAAATCAAAAAAAGTCTACGCACTGGTAGACTGCAACAACTTCTTTGTTAGCTGCGAGCGATTATTTCGCCCAGACCTAGAGACTAAGCCGGTGGTGGTGTTGAGTAGCAACGATGGTTGTGCTGTTGCAAGAAGTAATGAGGCCAAAGCCTTGGGCATACCCATGGGGGCACCGGCGTTCAAATATCGGGAGTTGTTTGCAAGGCACGGAGTAACCCAGTTTAGTGCCAACTTTGAGTTGTACGCCGACATCTCCCGGCGTATCACGCAGTTGCTAACGGCATTTACCCCCCGGACCGAAATCTATTCTATTGATGAAGCATTCATGGATCTAGGGGAGTTGGCAGATAGAGACTACAAGCTACAGATGGATATGTTGCGACGTCGCATTTGGTCCCAGATAGGCATACCGGTATCAATTGGTATCGCATCCACAAAAACACTGGCGAAACTAGCGAGTGATTTGGCTAAAAAAGAGCCGACGCTTCGTGGAGTCCTCGACATAGCCACTTGTGACGAGAAGTTTTTGTGCCAGTGGCGCAGAAAAGTACAAGTAGAAGACGTTTGGGGAGTTGGGCGGCGCCTGGCACCAAAACTTCGCGCTGAGGGTATAGCAACAGCTGAAGATTTGTCACACATGCTGCCACCTCGCGCCCGGCAGCTTATGAGCGTTAAGGGTGAACAAACAGTAAGAGAACTTAATGGGCAGCCTTGCATGGAGCTGGAGTCACTTCATACAAAACCCAAGAGTATTGCCCGGACACGCACCTTTGGTGAAGACACGAATCAGCTGCATGTTTTAGAGTCTGCCATAGCGAACTTTGCCGCCCAAGCAACCTATAGATTGCGCATGTCTGGTCAGCGTACTCGTCGTGCGGGTGTGTTCTTGATGACCAGTCGACATAGGCCCGGTTATCGATCTTGGAGTAAGGAGATCGTCTTTCGAGTGCCATCTGCAGACACGGGTTTGATTATGCAGGCTCTCGTCGGAGCTTTAAACGAGCTATACTTTCCGGACCAGCTCTACCATCGGGCGGGTGTGTGGTTGCGTGAATTTATGGCCGAAGGTGCGGTACAGGTTGATTTATTTGGTGACGTACGGCCAGAGTTGGATGATCGGTCGGTGCAGCGAATGCAAGTAGTTGACACACTCAACGCGCGCTTTGGCCGTAATACCCTGAAGTTTGCAGCGGAAGATCTTGCGAAGGTTTGGCGCCCAAGGCAACAATTGAGGAGCCCGCACTACACAACTAACTGGGAAGAACTACCTTTAATAAGATAAAAATCCTAAGGTTTGTAAACTACACGGTCAGCACTGCCAACAACACTGATCCAGGTTTGACCAGCATTGAGTTTGATGGGGCTCCCCCCGGCATCTTTAAATGTAATCTGGCTTTTTGGGCTTGTTTTTGCCCAGGTACCTTCACTCATGACCCCATCTTGGAAAATGTATACTTTACCACTCCCGATGTTGTCGTATCGACTATTTACGCCATTGGCCGCAATGCCATAATTCATGACAGCGGCAATAACCACTTTAGGGGCAATCTGAACCCCGCTTTTTTCGTCTATATGCGGCTTGCCTCCCTCGCTTCGTTTGTAGGTGTTGGTTGCAGCATCGTAATCGTAGTGTGGGTTGTACAAAAAGCTGGAGATGTTAAAGTCCAAAGATTTAGCTGTTGGCGTGGCATTCGCCTTCTCTTCTTTTCGCGGGAAGGAATCAAAAGTGCTACTGTTATATCCTTTTCGTTTTGAAATAGCATCCAGCTTTGCCATGCTGGTATACATATTGTGGGGGGCGTAACGGGTGTTGACCCGCCAATAACCATCGGCATTCGCAAATTGGTCGAGGTCTTTTGCTCCATTGTTACGAATTTGTGCTAATCCGTCAGCGCTGCCACCTACGTGTGCAATGCCAGCATCAAAACCTTGCGCCCAATCAACGTAATATGGTCGGACACTTCGAACCGGGCCGATGTAATCTGGTTGGGCTTCTTGCCACAGGGTTAAGAATCGAGTTATGCCGCCCTCGGCGATTGCCTCAAATACAATGCCAGCATCTTTTAATGCTGCCTGCGGACGAGCGTCTGGGCTATTCTCTATCATTATCGCGGTCACAGGCCGTTGGTTCAGTTCTGGCTTAACCTGGACTCCGGTGAGACGCGATGCTTCTGTGGTTGGTTTCGGTGGCTCTTCGTTCTTAATCGAAGACTGGGGAGCGGCTGCTTTCTGGGGTTTCTTGATAAAGAGAAGCGCCGCTGCACTCCCGCCCGATAACAAAAGCACCACGGCAAAAACTACTGCGATCTTTTTCTTTGTACTTAGCGTCTTAAACTTTTTGAACGGGTTTCTGCTTTTATTTTGCTTGGGTGTGGGTGTCATTGGTTCTGATGCGTCAAGCTGTCTGGTGATGTCTTCGATCGTACTGTTAATATTTTCACTGCTTTTTTTATCCATTCGCCTATTGTAACAAAAAGCTTCTGCTTAGTGCAGATTTTCGATGGTCTTTTTAAGACGCTGTAACGAAACTTCTTTGCCAAGAACATGCAGCGTATCAAAAAGGCCAGGAGAAAACGGGGCTCCAGTTGTGGCAATCCGAATGAGGCTAAATAAAATACCTGGCTTTGTCTCTTGGTCGACAAGGAGTTGATTCAGCTGTGTTTCTAGCGATGTGGTACTAAAATCAGACGTCTCCAAGATGCCCTGTGCAGCCGCAAGCAGTCGTTTCTTGTCGTCTGCCGGCAACTTTGATAATTGTTTGTTCTTTGAATCGCACAGTAATGTTTGCGTGGCTTTCTGTAGTGGTTCAGTAAAAAAGAAAGTAGTTAGTTCTGGCAATTCAGCAAAAAACTTGAGGCGTTCTTGCACAAGACCGAGTACGGCTTTCTTGTATGATTCATCGGCGCCACTCGCCTCCCCTGGCCAGTAACCAGTTGTTCTGTCGTAAAGCTCGTCGAGCGACAGCTCGCGGATAAAGTGGCCGTTTACCCAGTTAAGGCGTTTTTCATCAAAGTGGGCCCCGCTCTTGCCCACTCTAGCCAGGCTAAATTTCTTAACCAGTTCATTCTGAGTAAAGACTTCTTGTTCAGTGCCGTCGTTCCATCCCAGGGTGGCGATAAAACTAACCAAGGCTTCTGGTAGGTAGCCGTCTCGTACGTAGTCCAGCACGTCCTTTGCCCCATCACGCTTACCCAGTTTTTTGTTTCCTGTTTCGTTAAGGATATGCGGCATGGTGGCCATGATCGGCGGCGTAAGCCCGAGTGCTTCATATAAGTTAAGATAATTGGGCACACTTGAGATAAATTCTTGCCCACGAATAACATGTGTGATCTTCATCTCTGCGTCATCTACGATATGACAGAAATTATAGGTCGGGTAACCATCTGACTTGATAAGAATAAAGTCATCGATCACTTCCGGCCCGGTTTTTAAATCACCCATTACTTCATCGTGCCAGGCGTATTGTTTGGGCTCGGATTTAAAGCGTAACGGTGTTGTGCCATCCCAGGCTGGCGTGTTTTCAGGCCGGTGGTTTCGATACAGAAATGGCTGTTTATTCCTGGTCGCTTGCTCACGAAAGGCTTGTACTTCCTCTGCTGTGTATGGGTCGGCATAGGCTCGGCCACTTTTAATAAGCTTCTTGGCCCACAGATTATAGAGATCAAGGCGCTCGCTTTGTCGGTACGGACCGTACGGGCCACCAATGTCTGGGCCCTCATCGTACTCAAGCCCGAGTGTTTTTAGACACCTGATCAAATGTTCTGCCGAACCTTCAACTTCCCGTTTCTTATCAGTATCTTCAAGTCTAAGAACAAATGCACCGCCTGCCTGTCGGGCAACCAGCCAAGCAAAAAGTGCAGTCCGAATACCCCCAACGTGCAAATAGCCAGTTGGACTGGGTGCGAAGCGTGTGCGCGCAGAACTCATGCTCTCTATTCTACGCGAATTAACTATAAGATAAAAAACTTCTTAGAAACTTGCGGCGACTTTAATAAGCTGGCCTACATCAAGATTTGCTGTGGCTTCAATGGAATAAAGAATATCGTTCTTTATCCATGTAGCATTTGTATCGTTGTACACAAATATGGTTTTACCATTTTGTAAATATGTTTGGTAGGTTCTCTGGGTGTCACTTGCAAGACTTGCTTGGAGTCGCTCAGTATTCCAGTCGGTCGCTTGCTCGGTTAAGACATAGGCCTGGTTGTTCGGGTTGCCAAAACTAACCGAGACTCGACCGGGGCTGTATATAATATTGCCCTTCATAGCGAAACCATTTGGTTGGTAAGAAGGTAGGCTTGCGTTTATGCCAGACCGCTTCGCCGCCAAGTGCATAGCGAGTCGTGGCATGTTCTGATACGAAAAAAAACCTAGTATCAGTAAAGCTACTGCCATTCCGGCAGCGACATTAACAAGCCGTTTACTGAGGTGAAATTTTCTAGCTACTTTTTGCCGTTTTTTTTCTATGTGGTGCCGTGGCTGTTCGTGGCTTTTTGACTTTAATAGTGCTGCTTCAAGCAACACGTCCTTGTCGCTCTCTTGGATGTGATGTATCGGTCGCGACGGTACTGGCTTTTTAATATCGGGCGACCTCTTAACCAGTAGTGGTGCTTGCTTCTTTACTACAACCAAGGTGGTGTCATTGCCAAAACGCGAGACATAACGGCTCTTGGCCGTATGTTGTGCCCGTTCCACACGATCTTTTCTTATTGCGAATTGATGCGGGACAGTCACATCTAGGATCTTGCCTGAAGAGGCTTTCTTCATGTTTGGGCGTTCGGGTGCCTTTACGACGTTCCGCATGAGTGTTTTGGCGTGATGCTGTCGTTTGTGTATTGCCGAGGCACGTACAGAATGGCTCGCAATGCTTGTAGGTCGTGCTGGGGATGCTGTCTTTGCGGGAGGTGCTTCATTTACTGCCGCATGTTTTTTGTCACCCTGAATAAGCGCCCCCGTAGTTGCGTTGTAGACCTTGCCGTTTATAGTAATGGTGTTTTTATTGCTCTGCACGTTGTTGGTGTACGCCCTCAGTTGATAGATGTATCATATCAAGCACAAGGGGTTTCTAGCAAGTTGCTTGCCCAAAGTAGCTTCCGGTGAGGGCTGTATATTTTAGGGGGAGTCTGTGCTATAAATAAAGGTAGCCGAAAAAAACAATATGGACTTTCTCGACCCAGACAAAAAAAAGAAACATAGCCGCAGACTGCTTGCTGGTTACGTGCTGATTGGCGTGGCTATAGCATTGGCTGGTCTTGTTCTTTTGTTCCAGTCCTACGGTTACGATCTCGACCACAAGACAGGAAAAGTTATCCAAAACGGTCTTATCTTTGTGTCGTCGCATCCCGAGTCAGCAACGGTCTACCTAAATGATAAGCAGAAAGATACGACCGATGCACGTTATACCGTGCCAGCCGGATCGTACACGGTAGAGCTTAAAAGAAGTGGCTATCGAAATTGGCGCCGCTCGTTTAACCTTGAGGGGGGCACCATTGAACGGCTTGTTTACCCAGTGCTCTTCCCTGAGAAGCTAAGCATCAAAGATCAACAACAGTATGCAACTATGCCTCAGCTTGCCACAGAGAGTCCAGACAGGCGATGGATTGTCGTACAGCAGCCAAATAGCATCACTGCGTTTGATGTGTTCGATACAAATAATCCAAAGGCTGCCCCTGCCAAGATATCCCTTGATGCCAGTTTGCTCACAGCAGCAGCGGGTAACCACACATACGAAGTCCAAGAATGGTCGACCGACAATCGCCACGTCTTACTCAAGCATATGTATGCAGATGGTAAGTTCGAATTCGTTATGGTTGATAGAGATACTCCCACCAACTCAACAAATCTGAACAAACTACTCAGCATAGCTCCCACAAAAATTACCCTACGCGACAAGCGCTTCGATCAGCTATACATATATGAGGCAGGTGCAGGAAGCCTTAAAACCGCCGACACAAAGACAAGACAAGTCAACGCGTTGTTAACGGGTGTCCGGGCGTACAAATCATATGGTTCAGACACGCTTCTCTATGCTGCTACCGACACAGCCAATCCCGAAAAAGTATCAATAAAGATTCGCGACAACAACAAGGATTATCTTTTAAAGACCTATGCACAGTCGACTGATTTCTTGCTCGATATCACCCGTTTTGATGGCCATTGGTACGCTGTTGTTGGCGCCAAGACGGTCGGTCGAGTTGCTATATATAAGGACCCAATTGATGCGATTTCTCGAACTCCCGGCGAGCTACCCACTGCCTTTACCTCACTTATCATGAATGACCCCCAACAGATTGTCTTCTCGGCAAATGCTCGCTTCATATTGTCCCAGAGCGGCTCTCGATTCGCCGTGTACGATGCCGAAACAAACCGTCGTTTTTATTATCAGCTGGACCGAGCACTGCCACTTGATAACAAAGCAGTCTGGATGGATGGCCACCGGTTACTGGTGAATAACGAGTCCAAGGTTGTGGTCTTTGATTTTGATGGCATCAACAAACAAACACTTGTGCCTATCGTACCAGGTACCGTTCCGCTGTTCGATCGAGACTATACGCGACTATATACTCTGGCGCCATCACAGCAAGACACCACAAAAGCCGCGCTGACACAGACAGCATTGAAACTTAATCTACAGTAAATAACTAGGTGCTGAACCAGTTGCGTATCTTTTGCCACAATGACGGTGCATTGCTAGGGATAATCTTGGCGCTCTGATCAGTTTTGGTTGCAGTGCTTGCTATATTCTTGCCTGGGTCGGGGCTAATTTGCTCACCGACAACCACGAGGCGATTTAAGGACGTTCCGGGTGGATCGCACGTAATAAGTGTGGCAGTAGCTGGTTTCTCTGTGTTGCCAAGCACGCCTAGCTCGGTTGGCTTTACTATCTTCTTCTCGTATATCCGGTAGGCATAGCGTGTGCCATTTTTGGTCAAATAGAATGTATCACCCTCCTCGAGCCGGCTTAGCAGCACGAATGCAAATTTATATTTCCCTTTGTTCAGAATGTTGTTGCTCGAGTGCCCGAAAATTACTGTATTGCCTTGCTCACCAGGGTTTGGGGTTGTTGCGTAGTGTACCACCCCACGCTCCAGGGCTTGTTGCAAAGCCTTCTCTTCGATCGAAGGCTCATCGTAGACAACTGGTATTTCGACATTGATCTTTGGTATTAAAACTTTTGTCTGTTGGTCAGAGACGGTGGTGGATGAGTCGATTATAATTGGTGTAGAGCTAACCTGTTTGCTTGGGGTAACAAACGGTGCAATAAAACGTTCGTTAAAAAAACTGAATAGTATGCCAAGAACTACGAAGGAACCGAGTCCTAGTCCAAACAGTAGAGACTGAAGATGTTGCTGTTTACTGAGTTTCTGACGAGTTCTTTCAGCTGATTTGCGTAGTAATTGCTTTTTTACCGATGCCACAGATTGAGCGCGTTGTTTAACGACCGCAGGCTTTGGGGCAATCTCGGCAACGATAGCGTCTAGCTGTTTCTCTTCTTTTGTTGCGACGTGACTGTCACGACCGTGTTCAGCGTAGAACTCTTGCCATACTTCGTGTTTTTCCTTATCGTCAAGCGATTGATAGTAGTTGTGCCAAGCGGTTTGTATCTCTGCTAGAGCCATTCCCGACTCAGTCAGTTTTTTCATGTATGCTTGGTGCTTGGTTAGGTCTTTGTGGATGCCGATAACTTCTTTTGCTTCCGCTAGGGCTGCAGGCTCTGTTTGGTAGAGTGTATCAATTTTGTGACGAATTAAATCGGCAGCCGGATTTGCCCCACCGTGTTGTTTTGTTTGGTCTGATTGTTGGTCGTCTAATGTCGTCATGTACGCTGCACATCAAGTATAGTACAATTGGCGTTGTCCGCATATCTGTTATCTGTTCTTAACTTGGCGAGCAGCGGATCTCGGAAAAAATTTCTTAACAAACTGTGCCGCGGTGGTGGAATTGGTAGACACGCTGGACTCAAAATCCTGTGGAGGCAACTCCGTGACGGTTCAAGTCCGTCTCGCGGCACCAGTAACCAAGAATCAAAGTAGAGCATTTGCTTCTGCAAGGGCTCTACAGATGAATTTTGCAATAACAATAGTTTTATTTCTTTTCGGTTGAATCAAGAACCCCCGTTGTGAGGGCCTCGAATGGCTTGGCCGGCGTTTGGATCCACCAGACAGCGATCGATGCTGCAGTTGGTACGCGCCACATATCTTCTATAGTGTTGTTGATCTTGGACGTACTAACCTGGCCGTTAACAGCAACAAAAACGGTGCCAAGATGACTTGTAATGATGCGCACACCGTATTTTGTCGTAAAGGAGTGTAGCCAGTCGACAAGATGTAATAGATCCATACCAAATGTAACAGGAAGCTCAAAGCGGGCGTGCTGTCCCAATTGCTGCAGTTGCGCAATGCTCAGGACCAGCACGGTGTTGTTGCGATTAAGAACAGTCTGAGGGCTCGTTGTAAAATAGTCGACCGCATCTTTTGTTATTACAAGTGGCCCTGCATGTATTTGAACAAACGATTCTAACACTATCGCCGTCTCACTGTTTCGCCCGAGATCGCCCGCCAAAAGAACCCCATCGGCCCAACTGGCTTGTTCGAGTAGCCCAGCAAGGGCTGGGCGAGCAAAACTGCCGCTCGGTGTACTAGGTACAAAATCTGCAGTGTCAATTAAACCACCCACAACCCTTTTTATAGCATCGGGCATGATTGCACGAACAACACCCGCACCACTCCTAGTTGCTACATTGTATGCCTGTGCCACTGCCGAGAAGCCGTGTAGGTTCCCGCCAACAATCAACAACTTGCCCGCCTGGTTACGATTTTCCGGACGGCTCCACACCAGGTCCGGGAAAAGGGGCTTGTCAGTTTGTTTCTGCCAAAACGTACGATCCATTTTTTGCCTTTAGCTTATAGCACATATTTTTTCGCTCAATGACGACTTGCCACCCGGCAGACTGAGCGTGTTCAAATAACTTCCGCGTCGGGTTGAAAACGATAGGTTGTTCAACAAGTTCTAGCATAGGAATGTCGCTCTCGCTATCTCCAACGGCAACACTGTCACTAAACGATAGATCATATTTTTTGACAAGCTGAAGTAACGCGTTTTTCTTGTCTGCGCTGCCTATAATCTTTTCGCCAGTGAATCGATTCCCTGCGCGTTTGTATACTGTTCCAAGACAATCATCGAAACCATAGTAATTGGCAATTGCTTGGACCAGCTCTATTTGTGACCCCGAAATCGCTAGCAGCGTGTAGCCTTGCGATTTGAGCTCGGAAATTTTGTCCCGCGTGTATGCGTATACCTGATCTTTATATTCGTTCACTGCTGCTTCGGCAGCTCGATCAAAGTCCCTGGCGGTCAAGTCTTCCAAGGTCGTTTCGTATGCAGTGATGAGGGCGTGTTCGTAGTCTCTGAATGACAAAGGATGCTCACGTTGCTTCCATTTCATCCGTGCAACACGAATGTCATTGTATAGGCGAATGTTGGTCCCCTGCTTTAGTAGCTCGTTCGCAACAGCGTGATAGAGCTGCCAGCGTATAAGGGTTCCATCGATGTCAAAAACAGCAAATTTCTTCATGCTAGCGGCTCATTCTTTGATGGTGAAGTTATCTGACGTCATATCATATCTCCAATTCAATACTAACCGGGCAATGGTCTGAACCCATAACGTCTGGGTGAATAGCCGCCTGTTTAATGTTCGGTTTTAAGCTCTGGGACACAAGCCAGTAGTCGATACGCCAGCCAACATTACGCGCTCGGGCGTTTGCCCAATGTGTCCACCACGAGTACGCCTCGGTTGTGTCTGGATGTAGCGCTCGAAATGTGTCTACAAAACCTGCGTCCAAAAAGTCTTGAAAACGCTCACGTTCTTCGTTTGTAAATCCATGCTTGCCGACATTTGGTTTTGGGTTTGCCAAGTCAATATCTTGGTGTGCCACGTTGAGGTCTCCGCAGAATGCAACGGGCTTTGTTTGCTCTAGCTCTTTCACGCAGGCCAAAAAGGCCTTGTCCCAGTGTTTGTATCGTAGGTCTAGCCTAGACAAGTCGCCCTTGCTGTTTGGTGTATAGACGGTGACCACCCACAGCTTTTCAAACTCGGCTGCGATAACGCGTCCCTCTTTGTTGGGATCGCCATACGTATCGCCACTGACGTCGTATTTCTTTATGATTGGCTCGGGGAACCCATTACGCACCTGAAGTGGCTTGGTTTTAGAAAACAGCGCCGTGCCGGAATAGCCCTTCTTTTCTGCTGAATTCCAGTATTCGTGATACTGAGATATATCAATCTCGGCCTGTCCTTGCTGGGCTTTTGTCTCTTGTAAGCAAAGAATATCGGGGTTGTGTTTACTAAGAAAATCCTGAAAAGTGCCTTTGTTGACAACAGCACGAATCCCGTTCACATTCCACGAATACAGCTTCATGGTATTTAGTATAGCGCTAACAGGTATAGATCTGCTAGAATACAAACTATGAAATTAAAAAGAATATTGATCAAGTTTTCGGGAGAACAGCTTGCAGGCAAGCATGGGTTCGGAGTAGATATCGACGTAATTGACTATTTGGCCGAGGAGCTAAAACCAGTATTGGCGGCAGGCTGTCAGGTGGCAATTGTTGCCGGAGGTGGCAACATTGTTCGCGGTGCCAGTCTGGCTGGACACGGTATTCGCCGGGTGACTGCTGACCAGCTTGGAATGCTCAGTGGTCTTATGAACTCCATGGCTATTACAGACATCTTCGAATCACATGGCATTGCAATGCGTTGCCTCAGTAATATTTTTGTCGATCAAGTTGCTGAATCCTATAACTTTAGACGTGCAAATAATCACCTAAACCATAGTCGCCTTATTATGATTGCCGGTGGCATGGCTCGGTCCTATTTTACGCACGACACGACTGCAGTCAGCCTCGCTCTTGAGCTTGGCTGCGATGTCATGCTTAAGTCCACCATGGTAGATGGTATTTACGATAAAGATCCCAAAAAGCACGAAGGCGCAACCAAGATTGATCACATGTCGTTCCAAGAGGCGGTAGAAAATCAAAACGTTCAGGTTATGGATAAAGCCGCCCTGGGTCTTGCTATGGAGCAGAACATGCCGGTGGTAGTGTTCGACATGATGCAGCCCGGCAACTTACTCAAGCTGGTCAATGGCAAAGCGCTTGGCACCCGTATTGACGCGAATGCCTAGTATTTACAGCACAAACACAGCAGCGTAATATACACGTATATGGTAATGCAGCGTAGGATCAAAGACTAATGCGCATCCAGCATGTCCCCGAACGTAACGAACTCGGGCTCGTGCTCCCACCTTCTCCTAATGATTTAGAATATATTCGCTATATCAAGCCACCATCTAGAAAACCTAATGGCGTCGAACGCCATCATCTGTATTGGCCGCGCGCTAACTATTCTTCTGGTCTGTCTCACAGTTTTCGAGACCACCCATTCAATAGTGTCTGGATAATGCACAGTGATCACACTGAAATGCATGCAGCTCACGACGGCGTGCCACGACCCAAGCATGACATCATGAAAGCATTTATGCACAAGGCTGTTATGGTTGAGGAAATTAATACATGCATAAATGGCATTGCCGCGATTGACGCAGCGTTTGAAGAAGGGCGCGTACATAGAGTTGCTGTTGTTGAGGCCCATCGCCAAGAAAAATTGCAGCGTATCTATGATGTCCTAGAAAGAGTCAGTAGATTAGAGGCTATACAATGTGTTGCAGCAGATCTGACAGTCAATAGAGCAGTTGAATTGGTTGCTGCGGCGTAAGGTTTTTTACTGTGGCTGCCGGGCTGATGATCCTTTGGCGGACCTTATGGGACAGCTTTCAAACCCTGTTTCGTCAAGCTCCACCCCTGGTCAGAGCGGGTTTTCGATCACGATCAGGAACGCGAGAGACCTTGCTCAGGGTGATACACCAGCCACGGATCGTGAGCTTGAGGCCTGGTTTGAACTAAAGGGACAGCTTTCAAACCCCACCTCCTCTCTCAACAAGTCTCTGGATCTGATCCTCGGGCAGCTGCAGGCGCTGGGCTACCAGCCCAGTCATGAGCTGCCCTCACCAAGGCCCACCCGCAAGAGGCGGGTCGTCAGGCGCCTCACCCGATCGGAGGTCGATCAGTTGGTAGCGCTGTACCTCGCCGGGAACTCTGCCCCTGCCCTTGCCAAGCAATTCGGTATTCATACAACGACCGCATTCCAGCATCTCGAACGACGAGGCGTACCAAGGCGAGTAAATACTCGCAAGCTGAATGATGAACAAGCAGCTGAGATCAGGAACCTGCACAAGATAGGGTTGACTTACGTCGAGCTCGGCAGACGATACGGTGTACATCCTAGAACGGTGAGGCGGGAGATTGACAGATTAGGCGATTGACCGTGTTGGGTTGATTTGGTTGTGATTCAAAAAAGGTGACGCGGGATGCGCCACCTTCTCAACTAATCAGAAGTGGGTATATGTGTTACTATTGCTTTGGACTAAATCGAGCACTTAAACCAAGAGTTTAGCGCTCGTTTTTTTGAAGGTGGTCGTTTACCACCTCGATGAGTTTCTTGGCATGGTCGAATGACATCCCGATCCTGGCAACAATATTCTGTTGAGGACTGCCGGATATTGTCTGTGCAACATCGAGCACTAGTCCGAAATCCGATGATGATACAAATGTTGAATCTGTATACAGAACCGGTGTCTTTGCTGGGTCGAGGACTATCTGCGGCGCGGATAGCTTGTCTAGTTGAGCATCTTTTGACATGAATTCTACCTTCCCTTCTTTGTTTCCATCAGTTACAAGACGCTCGACCTGCGGCCCTTTCATGTCTCTCAACATGATCCGTAACTGACTTGCTATTCTACCCTCCACTGAAAAGTGAGCTAATATTTCTTCCAACAACTCCATTGTTGGTTTATACGTACCAAGTTCGATCTTATTAAGATGAGTTCTATCTATCTGAAGTGATTCTGCTGCTTCCGCCAGAGTCTGCCCCGATTCTTTACGGATTTTTCTTAGACTGTCGCCGATGTAATTGATCTTGTACATGTGGGTATTATATATCACATTCTGATAGAAGTGAATACAAGAAATGTGGAAACTGGTGTGGAATACACCACACTCGCAGTGGTCTTCTTTGGCCAAAATAGACACTCCCGTTTTGAGCGGCGTAATTCAAGATTTGCAGGGCGAATCTCAACAAAAACGACCCCGTAACAGAGGTCGTTTTAACACAATGGTTATGCTTGGCGGAGAGAGAGGGATTCGAACCCTCGATACGGTTGCCCATATACCACCTTTCCAAGATGGCGCACTAGACCAACTATGCGATCTCTCCACAAGCAAGCCTCATTATACGCGAAACACAGACGAGAACCATATGTGCAGCAGCGCAAAAAATACTACATTACATACTTGCTGGGTTGACGAATAACAGCGTACACTAGGTGTAGAAAATGCCAATCATTAGCTTAAAAGACGTCAGCAAACTGTACGGCTTCGGCGATGCCACAACAGTGGCGCTCGACGAGGTTAACTTAACGATTGAGGCCGGAGA
Organism: uncultured Candidatus Saccharibacteria bacterium; assembly: GCA_964643545.1. Taxonomy (GTDB): domain Bacteria; phylum Patescibacteriota; class Saccharimonadia; order Saccharimonadales; family AWTP1-31; genus DAISWP01. The sequence continues at coordinate 120,994 of CAZXTE010000002.1, forward strand.
ATTCGTCGCCATCATGGGGCCAAGTGGCTCTGGAAAGTCAACGCTCATGAATATCATTGGGCTGCTTGATCGCCCTACACACGGAGAGTACAAGCTTAGTGGTCGCTCGGTTTCGCGTTTGCGGCCCAACCAGAGCGCAAAAGTACGTCGTGACAAAATTGGTTTTGTATTCCAATCATTTAATCTTCTCTCTAGGCTAAACGTCATCGAAAATGTCGCGCTACCTTTGTCGTACAGGAGGATGACACAAGGCCGTCGCCTTCGCCAGGCATCAGCCGTATTGGATCGTGTTGGACTCGCTGATCGCGAATACTATATGCCTCGTGCTCTGAGCGGTGGGCAGACACAACGTGCTGCTATCGCACGTGCGCTTGTAAACAACCCGGATATTATTATTGCCGACGAGCCAACAGGAAACTTAGATAGTGGTGCCAGTCTTATTGTCATGGAATTGTTAAGTGAGCTGCATAAAACAGGAAATACTATCCTTATGGTGACACATAATCCTGAGCTGACTCGCTATGCCGACCGTGTTGTTTATATGCATGACGGAGCCGTTGTGCAAGACCAACAGACGCCACTTGGCGAAGTCCCCCGTTTGGCCCGCCGTGTTATGTACTTATACCCAAGAAAGAGTGATGAAGATGACTTGCTTGGCGTGTCGGAACTTATGAAAACCATTCCTGCTAAACCCGCCCCAGCGCGCCGTAAACGTAAACCTCCCACCAAAAAGACGCCAAAAAAACGAATGACAAAAAGGAAAAGCGATGTCTAGTAATGGCATAAAGGTAGCAGTAGCTACACTGCGGAAAGCAAAATGGCGCAGTTTCTTAACGATGTTCGGGATTATCGTTGGTGTAGTTTCGGTGATTACAACCGTAAGTCTTGGCGAAGGAGTCAAGCAACAAGTGCTAGGGCAAGTGAATAGTCTGGGTAAAGATCTGGTAACCATTCGTCCTGGGAACATTGTGACGCGTGATAAGAACGGCATTATCACAGACGTGAACTTATCGGCATCATATGGTTTTGGAAGCGGTACACTTAGCGAGCAAGACATAGAATTAGTGCAACGAACTGCGTTGGTTGGCGAGGCCAGCCCTATTGGTCTCTTGTCGGCAACCGCAAAAACCGACAGCGCGCAGTACGATAGCGGGCAGATACTTGGCACAAGTGAAAAATTCCCCGCTCTGATTGGGCAAAAGCTCGAATATGGCATGTACTTCTCCGAGGGTGAGCAGAATCGGCATGTTGCGGTTATTGGTAAGCGAGTTGCGGAGCAACTCTTTCAAGAGAATGCACCAGTAGGAAAATCGTTGTCCATTCGTGGTCAAGATTTCGTGGTGCGTGGTGTGTTTGAGGAGTTTGGTGCGAGCCGTCTTGGCAATGGCATTGATCTAAATCGCATGATTTACGTTCCCTACGCTGTCGCCAAGTCTGTTGGGAGCGGCAGCATACAGATACCACAGGTTCTGGTGCGCCCCAAGGCCCCTGATCAAGTACAGCCTATGGTGGCAAATCTAACCAAGCAGCTGCTCGATGCGCATGGTGGTGACAATGACGTTACTGTATTGCGCCAAGATGAGAACCTGCAAGTTACAAGCAGCTTGCTGGATGTGCTGGCTTCATTTGTGCTCGCAATTGCACTTCTGTCAATGCTGGTGGGCGGTATCGGCATTATGAATATAATGCTGGTTTCTGTTAGTGAGCGCACAAGAGAGATTGGCATTCGTAAAGCCGTTGGTGCTACCAATCGACAGATACGCAGCCAGTTTATGACAGAGGCGGCAGTTATGAGTGTGGTGGGAGGGTTGTTTGGTATCGGCTTATCTTACTTGGTCAATTTTTGTCTGCGAATTGGAACAAACCTTAAGCCAGTTATTAGTCTTGAAGTGATCATTTTGGCTGTGTTAGTATCGGGTACCGTCGGGGTGTTATTTGGCCTTGTGCCTGCAGCAAAAGCGGCCCGAAAAGATCCTATCGATGCGCTTCGTTACGATTGATCAAGAAGTGAGCATAGAGACAATAGCAGCGAGACCAGCAACTGACATCAAGCCCGTCACGCACCAGCCAATAATCGTGGTTGATCGTTTGTTGACCCAGTCGCCCATAATCTTTTTATTGCTGCTGATCAAAACGATTAATAGCAGCACGATGGGCGCAACGATGCCGTTACCAATGGCAGAGTAGATGAGCGCTTTAATGGGGTCTAGTCCTATGAAGTTCATGCCTAAACCTACGAGTAACGAAACGATGATAACTCCATAGAATGCATAGGCTTGCCCCAATTTGTGGTTAAGCCCGCCTTTTAAGCCAAGGCTTTCCGCAATGGCATAGGAGCTTGATCCTGCCAAAACAGGTATAGCCAAAAGGCCGGTTCCGATAATCCCACCAGCAAACAGATAGTAGGTAGCATTGCCGGCGAACGGTCGAAGTGCCTCTGCGGCTTGTGCAGCACTTTCTATCTTGGTGATGCCATTACTATGCAAGACTGCCCCACAGGCGGCGATGATAAAGAACATGACAAGGTTAGAAAGTAGCATGCCCGACCAAACGTCAATACGCATATTGGTTATCTCGCTTCTTTTTGCGCCCATGCGTGATGCAATGGTTGTCCTGCCCTGCTCTACTTGGTCTTCAATTTCTTGTGAGGTCTGCCAGAAAAATAGGTACGGAGAGATGGTAGTACCTAATATTGCACAGATGAGAAGTATTTGATCTTTTGAGAAGTCAAGGTGCGGGACAACTGCATTGTGTGCAACAGTACCCCAATCCAAATGTGCCAATATGGCTGAAGCAATGTAGGCTAACAGAACGAGGGCAAGCCATTTTAAATACTTTGCATACCGAACATAGGGCGTAAAGATTTGAAGTCCAAGACTAACTACAGAGAACCCAACGACTAGCCACGTAAAATTAAGACTTGGCCGCAGCAGCTGCATGCCTTTTGCCATGGCTCCGAGGTCCGCACCGATGTTAAAAGCATTGGCGGCGAATAACAATATCGTTACGAGGTGTAATATCCGCCTAGAAAAGTGCTTTCGTATGTTTCCCGCTAATCCGCGACCGGTTACCAGGCCGATACGGGCGCACATTTCCTGCACGACTGCCATGAGTGGGAACGTAAATGCCGCCATCCAGAGTAGCCCGAATCCGTATTGTGCACCAGTTTGGGAGTAGGTGGCGATGCCAGACGGGTCGTCGTCTGATGCGCCAGTTGTGAGGCCAGGCCCGAGCATATGCCAATATGCCCCGGCTTTTTTTGCACCCTTGCTGAGTCGTTCCGTAGGCATGGCATGAGTGATTTTCTGCCCTGCTTCAACTGTTCTCTCTAGCGCTTGTGCAGGAGCCTCAAATGTTCTAGTTACAATGTCTTTTTTTGCCATATTTATTCTGCTTATGTCAATAATAATACATCACTGTTATTTGTGCCAATCCGGAATTAGCCTATAATGCCCTAGATGCTTATCCTGCTCATTATTTGTGTTATCTGTTTAGGCTTTGGTGTTGCCGGCTATTCTGGCGCGCCATGGGTTCCGGCGCGAACTGCAGACATCGAACACATGCTTGATGACTTACAGCTTAAGCCCAACCAAAAGTTTATTGAACTGGGGAGTGGTGATGGTCGGGTGCTAGCGGCTGCAGCCAAGCGCGGGGTCAAAGCTGTTGGTTATGAGCTAAATGTCGTTATGTGGCTTATTGGTTGGCTGCGCAATATACAGAATAAAAATGTGTCAGTTCGCTGGGGCAATTTTTGGAACGTAGATCTGTCTAGTTACGATGTAGTTGTAACGTTTCTTGTACCTCGAACGATGCCTAAATTAGAGATAAAAGCCGAACAAGACATAAAAAAGGGGGCGATCTTGCTCAGCTATATATTCCCAATGCCCCACAAAAAACCAAAAAAACATGGAAAAAGCTGGTACCTCTACAGTTATTAACGCTTAGAATATCTGCCGAATGAGTGTCAGCAGAACGTCGCCTACGCCAATCGTCAGCCCAATGCCGAGGCACCCAATAATGAGCCCGCCAATTAAGACCACGACATCTTCAAAGACAATGGAGAGTGCAACAACGACCCCACCCATGGAGGGGAGTGTGTCTAGACCTGAGAATGGTGGTGCTAAAAAAGCAGCAAGACTGAAGCCGAATATAACAAAGCCAATCAGACTGCGCATAATCGTGCGATCAAGTAAGCCTGCAAAACGAGGTCGTGAATAACGCTCAACCCAACGAATCCGCTTTAGGATAAATGGGAGTGCCTTCTTCTGCGCCGTTACCCCCAAGCTGTGTTTCTCCCATCTTTTTGGGAGCCAAATTGTTCTCCTCGCGACAATCATCTCTAGTGCCAAGAGCATAGCAATTGGTAATAAAACGATATGAGTTATTCCACCCGTTGGTATGGGGAGTGCTGGCAGAAACAGGAGCAGTATAAACGCAAGCGCAAAGCTTCGCTCCCCGAACACATCCTGTAGTCCACCAAGTGTTTTTGGCTTCTTGCTTTTTAGCCACTCTTCTAATTCCTGGCTAAATGGTTTGTCGTTCTTCATCGTAGTCGTATCATACCGCAATCTGGCGAATGCTGTACGATAATCCAGCGGGGTTTGTTACAATACAAGCGTAAACAATATAGAGGTACTAGAAACGTGACAAGGTTGCTTTACTTAATATTCTCAGCTACAAGCACTGCACTGCTAATAGCGTTGCTTTGGATTGGGCTGACTAGCCCACACCGCATAAAAGGGCTTTTTGGGCGCCGGCCAAACAAAAAACAGGTACTACTCGTGTTTATTCCGCTGGTTCTCGTTGCGCTGGTTAGTTCCATTTTTGCAACATGGCTGTTTTTGAATCGTAGAACGAGTCAAAAGAAAGAATCCACCAGCACGGTGCAAGTTCGCTCTGGGGGCAAAACCAAGACTGTAGAATTGCCACAATATGAGAAGGTTTCTGACACAGACAAAAATGGTGTTCATCGTGTCACGTACTGGGTCAATAGTAGTGACGCTGTACAAATTTCGCTAGTGAACGAAAAAGTATTTCCGGAGTACAAGTCTGACAAAACCAAGACCTTATATCTGAATTATTTTGATGATAAGACAGTTGCTACTACCTATTATGACAGGCTGAAGGACGCCAAAATATCCAACGAAGACAAGAAAAAGCTGACAGGCCACTTTATTGGGTCACAAGTTGTTGTTGGCCAAATCAAGCAATTTATATTCCCTGCAAAGAACCTTGAAGCGAACGGCAGTGGAAATATCTTGGGTACAAAAGAATAACTCTTTTTCTGCCACAAAAAAGTTTAGATTGTGTACACAGATTGCCGAAACAAGCTAACAAACAAACCAAGGGGCCTCAAATGAGGGTCAGAATATCTCAAACAGAATTAAACAAAGCAAGCCAATGGCGGGCCAAGTAGAAGTGTTCAGTTGTTTTCTTAAGGGGTAATGGCGCTTTTTTGCTAAAAACGGTATACTTACTATTAAGTGAGCGCACCAAGAAGGTGCTTAATTAACAAAAAACAACATGATTCACATATATTACAGCACTACAAAAACCGGAAAAATTGTTGAGCGTGATCAGCCGGTAGACGGCTCATGGATACACCTCGACACACCGACCGACGACGAGTTAAATATAATTGCAAAACAGTATAGCCTAGATATAGATCTACTTCATGACGGTGTTGACCCGAATGAGTCTCCTAGAATTGAGCGTGACGGCCAGGCAGTGTATCTGTTTACCCGCTATTGCCTGCCTGAGCAGGAGCAGCTAACGACTTCCCCACTATTGATGATCTATGTTGATAGCGTTGTGATTAGTGTCAGTAGACGGCCCTTTACTACACTTGAATCATTGGAAAACCACGGACTTTTTATAACGAGCAAGCGAACCCAGCTAATCTTGCAGGTTTTAAGTATGATAAACAAAGGTTACAAGCAACGCATCAATCAAGCGAGCCGCAGGATCTGGCAAATTCGTTCACAGCTTCAAAAGACACAAATTGCAAATCAGGATTTTATATCTTTCATAGATATCGAGGAGGATCTTAACGACTTTCTACTGGTCCTCGAGCCCATGGCGGCGTTACTGCACAGCATGACCGACGGAAAATTTATGCGATTATACGAAGACGACAAAGATCTCATCGAAGATTTATCACTTGGCACCGAAGAGTTAACCCTGCTTGCCCAATCTCGACTGACTACCCTAAGAAACATACGCGAAGCCTACAGTACTATTACAGCAAATAATCTTAACAAAGTCTTTAAGCTTATGACCAGCATTACAATACTTATGAGTATTTTTACCTTAGTGACCGGTGTGTACAGTATGAATATTGCCCTCCCTGCCGCACATAACCCTCAAGCGTTCTGGATCATTCTCGGCATTACATCCAGTTTTATTACTGTAGCAGCCTGGTTCTTCAAGCGGCATAAGTGGTTCTAGATAATAGCGCGAGATAGACCTGAATCGATTACTTCATTTTGTAACGTTCTCAATTGCCTAAACTAGTGTCATCCATCAGTAATTCTTCAGAATGAACACTGTATAATATGAGTCTATGCGGTTATTGATAGTTGAGGACGAGCTAAAGCTGGGTGACGCTATAAAGCGAGGCCTTGAACAAGAAGGCTTCGCTATTGATCTGGTTAGGACTGCAGAGGATGCAGAGAGCTACGCCGGTACAGAAGAATACGATGCTATTGTGCTCGATAGGATGTTGCCTGGTGGGAAGGATGGTCTGGATGTGTGCGCTACACTTCGTGAGAATGAAGTAACCACACCTGTAATGATGCTGACAGCACTTGGCACTACTGACAACAAGATTGAAGGGCTAAATCAAGGTGCGGATGATTATCTTACCAAACCGTTTCGGTTTGATGAATTGGTTGCGCGCATTCACGCACTATTGCGTAGGCCGACAACGACGATAACACCGCAGATTACGGTTGGTCGGTTGCGGATAGATACGGTCAATAAGACAGTTTTCCTTGGCACAAAATCAATCCGTTTAAGCAAGCGCGAATATGCATTATTGAGTTACCTTGCCTACCACCCAGGCCAGATACTTAGCAAGCAGCAACTCATAGACCATGTATGGAACTTTGATTCTTCGATTTTGCCAAATACAGTCGAGGTTTTTATTCGGAGTTTGCGCCAAAAGATAGACCAACCCGAGCTGCCTTCTGCTATTGAGACCGTGCGTGGTTTTGGCTATCGTCTGAAAGTTGATGCGTAATGTTCAAGTCGGCAGTTATTAAACTAACTGCATGGTATGTTGGTGCCCTCGTTATTGTATGTTTACTGTTTAGCATCCCGTCTTACCAGGTCGTAACTACACGCCTCCAGCGCGGTGCGGAGCGACAAACCGAGTTAGTAAGACGTAGTTTGGGCCATGCTTTGGCACAAGACCCCGTGCCAAATATTGAGTTGCAACGAAATGCCCAACTGCAGCGCGATAGACAGGAATTATTACGTAGTTTTATAGTTTTTAACGCGCTGATCATACTCGCAGGCAGCATAGCTAGCTATTTATTCGCTCGACACACCCTGCGCCCAATAGAAGAGATGCACGAAATACAGTCACGGTTTACAGCCGATGCAAGTCATGAATTTCGAACACCACTTGCAACCATGCAGACAGAGATAGAAACTGCATTACGCGATAAAAACAGCACATCAAGAAGCATGCGTGCGACCCTGGAAAGTACTTTGGAGGAAATTGATAGGATGAGGACACTCAGCAATCAGTTGCTTGATTTGTCTACCAATTATCGGTCTTCGGCCCAGCAAAACACCCTGTTCATTCGAAAGATAATTCGCAATGAGGTGAATCATTTGTCAAAGCAATATAGACAGCCTATTACTCTTCGGAACGAATTAAAGCCGAGCGATAAAATACGGGGTGATGGCGTCCTTGTCCGGCAAGTAATCGGTATTCTGGTCGATAACGCATTTAGCCATGGCGGGCAGGATAAACTGAAGGTTTTCGTACATGCTCGCAAGAGAAGCGGTCAGATCGATATAGACGTTATCGATAGCGGCCCAGGCATCCATAAAAAAGATTTGCCATACATTTTCGATAGATTGTATCGGGGCAAAACAGGCGCGGAACATACTGCTGGACATGGTCTGGGATTGTCGATTGCAGAGCATATTATGGAGGCGCATCACGGGACTATACGTGTGGTTAAATCAGACCATAACGGTACCCAGTTCAGGGTCTCTTTCCCGATAAATCGATGATATGACTCAGTAAAGTATGTTGACTGCCCGCCCAGCAATGAGCGCAATAGCAAGCAACGACACAATGGACTGTGCCAGCATGAGCATTTTTGACCGTCTAGAAAGAGGCATGGTGTCTGTTGGGCTGAAGGCAGTTGCGTTTGTAGATGAAACGTATAGGTAGTCAATGAACGTTGGGTTCCACGCTCGCCCGCTTCCGCCATGCATATTTTCTTGTGGGAACAGGAAATCACGAGACGAAGTATCTTGTGCTCGCCGTTGGCCCGGCCCGCCACCATCCATTTCCCAATAGACAAGCCCAAATACAACGATGTTTGTTAGGTATATGTTAATGCCAGCAAGGATCAGCTGGCGACCATTAGTGATGCCGCCATTCAGCAGTGCATGGAGCACCTTAAAGAGTGAGTAGAGATTTGTGAGACCAATACTAACGGCGAGCACCGTAACGTTCAGCCTGCGCCAAACAGATTGGTAGACTGCTTTGCGTGGCGTGGTTAGCGATAGAATGAGCAGTGCGAGCAATGAAACGACCGTAATCGTGTGTTTGGACCCAGCCAAAAAATCTTCCGGAAGAAGGAATTGCAAAAGTATGGCGGTTAACAGGGTTGCTTGCACGTGCCAGACAGGATCTGAGCTGTGTTGCTTGTTTCTGAATATGTGCTTCACTTTAACTCCGTTCGTTTTATTATTCTCGACGTAAGGCATCAATTGGATTTATCTGCTCAGCACGTCGTGCTGGGAAGAAGACGACTGCAAGCCCAATCAAGATCATGAAACCGGTAAGTTGTAGTACTAACCAGAACGGCGTGGAGAAAATTTCAAAATTTTCTAGACCTCGTGAAGATGCATTTCTCGTAAACAGCCAGTTAAACAATTTTGTTCCTGCTATGGCACCGATAATTCCTATGGTGGATCCAATGAGCGATAAAATGAGTGCCTCTACTAAGAATAATGAACGCATGTTTTTGCGACGAGCCCCAAGCGATATCATGAGACCAATTTCTTTTGTTCGCTCGATTAACGATATGGTGAGCGTGTTAAACATGCCCAAGATTGCCACAATAATACCAATAGCACCAAAGCCGCCGAGTACGATATTAAAAATTCGAAAGAGCTGATTTATTTGCTCCAACGTGTCAATAGGAGAGGAGGTCTGTATGCCCGTACTTTCAATCTGTTTTCTCACCGATGCTATATTCTTTGTGTCATCAACAATGACTTTAAATTGCTTGTAGGTGGGGACCCCAACAACATCGAATACGGCACTCGAGACAAAGACCTCATTGTTCGATCCAGCCTCTAGGACGCCCGTAATCGTAAAGTCTTTGCGAAATTCTTTGTTTTTGATCTGGTCATACTGTAGGGGCACAACGACACTTAGTTTCTGGCCAACTGCCTTAGATTTATCATTAATACCAATGGCTTTGAGCGCGGAAGTGCTTATGATTGCGGTGTTGGTATCGGTAGTCTCCAGGCGTTTACCCGCAAGGATATCTATAGATGTTAGGTCTTGGTAATTCTTATCTACGCCATACAGTACCGCATCAGAGCCCCCGCCCTTAAGGCCGATGCTTGACGGGAATGCATATTCTACGCCCACTTTCTCTATGTGAGGGATCTTCTTTATGCGATTTAGTGCAGCGCTATCGAGTTTTATGAGGCGCGAGTTGGGTGAACTGATATCAATTGACTTGAGCGAGCGATCACCAACGACCTGCTTCTTGACCAACTCCTGTAGCCCCAGGCCGAACGAGATAAGAAACGCAATTGATCCAACCCCAATAACTATGCCAAGGATGGTCAGAAATGATCGTAGCTTCTTGTGGACAATGTTCCGCCAAGCCATATACAGCAGGATGCGGTGGTGTACAGCTCGACGGCTTTTTTGTTGTCTATCGGCTATTGTTTGCATGGTGCGCCTTGCCTTGTTTTTTTGTTAAGCGGAGCCTGATCTCGTCAAGTAACGTTTCGGTTGTAGATAGTATCTGATTACTTGGGACTTCCTGGCATTTACCGTCTTGGATGTGAATTAGGTGGTCAGCGAGCGGTAGGTATTCCATGTTGTGGGTAACCAGTATGACGGTTCGCTTCAAATCACGACAGTAGCTTTGCAGTAGTGACATTATCATGTCGCCATTTTTACTATCTAAGCTCCCGGTTGGCTCGTCAGCAATTATTGCGTTGGGTTCATTAACGATGGCTCTTGCGAGACCGATGCGCTGTTGCTCACCGCCCGATAAAAGAACGGGGTTTTTGTCTGCGAAAGTAGCCATGTCGACACGTTGCAGTGCATTCATTGCCATGGCCCGGGCCTCGGGCCGTGTATACCCAAGAAAGAAGAGTGGGACAGATATGTTTTCTATAACGCTCAGGCTGTTTATCCAGTAGTTTTGTTGGTATACCACACCAATTTGGTTGGCTCGGAAGTAAGCCAATTCGTTCGGGCTGTATTTGTATACATCAGTGTTATTGAATAAAATCTCACCAGTTGTTGGTTCTTGAATGCCGCTCAGTATGTTTAAGAGTGTAGATTTGCCTGATCCAGAAGGGCCAAAGATTATAGAAAAGCTACCCTGTCCTATTGTTAGATCACTCTTGCTCAAAACCGGTATTTGTTCATCACCGATTGTGAAGGTTTGGGAGATACCGGACGCCCGAATAAGGGGGATTCTATTGTCCATAGCTACAACCCAAAAACTTTCTTCAGCGTATTAAGAACAATGCTGAGAACGCTGTCGGATGCACGACCAATAATAGCCGTTTGTTGTTGGCCAGTTGTGCTGTTGTTTGACCTGTCTTTCGAGATAGGTGCAATGCTATATACTTTGCCCGGGGCAAGGTCAGAAATAATCACCAAGTGTTCGGTCGTCAGCTGGCTATCCTCGGCAGTTTTGTTATTCAGCCCAGACCCTGCTGAACCTTCACCGTATGCGACCTGACTGGTTGATGGTTCATCGGTCTTCCAAGACACAACAATCTGCCCGCGTGCTTCAGAGCCAGAGCCACGGATTGATGCCTCTGCCAAAACGTCGCTCAGACTTGGTGATCGTGTATCGAGGGCTGTTTTGAATACTTGCTTATCTGAAACCGCAAGGTTGCCAGCTGCATCTCTTCCCTGGGCGAGCAAGAAATATTCGCTATCATCCAAAAGACCTCTAATGACAATTTCGTGTGTCGTTTTTAGCTCAGGCAATTGAATGTCGGTGCCGTTTGTCTGTAGCTTACCGTAGGTTACCGTTGAGTTCGTTGCAACATTTGTGTCCCACGTTATGCGTTGTGTGCTCGTTGGCTCACCAATAACGGGTTGGAAGCGTAGGTTGTTGATGCGGGGCCGCGGGGGGGTAGAGAAAGAGAATACGCTACTTGGGTAGTTCCCACCCTCGCTGTCGTAGAGTGTAATTCGGTAAAAATACTTTATACCATCATCAAGACCACCAAGTTCGGTTGTATATGTAGACTCACTTGTTGACGTGTTGATTTTTTGAACACCACCAAAGCTGTCGCTTTTGCCGAAGTTAATGTCGGCTTTAGTAGCATCTTTAGTTGTAAACTGAATGGTCGCACCGGACAGTGATACTTTTAGCGTGTTCACCTCTTTAAGAACTGGCGCTGGCGCCGTTTTGAATATAGCTTCCTGGCTTTCGCCAGTGTTGCCGTCTTCATCTGTCCAGCGAGCCTTAAAGTAATAGGTTGTGCCTGCTGCTAGATTATCAAGATCGATTGTGTGTGCCGTAACTTGCGAAGAATTACCCACTTCAGATGCACTGTATGAACCGCTTGTGGTCCCGATCAGTACCTTGCTGTCAGAGGCGCGATCTGTGGACCAACTAATCTTAGCTCGTTTTGTAGTTGTGTCACTGACGATGGGGTCACTGGTCGCACCGGCGGGTGAAGTGAATTTTCCAGTTGGTAGGCCAGAAGCGACGGTGCTGTTGGCGCTACAATTGTTGGCACTATCACACGCCTTAATACGGTAGTAATATGTGTTTTGCTGAAGGCCAGTATCTACAAAACTAGTGCTACTACTACTCCCCGCAAGGGTAAAGTTTGAATTGTCAGTCGATCGATATACTTTGTAGCTAGATACGCCTGCGCCTACAAACGTAGGCGCATCCCACGTTATAGCCAATCGCCAGTTACTGGTTGTCTTGACGGAAACGTCGGCTACATCAACATTAAGCGGTAAACCAGGAGCTGGTGTATTTGCAGTAAAGTTCACGCTTGCGTAGTTTGAGTAGCTTATGTTACTTGATTCGTCTCTTGCCACAACGTATAGCGTATTAGTCCCTGGCTGGGTTGCGTATGCTCCTGCAGCCAAAGAAGTTATACCCGCAGCGGTGTACGAACAAGATAATGCAGAAGGAACGACATTGACGCTATAGCAGTATGTCAATGTACTTGCATCACCAACGAATGTAGCGGGTGCGCTCCAGCTAAATGCAAATGAATTTGCGGTGTTGGTGCTTGGTGTTGCCTGAAGGTTCTGTGGCTCGCTTGGCGAGCCGTTGGTGTTGATCTTTAGGGCGGCCGTCGTATAACTGGTCGTTACATTACCGGCCAGATCCCACGTACGAAGGTAGATTGTGTTTACGCCATCAACAAGGTCAGTAAAGTCTGGTGGGTCAGTGGTGTCATACGAACCATCGTTCGTTAGTAGATCATTTACATCCCCGCTGCCCGAATGGCTGTCCCCATACCAGGTGCCATTGTTTATTCGGTATTGCAATCCTGCAAGTCCCGCATTCGCATCGCTAGCGGCTTGCCCTCCGGCAGTGGGCCATGTAAGTGTTGCCTGTTTTGTATTAATAAATCCCGAGGGTGACGTGATGTAACTTGGGTTTGTTGGCACGGTATTATCAAAACGAAAACTAAATTGTGTTGCGGTATCAGCCGTATTGCCTGCCTTGTCGATAGCTTTCACTCGTAAATAGTAAGGGGTATTAGACGAGCTGAGAGCTGTTTGTAGATACCCAGATGTTGCAAGGTCAATATTTGTGCCACTTACGACGAACTGACAGTGGCTACCAGTCGTAACCGGGCTTGTGCCAAGGAGACCTTTGGTGCTTACTGGATCTGCCGTATTATCCTGCCCAAGGTACAAACAATATCCGAGCAAGCCTGCACCACCGTCATTCCCTGCCGTCCAACTAAAGTATGGCGAACCGCCATTTGTCCACGCATTGTCAGCAACGGCAGCTCCGCCATTCGATTTATATCCCACAATGCTCGTTGCGTTCGTTTCTGGTGCGGTGACGTCAGAATTTGCACCCAACGTTACACTATTGAGTGTAACTTGCTGATCGCCATTGCCAGTTAGGAGCGCTTTCCAGGTAATGCCCCCGAACGTAACAGGAAATGTGCCTATATTTGTGTTGGTTACGCTTATGGCGTTTGCATCAGCTGCCGTGGTGGCTGTCAGCCATGCGCTGCCGCTCCAATATTTCCACGTTGCTCCTCCATCATCGCTCAGCTGGTATGTAATCGCTCCCCCATCTGTCGTTTCGCTTGCCGCAAGTGATTCCCAAGTCGACACTCCGCTCTGACGAACGGCTGCTCCCAATATTACCCCTTGGGTGCTTGATGTGTATGGCTTGGTAGTGAATGATGATCGTGCTGTGTTGCTGATGCGTACTTCGTCGAGACGACCGGCAAGAACCCCACTCCCCGCATCGGCTCGTGGCGATCCCTGACCAGATCCCAAAAAAAGCGGCGCGGTGGTATCGCTCATAGAGAGGGAGACGGATAGGCTAGCATCTAGTTGCCCGTTTATGTAGAGTTTCATAGTTGTGCCATCATAGGTTGCTGCGAAATGACGCCATTCTGTGTCGAAGCCTGTTGTAGCAGACTCCAGATAACCGTTACTGCCGACGGAGTATACTAAGGGACTTGTGCTAACAGCAGTTCCTAGACCCGTGTAGAGTTTGCCCTTAAAGGAAAGTAAAGACATAACTGAAGTTATCGAATTAGTCCAGCCACTATTCAGACTATCGCCACCCACCTGTGACCACGCGCTGCCATTGTACTTCCAGACGTCACCATCCCCCGCTGATCCCGCCGTTCCAACATAAAGGTCACCGTTATAGGTAGAAAGCGCATTCACTCGTCGGTGCGTAGTGCCATCCCAACTGTTGTCCATGCTATCGCCACCCACCTGTGACCACGCGTTGCCATTGTACTTCCAGAGTTCACCGTCGCCCACTGATCCCCCAACACCGGCGTACAGGTTGCCCTGGTATGTCGACAGTGCGTTAACTTCAAGATAGGTAGCTGTATTCCAGCTACTCCCTGTGCCATCGCCACCAATCTTTGACCAGGTGCTGCCACTCCACTTCCATACCTCAGCCGAAGCAGCCACACTCCCCGTGCCGCCAATTACCAGTTCACCATTATAAAAACTCATCGATGTGATATGGCGGAAAACACCGCTCCAGCTGCTATTGGTGCCTCCGCCACCAATCTTTGACCAGGTGTTTGACTCATACTTCCATACCTCGCCATTATTACCAGTTGATCCTACTCCTGCGTAGAGTATGCCTGCACTCGCCGCTATACTTTTAGTGCTGCTATAGTTTGTATTCCAGCTACTCCCTGTGCCATCGCCACCAATCTTTGACCAGGTGCTGCCATTGTATGACCACACCTCCGAGTCACCCACTGTTGTGCCTGTTACGCCCACCACCAGGTTGTCGCCAAAAGAGGTCATGCAGTCAATTGCGTTATAGGTCCCGGGTACCCAACTGTCGTTAGTTGAGTTACCGCCTACCAGTGTCCAGTTCGTTCCATTAAACTCAAAAACAAAAGCGCCTCCATACGCCGACACGAGTCCAGCGTAGAGTTTGCCTTTATGCGATGTCATGGAGCTTACTGAGGTAAAGCCATTGTACCCCCAGCTACCCTTGTAGTACTGCCCGCCTTCAATTGTCCATACAGTTCCGTTAAATGAGGAAAGGGGTATGCTCGAAGAGGCGCCGAATATACCATTCGCGTATAATTTAGAATTAACATATGTAATGGTTGAAACTGTTGTCGCACCTGTCCAGCCGCTATTAAGGCCATCGCCACCCACCTGTGTCCAGGTACTGCCATTGTACTTCCAGACATCACCATCACCCGTCCCGGAGCCTGTACCCGCATAGAGGTTGGTGCCATCACCCCCCAGGCTATATACTCCCTCATACGTTGCTGCAGGGAAACCGACTCCACTACTAGCTAGTTTGGACCACGCGCTGCCGTTCCATCGCCACACCTCTGCATCACCGCTAGAGGTACCAAGCCCAATGTAAAGATTGCCGCCCATATAGTACGAGCTAAGGACCTCTTCATAGGTGCTCGCAGCCCAGCTAGAGTTCAGCCCATCGCCTCCGATTTGTGTCCACGCACTGCCGTTCCATCGCCACACGTCTGCCATACCAGCCGTATTACCCGTTCCCGCATAGAGGTTGGTGCCATCATTTTCTAAACGGTTGACCTTAAAAGCTGCTGCCCAGCTAGAGTTCAGCCCATCGCCTCCGATTTGTGTCCAGCTTCCTCCCGTATACTTCCAGACTTCACCGTCACCAGAACCCGTCCCCGTTCCCGCGTAAAGACTACCCCCAAAGTAGTCGAGGCTCAGTACTGCCTCGTAGGTACTAACAGCCCAGCTAGAGTTCAGCCCATCGCCTCCGATACGCGTCCACGTGCTACCATCCCACTTCCAGACTTCCCCGTCCCCACTCGATGTACCGGTACCGGCGTAAAGATTGGTGCCATCAGTAGCCAGGGACGCAATTGATTCATAGGTGCTCGCAGCCCAGCTACCATTTAATCCTGAGCCTCCGATACGCGTCCACACACCTCCAGAAGACTGCTTCCACACCTCAGCGTCACCTGCCGTACTGTTACCGGTACCGACGTATAAGTCGTTGCCAATCCCAACTGATGCTTCGGCTGTATTTTTACCATCGTAATCCCAGCTATTATTAACGCTACCGCCTCCCTGTTGCTGCCAGTTACTCGCCGAGCTATTCTGAAGTTCGTAGACCGCCTTGCCCGTTTGCTCGTCAAGGTAGAGTTTGTATGGACCCTTGTCTAATAAATTTTGCCGCCCTGCACTACTGCCAGCGTTAAAAGTACTGTTGAGTTTTAGCCAGCCTTCCAGCGTATTAGACTGGGTTAATGATAGGGAGCTCGAATCAGCTGCTTGTATGTTGCTGGTATTACCATTCGCCTCAATGCCTCCATTGAGCTTGCCAGTAACCCAGGACGTATTTGTAAGTGTGGCACTATTGTTGTTGCTTGAGCTATCGGACAGGCTTGAGCCACTAGCATCGTCAGCATGATAGAGTGCAGCGGTATTGGCATCACTACTATAATTCTGTGCCTTTAATCGAGCGACACCGCCGCTTGCTTCAACCCCACTGTCAAAACTGTAATTGCCCGGTGAGCTAAAATCCCATGTGTTTGTAAGGTCTGCAGCTAACGCGCTACGGAATGAACTGAATAATACGACACTGATCATTAGTAAATAGCCTGCGAGCACCGTGTAGTGTGTTGCTTTGTGCCACTTCCATTCATGCCACTTTCTATACCATTCCCAGTGCTCAAAGGCATACCTGTGGGGTCGTTTAGCAATGTTGTCGTGTACAACAAAAGTAGCTCGTTTTACGTGATGAGCGCCTCGTTTTGCAAGCTGCCTTGTTTTGGTTGCCGGTCTGGGGGGGGTACCTTTTGTCTTGTTGTGTTGCAGGGGAAATACAGAGAGGCGCTTAATAGACTTGCCGCCTTGGTACGTGCGTACAAGTATCAGAGATATGCTCTTCGTTCGTTTTGGTCTTTGTGCCACGGTCCCTCTCTACCTAAAGCTCAAGCACTATTTTAGCAATAAGCGGTATGTTATTCAAAGTAAAGTCAGCCAATAAATTTGCTGCGACGAATGCCGGCTGTGCGATAGCCGGCTATTTGCTTTTTCTCTATGAGCATTATTTTATGAATCGTTTTGTCATTATGCCCCTGTCCGGGTATAGTTACTGTAATAAAACGTTAAGAGGGTGAACGTTCATGAAAATAAATGACTACACCATAGCGACTCTTGGGAGCCATTCTTCCCTTCAGATTCTGAAGGGCGCTCGAGATGAAGGCTTTAAGAATATTGTGGTTTGCGAAAAAGGTCGTTCGGAGCCATATCGTTCGTTTCGTGTCGCCGACGAAATTATCGAGGTCGAGAAATACGCAGACATTCTTGATCAAGAGGAAGCGTTAATAAAGAAAAATGTCATCCTGATCCCACATGGTTCCTTTTTTCAGGCCTTTGGTTTAGACGGTTTGCAGAATATGAAAATCCTGTACTTTGGTAATAAGAGCATTCTTTCATGGGAGGAAGATCGTAATAAACAGCGCACCTGGCTTGCAAAAGCCGGTTTGACTCTTCCAAACATATATAAGGACCCGTCGGATATTGATGGACCCGTTATAACTAAGTTCTTTGGCGCGGGTGGCGGCAAAGGTTTCTTCCTTGCTCACACAACAGAGGAATTTAAGCGAAAGATAAAAGAACACCCTGGTAAGCGCTATGTCATCCAAGAGTACATTGTCGGAGCGCCACTATACATTCACTACTTTTACTCACCGCTAACCAACGAACTGGAGCTTATGAGCTTGGACAAACGGTATGAAACAAACGTTGACTCTATAGGCAGGATTGCTGCGAAAGATCAGATGGACCTGAATATCGAGAGCTCATACAACATCATGGGCAACCTCCCTCTTGTTGTTCGTGAATCATTGCTCCCGGAAATATTTAAGATGGGCAGACGGGTTGTAGAAGCATCAAAGAAATTAGAGCCGCGTGGTTTGTTTGGTCCTTTTTGTCTGGAAACAATTGTTACACCCGATTTAGATTTCTTCGTTTTTGAAATATCTGCCCGCATTGTTGCTGGCTGCAATCCTTACACCAAAGGGTCGCCCTACACAGACCTTCGCTATGATGAGCCTATGAGCACAGGGCGACGTATTGCTCGTGAACTTAAAAATGCAATCCAAACGAATCAACTAGAAAAGGTTCTTACCAATGGTCACAAATAGCGATATTGCGGCCGTTCTAAAAACATACGATCAAGGCAAGATACGCATCGCAAGTCTGGGTGGTCATAGTGCGCTAGACGTTTGCCGCGGCGCTAAGCGGGAAGGCTTCGAAACGGTGGTCGTTGCGCAAAAGGGCCGCGAGAAGACCTATGCGCAGCACTATAAAACCAGGGGCGAAAAAGGCTGTGTGGACCACGTCATTGTTGTCGATTCGTTTGCCGATATCGTAAAACCAGAAATCCAGAAGCAGCTGCGCGAGTTAAATGCTGTTTTTGTGCATAGTCGCTACTTTTGGGTTTACTGCGACTATAAACAAATAGAGAATGACTTTTTAGTACCTATTCTTGGAAACCGCGTTTTGGTTCGTAAAGAAGAGCGCAACGAAGCCAAAAATCAGTACTTCTTATTGAACGAAGCTGGCATAAAAATTCCTCGGCAATTTACTGCTCCAAAAGCTATAGATCGACTTGTTCTTGTAAAAGCTAGTGAGGCCGCGCGTGGCTACGAACGTGCGTTCTTCCTCGTTAGCAGCTATGACGAGTACCAAAAAAAGTCAGCTGCACTTATTAAAGACGGAGTCATTACCGAGCAATCCCTAAAAGAAGCGGTGATTGAGGAGTTTGTGGTTGGGCCACAACTGAATCTTAACTATTTCTATTCACCGCTCGATGGTGAGGTGGAATTGCTTGGCACCGATACCCGGCGACAGACCAATATCGACGGTCTACTGCGCATGACTGCACCAGAACAAATTGAGGCTCTCAAGCACGTACGACCTCAGTATATCGAGAACGGGCACCAGTCGGTCACCATTAAAGAATCACTCCTCGAGAAAGCATACGAGGCTGGTGAAGCATTTGTGGCGGCCGTGGCTAAACATTATGGCCCAGGCATGATTGGTCCGTTTGCACTGCAGGGCGCTATTACGGCCGGCCCACCTAAAGAAGAGCTGTACGTTTTTGATGTTAGCATGCGTATTCCCGGTAGCCCCGGGACGATGTTTACGCCGTATTCTGGCTATATGCACGGTGAAAATATGAGCGTAGGACAGCGTGTTGCCAAAGAAGTTAGCAAGGCTATCGACCTAGGCCGTCTGCAAGATATTGTTACATAAGGACTAACGCAGGGTGACAATTTGGTCGATATCGGTACCAACGCCCATAATGCCTACTTTTGTGTCCGTCTCTTCCTCGACAAATGATACAAAATCTCTCGCCGCTTGGGGCAGATCTTCTGGTGTGCGGGCATCGCTTCCGACCACCCAAGTGGGCAGTTCTACATAGTGTGGTAAGCAACGGGCCAGCTTGGCTGCTGAGCTGGGTGTTCGTCTAATTGCTACTCCGTCTAATACGTAGTAATCTGCGACATTCATAGTATCGCCAGCAAGGTTGGTGCAATCGCCTTTTGTGAGGATCAAACTATTAACACCGAGTGACTTGGCGAGCCGGACGTCATTTAAGTCAAACCACCCTATGTCGCGTGGTCGACCAGTCGATGCGCCGTATTCGCCACTTCGGTCTTCGCGTTTCCCGCGGATAGTATCGGCAATCGTTTCGTCTGTTATCTTCGTTGGAAAACCGTTGCCACCAACTCGCGACTTAAATATTTTTGCTATTCCGTATACAGTTCGCACCTCTTTATGGCTTACGCCCAGGCCATTCAGTGCGCCTGCAGGCGTCGCATGTGATGATGTCCCTAGTGGGTACTCGCCATGTTCAATATCGAGCCCAATCGACTGTGCACCTTCTGCGAGCACATCTTTCCCATCATCCAACGCATCATTCACAAGCCCTACGGTCTCGACTAGAAACGGAAGAGTAGCTTGGGCTGCGGCGCGCCAGCGCTCAAATTCTATGCTGAAATCTTGGCCGATAAGTCGGTCCCACGTTTCTTCCCCGCTCTTTCCGGCAAGGATGTCGTCACGTGCTTTATGCAGCTTTTCTGCAGCAGCATCCCAGCCAGCGGTCGCTCTATCCAGTATGCCGTCTGGGTCTTCATTTATGTCTTCGCAACGAACTCCATCGCGCCCGTACTTATCTGCACCAACGTAACGAATACCTCGTTTTGTGCTGCCCTGCTTACCGGCAGTGGCTTCTGTGATTGCATCCATAAAGCGATGATGTGGTAACACCATATGTGCAGTCTCGCTTATGGCAAGGTTCGATGGTGTAACTCGTAGTTCGACACGTTGTAGCTCTGGGATTTCATCTTCGAAAAGAGCAACCGGATCGTATAGCGAGCCATTGCCGATTACGTTAAGAACACGGGGGTAGTAAATCCCCGACGGTACTTGATGAGTGGCGACTTTTTGGCCATTATAATAATTTGTGTGGCCCGCATTTGCGCCACCATTAAAACGGGTCACCATATGATATTCGGCGGCCATTCTATATACATGCAAGCCCTTGCCTTCGTCTCCGGCTTGCACTCCAACTACTATGTCTAGTGCCATTACCGCGATATTATTGCAGATCTTTGGCTAACTGCCAAATATATAACTGTGGAATATAAAAAACCAATAATATGAGTTGACTGTCGCTGATGTCATACCCCCCCGTGTATACTGTTAGTATCTCGTTTATGCTTACAAAACTTACATCACGAATCCCAATCATTAACACGATAAAGAGCTATGAACGCAGCTCATTTCGCTTCGATGTTATAGCGGGTGCTACCGTTGCCGCTGTAGCAATACCACAGGCGATGGCCTATGCTCAGCTTGCGGGAGTGCCTGTAGCTATGGGTCTATATGCGACTTTCGCTGCCATGCTCATTTACGCCATGCTGTCTACGTCGAGGCATGTTGTCGTGGGTCCAGACGCAGCCATGGCTGCGTTAACGGGTGCAACGTTATTGCCATTCGCGAGCAGTGGTAAAGCACACTATGTTGCGTTGGTCGCATTACTCACTATCCTAATAGGTGTTGCGTGTTTTATTGCGGCCATAGCTAAACTTAGTTTCTTAAGTGAATTTTTATCTCGCCCGATTCTGCTTGGGTATATGGCTGGTTTGGCCCTAGCGGTCATCGCCTCGCAAGCACCTAAGTTATTTGGGATTGCCACCCTAGAAAAGGCAAATTTTTTTACAAGTCTTTCACATATTTTGACCAATATAAACAGTGCGCATCAGCCAACGATTATGCTCAGTCTATTTTTAGTTGGCTGCTCTGTGTTACTCGCTATGCATCTTTCTAAAATGCCGCTTGGCCTAGCCATACTGCTAGTTAGTATTTTCCTATCTTGGTTTTTTAATTTTCAGGAAATGGGCATCGCCACCATGGGTGATCTGCCTTCTGGCCTGCCAATCCCTCGCCTGCCTGCAGTGTCTCTATTCGATATTCAAAATTTGTTTATACCGGCGTTTGCCATTATGGCGGTAAGCTATGCCAACACAATCACGACAGCACGCTCTTTTGCGTCGAAGAAGAATGAGCAGGTAGATTCGGCACAGGAACTTGCAGCGCTCGGTTATGCAAGTATCGGGACTGGCTTGTTGGGTGGAATCCCGGTAGCAGCCAGCGGAGTTCGTACAGCCGTTAATGAACAAAGTAATGCAAAAACCCAGGTATCGCAGTTAATTGCCGCTGTTGTCGTGGGGATTGCACTGCTATTTTTTACGCCTATCTTGCGCTATCTTCCATTGCCGTCACTGGCCGTTATCATCATCATGGCGGTTGCCAAATTGTTTAACTATGCTGAACTTCGATCAATTTGGCATGCATGGCGCTCAGAGGCCATACTGGCCATCATCACCGTCGTAGGGGTGACGTTTCTTGGCATATTCCAGGGATTACTGTTGGCGATCTTTCTAGCAGTAATCAACCTTGTTCGCATCAGCGCTTTCCCAACCGATGCAGTTCTAGGTGTTGCAGAAGATGGTTCGTTTCGGGATATGGCACGCCCGCCAAAAACAGAGAAAATACCGGGTCTTATAATGTACCGATTTGACGCACCGTTATATTTTGGAAACGCGAGTTATTTTCGGCAACGTGTTTTGCAATTGCTTGACGAAAACGATGATGTACGGTGGTTCTTGTGGGATGCCGAAACGATCACCTCTTTAGACTCGACGGCTGGCGCTATGCTTTTCAACTTGATCCACGAAATGAAAGCCCGAAAGATTACCTTCTGTGTGTCGCGTTTAAAAGGCCCAGTACGATCAACTATTAACAGAACCACGCGGCTTTCCAGTGCTTTCAAATCAATCCCTCATTACCCGAGTATGGGTCAAGCGCTTATGGCTTTCGAAGAAGAATTATCCCAGAAAGAAGAGCGCGTCTAAACTGTTGCTTCGTATGTTGGTTGGCTGACATCAGGAACGGTCTGTACAGGCTGTGCAAAAAGAGCGGTGCCTAGGTAGTCGATGTTAACTTGCTGCCCTAATACTGTCGCCTGTTCCGAGCAAACTTCTGTAGCTGCGCCGAGGATTTCGCGGACGTCACTATCCACACCGCCATGCTCAAGTGCTGCGCCGAGTGATCTACCCCCCAGTGTCATCCATTGAGCCCAGGCGGTTTTCTTGCCCTTTTCTGTGGGATGCAGATCCACACCACGCATCTTTGCCACACCGGTAGCAAGCGCATTGACACCATTTTGTACCGCAAACGCTCTCGCTGTTTCCCTCGGCACAATGTCAGCTTTGCGAAGTACCAATAGTCCAACCGCCATAACCACTTTATCGATGAAAGCATCGACAGCCTCGCCCAGTGCACTTTTTGTGCCAGTTTTGTCTGCGGCGAAACCATCTGCCATGTCGCAGAGTCTACCTACGCCAATTTTGACTGTGCCACGCGTGTACTGTCCGTCGTGCATATCTTTCAGCCCAGACAGCGTTATCGCCAGGCCAGCAACACTGATGACATTGCCTGGTGTTACGACCCCATTAGTTTTGGCGGCTGTTCGTTGAAAAATATTGCGCTGATTTTCAGGAACTTTCTCCCAATCTGGAACTTTGTCGCTTCTATGCAAATTCATAGCAGCAACTCTAGACG
>CAZXTE010000003.1:0-30549 GCA_964643545.1 uncultured Candidatus Saccharibacteria bacterium
TAGCCAAAGGGCTACTACGCAGCGCGGATCGTATAAGCGTAAATGGCTGCGTAAATATTGTTTGTATATCGTTCTGAAGCGACGCCGTCTGATAGCCCTCTATGTCCAGTCGCATTAAATTTCGAATAACGGCTCCATTCTCCTGATACGAACCAGCATGACGAGCATACATTTGTCCCGGACCAAAAAGGCCCAGGTTTCTTACATAGCAGTAATACCAGTCATCAAAAAGACAAGGATCTGCCTGCTGTCTTTGCTCGAGTGTCGATTCTAGTAATGGACGAATGCCGACAAGACTCATTTCCCCAGCAATTATGTTGGCAACTTGGGGGAGCTCATCTAGCCCTAGTTTACGTACAAATTTTGCCAGTTTTGCTGCACGAGGGTCTTCCGGACCAAAAGTGGTAAACGTATCGGTACAAGGATGGTCGTGGTCTGCAAGAGTTCTCAGCTTATGAACCATAAATGATTTTTCACCGAGTCCGACTCGTTGCTGACGAAAAAATGGGCTTAGGCTAGGTTCTTCCAAGCGCATACCAATTGCAGCAACACCTGCAAGGGGAGCGGCAGCAATTGCGAGCATGCTAGCACCAACAATATCAAACGACCTTTTTACTCCACTATCAATGTATGCCTCGCCCGTTTGCATCATCAAGTCAACCTATTGTCGTCTGTGGCATTTTTCTTATGCACGATGTGTTGTTTGACGCCTAAAAAAAAGTTCTGCATTGCGGTAGTGCGGTCAAGTATTGTCTGTGTATCGCCGGGACATACGCCTCGCAAAACTGCTTCGGCCAAAACAAAAGATCTTGCCTCCGCCGGCAATGCTCGTAGGTAATGTTGTGGTGCCCGAACACCAAACAACTCTGTTGTTTGTGGCATGACACGACGCGCAATCATAAGCGTTCTAGGCATGTGAAAACCATGAGTTACGTAGCCGACGCTTTGTTCCGGATCAAGCAAAGCGGCACTACACACAATGTTCGTCAGCGTATTATTTGATGCGCCTTCGGTAGCTATTATATCTTCAGGAATCCCCTTTTGGTGAGCAAGCTCCGCCATAACCTCTGCCTCGGTAATCTTATTGTTAGCATCTTTTCTCATCCAAGACACGCCACCACTACACACGACGAGGGTACTCCCAAAACTATCGTACTGTTGCACGGCACGTTCTACGCGCTCAAATGTCATGCCGGAAGGATAGCCTGTTGGCGTTAGCCCACCACCAAGAATAACGAGCTGATCTGGGCCGGGAGGGTTCATGATCAACAATAGTACAATAATAATAACCATAAATCAAATTCAGGCATATATGCTTCATTTCTGCTATAATCACCGCTGTTACCGATACTATGCACGGGGGTGTAGCTCATCGGTTAGAGCAGGCGGCTCATAACCACTTGGTAGTAGGTTCGATTCCTACCACCCCCACCAACAAATTAAGACCATCTTCGCGGGTGGTTTTTTTCTTTTTCACATGGCGTGAGTCTACACCACCCCAGTATCCCCGACAGCAGCAATGCTATAATGTTGACAATGCTCGAAAGAATAAAAAAAGCTCAAAAAAACCAGTATATTAAAATGCTCAACGATACTAGGGTGCTTGGTCTCCTCGCTTTTGGCTTAGTGGCGGTTTTAGTTACATGGAGCGGGATTAAAGCGGTACAGACGAACTACGGCCTGCAGAAACAGATAGCAAATATTAAGCAACAGAATAGTGTTAAAAAGTTAGAGAACGATAACCAGCGCCTCCGGAATGAGTATTATAAGACGGATGAATTTTTAGAACTGGCCGCGCGCCGCCAGTTTGGCAAGGCTGCACCAGGAGAGCGGGTCTACCTGGTATCTAAGAAAGTTGCACGTGCTTATGCCGACGTACCAACAGGTGAGCAAACGAACAATGAAACGCCAAAAACGACAAAGCCAGCCTACCAAAAGAATTTTGAGGCTTGGATGAACTTCTTCTTGCATCGTTCCCAAAACCAAAACTAGCCTTCCCCAAAGTGGCACCAAACAGGTACAATAAGCGTAAGCATGAATAGTGAAGACCAAGCTTTCGACCGGTATTTACGCACGGTAAATTACCTCACTGCAGCACAGATATTTCTGCAAGATAATTTCTTGCTCGAAAGACCGCTAAAAGCAGACGATATTAAACCACGACTACTCGGCCATTGGGGCTCTGGTCCGGGGGTTAACTTTGCGTACGCCCACCTGAGCAATCTTGCCAAAAAACACAACCAGAGTATGCTTTTTGTCCTAGGGCCCGGGCATGCGTTCCCATCCCTACAAGCGAACTTATTCTTAGAGAAAACGTTGGAAGAGTATTACCCAGAGGCAACGCAAACGTACGAGGGCATTGCCTATCTCTGTAGGAACTTCAGTTGGCCATACGGATTCCCCAGTCACAGTAATCCCGGAACACCAGGGGTAATTCTAGAAGGAGGCGAGTTAGGCTATTCGTTATCGACATCATATGGTGCAGCCATGGATAATCCGGACCTTTTAGTGGCGTGCCTAGTAGGTGATGGCGAGGCAGAAACCGGACCAACTGCCACGGCTTGGCACTTAAACAAGCTGGTAAATCCACGAACGAGTGGTGCTGTCTTGCCTATTCTTCACCTCAATGGCTACAAGATCTCTGCGCCAACTATTTTTGGTCGCATGACGGATGATGAGTTAGTGGCGCTCTTCACTGGCTATGGCTACAACCCCAAAATTGTCAGCGGCACAGACATGCAATTGGTTCACCAGCAAATGCAAAAAACCCTAGAAGAATCCTACGGTGAAATTCAAGCGATCAAGAGCTCAACAGGTACCGACTTTCCGCGTATGCCCATGATCATCATGCGCACCCTAAAAGGTTGGACGGGCGTCAAAGAATTGAAGGGGCAGAAAATAGAAGGTAACTGTTTGTCGCACCAGGTTGTCCTGACCGAGGCAAAGACCGATCCAGAGCAGCTGAAGTTATTAAACGACTGGCTATCTTCTTATAACATCCAGGAACTATTTAGCAAGCAAGCAGGCTTTGGTGCGTTTGTTGACGAGGTCTTGCCGAGTAAAGAATTGCGCATGGGTGCTAACAAACACGCACTCGGTGGGGATAAAACCTACACCCCACTCAAACTACCCGCTGCCGAAACCTTCTCGGAACCAACACCCGCACCTGGCACGATTGGTTCAAGCAGCATGCGTCGAGCAGGACTTTATTTGAGTGAGGTATTTCGTTTGAATGAGGAGACAAAAAACTTTCGACTTATGTCCCCAGACGAAACGTACTCGAACAAACTAGATGATGTCTTTAAGGTAACAAAACGTGCCTGGATGCTTCCGATAGAATCTTGGGATAAAGATTTAGCACAGGACGGTCGAGTTATGGAAATGCTAAGTGAGCATAACTTGCAAGGCCTCAGCCAGGGCTATATTTTGACGGGACGACACGCGGTATTTGCATCCTATGAGGCATTTGTACAAGTGGTTGGCAGTATGATGGATCAGTACGCAAAATTCCTGAGACAATCGTTGGAAATTCCGTGGCGCGGTGCAATACCATCGCTGAACTACATTCTAACTTCTTCTGGTTGGCGCCAAGAGCATAACGGCTTTTCACACCAGAACCCCGGTTTTATCGACGATGTGTTGTCGCGCCAGGGCGACTTTGTGGATGTATTCTTCCCGCCAGATGGCAATACTACCCTTGCAGTATTGGAGCATTGCCTGGGAACGACGCGGCAAATAAATGTCATAGTCGCCGGCAAAACCCAAGAGCCAAGGTGGCTCACTACACAGCAAGCCAAACAGGCGCTACAAACCGGCATTATGACCTGGGATTTTGCGAGTGACGAGAATCCGGATGTTGTGTTGGCAGCGGCAGGAGATTACCTCACAAAAGAAGCCTTAGCTGCTATACAAATCGTAAAAGCCGACTGGCCAGACGCTCGTTTGCGGTTTGTAAACATTCTGTCACTTACAAGCTGCGGACTTGGGCGTAGTGGGCTGTGTCTTACAAGGGAAGGCTTCAACCAGCTATTCACTCCAGATAAGCCCGTTATATGCAATTTCCACGGCTATCCAGAAACGCTCAAGGCAATTGTGTTCGACTACATCAGTACGTCTCCCCAGCGGTTTACGGTTAATGGCTATATAGAGAGTGGTTCTACGACCACGCCATTCGATATGCACGTACGTAACAAAACCAGTCGGTATCATTTAGCAATGGATGTTTTGCACAAGCTTTCTGCCAGCGGTCGAATTCCTTACGAAGAGGCTAAGCACACGATTGCAAAATACCAGCAGTGCATAGATGACAACACGGCGTATATTAAGAAGTATGGTGTCGATAAGGCAGAGATCGAGGGGTGGGAATGGCAGGCAAAAAACTAACCCTTATTGCTAATCCGGGCAGTGCCAGCCGCAAGTATGCCCTGTACGACGATAGGACGCTTTTGGCATCGCTGCATTTCGAGAATCTTGGCAAAAGAGTCGTGTATTCCTATTGGAGTCTCGATAAAAACATTGAGTTAAAAGACGCAAAGGTTAGCCATCTTGCCTTTGCTGCTACAAAATTAAGAAATCTCCTGAGTACAAACCTGTCCGTAGACGTTAACAATATTAGCGCAATTGGTATGCGTGTTGTTGCGCCATCAAGTTACTTCCAAAAGTCATGTTTGCTTACCGGCCGAAGTATTGAGCTGCTTGAAGGGTTAGAGCCAAGGGCCTCGTTGCACATCAATGCAACCCTACAAGAAATAAAGTTACTAGGCGCAGAGTTCCCTTCTGCTAAAATTGTCGGTGCTTCCGACAGCGCTTTTCATGCCAACAAACCTGCATATGCTGCGGGCTATGGCATCTCTGCCAGTGATGCAAAAAAACTAGACATCCAGCGGTATGGTTACCATGGTCTTTCCGTTGCTTCGGCCGTAAGCACCTTGCACCTGGCAAAGAAGCTCCCCGCGCGTCTGATCGTCTGTCATTTGGGCAGCGGTGTTAGTGTTACGGCAGTCAAGAATGGTAAAAGCATAGATAACACAATGGGCTACTCCCCATTAGAAGGCCCAGTTATGGCAACCCGAAGTGGCTCAATCGACCCAACCGCTACGCAGGTTATAAAAAAGCAATTGTCTCTCGACGAGGAAGGCTTGCAGCTGTACCTAAATCACCGAAGCGGGCTTAAGGGCATCAGTGGTGTCTCGGATGATATTCGCGAATTGCTCGAAGCGGAAAAAAAGGGCAGTGAACCTGCAAAACTTGCACTGAAGATGTACGTGTATCGTATCCAACAAGCCATCGGCCAGATGGTTGCAGCCCTTGGTGGCGTAGATGCCATTGTGTTCACCGGAACCGTTGGGGAGCGCTCCGCCGAAATGCGGCGGCGTATTACAGCAAAGTTACTGTATCTTGGTATTGCGTTAGACCCAAAGTGTAATCACAACTTGGCAGCCGCGATAGACGTCGTCTCAATTAGCCCCAAGCACCATCCAGCCAATCTCTATGTGGTGCCTGCAAACGAAGCTAGCCAGATTCTTTTAGAAGTAGATAAAGTACTTAACAAGTAAAGTTTAAATACGAAAAATTTTGTGGTGGTAGTCATTTAGTTCGGCTAACTTTGGGGCGATACGAATAACCACGAACGAGCCAGCTTCAAGATTGGTAATGGGAGGAAGCTTTCTGCCGTCTTGATACACTCGTTCCTTAGTTATTTTATTGAAGACCTGTTGACGCGCCAAAAGATCTGTTTCTACTTCGGCGAGGCCCTCTAGCTCTAAAGTCTTTAGGGCTTGTTCGTCAGTAACGGTTAGGGCTATCTGACTGTGCACCAGTATATTTCGAGCCTTGTTCGTCAGCTCTTTGGTTAGCACATAAATGAAACCACCCGTGTATGTGTAATAGACGCTTGCGCCATGCACGTTACCGGAGCGATCTAGTGTAGATAATGTTGCAAGTTCGTGTTGTTCTAGAAAACGAGTGATCTCTGCATCAAGCAAGACTGCCTTCGACAGTTGCTCTGCAGCAGGCCTTTTTTGGGAGTTGCCATTCTTGGTGTGCTCTAGCTGTCGCTTTTCCATGTATGCAACAAACTTGCGGGCAACGCCGATGTTTACATAGCGTAATTGATAATCACCAATTCTGCTGTGTAGCGTCACTGTGGCAACAAGACCTTGCTGGCCATACGTAACTCCCGCAATGACGTCGTAGGATATTTCGTCAGATGTGGTGTAGAGTGGTTTCCAGTCAATAAAAATAACGCGGCGTTCTGTAGCGACCAGCATGGCAGAACCTTGCTGACAACGTCCGTAGACCGCAGCATGGATATGCTCGTCTGGGTGAATAATCTGCGGGAGTTTACGAGACTCGCCTTTTAGCAAGCCGTATCGGGTAACACCAGCTTTGCGTAATTCTGATTTAACTCGCTCTATATGTGCACTATCCATACTACTATGGTAACAGATAGGGGAAGACGAGTGTTCTTAAGCAATCTGCTTCAAGATACGTTTGCTAGCTCTTCGATCGCTTAATCTAACAAGGCCAGCTCTCGGATTCTCTAGTAGCGCTTTTGCAACACCGCCAACACTAAGGGGCCCTTTATGCACTTCGCGTATGCCAACGGCAACAGCCTCAACGGCATCAGGTGCAAGTGTTAATTCCCTTCGTAAATAAGGGGCAATTGTTCGAACTGCTTCTGTACTTAGGTTGTACTGTCCGCCGAATACCTGCTCATCCCGGTCTGCTTCACGGTATGCTTGAGCAGCTTGCTGTGAAAGCACTTCTGCCTCAGCTGCAGTTGGAGCTGCATCCTGGGCGTGTGCTGTCTCCATTTGTGTGTACTGCTTCAAGCCAATAGCAACAGAGAACAGCTCTGCGTTCTCGAATGTAATACTGCCATTAGTATCTCGTTGCATAGTAACTAAATACTACAATGTTTTTAATGAATAGTCAAGTTATTATCTTGTGGGGCGGTGTTTTAGCGGATTCTTGTCATGAGGCGAATGTTGGCAATGTACTGCGTTGCATCGAGGTCGGGGTGTGAATTGAGGTTGTTCATGTGTTTCTCTACAAACGGTATAAGGTTGCCAGGGTATAGCTCGGCATCGGTGCTATACGTAGAATCCGTATTGTATGCGCTATCTGCAACTAAACGTTCTAGGGTTTGTCTTGCCCAAATTCCCTCAGCAGATTCCGTAAAGTTAACGCGTTTTTTCAGCACGGGCATTTTTAAACCTTTGGCTTCGTTGCTTTGGGTTTCTTAACTTCTTTTCGGCCTTTGTCTTTGGACATGATGAACTCTTTCGATTATGTGTTGATGGTTAGTGCAACAACAATCTCTTCTCGCACGTCTGCAGGATTTTTAGTATTGAGGTTGTCTAGCTGCCTACAATTATACGCTTATGCAACAGGTTAACCTAATCCGATGCTCAGCATTGAGTAAGGCGTGTATACTTAGGCCATGAGAAAAGCAGCCAGAGCAATCATTATCGAGAGCGGAAAAATGCTCGTCATGTATCGTAACAAACACGGCAGCGAGTATTTTACACTTGTTGGTGGGCGACTTAACGACGACGAAACACCAGAACAAGCACTCGTACGAGAGATCAAGGAAGAAACAGGCTTGCAGATTACAAATTACCAACTCGTGTTCATAGAGGAACATGCAGAACCCTATAACGAACAGTACATATTTTTGTGCGAGGTTGCTCCACACGAACCGATTGCAGTGCAAAATAGTTCAGAAGAAGGAACCATGAACAGAATGGGCATGAATATTCATACGCCCCGTTGGGTTGATGTTGACGCGTTGCATACGCTTGCATTTCGGACGCCACAACTACAGACTGCGCTAATTGAAGCTGTGAAAAAAGGATTCCCAAGCCAACCGGTCAAGCTATAGGTTCACCGAATAAGATCAAGCCCTAGCGGCCTTCTGCTTCGGCAACAGTAAGACTTTGCTTTAAGCAGCCCACAGGCTTTTGTGCGTCAACGCTGTATAAGTCTAGGCCAGTGCTGTACTCCCAGGTGTTTTGCATGGCAGTCAGATCACCCATGACTTTGTCTTTGACGGCAGATGCAAGAAGTGTGGAAGGGCATATATGGGTAGTAGTGCCGTTCTCGTCTTTGTTCACCTGTATCTCAAAGCGGTGTAACCCATTGTTCTGTATTGCGGGCTCACCCAGTACGGTTCCGGCCTTTACGACCTCGTCTTTTTTAACAGAGAGATTAACGAGGTGATCGTATCCAATTGTCCAAACAGTGTTATTGGGTAGTTGTACAAATACCTCGAAGTCTTTGCTATCGGACTGTTCTTTAATAAACGCTACTACGCCATCTATTGCAGATACGACTTTCGAGCCTGGTTTGACCGATGCAAACTCAAAGTTCGGGTTTACGCGGCCACCACTTAGTTTGTCGCCAAAGACGTAGAAGCCCTTTAGCCCGTTACTTGCGTACTCCCGAACAGCATTCTTGGTGTACAAAATATCGTCAAAACTCTGCAGGCCTACGTTCTGGAGAACGAGCTCGGGGTTACTTTTTATGTCGGTGATTTTGTTTGGGCTGGGAACTGCTGATTTTGGCTCACCGGCTTTTTGTTGCTTTGCAACGATGTAGCCCACGGCGCCAATTGCCACGACAACAACCACAAGCACCACTAATACAATGTGCGCCATTCCAGACTGATTCACTTGCTTCTTCATAGTACCCACCTTATTTATTAAGCATAAGTATGAACCAAAACTAGGGAAATATAAAGGCTTCGGTTCCTTAGGGGTCAGATCTTTTACGGTACGCAGCTGCAACAGCTCGGTTCGTTAACTTTAATTACAAATTTTCAATGAGTTGTTTGAGTTTCTGGATGGCTTTTTCGGGTAAGGGGTGTGCTAGTTCTCCGCTATCTTCCCACTCGCCGTAAGTAAACTAAGTCTGTCCATCGTCTAGTGGTTTGAAAGTGTATCTAACATGATACGCCCCATCTTTTCGGCTTAGAGTAAAAACCTTATCTTGCTCAAATTCAGTGATGGAATATTCTGACCAGCCTCCCTTGTGCCCTCGATTTCTATATGTAGTACCAAGCTTTGCTGGAGATTCACTGGCTTGTTCCTCCGCCATACCATCTATCCAAAGTGGTGTATTGTTTGGATCTAAACTTGCCATGAACACCTCATGTGCTGGTTTGTCTATCACTATCGTGTAACTTTTACTATGCATCACTAATCCATAATCTGCCTAGAACAGTATGTTGGTATTAGGTAGCGCTGCTTTGATCTTATCAAGAGTGCTCTGACTTAACGGATTCCCCGTTAGATTAAACTCTTTCAAGTTATTTTTCAGGTTTGCCAGTTCATTAGGCAGCCCTGTAATTTTGTTGTAGCTGTAGTTGAGTGTTTCGAGCTTGTTCAACTGTCCAATTTCTGCCGGCATGCCGGTCATGTTGTTATAGCTCACATCGAGCGTCTTAAGGGGCATTTTACGGATCTCGCCAATAAGTGAACCATCGAGCCGGTTGTGGTCTATCTTGAACTCCTCTAGCTTTGTCATTCTGCCCATTTCTGATGGCAAAGTCTGGATGTTGTTATTCGAGAGGATCAGCACAGTGGTGTTTGTTTTGTTATAAATATCTGACCCCACGACAGTTAAGCCTTTGTCGCTTAAGTCCAATGTGTTTGAACTTTTTGGCTGCTTGGTTGATGTAGTGGTGGTCGTTGTCGCGTCTGATGTTGTACTGGTGTTGTCAGACAGTACCTTGTCGTAGACAATCCATCCACCTAGACATAAGACAGCCGCTACTAATATAACGATTATTGCGTTCTTCATACTTACATCATAACAAATCGGCTAGAATATAACGTATGCGTTGGCAAGACATAGTAATTTCGGTAGCACAACTTTGTTTTATTATTGCTATGCTTCCAAGCATCACAAGCAACGACAAGCCGGCTGTAGCTACGAGCGTAATGAATGTCGTACTGGTGGCGGTCATTGCTACGTGCATGCTGACGTTGCGACTTTGGTTCTCGGCATTTACTGCATTAACTATTGCAGCAACATGGACAATCCTTGCGGTACAAAAAATACGAATCGACAGAGAAAAAAAGTAGGCACAACAGCACTCTGATCAACACTTGAAGAGGCTGCTAGCTTTTTATTAGTATGGCCGATACGACTACAAGAATTGCTGCGCTGACTTTACGCAAAACATGACCCTTCTCTTTTAGGAAAAAGTAGCCCAAGAACACAGTTAGGACAACCTGAGAGGTAAGTAGCATCGCAACCTTTGCTGGTTGGGGAGCGCTGCGATATGCGTAATATGCAAACAAAAAGTTTCCCATGCTTGGGAGTGCGGTGAGGAGAGGAATGCCAAATGTTGTTTTTCGTTCAGCGGTCTTCAGGTCTTTGACTACAACGCGCCATTTTATAGAAAACACCACCACTGCTGCGCCTAGGTAGGCAATGACTAGGTACGTCGCTGCACCTACTTGTTTCGAGATCTCTGCGCTGGAGAGTTGAAAGACTGAAAAAAGAAAAGCAGATAGTATCATGAGGCTCACGCCTTTACGATGCAACTCAACTTTTCCTGTCACAACGCTTACGATAGCGAGCATCAATAAGACTAGTCCGAATACGTTTACCGCGCTGAGGTGTAGGTTTAGAAATACTAACGAAAGAAACGTATTGAAGAACAATATTGATGAGAATGCGATTTGGGCGGTGCCGTTCGTGAGGTTTTTCATCGACGCAAAGTATGTAATATTGCCAAGCCCTTGGCCCAAGACTACAAGAGCTACTGCCAGCAAGCTCACTTCCGAGAAGTTAAAGTGAAGTCCTCCTAAGAGGGGAGAGAGGAGGAGCGCTATGACTGCCCCGGAAAAAGACAGCAGCGTAGCTTGTGTGTAGGCGGAAACTTTTAGCTTGTTCGAGAGTACTTTTGTCATGACGCCATAGACGGAGCGGAAAATAACTGACAAGAACGTTAAAAGTAACCAATCCATTGGTTTAATAGTAGCAGAATACTACAGAACTAAACTCCGTTCGTGCTTGTATAGCAGTAGAGCGTAATCATGATACGCTGTGTTGTTTTCGACGAGAATGAATCAATCTTGTCGTTCGTTGAGGGTAAGCAACTTTGCTATGCCCCATGCTACCAATGCATAAACGCCGAGCGCAACTATGATAGATGGTTCAAATACAGAAGTTGTAGTCCCAGAGCTTGCTTTCGTTACACCAAATATCGTGTCGAATGGTGCGCTAAAGATGCTGCTGATTGAGTAGATAAAGTTAACAAATGAATTAGCTGCATTTGCTGCAGTAATCTTTAGGATGAATCGGATCAATAGAATAATGGCAATCAGGCCATATATGTACCAAATTATGTTCGCAACTGTTACTTTTGTGTCGACGTCAGTTTTTACTGAGTGATCATGTTCGGTAACAATAGCTCCAGTGTCTGTTACAACGCGTTCATCTTTATTGATGACTTTTTGTACTTCTTGCATGGAATAACTCCTCGTTTTTTGTTAGAACCTATTATTGTGCGTGTTTAAACGCTTCGTCGTCCTGTGACCATGTTATAGATGAACACAACAAGAGCGATTACGAGAAGAATGTGGATTAAGCCGCCTCCAATATGTCCCAGCAGGCCTAAGAGCCAAAGAACGAATAAAATTACTACTACAGTCCACAGCATGTGTATCTCCTGGTTTATTACTTACTAATTAAAGAATACGTTAACCGAGTTGCAATCACTGTAAGAAAACTCACATGACGCCTTCATGTTGCGTCACGCTAGCCAGCACAGGAGATGGGCCATACTTGCGCAGTAGTGTTACTCTGGTTATATGGGTATGCCACTTTCAGAACGACGTCAAATAGAGAACGAGATGATCTTTAGGCGCCTTAATGAAAAGGTTGGCGATGATCTAGATCGTGTTGATGTGGCACACATTAAGCAAGATAATCCAGAGTTATTATGGGACGATGATGTTTTGTTAAATTTCAGATGTGAATGCTCAGATGAAAATTGTGACAATAGAATACCCATAAAGTTGAGCCTCTACAAAAAAATACATGAAAACCGCGATACATTTATTATAATGCCGCAACACCAAGTCGAAGAAATAGAAGAAGTAATCCTTAGCGAAAAGAACTATAGTGTTGTCCGGAAAAACAATACAACAAGCGAGCCTGGCGCAAAATTAAATAGCACATCGATAAACAATACGTAGCAACGGGCGTCCCCAAATAAAGGGGATGCACAGTTAATAGAGCAAAAATAAAAAGAGGAACATGCTCGTGCCTCTTTTTAAAACTACGGAAGACTTGCACCCACAGATGTGACCTACGAACTAACAAACTTCGAACTGATCTAAACTTACTAACTTGACTGGTCACATATTAACGAACTAGTGCTGTTTCACTTGGTCTTCCGGGAGGTAATTTATCAAATCGAAACTACTACGTCAAGCGACTTTTACTCCCAAAAACAACCCAGCTCGAATAACAGAGTTTAAAATGCTTATGGTATGGCACCGGTGAGGCCCCAGCTATCGTTTGTTTATTCTAAAGAGCACTCTAGCTGGTGCGTCTGTGGCGTACATAATATGCGAGCAAGATGGATATAGATACGAATAACGTCCATGATGCCAGATGGGCAACTATCTGCGTATTGTCACCAGTTGCAGATAGGGAGCCACTGCTTAGACCCAGGACGCTTACGGTGCCCGTAGAACAGAGAGAGTCAGACGCATTTGAGCAAATCCGGTAGCTAAAGCTATCTGTAGCCGCTGCCGAAACTTTGGGGAAGAACATACTGCTGAAGTTGCTCCAGAAGGAGCGGCTCGAAACAGTTGTCTGGGTATAGGTGACGACTCCGGTACTAGAGTTAATGTCGGCTGAGCCACTTGACGGCCCGCTTGTGATGGTCAGACTCGCATTATTAACGCCTTGGTTATAGTGGTCGGTATATAAATCGGCCACATTTAACGTGCCGCTCCCGTTATTTAGAGTAATTGACAGGCTGGAAGTTGATATCGAGGGTGTGCGCGTTAACGGCTGCCAGTCTATTTTGGCATCAACCCAGCCATTAGTTGTTACTCGTGTTTCGCCAGTGCCGTCTGCATTCATGTAATAAAGTTCGGAAGGTGAGCCACCTCTTCGATATGCAATCTTCGTGCCATCGGGCGAATACACAGGCGACCCATGATAAACAGACGTCGATGTCAGCTGCGTGTCGCCTGATCCATCCAAGTTCATGGTATGAATTTGGTATGTTGCTCCACCGGCTAGGGCGAGGCTGTTATACACAATCTTCGTGCCGTCTGGTGAAAACGATGGATCATCATCATGTTGTGAGTTGTTGGTCAGATTAGTTTCGCCAGTGCCGTCTGCATTGATTATGCCAATTTCATTATCGCCACCACCAAAGGTTGCCGAAAACACAATCTTGGTCCCGTCTGGTGAATACGAAGCTTTATATGCATGCCCAGAGGGCGCATACAACGTAGTCGCACCCGATCCATCCAAATTCATCGTCCGAAGTTGGTATATCGATGAGACAGCGTAGGAGTAAAGTATCTTGGTACCATCTGGCGAAAAGCTAGGGTAGATACTGTTAGTGCTGCCGCTTGTCAGTTGTACTGCATTCGTTCCGTCGGCATCTGCAATCCATGTGTACTGCCAAGAACCACCACTGGTATATACAATCTTGGTACCATCTGGCGAAAAGCTAGCGTAGCGTCTTGCTAGGTCGTTGGTGCCGATCGGGCTGGATCCTGTGCCATCGGGTCTGACCGTGACCATCTGGTAGTTATCGTAGCTGTTAGTGTTTGTGTAGAGTAGGCGTCCATTGATACCGGGGAACGTTCCTGCCGAGGCCGTGCCGGGGGCCAAAAGTAAAATCATAGCCAAAGACAGAACCAAAATCATAATTTTTGCAGATATAACTCGTATCTTCATGTCTCTTCGAGTACCCCAAAAGCTTAAGCGTTACGCTAATAGTACAGTTTTGACCCAAACTATTCAAACGTGACAGACCTATTCACAACGCAAATCCAGCATAGCCATCTAAAGTAGGGGTGTTACCACTTGGTCAATTTTATCTAGAACAACAGCGATGTCTGCGGCAGTATTTATGTGGTGGTCTGCCCCATTCATGACCGTAAGAGTCGATTGAACGAGCGGATCGGTATTTTCATATTCAGCACGCTCATCCGCCTGAAATGCTTCGAAGTCAGCCTTATCTAAGCCTTGATCTCTGTTCAGTGTTCTTAAATATCTAATTTGGATTGGGCACCAAAGGGCTATGGTGAGCGCGCCATGTTGTCGAAGTGTTTCTACGTGACGAGGAACGCGGATACCATCAACAGCTATGCGTTTGCTATCCGTTGCAAGAATTGTCTCTGGGATAAAGTCATCTCCCAGCTCATGCCGCATGTGAGTATGGGCTATTTTGTAGTCATTCCTATCATGAAGTGGAAGCCGCCGTCGGGCTGCGTAGTTTCGAATGAGGTCACTAATAAGAATGGTCTCAAAGTCGTAGGTATCTGCAAGGTGCTTGCAGACTTCACTTTTTCCTGCACCTGGATTGCCCACTACCTGGAGAATTAGCTTGTCAGACATAAATTATATAATACAATAAAGTCTATATAAATCAAACGATCTATTGTTGTTGAATGATTTGAGTGCTTTGATCAATCAGGTACTCTGCGAAATTTGAGCCAGGTGTCTCACCATAGGCTGCGAGTTGAACAATGCTAAGCTTGAATGAATGGTCTGGACCATGTAGGTTTATAACACCATCTCTATGCCGAGTTGCAACCGATATACCAGTTGCCGCTGACTCATCGCGAACCTGCTCGACAAATTGCTCTGTGTAAGTTTTGCTTTTTGGGTGATTGACTACGCCCAAAGCAACCCGGACTTGTTGACCAGCAAAATTGGGGCTGCCGGGGCCCGATGAAAGTCCTGCAAGTATGGTTGGGCCGACTTTATGTGGCTTATCATCGATAAGACCAACAGTCCTGTGAAGTGCGCGCTCTGCTATGTATCTACCTTTACGTTCTTCACTACCAGTTAATACTATGTGGTCAGGATTAAGATAGGCATCTAAACCCAAATTAACAATGGAGCGCCTGGTAACAAACCGCCTGATAGGGATATCTGGTCTACGTGATATTACTCCCCCAACTACGACATCTTGCCTCCGCACGCCTCTTAAAAAAGCAGTATAGCCCACCATAGTGGGTAGGGGGTATTTAATCCAATTTCGTGGATCAAACTTAGAGACTAGCTCAACGGCTGTTCCATCGAAATCGGTCCAGAATTCCGGTGATGGTGCTGCTTGTCGGTGTGGCATTAAGACAACACTATCCCTAGGAAGATTATTTTGCAAGCATGAGCAAGTAAAAGACCCCATCTTGCGATGAGGTCCATTACTTGGTAGCCCACGTACATTCGCCTAGGAACATACTCCTTGCGGAACTATCTCGGTGGAAAGAGTCATATGGACCAGTAATATCGGAGAGCTAATCTAGTTGGTAGTAGTGGAACTAACAGGAGCAGGCTATAATCAACCACAGTGTTAGGAATCATTTTTGCTATATGTGCGGCTTTATTCATTGCTCTTGCTCAAGTTGCCCTAAGGAAAAGCTACAAAGAATTTAAACCATCGGTCGGGTTTTTCTTTGATGCCCTGTTTGGTTTGGTGCTGTGGGTGCCGCTTGCGCTGGTGATGGGGGTAACCTTCGGGGTAAGTTTTGAACAGGCGATTTTCTATGCAGTCATCTCAGCAGTACTATCTGAGGCGCTGTACTTCTATGCCCTGAGTCACGGAGAGCTGGCGGTGACTGCAACAGTTCTAGCAACCTACCCGGTCTATACAGTCTTGTTCTCAATCATACTTAACGACGAAGTACTGACCTCTGGGCTACTATTTTTTGTTGTGTTAGCAATCCTTGGTAGCGTCGTGGCAACCATCCCAGATAAGCTCAAAAAATCGGAGCTAAAACTTAGTAAAGCAATAGTCTGGCCGTTCCTAGCAGCAATAGGGGTGGGGTTGTCTGACACCTTGTCAAAAGGCTATATTAATCGGTCAGGTGACTTCAGCTTTCTGTTTGCGTTGGGCTTCATTCAGATTCCTGTAGCTCTCGCATATCTAAGATTGGAACGAGAGTCGGTTATTGGCGCAGTCAAAGGAGCTGTTCATAACTTCAATTTATACAGACAAGCGCTCATTGGGGGATTCTTGAACATTGTTGGTACGGGCTTTCTTTGGCTTAGTTTTTCCTATGCACCTGCTTCAATAGCTTCACCAATAACTGGCGTGAGCGGGGCTTTATCCGTTATGTTTGCTCGTTTTGCTTTTGCTGAAAAGCTATCCGTCAGGAAATACTTAGGGATTGTTTTGGCTTTAGTTGGCGTGTTCGGTATTGCTCTAGTTTATAAAGAATAAAAAAGCCCCCGAAGAGGCGCAATAATCTCAATTAGTCTCACGTACCTTGTGCGAATTGGAACTTAGTTCTTGAGGAGCTGAGCCGGTGGAAACAGCTCATTAGGGGCTGAGTAGGGGTTACGTACTCTACCGGAGCAGACTAGAACCTATTTCTTCAATTCTTTCCGCCTCATGACTATCAGTGCAGCAATAGCGCCAACCGTTAGTGCATTCTGAAAAGCAGGGAGCATAAGTATCCAGTCCAGCTTGCCGACAGCAAGTACGGCAAAAACACTGGCAATTGCGCTCCAAGTCCAAGTTGGCACGTATTCAGTGTTTGGTTTTTTGTAAACCTTCGCCGCTACTAGAATTTTTCCAAGTGTATTTACGGTAACGCTGCAAATAATGGCTATTGCGGCTGACTTAGTAACAACCCAAATAACCATGATTAGGATTGCGAGTATAAGGCTTAAAATATCGAACTTCCCAAATCCGCCCATGCCGTATTTTAGAGTCAGAGAGAAAATAATGATGGCTTGAACGAATAGGACCAGCGGAAACCAGAGAGAGTTAGTCGCACCTTCTGCAAGTTGTGCAAAGAATGATATTCCACTAAGTGTTATAAATATGACCCAAGCCATGCGTTGAGGCTTGGTATTGCCTTTAACAATATCAATGATGTAGGGGATTGAAGCAACGAGAGCAATTACTCCGCTAAGTATGCCAAAGAACTGAAACATGCATTAATCATACCAAACACCAAGAATGACTCGAACCTATTAACACCTTAGAATTCAAGACAGTAAAAAACCTCTGCTACGAATAACAGAGGTGATTATGCTTATGGTAGGCCAAGTACATTCGAATTGGAACCTACTTCTTGCAGAGTTATGTCGGTGGAAGTCGTTAAACTATACGCCTATTGCTAGCTGGGCTACTGCCTGCGATATATTACCGTCTGCATTCCACGCAACAAAATCTCTTGCCGCTTCTTGAGCACTTTCAGCAACGAGACCGACGGGGACGGGAGGCTTATTTGTGTCGTAGAACACGCTCTCTCCCACCACTACGACACCAACCTCTTCAATTCTGCTACTTGGCCAACCTTGTCCTGCATGGTTTGGGTCAACTGCATCACGAAGCTCTTCGGCAGCACGCTTGCCCCACAATGTAGCAATATAACGAGGTTGTTCCTCGGAGTGCCATTCTTCTGAATAGTCAACTTTGATAACTCGATAGGCTTTATGTTGCCCATCTGCTCTTAAGGTTTCCCCTCGTTCTGCTGCATCTGACATAACACTTACCTCATTTATAGCTTTATTATCGCCCACTACAAATGATTTGCAAGCATGAGCAATATAAAAAGACCTCCGTTAACAGAGGTCAAAATGCTTATGGTAGCCCAAGTACATTCGAATTGGAACCTACTTCTTGCGGAGATAAGCCGGTGGATACAGCTCAAAAGGGGTCGAACAGATTCGTTGCTCTCTACCACCCAATACTAGAACCTTCGGATTATTAAAGAAACGACTAACCTAGATTTAGCCTAAATGTTTAGTAGATTTATCGTATTTCTCAATAAAGTCAATCAATGCTTTTTCGTCAAACTTACTTGTATTGAAAGAATACAATACTTCTTTAGCTATAGTTAGAATGAATGCTCTTCGAGCTTCTGTGTCATTAAGCGTATTTGTGTCCAGTGAGCGGTAAACAGCGAACTTGCCAGTCACGTTCGTTGGTAAATTGTTTTCATTAAAACCTAGATTTACGTAGTCAGGCAGCATCAAACAACCTTCGGAGCCATTAAACTCGGCACTTAGTATTAAGCTTCCCTGTAAAGCTAAGTCTTCGTAAGCCATCTTGGCGTACAGTAGCAAATTAATTAACTGGCCAATAACCTTATCTGCCGTAGTAAACTTCGTTGTAGACTCATCGCCTAAACTGCTTTTTCTTTCAACCTCAACAGGGTCAACATTTAGAATATTTCCATATGAATCCATTCCAAAAAAGTAAAAATGTTTAGTTCTTTCATCTTGATAGAACGAATAAGCCCCGAACTGATAAGCCTTAATCTTATCTTCTCTACTGTCTGGAACTAGAGGGTGTGGTGACGAGTAAGTGGTCATTATTCTTTCGTAAGACAATTTACTAACAAGCGAGGGAATATCTGTAATTGGCTCACTTGGAAACGCAGGAATTAATCTAATTGACTGGGTGCCTTCAAACTCTGAGCCTGTTAAGCCATATAGTCTTGGCATCGGCAAGTGAATACCAAATGGAGAACTTGCTTTTCGAGCTTCTTCATCTTCTTTTTCACGTAACTCAAGGACCGCAGCTGCTTCCTGAGTGAAGACATCGGCCATACTCGTTATAAGTTGAACTCCAAGATTTGAGCTGGCTTTGCGACGATTTCTGAGTAACTCCCACTGATTTGGTGTAGCAGTATCATTCCAGTTATCACTTTTTGCTCGGTCATTGTGGCGAACGAATAACTGATAACTACCTTTGAAAAGCATCCAATGTGGTGCCGAGTGACTTTGTTCCATATATGCAACTAAAAAGGCTTTCTTCCCGTCTGTTGATATGCAAACTTTGTAGAGGGGAAGAACTATGGGCGTGACTGAGCTAATAATTGAGTCTGTTATTTTCTTTTCTAAGTCTGAAGCCGGCTCTATACCCAAAGCGGGAAGTTTTGGCTTGTCTTCTCCGTCATCGTCTACGCCAACAACTATCCAGCCACCATTTGTATTTGCGAAGGAAACTAGTGTTTTAACCACTTTTTCAACGGAACTCAAATCTCTCTTGTAGTCTAGGCTTAGATTTTCAGCATGTTTAGCTTCGCAAAACTTGACTACGTCTGAGTATTCGACCTGCTCTAATTGTTTCCCAAAAATACTCGGCTGCATGCTGTAATTCTCCTCTTAACCGATGTAAACTACAAGTCCCGAACGCTCCCGAACGGGACTCGCTTGATAATTGTATCGTGCATGTTCGCCATGGTAGCGGGTATGAGGGTGTACTCGCCATAACGGTTGTTAACCATATCTGATGCTATTGCGAGTGACTTGGTGTCCATCCGTGTCCCATCAAAGAGACCGAGCTGACGTGGTGAAGCGCTTACAACATCGAAGACAGAGATATTAATATGTATAACTCTCGCAGGAATATCTACAAGGCGGAAAACACGCATTATGTTCATATAGATGTCTTGTGTGGAATAGAGTAGTGACTGCGTGCGCTTGCTTTTGCCCCACCAAGTACCATTCTCAAATCCAATGCCCAAGAATATCCCCCGAGCTTGATAGTCGTGTTTACGTAGTCTCCGTCCTGTTTTTTCGCACAACTTCATAAGTAGTCTAGATATTTGCTCCGGGTCAGATGTCTTATCGCCAACCGCATAGTCGTTACCAAAGCTTCGGGTTTTAGATTTGGCAGCGTCTACTTCGTAACCCCGCAAACGAAGGTACCAGTAGTATCCAACAATGCTTTTAAAGACAGCGTTCTTGAGCTTAAACATTGGTGCTTCGAGAAAATCTAGTGGGGTAAAGATGTCTGCCATATTGAGTCGAGCTTGGTAGCGATAATTTATGCCAGGAAGGTCTAATAGGTCGAGCTGTCCGTAGACGTTATATATATCTTGGGCAGTAATTACATCTAATCCATCCGGCTTATCCATACCAGCAGCAACTTTAGCAAGGAATCGGTTAGGTGCGATGCCAATATTAACTGTCACATATTCACCCAGTTCATCATGTATATCTTGCTTAATTTGCTTGCCAATCTCGACCATACTCTTTCCGTCCTGAATAGCTCTAGAGCCTCTGAAATCCACGACAAATTCATCAACCGACTTAGGAGTAACTTCGTTCGTGTAACGCTCTAATACTGCCCGAAAACGTCTATGTGCATCAAAGTATTTCTCGGGGTCAGGTGTTAATATGATGATATCCTTAGTAACCTCACGAGCTTCTCGTATACGCATGAGTTTGATACCCAACCGCTTGGCTTCATAGGATGAAGCTATGATGAAACCTCCTGGCGAATCATAGGCTGCAACCCCCACAGGCTTATGACGTATAAGTCGGTTTGCTTGCTGCTCAATGATTGCGTAGCAGCTATTGAGGTCTACGTGCATGACGAGCGGCTCTATGTCATTAATTTGCATTCCCATCGTGTATCCTTTCTAACGTCCAATGTAAGTTTGAGCTGTCTAGCCTCAACCTGAAGTGCAGTGTCTCTTGCTTGTCTGTTAGTTCAAATATATGTTGACGTTCACGACCCTCCATATAGCTGTGGTAGTAGTCAATTTTTCCAAGCATGTAGTCTTTATTTTGCCAATGTAACAGATGTGGTACTACACGTTTGTGTTTGGCACTGTAGTACATGACAACGCTTACTTCTTGGTCAATCTTTTCTTTCATTTACAACTCCTAGTACAATTAAGTTATGTGTGGCCGCTATACTCTCAACAAAAAAGCTGGTGACGTAGCAAAACGCTTTAACATAGCAACGAAACCGAAAGACTTACGCCCAAACTTTAACGTCGCACCCTCACAGGTCATGCCCGTCATTACTGAAGATGACAAAGGCAGACATATTGAACTCATGAAGTGGGGCATACCGAGAATGCTAGGGAAAGACTTAGTTAAAGAGCTTATTAACACGAGAGCAGACAAAGCATTTGGTGGCTTCTGGAAGCGTACGGTACTTAATCACCGATGCTTAGTCCCTGCGACTGGCTTTTATGAATGGAGGGCGCCGCTCTCAAAGGATAAAGCCGGTAAAACACCTTACTTTATTCACCCAAAAGAACTAGAACTATTTGCCTTCGCTGGTATATGGAGTGACTGGAAGAGCGAAGATGGTCATACTATCCGAACCTTTTCGATTATGACCACAGAACCGAACAAAGAGATGAAGGCTATTCATA
Organism: uncultured Candidatus Saccharibacteria bacterium; assembly: GCA_964643545.1. Lineage (GTDB taxonomy): Bacteria > Patescibacteriota > Saccharimonadia > Saccharimonadales > AWTP1-31 > DAISWP01. Next base: position 21,345 of record CAZXTE010000003.1, read on the forward strand.
ATAGAATGCCTGTTATTCTTCATCCTGAAGATGAAGAGGAATGGATTAAGCCATCTAACGATACACCTGAAAGTCTTGAAAAACTTTTGTGGCCGTCAGAAGACGGTAGACTTGACGTATATGAGGTTAGCAGGGACGTAAACAACCCTCGGAATAACGAACAATCGTTATTGAAACCCGCAAGTGCTTAGTGAGTATGCCACCTTGTTAATAAGCCTGAAGGTAGAAAGACCTTAGTCAGTACCCGCATAGCTGTTTGGATTATAGCACCGATAGAAAAATCTATAAGCACAAAGCCTTCTCTAGATGCTTACTCTTCTGTGTAGGAGTGGAACGTGAGTATATAATATGTTAAAGAAATATAAGGAGGAATCATGATACTTGGAGGTACTTTAGGTGTAATATTAGGTCTATTTATTCTATTCAATATTAATAGAGCCTTAAATTCACACGAGTCAAGAGTAGAAGAACTAGAAGAACAAATAAGTATTTTAAAAGGAAACCTAGATAGCCGTACAGAACGCATAGACAAGAATCTGGAGAAACTTAACTTAATTATTCGCAAAGTTAAGACTCGACCCTAGTTATATATGAGAGTACAAATAACATTCTCACGTGCAGTTAACTTCGTAGCCTTCGTGTCGAATAATAAGGGAAGCACATTTGCTAACTAAGATTGCTTGGAATAGGAAAACTTGTTATAAATTTTTGTAGTTGATTGGGGTCTTTTTGCAAGTTCACTTCAATCCAATTATCCAAGACATTGTTTTGGATAAGGCGTTGTTGCTCGAAGTCAAAACAATCGTCATCAAACCACAAGAATGGCTGACTGAAATCAATAGCGTCTGTTTTGGCGGAATCCCACGTGGTTGGCTTTATCTTCTTCATAAGTTTAAGTGTCCCGGGTTCAAACATATGACCTATATGTTGAATGGGGACAGTGGCATCGCCTTGGCAGTGTGTAGTCAGCCAGTATGTATTGTTTGGGTACTTGCTAAGAACTAATTGCAGAAACTCGTTAGCATAATTTGCAATGTTATTATCGTTGGCCAAAAGCACACCATCAATGTCGAGATAGATATTCATTATGAAACGTGCCGTTTAGTTATAGACATATTGTTCATAGTTGTTGAGGTCTGTCCGCAATGTAGAAAGCGCTGAGTTGTAATCAGACAAAAGCTTATTGTAGAGAGATACCTGATTATTATAGTTGGTAATTGAGACGGAATAACTTGAATATGCGTAATTCTTTTGAGGATTGCTGACAGTATCGCACCTATACGTATAAGGTGACGTATAAGTATATGGATAAGTGTAGCTATAGCTATAAGTATAGTTGTACTTATACCCACAATCCAAGCTGGTTGAAGGTAAAGCCTGATAATAACTAAATGCGGAGTCGGAGATAGATTTTCTACGACTTAGCTCGTTATACGCCAACTGTAGCGTGTTCTTTCTAACGGTTGCTTGGCCGATGTCTGTTAGTATCTTAGACTCAAGATTCTTTATTGGAACAATACGATTGTAAGTATTGCCTTGGTTTACATCAATCACAAGTTTTGGGATGGTTTTCCCGGAACTGAGGCTCAAATTTACTGATGATGGGTTGTCTTTAAGTGTCAAATCAGACACTTTATTTATTGATACAGCAGGAACGCCATTATTGTCATCAATGTCGGGTGGAACAAGACCGGGGACATACCCAGTATTTGTTACTTCCATATACGCATACTGTGAACCGAAATTACCGTAGCTACCCGGTACGCTAATACCAAGGGCCACGTGCTGGGCATCTGGTAGGACTAGTATCCCGGTTCCATATCCCAATTCTTTCAAAATTGCGCTGGCAAGGTAGGTCTTATCCGTACATATGCCAGTGTTATTATAAAGCGTTTCATATGGAAAATGTTCTGCTCGGAAGTTCGCTACGTTCCCATTTTTTATTGCATCTTCAGCACGTACCTTATCGTACGGAATATTCTGCACAAAGCAGGTGGCTAACTCTACCAGCTGGTCATCCCTTAGATTATTATTGATTCCCACCTTCTTAATATCGGCGGCGAGGGTAGTTAATGTTTGGTCGCCAGAATGAGAATATACGAACCGAGAAAGGTCCCCATTATCCAGGAAAGTCTTCTTTTCTTCCTTGTATCTATAGTAATTATCAATGTTTCTATACAGCTGCACGTCGACTGAAAGTTTTTTCCCAGAGTAATCGCAATTGAGCGTGGTGGTATGTTGCCCCAATTTAACGATAGGGTAGACATTAGCAATGAATCTTGCGTATCCAGTGACATGCAAACCAGCAATTGTAAAACAAGCTGACGCAAGAGATATCCCAACAAGATACTTGTTCCATGGAGATAGCCTCGATTTCCTGCGATTATACTTAGATATATCAAAAGTAGGGGGTAAAAGTCCGTTTTTATGGAGCTTAGCAATAATGCGATATGCTTCTTTCTTCTTAACTTTTAAACCCTGCTGTAAAGTCTTCCTTGTATCAAAGCCCAAATCAGCAAGGAGTTTTTTTGCTTTGTGGTAGTCTCTGTCAATCATCGAGAGGCCGCCTTTTTACGAAGCTGATTTTGTGCGCCCAGTAATGCAATATGTGCTAGAAAGCCAAATGTAAAGAAGCTGAGGAACCAATAGATTAGGGTTCTCAGCCCTGGAGAGAATTTTACTGTGCCGCCATTCTTATTATCAATATCCTTCATTTGTTTAAGCAGCGACCAAATCATCAAGGGCGCAAATACGCTGTTGAGAAGAGCTGAATCTTGTGTGTTCGTATGTTTTAGAACTATTTTCCAATTTTTATACTGCCAGTATCTATCGTAAATTCCGATTGTAGCAATGCTCGCAATAACTAGTTTTAGAGTCGGTACGGTGAAGAATACAGGCTTTTTTTTGTGATTTACTTTGTTTTTTGATAATACTAAATCTCTAATAGTCTCAGAAATAAAGTGTGCATGTGGCATTAACTCAAGGGCATCGACTATGAACTCCCCGGCTTTTTTTACTTTTTCTTCGGTTATAAGAACCAATGCCTGAAGTTCATATAGTCTTATAAAAAACTCTTCATTATCCTGTGGGCGAACATGAGCATATCTTTCGTCTAATTTGTCTATTAGAGTCTGAATCCTAGATTGCGTAGTAGCTGTGACTCGCCCCTCTATGTAAAGACTATCCAGCTTTAAGGTGGTTTGACCTAGAGCATCTATAACGTCTTTCAGGGGATTCATATTGACTTCTTTCTTATAGAAAGTATAGCTTAATATATGAAACCTAAAACAAAAGCATTTGCAGCCGAGTTACTATCAAACCCGAAGTTATCACAAACGGAGGCCTATCTAAGAACTCACGGCACAACTAATAGGAAAAGCGCTAGTGTAAGTGCCTCTAGACTACTAGCAACACCTAGTGTTGGTATCTATCTAGAAGAGCATGTAAACAATGCACGAAAACGCATTGTCCAGCTAGTGGACGGTGCTGGTAAGGAAGAAACTCAGTTGAGAGCCGCTCAAGATGTACTAGACCGTCATTATGGCAAGGCTACTCAGAGAGTTGAACAGACAACAACAGGTATAACGCTTAATATTGACCTGACATCTGCACTTAAGGACTAAACAAAAGTAACCGGAAGATAAGACCATACCCCCGGTCGACTCTGCGCTTTTTGGTCCCATCAACTAGCACTGTCTATATACGATAGATACTGCTACCATTGTCTACAAATGGCTATAAAACGCAAGGTATTTCCTAAGGGTAAATTTACGTCAGCCCAAGATTGGCACAAGTATTACGTTTACAATGACTCTGACTTTGCAAGTGACATAAAAGCATTAAAGGCATTTGAAGCACAGACAAACCCGACACACAATGTGTCTGAAATTAAGATGGCAATCGCTAAGAAGTACAAAATAAAAGCATCAGACGTACAGATGTATATTCTTGGTGAGATTTTATACTTTGACCACACTACATCTAGTGCTGGTTTAGATATGGACTTTGAGAAGAGAGAATTTGCAATTCACTTTGGCCCAAAGACTACCAGAGTAGAGATGCTAGAACAGTGGCATAAGTTCGAGCAGATAAGGGCTGCATTGTTTCCTATTAAGCAATCCAAGCGTAAACCTACATATCAGCCCGGCTTAGTCTACGCAATATTCAAATGTCGCCAGCGAGACCTAACTTTCCGGGAGATATACAAGCTTTATAGCACGGGAACTCTCCCAGGATACAAAGGCTCAGACAATCAGTACAAAGACGAAGATTCGTTAGAGAAATATTATCAAGCAAATAAGCCATCCCCATAAACTCAGCTTTACTGTGACGTTAAACAGGGTCTGACATCATGTAATCCAATTACTACAATTGGCCCATGACAACTGACCTAAAAACAATTCTAAGTTCTCAACTGCCAATAGACAGTTCATCTAGTAAACCTATTAAACAGTTACCAATTGGGGTCGTAGATGAGTTAGCGGATGAATTAGTAGCAGAGTACGATAATCTGAAATATCGTAGGTGGTACTGTGGCGTAATCAATGACTTTGGCTATGCTCAAGTTAACGAGTGGCGTAGACGCTCCAAGGATGGTAACTACCCAGCCAAGTTGTTCAGTAAGTACGTTAAAGATGCTCGGGCATATAAGAGCCCTAGGGCACAGAGTAATGAGTAACCTAGGTATTTCTACTGCTAGACCACGAATCACAGTCCCAGATGCTCGTAGGCTCTTAGGAAGTGAATATCGACAGCTCAGCGATGACCAAGTGCAAGATATTATTGTAACGTTAACACTTTTGGCGAAAAAAAATCTCCAATATGTAGGTTCCAAAAATACTTATGGTAGTGATACTATTGAACTATGAATGAAAGTCACAAGAAGGCTATTGGCTACATACGTATATCGTCTATAAGGCAGATAGACAACGAAAGCCCGGATACTCAACGGGATGCCATAAGCAGGTATGCCGAGTCTCAAGGTATTGATATTATCGAATGGTTCTTTGATGAAGCAAAGTCGGGCAAAAATGCGGATAGAGCTGAGCTACAAAAACTACTAACCTTTGCAGCGAAGTACAAAGGCAAAATCGACCACGTGATTGTCTACAACATGCGGAGAGCTTCTAGGGACCTTGAGTCATATACGACTCAAGTTCGAATGATGCTTCAGGCTAGAGGGATTACCATGCGTTCTGCTACTGAACCAGTGGATGACACAAAGATGGGCAGATTCATGGAAAACTTCCTTGTCCTTATGGGTCAGCTTGATAACGAGGGAAAAGCAGAAGTTACGGTAGATAATATGCGGGCTTTGGCAGAACAAGGCTACTGGCAACACCCCCCGATTGTTGGCTATGAAACTACAAAGATTGACAATGAACGTGGTAAACCACGCCCAAGCCTAAAGAAGAGCAAGATGGCCGACAAGGTTCAGATAGTGTTAGAACGCTTTAGTGTAGGTGATATATCAAAGGCAGAGCTAACAAGATATGCAGAAAGCGTCGGATTAAGGAGTAGATATAACAAAGTTTTGGGTGAGGATAGTATCAACAGGCTTATTAAGAGCCCTACCTATGCGGGTTTTGTAAGTGACAAGTTTACGGATTATGAACTAGTTCAAGGAAAGCATCCTGCAATAATATCTCCAGCTATTTTCGAACGCAACCAGGCTTTGCTGCATAGCAAGAATAGTAGAAACGGTGAAAATCACTCCAGGGCCAACAGGGACTATCCATTGAGAAGTTTAATATTATGCATGAACTGTGAAATGCCTTTGTATGCCTCTGCCCCGAGAACGGGAAATGGAAATAAGTCTCCTAGATATCACTGTGCTCGTAGCTCTTGTAGGGGAAAGGTTAAGTCGATGAAGGCCTCCGTTGTGCATGATGAGTTTTTTACCATGCTTCGTTCCATAAGACCATCAGAAGGTGTACTTAAGCTTTACAAGAATATCCTTATAAAAGAAGCCAATGCATCCCTTGATAATCTGAACATACGGATAAGGAACAGTAGAGATAAGCTAGATGAAATATCCAGGCTTAGAAGTGAGACGGTTAAAAAGTTTATCGAAGGTTCGATTAGTCAACAAGAGAAGGACGAGTTTATAACAGACCTTGATACTCAAAAGCTAGAGGTGGCTGCTGAGTTAGATACAGCCGAGAACCAACAAAGTATTCGAGAGGTTGATATAGAACTAGCGATTAACTTTATGGAGAATGTTGATAGGCAATGGGACATTTCTGACTACGACCTAAAGCAAAGGTTCCAAAGCATGTTATTCCCAAGGGGTTTAGTGTATGACTCGGTGAATGGCAAGTTTGGAACCTCTGAGATTAGTCCACTTTACAGATTGATAGGCATTGAAAAAGCCCCCGAAGGGGCTCTTGAATCTCACTTGGTAGCGGGGGCAGGACTCGAACCTGCGACCTTATGGTTATGAGCCATACGAGCTGCCGCTGCTCCACCCCGCGATAGTAAAGCTGGATTATTGTAGCAGAACAGATACAGACAGTCAATTGTTGGCGATAAACCGAGCAATAAAAAAAGACCTCCGGAGAGGTCTTTTAGTGCTGTTACCAGCTGCGTTGTCGGCCACCACCGCCACCGCCACCACCGAAGTCACGACGAGGTCGTTCTTCACGTGGGCGAGCTTCGTTAACGGTTACAGTTCGTCCGCCAACTTCGCTGTTGTGTAGAGCCTTCTCGGCTGCTTTGCCTTCTTCGTCATTTTCGAATTCGACAAAACCAAATCCCTTGCTACGGCCAGTTTCGCGGTCTTTGACCACGACAGCTGAAGCAACGGTACCGTGAGCACCGAAAATATCGGCTAGCTCTTCGTCGGTGGTGCTAAATGGCAAGCCACCTACAAATAGTTTGTACATGTATTTATTCCTTTGTTGTTAATCGCAAGTACGACCTGTTACCTTATCGTCTGTCTCTGCCACCGAATTTGCGATTTCCAACTGGAACTGCGATCGATCTGAGCTAAAGAACTATAAGAACCTGCAGCCCAAATTTAAACACAAACATCACCGTAAAGCAAACTATTATTAGTAATAGTATTGACAAATATGCAAAGTTATGTATAATACTAATTAGTTTTGAGTGATCAACAAAACAAAAATCAACCAAAAAAACAAAGGAAATTACTAGATGAAAACTCCATTACAACTTAGCTACGAACTATTACCAACAACTGATAGCCGATTAGCTGAATACGACGATCTACTCGCGTAAAATTGATATCCAAATGAAAAAGCTCTCTAGCAAAAGAGAGCTTTTTTAATGTCTTCTGGTAGCAGGGGCGAGATTTGAACTCGCGACCCCAGGCTTATGAGTCCTGTGCTCTAACCAACTGAGCTACCCTGCCGTAATTAACAGAGATGAATATACCATATCTGTATCTGTTAAGCTAGTTATCGAATTGCTGAGCAGGGACACGTTCCCAGTTATGCAGACAATGATCAAGAACAAACAGGAAGTTAGCTTTAACATTTTCTGGAATCTGATCAGCTGTTAGCCCGAGCAGCTCTTTTCTCGTAAGCAGTCTAATGTCATTAGATTCTCCATCGGCTGGAGGGTTGTGGGGTGGCTCGGAGGCAACAAAGCCATAACAAATGTCGGTATGGTAGTGGTCGAGGTCACCAAACTTATGAGTCTGGTGGGATAGAGGATAGGGGTGGAAAACGACCGAAGATGAGGTCTTGATACGATCTTTTGGCTGCAAAAGTTTGAGCTGGCGCATTTCGTAACCGGACTCTTCTCGCAATTCGTGTGTAACGGCTTGCCACGGAGTCTCGTGAAGCTCGACATGGCCTCCAAACTGTATAAGCATTCCAAGTTTTTTGTGCATATGAATCATGACTTTTGGCTCGTCAAAATCTGGCCTCACAATAAAGGCGCTGGCAGTTTGGTCGTGTTGACCGGGTTTTGTGTGAATATGGGACATGCCTATACGCTACTACACCTATAGGGTATTTGTCGAAACCAGATGATGGGTATGACAGTGGTCTGACTCTCGTTGACCAAAGCATAAGTAACATGGTTCAATGCTGGTACATATGCGAAAAGAACCTGCATCACATCGAACCTGGCTGCGTGCAGCATGCTTGCGCTTGTGCCGATTACACTTTGGTTTGCTGATTCTCTATGGTGTGCTTGTGGGCGTCTATGACTCGGCTCACCTTATGGCGCCGGATATCATTATGAAACGCTCATTAACGTTTGGAATTTTGCTGGTAGCCAATACGACTCTCTGGTATGCGGCGCACAAAGAAGTCCAGAGGAGTAGTTATTATAAATGGCTGATCTACGGAGTTATTCTGATTGACTTGGTTTTGGCCACGGTGAGTGTCTACACGGATCGGGGCGTGGCGAGCCGAGATGTGGCACTGTTTGCACTACCGATCATTTCGGCCGCTGTGTTGGTGAATCGCAGTGCAATATATGGAACTGCCTTCCTAAGCTTGGCAGCCTATGTTGCAGTGAGTATGCGCTATTACTTTTTGCACCCAAATGAAATGCTGCATGTAGAGATCTACGGCATGCTTGTTTTTCACAGCGCCATATTTTTAGCAGTCGCCAGTTTGCTGTGGGTTGTTGTACGCGCACGTAAGTAAGTACTTCACAGCCACACACAAAAGGAATAGAATATTGTCCCCATGAGTGATCAGAGACTCGAAATGGCATTTCTTGATAAGATCCACCCACCGGAAGCTATTAGCCCCGAAATAGTTATTGAGCAGCAACCGGGCGGCTTGTACTGGGTAGACTCAATAGGTATGGAGCCAGTTGCCATGCATGTTGGGCAGCTAGATTTTTACGGTATAGAACTGGCGTACAGCGCAAACACAGGGCGACATAGTGTCCGTGCTGTTTTGGGAAGATACGAAAGGTTGAGCGTGGGAGAGACGCGAAAAACAGTCCTTAACCCTATTGCGTGCATAGGAAGAACATCACTCCTTGACGAAAACGATCCAACGGCTGTAACGAGACTGCTAATTGAGCAGAACAAGTTATTCTGGACTGACCTGCTGGAATGGTATGAACTGGGTAAAGTAAAGCGAGTGTTTAAGCCTACAGAATCGTACGAAGAAGAGATAAAACGAGCCCAGTTTATGATTGGGCTATACGAAACGTTATCTTAGGCGAATAACTTATGCTTGCATGTACGTGGCATGGGCGTATAGTCCTTGGTAATAAA
>CAZXTE010000003.1:30649-135506 GCA_964643545.1 uncultured Candidatus Saccharibacteria bacterium
CGAATAACTTATGCTTGCATGTACGTGGCATGGGCGTATAGTCCTTGGTAATAAAGGGACAAAAGTATGCCACGTATTGGCGAAAGCCTACAGCCAACAACGTTAGAACCGGATTGGTTTACATTGTTTCGTATACCAAAGCGTTTTTTTGTATTGAGCCACGATGAGAGACGACAGTTTATTGAGGCACATCCCGGCATCGAGCCAAAACATCCAAATAGTCACAGACATGAAGTTTTAACTCGAGATGATGTTGAACGGGCAAGACGCAGAAGCCCAATACTCCAGGCGCGCGGCACGGCGGCATTGGCAAGGCAACTTGTACACGAAGGACCGGTCCGCACAAAACAGCCACTTCAGCTAAAGGTAAAAGATATCGATTGGGCTCCCGCTGGGCTGCACAAAGACAGGGCAAAAATGGTTGTTGCCCTCGATGATCCCCAGGGGAGACTCGCAGAAGAGGCGGGTGTCATGTTTGATGCTTTGTGTAGGCTGGGTGATGTGCAAATTGAACACAATGCAAGCCCTGACCCCGGACTAGTCATCGCGCGGAGCTCACTAGAACATGCTTCTGCCGAAGCATTGGCATTCTTATCAGAAAGAGTGGCGGACACGGTTACCCTTGGGCCGGTCTCCTCTGTGTACCAGCGATGATATATACTTGCCAAAATGGAATTATCGCAATTTAACTATGACCTTCCAGAAAAATCTATAGCGCTTTATCCCCCAAAAAAACGAGGCGCTACAAAATTACTGGCACTAAATAAAAACACAGGGAAAATTAACGACTCTCGCTACGAATGCCTAGGAGATTTCTTACGGCCAGGTGATGTGCTGGTGCTCAATAACACCAGCGTCTTGCCTGCGCGGCTCAAAACAAATACAGAGGGTGGAGCAGAACGCGAACTACTATTGCTAGAAAAGCATGGGCAAAGTTCTGAGCACCATTCGTCGCTCGTTATGTATAGGCGGAAAATTAAGAGAGGGCAAATACTCCTGGTTGGTGATACTGAGTTGGTTGTCGATGAGGTATTCGAAAATGGAACGGCAAAAGTGCATAGTGAGGTTGATTTGTGGGATTTGGCAGAACAAAAAGGAAGCGTTCCCTTGCCACCCTATATGCATCGCAACGAAGAGCCTGGTGATCGTGAGCGCTACCAAACTGTATTTGCGAAAGAAAAAGGTTCTGTTGCTGCGCCAACTGCAAGCCTTAACCTTACGACAGGTATCCTGCAGTCGTTGCGCGACAAAGGCGTAGAGATTGTTGAGCTAACTTTGCATGTGGGCCTGGGGACATTTATGCCAATACGTGTCGACGATGTAACGAAGCACAAAATGCACCAAGAGTATTTTGAGATAGCAAAAGACGCTGTTGCAGCAATCCAAAAAGCAAAGAAAGAAGGACGACGGGTGGTTGCCGTAGGGACTACGGCAACAAGAACACTTGAGTTTTGTGCCGATAAGATTATGCAGGCGCCAGGGGGCCTGTGTGGCGAAGCGAACATATTCATTTACCCCGGCTATACGTTTAAGATCGTCGATGCTTTACTGACTAATTTCCATGCACCACATTCGACTGTGCTTATGATGGCTGCGGCATTTGCAGGCTGGGACAACCTAAAACATTCGTACGAGCATGCATTAGAAAATGAGTATACATTTCTCAGCTACGGCGACAGTATGCTGATCAGCTAGTTTTTTTCAGACTCATAGCTCAAACGATACGTGCAACCACAGCGCACGAGCAACCAATATGAGAAGAAGGCCCCCGCAACCAAATATGCTGCTTGTATTTTCAGCATTCCAGTGATGCCAAACGGTGTAAGTGATAATCCGAGCAAAACTTTAGAGCCGGTATTCCCTACTTGTCTTATGAGCGATACACCAGACAAAACACTGGCACGGATGCCGCTTGCAGTTCGATCGTTTATATAATCCGATACGATTGGCTCTTGTAGGTTGTACTGTGCTTGCATAAAAACGTACACAGCCACCAATAGCCACGGTGCGTGAACGACTGAAAAACAGAGATACGTCAGGCCTAATAGGATATTTAGATACAACATGGCTTTATCAAGTGAGAGAACTTGTTCTAGACGATGAACCAGCCGTAAGCACAAAGCATTAGCAAGACCTCCGAGCGTCAGGGCAAACCCAATAAAATACGGCGATACGCCATTTGTTTTGAAATATGCTTGGTACGAGCCGTAAACGACGTACACGGCAGGCAGGGTGAGCAATCTTGTGTACGTAATATTGCGCAAGAAACTATCCTGACGAATTTGACCTAGGCTGCTTTTAAAGAGATGCCACATGCTGCTTCCGGCAAAGGGATTAAGCTCAGCCCCTACGACATCTCTTAGGCGAAGATTCACGATGAATGCAGCCATTTGGGCGATTGCAGCAGCAACGATAAGCGTTGTGAAGGCGTCATTCTTGAAGTGACCGTAGAGCAAGCCCACGGTTGCTGTGCCGATTGCGAACGCCAAGTTGTCGTAGGACCACAAGTGCGAAAGATGTTTTTTATAATCTTTTCGGTTGCCTTCTGCTCTGGTGCCTTCAAACAGGAGTGCTTCTTTGCTGCCACTTTGCAGCGCCTCGCCGAGGCCAAATAACGCATTTGATACAAATAGAGTCAGTACTGTTGGGGAGACAAGAACAAGCAGCATGCCCAAAGCCGACATCAGTGTACTGACAACAACTGACTTGCGGTGTCCGAATCTATCTGCCAGAACTCCTGTTGGCACTTCAAAAAGTAGTACCGCCGTAGAGTAGAAAGCCTGTGCTAAAACTACCACTGTCAGGTTAACGCCGTGTGTCAAAAAATATAACGGAACAATCGGTGTATAGAACGACAAGCCACTAAAAAATGAGGATAGTTTTAGGTAGTATGCATTCGTTCGTTGTTTGGCCATTGTTTGATTTTAAATCATAACAAAGAAAAGGACGACCATGGGTCGCCCTTTCAGTTATTTTGGTATGTAGTTTTAGTTTGAAGGTGGCAATAATACCGTATCAATAACGTGGATGGTGCCGTTGCTTGTTTCGATGTCTGTTTTTGTAACGTTCGCATCGTTAACCATGACATTCGAACCGTCTACCTTGACGGCGACGTCTTGGCCAGCAACTGTTGTAGCCTTGGTTAGCTTCACAACATCAGCGGCCTTTACGTTACCAGATACAACGTGGTAGGTAAGGATCGCTTTTAGCTTCGCAGGATCCTTTAATAGGCTATCAAGCGTACCGGCTGGCAGCTTATCAAACGCTGCATTCGTTGGTGCAAAGACCGTGAATGGGCCACTACCACTTAACGTATCAACAAGGCCTGCTGCCTTAATAGCTGCTACCAGCGTTGAAAAGTCAGGGTTGCCGCTTGCTACCTCAACGATGTTTTTGCTGTTCATCGTATCTTGCTTAGTCGTCTCTGTTTGTGAAGATGACGCATCTTTTTTACTATCATCTTTGTTGTTGTTGACGAGAAAAAGTCCTCCTCCTAAAACTGCTAATACCACAACGCTAATTATGGCCACTTTACTTCCTTCCATCTTTTGTCCTTTCTAGGGCTTATGCCCAAAATTAATTTGTAAGTCCAGCATAAGTAAAGAGTTGTTTACGCCACGTAAACAATGTGTAAAGAGACTGTTTAGGCTCGTTAACAGTTTATTAACGCTAATCTGGTACATTAGTTACATATGAGTAACAAAGTACTAGTTATTGAAGATAATAATGACATGCGAGAAGCCTTGGAGCGCTTTCTTAGCTCGAACGGTTTTGCAGTGTCCGCATATGATTCCACAGAAGATGGCATAGATGCTGTTGACGAAATCGACTTTGATATCGGGCTTATCGACATCAACCTACCAGGTAAGAGCGGCTTTTCGATGATCGAGTACATACGAAACAATGGCAGCACCATGCCGCTTGTTGCAATGACGGCACGAGATGGACTGCAAGATAAATTGAATGGTTTTGATCTGGGGTTAACCGACTACATAGTGAAGCCTTTTGAACTGCGCGAATTATTAGCTCGTATGCAAGTACACCTCCGCGCGCAGAAAAATGGCGCAGACAGTGACGAGATCACGACAGCTAACTTCCGAATAAATAGTAAGACATGGGACTTTTATGTGCACAACAAAAAAGTTGAGCTTACGAATACCGAATTTCGTATTATGCAGATATTGATGACGCATAGCCCAACAGTTGTTAAGTTGAACGACCTTATTGAGTTTGTCTGGGGCGACGGCCCCGAATCAGACAACCCGCCTGTTCGGATCCATCTTGCAAATATTCGGAAAAAAATCGGTGACAAGCAGCTGAATATTATTAAAACAGTCCCTGGTATTGGGTATAAGCTGAATGACTCCCCAGCAGGGTAATCACCATGCATAGATCTTTACGCGATATTAAAATATCATTTATTGCATCAATTATAGCGTTAACAACACTGTCGGTCATTACCTTGTCGAGCATGCTGTATGTTACAAATGCCATTGAGCTGCATAATTCTGTCTCATCGTCAAAGTTGCAGGATCTCACTCGTGATTACCCGGATGTCGCCGCATACCTTGAGACGCAAAAAAATGCGGAGGCCCATTTTGTTACGATTTCTAACTTAGTTAAGGGTGACCAGCAACGACTTATTACGCGGGCGTTGATACTTACCAGTATCCCCGTTCTTGCAACGAGCAGCGTACTGGCTTTTGTGCTTGCGAGAAGACTAGTAAAGCCAGTCGAGGAGACGTTTGCTGCCCAAGAACGCTTTTTGCAAGATGCTTCTCACGAAATGCGTAACCCACTTGCTGCTTTATACGCCGTGATACAGCAAGCACGATCAGGCAGTAGCGCAAAAGATACTTCTAAGTCTTTGGAGGTGCTTGATAGGCAAGCACGCCAGCTCATAAAGCTTAATGAAGACCTATTGATGCTTGAGCGAAGTAAGATTAAAAAGCAGGGTATCGGCCAGCAGAACATATCCGAGCTAACACTCGACGTCATCGACAGCGAGTTTGCTTATGCCACGCAACAGAAGGTTCGAATTATCCAGAAAGTTGAACCAAATATAACGACAAAAGTGTTAGACGCTGATTGGGTTTGCTTGGCAAGAAATTTGATCGAAAACGCCGTAAAATACTCCAAACCCAACAAGTCTGTAACGGTAAGTTTGGAAAGAAACAAGCAACAGGTGATTTTTTCAGTAAGTGATAATGGTATAGGGATTCCAAAATCACAAATCGATAATATTGGACGGCGGTTTTATCGTGGTTCTAACGTTGGACGTAAGGCGGGCACCGGCTTAGGTTTGGCCATTGTACTTCAGATTGTAGAGAAATATCGTGCATCTATTGACATAAAAAGTGTCGTTAATCGCGGGACCACCGTGACTATTGCCTGGGCACAAAAACATAGTACTGGATAATCCACCCAAGAACAGAGGTGGTATACTGTCTTGATATGAAAGAAACAGGTTTTACGATAACGCACAAGCTAGCGGGCACCATGGCCCGCGCGGGAGTATTGCATACGTCACATGGTGATATTCAGACGCCATATTTTGCAGTGGGTGGCACCCAAGCGACCGTAAAAACGCTTACCCCAGAACAAGTGCGCGAAATAGGGGGGCAAGCGGTCCTGGCGAACACATACCATCTTATGCTTCGACCGGGAGCCGATACGGTAGAGCAGGCAGGCGGTCTTGCAAGATTTATGAACTGGAATGGACCGACAATTACAGACAGTGGTGGTTTTCAGGTATTTTCGCTTGGTATGGCGTATAAAAAGGGTATAGATGCAGTAGCGCACTCTACCAAAGGCGATGCGAGCAAAGCCAAAGAAGCAACAGGGCAATTGGCAAAGGTGGATGATGATGGCGTTAGCTTTCGATCTCACCTAGATGGGACCAAGCTGCGCATGACACCAGAAAGTAGCATGCAGTTGCAGTGGCAAATTGGTGCAGATATACATATGGCGTTTGATGAGCTTACTTCGCCACTGGCAAGCCCTGAATATATTAAGATTGCATTGGACAGAACGCACGCTTGGGCTGAACGTTGCGTTGCAGAACATAAAAAACAGTGGAATGCGCATCAGAAAGCTGGCAGGCCATACCAATCGCTCTGGGCGGTGGTACAAGGTGCGCGCGACGAAACACTCAGGCGCGAGTCGGCGCAGTACTTACGTAAACTCGATGTGGATGGCTTTGGTATTGGTGGAGTGTTTGAACCAGGAGAAATTCCGGATGTTGTGCGGTGGGTCTGCGAAGAGCTGCCAGAAGATAAGCCTCGACACTTGCTTGGTATCGGTAGTGCGATCAGTGATTTATTCTTGGGGGTTGAATACGGTGTTGATAGTTTTGACTGCATTGCCTTCACGCGGCAGGCAAGAAATGGCAGTATCTACACACGAAAGGGCCGGCTTAACATTAAGAACGCCCAGTTCAAGTCAGACTTTTCTACACTTGATCAAGACTGTGCCTGCTATACGTGCAAGAACTACACAAAAGCGTACTTGCACCACTTGTTTAAAGCCGAGGAAATACTAGGGCTAACCCTTGCTTCTTTGCACAACGAGTTCTTTGCTGTAAATCTGGTCGACAAAATCAGAGAGTCAATTCTTGACGAAAGTTTCCAGCGTTTTAAGCAGGAATTTCTGCGCGAATTTGGGGCGACTGTCTAGTTAGCTCGACAAGGCCTAGTTTATCTAGGGCAATATCACGCAGAGCAGCCATGCCTAATGCAAATGTTACTGCCTTATCGTTCCCACTAAAGTCTACCCTTATATCAGCCATGAAAAGACAGCTTAATATGTCTGAGCTAAATGGATCTGCAGGGTCTTCTGGTTGTAGTTCACGTTTTGCAACCTCTAGAGAGGCTCGTCTTTCGGGTGTGCTCGGCCCGCTTGCGTGCTTATGATCATTGTTGTCGGCCAAGAATCTTGCATTTGCAACTTCTTCTGGGCCAGTAAGGCCAAGTATGTAGCCACCCCGCCGCTTGATATGCACCGCGTCTAAGGGATGTCGAATTGCATCGATCAAGACTACTTTTCTGCCTAACCCCTCCAAGCCATTTATGACTGCGCTGCCGTTTCCTTCTGTGCGAATTTGCTTGTGAATTTTGCTCATAGCAACCATGTCATCTGTGTCGATTCCATCTGATAGGCCGGCCGTTCGAGCGAACTCATTTAGTAAACCGCGCATGCGAATTGCATATGTCTCACCAAATGTCTGAAGTGCGTCTTCGTGTCGTGATGGTGGAACATTAACGTATTTATGCATACCCGGCAGATTAACAGTGTCTGCATAGCGCGCAAAAGTACTGGCGCCAATACCTGGCCATTCACTAACCAAGCCGACTACAAGCGGCTCGAATGGTGCTGGTTCTTTCATTTCTCGTTCAACAACAGGAATGTGATCGGTCATGGAGCAATATTAACATAAAACACCAGTTTTGTAAAGTGTTTTTGTTTGTTGTGTATTGTACTGTTGCGACGCTTAGGCCTAGGCTGTTATAGTTAAATCCTAGTATGGCAGTACTAGATCAAGGCATAGAAACGACAGAACGACCTAGCGAGGGTCGTTTTTTTATACCAAAGCCACTGGATAACCTAAGATCTGATGTTGTCGCACAGGCAGACATACTCCGCCAGCAGCGCATACGATCCGGCCCAAGCTTTGAGGGTCATGTCGGCGAATTTGAAGAGCGATTTCTTGCTCTTGATCAAGGGTTAACTGATGTGCGTGGTGAAACTGCTGGGATGCGTGCATTTCGCATATTATATCCGGAGCGCCTGGTTTCACGCACTAATGCCTACGACAGACTTACGGATCACTATGGAGTTAAACAAAAAGAACAAGGGTCAACAAGATCGGTAGTTGTACCAACCGCAGCTATAAATAGGCACAAACTGCTCAGGTTTCCCGGCGAAGGTGATTATAACTACTATCCCGCAGTCGATATGCGGATTCACACGAGAACTGATCCGATTATACAAGTTTATACCCTAGAAGGCCTTCAAGACTTGCCAGGCACCGGGCTTTGGTATCGATTCCCCCTAGCAGACGTTGAGATTCATCCAATAATGTTACCAAGTGGGAGTGAGGGGTAGATGGAGATGCTAAGACCCACCTCCGAAGAAGCAAATCGGCACCGCCAAGAAGGCGGTGTTTTTTTATGCCATGGCCTTATTTCGCCACAGATTATTAACCTGTTGGAAAACTTGACCCTAATAAAGGCAACAAGCGAAGAGTCAGCCAGAGCTTTGGCAGCCGCTGCTAAAGACGCAAACTTTGATAGGTATGGTGAGCAGCTGTATAACTATGTGCGGTCACCCAATAAGACGCATCCAGGTATTCTCAAGCGAATTGTTTTTATGGAAACACATCTAGAGCGAGCAGCACATTACGCTGACGCCTGTAGTGCTATCGGAAGAACGGGCGAAAGAGTTGCCCTTAGGCTACAAGAAACTATATTGCCAGAAGAGACGCTCACTCTGGGCGACAGCACCTATCGGCTGGCAGCCGGCCCGCTTGGACGAATGTATCTCAGTTACCATGATGGTGCAAAAGTAGTTTTATATAACTGTTGGGCAAAGGCAGATTATGTAGCGCAGCGTATTGCGGGCGTCCAGGATCAAATACAGCTAGTGCAGGATATAGTTACCCACAATAATGGGCGCATGGCCGCTTAAACACCGATGACCTGTTAGATCCAGCGGATTAGGGTTGCATTTGGTATGCCTGCATGCACATCTGCCTCTGGTTCTACGAGCTTCCTGATGGCCCGTCCGATGCCGCCGTGGCCAACCAATAAGATGTTTTCCTTGGGGTTCATCTGGACGATCTCTAAAATGGCAGCCGCTCTCTTGATAAGATCTGACCAAGACTCAACTCCGGCAGGCAAGGGCTCTTCTAAAAGTGAAACGCTTGCCGCGCGTGAGTAGGGAGTTGCTTCCAGGCTGCCATAGTTTCGCTCTTGTAAGTTATCGTTAAGCTCGATCAAACTTGGGGGTAGCTTTGCCCCTTTTACAAAAAGTTTCGCTGTTTGGTGAGCTCTGTCTAATGGAGAGGCAAAGATAACATCTATTTTTATCCCTTCTAGCTGCGCCTGCTTACCCGCCGTTAGTGCTTGCTGTTTGCCCTCTTCGGTTAAAGGGGTGTTGGTTCTCCCAGCAAATAACCCTTGGACATTCATGACGCTTTGGCCGTGCCGGATGTAATAAAGTCGTTTCATACCTTATAATCTTAGCAGGCATGAAGGTTGATTTGCAGCCAGGAAAATATGTTGTCGCGGTTTCTGGCGGGGTGGACTCGGTAGCACTGCTTCATTTACTTGCACAAACGCCAGGGGTGGCGATAACAGTTGCCCACTTTGACCATGGCATTCGAGATGACTCAGAGCAAGACCGCAAGTTGGTTCAACAACACGCTGCGGCGCTGGGGTTGCCATTTGTATATGATCGAGTGGAACTGGGGAAAGGAACTAGCGAAGCGACTGCCCGTGAGGCACGCTATGCATTCTTGCGGTCGGTGCAAAAGACTTCAGGAGCACAGGCGCTTGTAACAGCGCATCACAAAGATGATTTACTAGAGACCGTTATCATTAATTTACTTCGTGGCACGGGCCGTCTGGGTTTAAGTTCGCTGTCCGACAAATCCGATTTGCGTCGACCATTGCTTGAGTTTACAAAAAAAGATATTGCAACCTACGCCAGTGAGCAGGGGCTCGTATGGCGAGAAGACACCACGAATAGTGATACAAAATTACTCAGGAACTACATTCGTCGCGTGCTTATTCCAAAACTGGATGCAACGAGCAAAGAGCAGCTGTTGGCGCATGCTCGCCACCTGTCGGTTTTAAATCGGGCTATAGATACAGACCTCACAACCTATCTTCACTTGCAACCATCCCGACAAACTCTCGATCGAACAATGTTTTGTATGCTTCCACACGTGGTGGCTCGTGAAGTGATTGCGGCCTGGTTGCGTAGTCACGATATTCGGTCATTCGACAGTAAAATGCTTGAGCGACTGGTTGTTGCAATAAAAACGTATACACCCGGAAAGCAGGTAGACATCGATGTTAGGCACAGACTTCTTGTTGGGTCTGACGTACTGGCACTCGTAACGCGTGACCGCTAGCATTCTAGGCAGACCCGCGGTATAATTTTAGTACATGGATAAAAAACCGTTTCGGAATAATCAGGTACCTGGCACAAACAATAAAAAAGGCTTTAAGAATGTTGGCTTTGTTGCATTGCTAATCCTTATCGCAATGATTGTATTCGCGTCTGTGGGGCAGCCCAGCAAACTGAAGGACGCCTCATTTTCTGATGTCATTCGTCGAGCAAACAACGGTGAGATTCAACAGATAGTCATCAAAGGCAATAGTATAGAGGTCACCAAAAAAGGCGAAGACAAGCCATCTGAAAAATCCTACAAAGAAGCAGGTTCAAGTATCTACGAGCAGGGGCTCACTAATCGTAATGTCGAAGTGACAGTAAAGAATGACTCAAGTGGTGGCTTCTGGCTGAGTCTCGCAAGTGGCATCATCCCTGTAATACTGATTAGCGCAGTTTTGTTCTTTATGTTGCGTAGTGCGCAGGGCCAAGGAAACCAGGCAATGAGTTTTGGCAAAAGCCGGGCGCGTCTTTACGGCAACGAGAAAGACAAGGTTAATTTTAAGAGTATTGCTGGTAGCGAAGAGGCCAAGCAAGACCTAGAAGAGGTGGTTGAGTTTCTTAAGTATCCGAAAAAATTCGAGTCTGTTGGGGCAAAAATTCCAAAAGGAGTTCTTCTGGTTGGCCCTCCTGGCACAGGTAAGACAATGCTGGCCCGTGCCGTGGCTGGCGAAGCAAACGCACCGTTCTTTAGCATTAGTGGTTCGGAATTCGTCGAAATGTTCGTGGGTGTTGGGGCGAGTCGTGTAAGAGACCTGTTTGCAAAGGCTAAGAAGAACGCACCATGCATAATCTTCATTGATGAGATAGATGCTGTCGGTCGCCGTCGTGGCAGCGGTATGGGGGGTGGTCATGACGAGCGTGAACAAACGCTTAACCAGATTTTGGTAGAAATGGATGGCTTTGAACAGGGAACGAATGTCATTGTTTTAGCCGCAACAAACCGAGCGGATGTGCTTGACCCGGCGTTGCTTCGTCCTGGTCGTTTTGATCGACGAGTTAACATAGGGTTACCCGATCGTAAAGATCGAGAAGCTATTCTTAAAATACACTTTGAAAAGAAGCCGGTAGCAAAGGGAGTCGACCTCGACTCATTGGCTGGCAAAACGGCCGGTTCGTCGGGTGCAGATTTGGCAAACATGGCTAACGAGGCAGCAATTATTGCCGCTCGTCATAACCGTAAAGATATCACCCAGGAAGATGTGACGTCTGCCTTCGAAAAAGTTGCCATTGGCCCAGAACGCAAGAGTAAGATAATGAGCGAAAAAGAAAAAGAAACCACGGCCTATCACGAAGCAGGCCATGCTATTGTGGGTCACGTTCTACCAGACAGCGATATGGTGCACAAGGTCACTATTATCCCACGTGGTGGTACTGGCGGTGTCACTTGGTTTATTCCGCCAGAAGATAAAAGCTACCATAGTATTGTTGAGTTTAAAGATATGCTGGCGAGAGCTATGGGCGGTCGGATTGCAGAGGAAGTAGTGTATGGGCGTAACCATGTGACAACGGGTGCAGGTAATGATCTGCAAAAGGCTGCCGAGATTGCTCGCGACATGATCATAAATCAAGGTATGGGCGACAAATTACGAGATCAAGTTTTTCACGTTGAAGAAGGGGTCATGCTTGATCGACTTGTCCAGGAACGCCAGTACTCAGATGATACTGCTAAGTTGATTGACGATGAAGTAGAGAATCTTATTACCGAGGCTGCTCGTCGTGCGCGTGAAGTCATTAAGGCAAACCGCACACAGCTTGAAGCACTCAAGGATAGACTACTCGAGAAAGAAACCGTGGAAGCCGACGAAGTACTTGAAGTTCTAAAGGATACATCCGTCCCCAAGACAGCAATTTTGTACTAAATAAAGCGCACTATATTTCGTAAAATTCGCACTGTTCGACCACTACTTTTGTATCTATAATAGAGCGCAATGAATCGCATACTTCGCCGCGTTAACAAAAAAGTCAGCTTGGGCGGCGCGGCGACCCTGTTGATTGGCACGTCCATGTTCGGTCAGGCTCTCGGTTTTTTGCGTCTAAAACTGGTCAATGCCAACTTTAGTCCCGTCGGCCCACAGAGTACCGATGCATACTTTGCAGCGTTTAAGATCCCAGATTTCTTCTTCTTCACATTAGCCGCTGGAGCTTTAGGGGTGGCGTTTATGCCCATCTTGGCCGACCATTTAGAACGTAGCGATCGAAAGGGTGTGTGGGAATTAACCTCCAGCCTGCTTAACTTGTTGGCCGTTTTGATGGCTGTGGTGGCGGTTATCATCATAGTATTTGCCGAACCACTCCTACACTATGTTGTGGCTCCAAAATTGAGTCCCGAACAGCTTCATAATGCTGCGACGATAATGCGTTTGATTGCCATTAACCCCTTGTTATTCACTATTTCGGGCATCATAACAAGCGTTCAACAAACCTTCGGCCGGTTCTTCTTCTATGCGCTCGCACCGTTGTTCTATAACGTGTCAATCATCATCAGCATCTACGTGTTCAAGGATAATATCGGCATTATTGGGTTAGGAATTGGGGCGCTGGCAGGGGCGGTATTCCAAGTATTAATAGCCTCACTCGGTTTGTTTGGTACAGGCTTCAAGTATATCCCCAAGATTACCTGGAAAAGCCCAGATTTTCGTCTGATTCTACGACAACTTCCACCTCGTTCTATCGACCAAGGTATTGACTCACTGAACAGTATTGTAGAGACAAACTTTGCGCGCCGACTCGGGGAGGGAAATATTAGTTACTACGAAAATGCCTACACCCTGCACACGGCGCCGACGTTGCTTATTGGTACGGCAGTTTCGACGGCAGCCTTCCCGCGTTTAACCAAGCGCCTGGCACAGGGACGAGTAGACTTATTCCGACGGGATTTCCTGCGAATCCTGCGCGTAATGATATGGCTCATTGCACCCATAACAGTTGTTTCTTACTTTGCGCGTGGCTACCTAGCGCGCATGATATTCTCGCGCGGTTCACCGCAGATAGCCACCATCTTTGGGTACCTAATTATGGCTATCTTCTTTCGAACGCTGTATGCCATAATTTCTCGTTGGTTCTACGCACAAAAAGATACAAGGACGCCACTGCTTGTTTCGCTCTTTTCCATTGCCCTTAACATCTTTCTTGCGTACACGCTATCTCGACCAACCGCATACGGCGTTGCTGGCCTTGCCATGGCGCAGTCGCTTGTTGCCATGGCAGAAGTGGTTGTACTCTTTTCGATTATGGTATTGCGGGACCATAAGCTGCTTGACCAGGCGTTCTTGTCTGGCTGTGCCAAGATCATATCTGTCACCGGTTTTAGCGTTATTGCTGCATTTCTGATGGTATCGTTCTTCCCACTCGGACTTAACGACCGTGGCGTCATTGTCTTGGGCAGCAAGCTTGGCATTATTTCAGTCGTAACACTTACTGTGCATGTCACGCTTTCATCACTCTTTGGTCTAGAAGAGGCCGCTGTGGTGATCGATAAAATCCGCAAATTTATTCTGCGACCAATAAAAGTCCCGTTTTAGCAAATATCGTACCTCTGTTATACTGTGGACTACATGAAACAAGATCACATTCGCAATTTCTGTATTATTGCACATATTGACCATGGAAAATCGACACTTGCCGACAGGCTGTTAGAGTTAACAGGTACCGTTCAAAAGCGTGACATGAAGGCGCAGCTACTCGATAAAATGGACCTAGAGCGAGAAAAGGGTATCACCATCAAGCTGGCTCCGGTTCGCATGCAGTACAAAGACTACCAGCTCAATTTGATCGATACACCGGGTCATGTCGACTTCAGCTACGAAGTCAGTCGTAGCCTTGAGGCTTGCGAAGGGGCAATCTTGGTAGTAGATGCGAGCCAGGGAATACAGGCCCAGACACTCGCCAATGTCTACCTAGCTTTGGCAGCAGACTTAACGATTATCCCGGTGCTTAACAAAATTGACTTGCCTGCCGCCAATGTAGAAAAAGTGAGTGCCGAAATTGTCGCGTTACTAGGCTGTAAACCAGAAGAGATTCTGCACATTAGTGCAAAAACTGGGCAAGGCGTAGAAGCCGTGCTGGAGCGGGTTGTTAGTACTGTGCAGCCGCCAAATGGGAAGATTGATACAGCCACCAAGGCGCTTATTTTCGATAGTTACTACGATGACTACAGGGGTGTAATCCTGTACGTACGTATTGTTGATGGCGCAATTGCAAAGAACAGTGAAATAACCATGATGGCAACCAATGCCCAAGCCATTGCGCTTGAAGTAGGTGCCCTCCGGCCAGGCATGTCGCCTAATGATGAGCTGGTAACCGGTGAAATTGGGTATGTCGTAACAAATCTTAAATCAACACGTGAGGCAAAAGTTGGTGACACCGTAACACTTAAAACAGCTGCTTCTGGCCATGATCAAATAACACCATTGCCAGGCTATAAAGAAGTACGGCCATTCGTATATGCTGGCTTTTTTCCAGAGAGCAATGAGTATTACCAAGAGTTAAAAGATGCCATTGAAAAGCTGAGCCTTAGCGATTCTGCCTTGCAGTTTACGCCAGAGAATTCGCCAGTTTTAGGCTTTGGAGTGCGGGTTGGCTTCTTAGGGTTGCTTCACATGGATATTGTTCGCGAACGTCTTGAGCGCGAATATGACCTGGAGCTTGTTGTTACGAATCCGTCGACCGACTATCAGTTAACGCTTTTGAGTGGTGATGAGAAAGATATAAAAAGCGCCAGTGAGTTGCCTGATCCTGCCAGTATTTTAGAAATAAGAGAGCCGTGGATTAAGGGCGAAGTCGTAGTGCCGAAGGACTACGTAGGTGCCGTCATTCAGCTGATCGCGAGTAAGCGAGGCCTGCAGAAAAATCTTAACTATGTGGATGCGCAACTTGCAGTTCTGGATTTTGAAGCACCACTGGCAAACTTACTAACCGATTTTTATGATCAACTCAAGAGTGCTACAAGTGGCTATGGATCATTTAATTACGAACTTGCAGACTATCGTGCAGAGGATCTCGTAAAAGTGGACTTTTATGTTGCCGGCGAACGAGTAGATGCGCTCAGTGTCATGGTTCACCGTAGTGAATCCCAGAGGTTGGGCAGAGAGACTGTCGAAAAACTTAAAGAAGTAATACCGCGTCAAAACTTCCAGGTCGCACTGCAGGCTGGGATTGGTGGCAAGTTTATCGCCCG
The DNA here is from genome assembly GCA_964643545.1 of uncultured Candidatus Saccharibacteria bacterium. Lineage (GTDB taxonomy): Bacteria > Patescibacteriota > Saccharimonadia > Saccharimonadales > AWTP1-31 > DAISWP01. The sequence continues at coordinate 46,002 of CAZXTE010000003.1, forward strand.
AGAGGACATTAGCGCCTACCGAAAAGACGTTACAACGGGGCTCTATGGTGGAGATGTTTCACGAAAAAAGAAGGTTCTCGCCAAACAAGCAAAGGGCAAAAAACGTATGAAACGCTTTGGCAAAGTAGATATCCCTGCCGAAGCATTTACGGTGATGTTAAAACGTGACTAGTGTACAAAGTGCATAATTTCTGATATAAGTGTTTCATGAATGAGCTAAAAGAACTCGCCAAGTTCAAGCGTATCCTCAGCGCCTATACAATCTCACCTGAAGGAAAAAAATTGTTGGCGCAAACAAAAGTGGTGCTTATGACCGCAATTAGCGCGAGTGGGCGCAACACGATTATCCGCGAGCTGGTTAAAACCGGCTCGTTTTATTTTATTGTCTCGGACACAACGAGGCAGCCACGCACAAATGACGGAGTACTCGAGCAGAATGGAGTGGAGTATTGGTTCCGCTCCGAAAAAGAGGTATTAGCAGATCTAGAGAGCGGCAAATTCCTCGAGGCTGCCATAATCCATAATCAGCAGGTTTCTGGTATTAGCCTTCGAGAGTTAGAGAAGGCACGAGCAGAGGGCAAGTATGCCACCACTGACATAGAAGTACAGGGCGTTCATAATATTATGGCGTCAAAGCCAGATGCAGCTGCCATTTTTGTACTACCCCCGTCTTACGAAGAGTGGCAACGACGACTCTTAAAGCGAGGCGATGTTAGTGCTAGAGAAATAGAAAATCGTCACGAAAGCGCTCGCAAAGAACTGCGCGCTGCCTTACGAGAGCCGTATTATCACTTCTTGATAAACGATGAGCTAAGTGAGGCGGTAAAAGGTGTTCAAAAAATTGCCGAAGGAAAGATCACTGCTCGCTATGATAAACGCGGAAGAGAAATAGCCCAAGAAATTCTAGAACGATTGCAAAAACGCTAGTTTTGGCACTCTTGACTCAACAGTGCTAACAAGGGTACAATAGCCTTGAAAGTTGGTGCTATGACAGAACGTCAAAAGAAAATCTTACAGGCAATCGTCGAGCAATATGCGGAAGTGGCTAGCCCCGTTGGTTCAAGCCTTCTTGCCAAATTGTTTGGTGTGTCTTCCGCGACCATACGTGCTGAAATGGCAGAGCTGGAGCATCACGGATTTATCAGCCAGCCGCACACAAGTGCAGGCCGTGTTCCAACAGACAAAGGCTATCGGTTCTATGTGAATAACATTGTAGACACGCCAAGTGAAACGCCAGCCGAGCGACGCGCTGAAAAAGCGCTAGCAACACGTGTCACCCAGGGTGGTGTGCCGGACAGAATTATACGAAACACAGTTGATACACTTGTTGAGTTAACGCATAACCTTGGTCTTGCAACTATTGGCGACCAGCTCTACATGAGTGGACTTTCCAACCTATTTGGTCAGCCAGAATTTATGAATGGCGACCAGGTTCGAGAAGTCGCGCGTTTATTAGATAATTTAGAGCCATGGCTCTACGAGGCAGCGCCAAACGAGCCGCTTAGTGTCTACATCGGACAAGAAAATCCTGTCGGTCGTAGCGCTGGCTGTTCCCTCATTGTCAGTCGATTTCGGAGTGCTTACTCAGATCGTAGCTACATAGGTGTTCTTGGACCCACCCGGCAAAGCTATCGTGATGTTATGAACTTGGTTCGACGCGCCGGAGAAGCTTTAGAAGAGGCGTTGTATGAGTAAGCCAGCACAACCAAAAAAAGCGAATAATCTTGAGTCGTTACAGCAGCAAATAGTAGAACTGACCGAGGCTTTGCAGCGTGAACGTGCCGATGCGGAAAATATTCGTCGTCGACACGAAGATCAGATTTCTCGACTTCGTGGCACCGTTAAGATGCATGTTATTGAAGAATTATTGCCCGTTATCGATAATTTTGACCGTGCGCTTAAGCATGTTCCAAAAGAACTAGAAGATAACGACTATATAAAAGGGGTCCAGGGTGTTGTAAAGCAATTCGAAAAGACCCTGCAAGACATGGGTGTGGAGCGCATACAAACAGTTGGCCAATCTTTTGATCCACACCTGCACGAGGCCGTTAGTATTGAAGAGGGCAGTGGAGAGCAAGAAATTGTTAGCGAAGAGTTGCAGGCAGGCTACAAGCTGGGTGACGCTGTTATACGCCACGCGGTAGTCAAAGTTAAGAGCTAATATCTGTGAAATCGAAACCTGAGAGTGTAGTCGATATTCGTGCATCAGCACCAGGCCATACCTATATTGGTGCGTCAGTCTGTGCAGATGAGCCAGACATAAGAGATCTTCTTGAGTTAGTAAATCCACTACTCGTCATGGATATTAATCGAGCTCGAAGTAATGTTCAGTCTGGTCGTTCGGTTAACGATACGCTTGTACAGCTCGATCTTACGCCTGCGTACGAACGATTGTTACACGGTTGTCTTGGCAGGATTGCCAGTGGGAAGTGTGCCGCTTACCCTCGTAACCCATAACTAGCTTATGGCTGTAATGGTTTTATCTGGTATTGTATAAAAATAATGGGTCAATCGATTGTTGAATTAGGAGATCTAGCAGAAGCATTTCAGGCCTATACTGAAGTCGCAAATGCGATACCGCCGGATGAAATGATGCCCGTTGAGGTGCGTCCTGAAATAGCGGCTGATAACTTCAGAAAAGAAGTTATGAAGCTAAAACCATACGGTGACGAAGACCTGGAACAAATACGGGAAAAGTCTCGTGTTAGCAAAACAAGCGCCCGAACCTTTGCTCTTCGTCAGAAGGGCCTTGTGGGTAGTATTGTCGGGCTTTTTGACGAGGTTGCCGACTACATCCAGCGCGTAGAAACGACTGAACCTGAAGAGCTTGGTCCGGACGCAATTGAACAGGAATTTACTGAACGACATCTTATGCTAGAGGGCATTACTAAGAGTATTGAAGCGCACAGACGCCTGCCACCAGAAATAAGATATAAGGCAAAAATCCGCTCAGATTTGTCTGGGTACTACTATGGTGGTTATTATCAGTCTTTTGAAACGTAACGATACGTCCGAATAAAGATAATTAGCACTCTTGACATGTGAGTGCCAGTTTTGGTATGTTACAATTGTGTTAGCACTCTTAATTGTAAACTGCTAAAAAGGAGTAAAAATGGGTAAAATTATAGGTATAGACTTAGGAACAACCAACAGCGCTATGGCGGTGATGCAATCTGGTAAGCCAGAGATTATTGCAAATAGCGAAGGCGTGCGAACAACACCAAGCGTTGTAGCGCTCAATAAAAATGATGAACGACTTGTTGGGCAGGTTGCGCGACGCCAGATGGTCACCAACCCCAAAAACACTGTCTACGAAGTGAAACGACTTATTGGTCGTCGCTGGGAAGACAAAGAAGTCCAACGCGACATCAAGCTGATGGGCTATGAAATGGTTAAGAGCGGCAATGCCGTCAAAGTAAAAATGGGTGACAAGGAATATAGTGCCGAAGAAATTAGCGCTATGGTTCTTGGAAAACTCAAGGCAGATGCAGAAGCTTTTCTGGGAGATAAGGTTACCGAAGCCGTCATTACCGTGCCTGCATACTTTGACGATTCGCAGCGCCAAGCAACCAAAGATGCGGGTAAGATTGCGGGTCTAGAAGTAAAGCGCATTATCAACGAGCCAACTGCAGCAGCGCTTGCGTATGGTCTCGATAAAGGCGGTAAAAAAGATGAAAAAATTGCCGTATTCGACCTTGGTGGTGGTACCTTTGACGTATCGATTCTTGAATTAGGCGATGGGGTCTTTGAAGTAAAAAGTACCAATGGTGACACACACCTGGGTGGTGCCGATTTTGACCGAGTACTTGTTAATTACTTTGTAGATGAGTTCAAAAAAGACTCCGGCATAGACGTTACAAACGACAAAGCTGCTATGCAACGACTACGCGACGAGGCAGAGAAGGCAAAAATTGAATTGTCTAGCACGAACGAAGTAGACATTAACTTACCATTCTTGACAGCCGATGCCGATGGGCCAAAACACTTCGAACACAAAATGAGTCGTGCGAAACTAGAGAGCTTGGTCGCAGAGCTTGTTGATAAAACAGCAGTGCCGTGCGAAAAAGCACTCAAAGACGCTGGCCTAAAACCTGCCGATATCGACGCCGTTGTTTTGGTTGGCGGTATGACCCGTATGCCAGCCGTACAAGCAAAGGTCAAGAAGATCTTTGGCAAAGACCCGATGCAGGGTGTTAACCCTGACGAAGTTGTTGCTGTCGGTGCAGCTATTCAGGGTGGTGTATTGCAAGGCGATGTCAAAGACGTTCTACTGTTAGATGTTACGCCATTGAGCCTAGGTATTGAAACGTTAGGTGGTGTAGCCACGAAACTAATAGAGCGAAACACCACTATTCCTACCAGCAAAAGCGAAGTCTTTAGTACTGCTGCAGACAACCAAAACCAAGTTGAGATCCATGTAGTACAGGGAGAGCGTGAATTTGTAGCTGACAACAAATCGTTAGGTCGCTTTGTGCTTGACGGTATTCCACCAGCACCTCGTGGTGTCCCGCAGGTAGAGGTTACCTTTAACCTCGATGCAAACGGTATCTTGAATGTTACCGCCAAAGACAAGGGTTCTGGTAAAGAGCAGAGCATAACGATTCAGAACAGCGGTAACCTAGATAAGACCGAAGTTGAGAAAATGGCCAAAGAAGCCGAAGCTCACGCCGAAGAAGACAAGAAAAAGCGTGAAGGAATTGATGCCAAGAACCAGCTAGATAGTGCAATCTACCAGGCAGAGAAGATGAAGGCTGACAACAAAGACAAGATCTCTGAAGAAGATGCCAAAACTCTTGACGATGCAGTCGAAGCGGCAAAAAAAGTTGTCGCAGACGACAAGGCAGACAAAGACGTCTACGAAACGGCCGCGAAAACACTAACAGAAGCGATCATGCCCATTGGCGCAAAGATGTATGAAGATGCACAAAAAGAAGAAAAACCTACCGAAGGGGAAGAGACTGACAGCAAAAAGTCCGACAAAGATGAGCCCGTAGAAGGCGAAGTGGTCGACGAAGAAAAGAAATAGTGGTTTAATAGGCGGATGTCTGAACCGCTCACAGCAGAAGTTAGCTCAGCCGCAGTTGCACTACAAAGAAACCTCGCTGGACTTGAAATTGAACAACCAGAAGAGGCGTGGCGAGAGCGTCTGCGCATTGCTGGAAAAATTCACGATGCGTATGATGATCTTTCTGACCTAGAACGGTTTTCGCTGGCTATATATGGCTCGGGCGGTACGGCTGCACGAATAGGCTATTTTGCACTTATTGATGAGCGTGCAAGACAATCGCGCGAACAAGGTATGCCATTGCTGGTGGTTAAGTCGAATGGCCCGCAAAGCAGTCGTTATTGGATACAGCAAGCATTAACAAGTGGAACCTTCACAAATCTCAGGCTAGATCGAGGAGATGGTTCGTGGATTGGCTATAACTTTGATGCCTTCGCAAACTCCGAGGTACATTTTGACGAAGGACTTGCATATGAAGACGAAAAGGAGGGGTTGGTAAAAGGCATCTATTCGCCTACAGTTCCGCAAGAATCGTATAGGTTCAGTTTTATGGATGGATCGGTTACTTATGGAGAAGCAGGGCCTCGTCATCGCGTCACCTTCAGTCTTATTGAGGGGGTTGGTGACGCTTTTCCTGTGCTGGTTAGCGAAGATCAGCTACGTGCCTACTTCGACGCTTCGCCAATCTGTAGAACAGAATTGCAGAGGGTAGAATTTTTAGCAAAACTTAGATCTCTAGCCTTAGGAAAAGCAAGTAAAAATCAAGAACTCGAAGATAGGCTGCAGGGTAAAAGCGTTGTTTGTTCTTGGCGAAGTGATGAGGTTGAAACCACAGAAATTCCATTTACCGAATTCGATGTTAATGCTGAAGACCCAATTGGTGCTCTCTCGTCCATACTATTCGGCGTTGACGAAGGAATATAAGCACCTCGAACATTCAGGCTGAGTAAAAAATCATACAAAATATAGGGCGCCCAAGAATCTTGCACGTCGTTGCAATCTTAAAAAGAATTGACCCACAAAAGGTGATACAGTAAATATATGGACTACTGCTATTTCAACGTAACGTGTAAAAATGCAGAAGAAGCGACCAAAATAGCACGGCTTTTGCTTGATAAAAAATTGGTGGTTTGTGCAAAACAAATCCCTATTTCGTCTGACTACTGGTGGGATGGCAATATAGAACACACCAACGAGATCATGCTAACCATGGAGGGTCGTGAAGATCTTTTTGAATCGGTGGAGTCTGAGTTGCAGCAGTCACACAGTTACGAAACATTCGTACTCGAAATGATTCCGGTAAAAAGGGTTAGTGCCAAAGCACAAAAGTGGATGCAGGATAATCTAAAACCAGTACAATAGATCTATGACCAAAAAACCCAGCAGTTTCAATATACAAAAATGGTATCCAAGAATTTTGCTTGTTGCAGCTATCGTCGGTTTTGCTGCATCATTTACGCTAACCCTCGAAAAGTTTGCGATTCTCAAGAACCCAAACCATCAACTAACGTGCAGCATTAACCCCCTCTTAAGTTGTGGGCCAATTATCACCTCCGACGAAGCAAGTGCGTTCGGGTTTCCAAATACCCTTATTGGTATTTTTGCCTTTAGTGTCCTTATTGCCGTTGCATTAAATATGTTGGCCGGTGCCACGGTGAAGAAAGAGCAAAAATGGTACTGGAAGACTTTTGTGGCTGTGCATGTATTTGGTCTGGGATTTGTAGCATGGCTTATGAGGGAGGCGTTATACGAGCTCAAAGCGCTCTGTATTTACTGCATGGTCGCCTGGGCAGTAACAATTGTTCTAAATTGGTATGGCTTTTTGTGGCTCTCCAGTACGGGGAGGCTCGGTACGTCCAGTAAAGTCGCCAAGATTAGAGACTGGGGGCTGAAGAATCACTGGGGTGTCGTTCTGCTTGCGTACCTGTTGGTTTTTGGCCTGATATTTGTGCAGTTTCGTGATTATTTTCATAGCGTTTGGTTCTAGCACTCAAGGGCCCGAAGTGCTAAAATATAGGGCATGTTAAGTCAACTATTTTTTGTAGCGGGTATACACCTCTTGGCTGTTATGAGCCCGGGGCCAGATTTTGCAATGGTAATGCGAAACTCACTCGTATACTCTCGGCGTACGGGGGTCTTGGCGGCTTTAGGTTTATCTTTAGGAATTGCTCTGCACGTGACATATTCATTGCTTGGTATAGGCTTGCTTATTTCTCGTTCAATTCTGCTCTTTAACACCATCAAGTGGATTGGGGCGCTGTATTTAATCTTTATAGGTGTGCGCTCTCTGATTTCTCGTCGACCAAAAGATGATAAACAGCTACTGAGTGTCGAGAAGCAAGATCTAACCACCGGTCAAGCGCTTCGTATGGGATTCCTGACCAACGCGCTTAACCCAAAAGCAACCTTATTCTTTCTTGCATTATTTACGACAGTAGTGAGCCCAAGTACGCCCGTTGCTTATAAGCTGGTATATGGCGTAGAGATGGTTATTGCTACATTTGCATGGTTTGCTTTTGTGGCCGTCATTCTATCGCACAGTAAGATTAACAGTTTATTTGCCCGTGTAAAGCATCGTATAGAGAAAGTATTTGGTGTTGTCCTGATTGCGTTTGGGCTTAAAGTTGCGCTGGGGAGTCATAGATGAGCAAGCGAGACTACTACGAAGTTCTTGGTGTCGGCAAGACAGCGAGTGACGATGAGATTAAAAAAGCCTTTCGGCGTAAGGCAGTCGAGCATCACCCAGACCGGGGAGGTGACGAAGCAAAGTTCAAGGAATTGAACGAAGCCTATGAAGTACTGAAGGATGATAAGAAGCGACAGCGTTACGATCAATTTGGTCATGCAGGTGTTGGTAGCAGCGCTGCCAGCGATGGCGGCAATCCATATGCAGGCTTTGGTGGGCAAGGGCAAAACATCAATTTTGATTTTGGTGATCTGGGCCTCGGAGATATATTGGGGAGTTTCTTTGGTGGTGGCCAGCAACGACAGAGTAGCCAGCGGTCACGTGGTCGCGATGTAGAAACCGGCGTAGATATTACATTCGAACAAGCCGTTTTTGGCACCGATGTCGATATTCGGATGAATTTGGAGGATAACTGTGAGCACTGCAAAGGGACAACGGTAGAACCGGGGCACGACTTAAAAACGTGCGAAACCTGCAAAGGTTCGGGTCAGACAGTACGGGTTGCCCAGACTATCTTTGGTAATATCCAGCAAGCAACAGTTTGCAATACGTGTAAAGGCAAGGGAAAAATTCCCGAAAAGGTTTGTAGTGTTTGCCGCGGCAAAGGCACGCAACAGAAAGCACAAGACATTAGCCTAAAAGTCCCTGCCGGTATAGACGATGGGGCCACGATCCGACTGCGTGAGCGTGGCGAGGCGGTAGCAAATGGGCCAAAAGGTGATCTGTACGTCAATATTCGAGTCAAACCGCACAAACACTTTACGAGGGAAGGTGACCTTATTTTGAGCGAAGAACACGTCACTATGGTTGACGCCGCCCTGGGCACCGAAATTGAGGTAGCTACCGTTGATGGTCCGGTTCGCATGAAAGTTCCAGCCGGGACACAAAGCGGCACAGACTTTAAGTTATCAAATCACGGTGTGCACCACTTGCGAGGCTCGAGCCGTGGCGCACACATCGTTACGGTTGTTGTGGACACTCCTACAAAACTAACCAAACATCAACAAGAGCTACTTCAACGATTTAACGACAAAACAGAACGTCGCTTCTTCGGCTAACGATAACTACCCTGTTCAGTAGCCTGTATAGCTTTGTCTTTGAACATCGCTTGGTCGGCTGCTTCCAAAATATCAACGGGTGCTATGCCTGGCTGCCAGACCGAACCGCCGATGGACATACTGACGCCATTTTTAAGTAGCTCAGGATCTTGATGGATATCATTCTTCAATCGTTCAATTACGCTATCAAGTGTTTCTTGGTTTTTTATGCCCTGTAGTATTACAGAGAACTCGTCCCCGCCGAATCTTCCCGTGCCTTCCTCGTCCATGGTATAGAATGGTTCATTTGAAATTATGTCCGTCTCGCGTGGTTCACGATCTTTGCCGGCTTCTGTGCGCAACGAAGTAGTTAACTTCTGTGCAAATGCCTTTATGAAGTTATCGCCTGCCACATGCCCCTGTTCGTCGTTCACTCTTTTGAAGTCCTTTAGGTCTATAAAGAGAACAGCTAAACCCTCTCCAGATTTTTCTGCTTCTTCCACCCTTTTCGTAAGCTCTTCTCTCCAAGCTTCCTTGGTTAGAAGTCCAGTCAGCGGATCTCTGCGGGCATTTTCGACTATTTCCTCGCCTTCTATTGCAAGACGAATCGTGTGTGCCATAAACGTAGCCAATTTTTGTTGCTCGGGCGTAAGTTTGTCGAATGGAATCAAGCCAAATGCCCCGAAGGCTTCGCTGTCGCTTCTGTTGGTGTTCCTTGCGTTTAGTGAGCTCATTGACCTAAATTATATCACAAATTAGTCTATATTGCGAACAACGCTTGTGTTTAAACCTCCGACTGCCTACAATAAAAATACAATGTCGAAACTGCAAAAAGATCAGCAGGGTTTTGTCCCAATGATGATCGCCCTTGTGTTAGTCCTAGGAGCAGTGATTGTATTTGCCTTTCTCCGTGTCGCGCATCGTTAGGGTATTGAAAAATAACAAATAATCTTGTATAATCTCCTCAATTTATAAAAGGCAGTCCAGATGGCAGAAGAACAGCAGACGATAGGTACATTTGAGCAGGTGAGTTTCCCATTGCTCAAGGCGAGCAGCCACCTCATTGCAAAAATAGACACCGGTGCCTATACGGGGGCTTTGCATTGTACAGAAGCACGCGAGGAGAAAACACCCGAAGGAACACTGCTTTATTTTGTGCCGTTTGGTAAACAAAAATATGCACAGTACACAAATGACTATTCTAGGAAACACGTAAAGAGTTCAAATGGGCATCGACAGGAACGATTCGTAATCACTACCCAGATAGTAGTTCGTGGCAGGGCGTACAGCATTAGGCTGACCTTGACCGATCGAAGCGAGATGAAGTACCCAGTTTTGATTGGTAGACGGTTCCTAAGGATGCACAAATTAATGGTTGACCCAGCCCAGTATAAGAAGTAAAGTGCGGCTATGAATATTGTAATTTTATCAAAAGGACCAGGCAATTATTCGACTCGTCGACTCCGCGAAGTCGCACTAGAACGTGGCCATAATGTTCGTGTTGTCAACCACGCAGAGTGCTACGTTACCGTCGAAAAAAGTAAGCCAGTCGTTCGTTACCGTGGAGAAGACCTGGTAGATGTAGACGTCATTATTCCGCGTGTGGGGCAGAGTCTTACCAAGTACGGTACAGCCGTAGTTCGTCAGTTTGAAATGCAGGGCGTCTATACGACTGCAAGCTCAATTGCCATTAACCGTTCTCGTGACAAATTGCGCACTATGCAAATATTGGCGCGTGCAGACGTGGGTATACCAAAGACGGTGTTTGCCCGTGAAACTGGTGACCTAGAAGACGTTATCGAGCAGGCCGGTGGGACACCGCTCATTATCAAGGTTGCTCGTGGTACGCATGGTAATGGTGTTGTGTTGGCAGAGACCAGAAAAGCTGCACAAGCGGTAATGCAGGCATTCTATGTCGAGGGCGTGAACTTTGTCGTACAAGAATTCGTAGCAGAATCTGCCGGTGAGGATATTCGTGCGTTTGTCGTTGGCGGAAAAGTTGTGGCAAGTATGAAGCGACAAAGTCTCGACGACGATTTTCGTTCTAATTTACACCAGGGTGGCGAAGGTACTCCCGTAAAGTTGACAGACGAAGAACGAAAGACGGCCGTTAAGGCTGCACGAACTATGGGGCTGCCAATCTGTGGTGTCGATATGATGCGTAGCGATCGGGGTCCGTTAGTACTCGAAGTAAACCCGAGCCCTGGTTTTGGGATAGAAAAAGTAACAAATCGTGGTGTCGCAGAAAAAATCATTGAATATATCGAACAAAATGCCAAAGGAAGACGTCGAAAAGACCGCGTCGGCGCGTAAGTTCATCCTATTTGGGGTGGCGAGTGCAGTACTTGCTTTTGTGTGGTTTAGTTACAGCAATCTCAACAAAGGACAGGTTGCTTTGCTTGGTTTCAGGAAATTTCACTACGAGATAGCGGCAAACGACATCGCTCGCCAAAAGGGTTTAAGCGGTCGACCATTTATAAAGAGTAACCAGGCCATGCTGTTTGTTTTTCAGAAATCAGATGTCTACTGTTTCTGGATGAAGGATATGCGCTTCCCTATTGACATCATCTGGGTAGATTCTAGCAAGACTATAGTTGGCACAACTGAACAAGTTTTGCCGAGCAGTTACCCAAAAACATTTTGTTCCCCAAATCCCGTGCAGTATGTATTTGAAATTTCTGCTGGGCAAGTGTCGGCGGCGAGTGTTAGGCCTGGCCAACGCATCAACTTCTAGCGTGCTATTATGAATGCATGAATCCGCTTATTGTTATCGGTCTATTAAGTTTAATACCAGTGGCGCTTATTATTCTTATGCGCGTCAATGCTGCAATGGTTTTTTTAAGTCTTTGCGTGGGCAGCATAACGGCACAATACCTAGGTGATGATACCGACCGTATCTTTAACTCGTTTCTGCCAAATAGCAGTGTCGCTATTCAAGCAGCTGTCCGCATTGGTTTGTTCTTGTTGCCCGCATTTTTGACCATTATTTTCTTGCGGCGCAGCGTACATGGGCACAAATACGTATTTAATATTCTCCCAGCAGTATTAACGGGAGCGGTTACGGCCATATTAGTGGTGCCACTACTGCCGGACGGTACTAAGTATGCAATCACCACAAGCTCGCTTTGGACCAGCACTCAGCAATTCCAAAGTACCATTGTGGGGGCGGCTGTCCTGATTTGTTTGTTGCAGCTTTGGACAACGCACCCAACCGGACCGCGTGGTGGTCGTCTCCGACATAAGTAGGGTAGGACCCTACATTGACTTTTTGCCAAAAAAAGAGATAATGTAATCTGTTATTTCCCCGTATTGGACATACGGGCCCATAGCTCAGTAGGTTAGAGCAGTGGCCTTTTAAGCCACGTGTCCTGGGTTCGAATCCCAGTGGGCCCTCCAGTCTAGTAAAATCAGCCTCTTCGGGGGCTTTTTTGTTACTACCGTATCTGTAAATAGCACTAATTTCTGGTATATAAACTTTTTTGTCTGGGGAAAGCTGTATTCCCGCAGGGAAAAGCATTTGTTTATATATAAGCATCGTAGCCTTGTCTTGCTCCCACCATTTCGTGCTCAGGTTGTCCATGATGTCGAAAGCGTAGCCGATGAACTCACCGAAGTCTTTTTCATAGTCTTGGGCTTCTGAGGCGGCCTTTTCGGCCTCACCGATTTGTAGCTTTAGTGTGTCGATTTTGTCTTTGATGTCCTGCTTCATTTCAGGGTCTTGCTCAGACAGGTAGCTGTCCATAGCTGAGTCCTTTTTGTTTCTCAGTAGCTGCACCTTACCTAAGGCGATCCTAGCCCTCTCCATACGCTCAACCTCGTAAGACGACCACACTTTACGCATGTGGCTCTTGAGCTTTTCACGCTGCTCTTGCGTCATGAGTAGGTCTGAAAGTTCGGTTGTAATTTCTCCATGCACAGCTTCAATACGAGCCTCTAAGTTACAGGCACGACAGCGGTAGCGTTTGTAGGTGTGATTTTTATTTCTCCCACCTTGCGTCTGCGTTGCACTGGTAAAGCGAGGGTGTTTGAAGCCAGACAGTGCACACCGCAGACACTCCATCTCATTGGCAAGCGGGTAGTCAGGATTATCCTTGTTGATAGTAAAACGTTTGCCTTTATTCTTAGCTATCGCAACCAGTATTTCGTGTTCCTCAGGTGTAATCATAGGTTTATGTAAGCCGTTCTTATTGACCTCAGGCCAATCGGCTAATTTCACGACACCGCAGAAGTAGGGATCGCACATAAGGTCTTTCCAGCGATACATATCTATTGTCTTGCCACCGACTGCTTTTGGTCCGTAATTCTTTGTACGAAGACCGTCGGCTGTTGCACGTTTAAGACCCTCACGAATATCACACTCTCCAGCAATCATGGCTTTGAAAGCGTTACGCATAGCTGACCAGTTAGGCTCATCGGGTAGATGTAAGCCAGGCACATCAGAGGTTTTATAACCCGTATGAGGGTTGCTTGGGTAATAACCAGCACGAATTTTTGCCATCATCTTCTCAGGTGTCTTATGTATACGTTCGTTGTTGCTTTGCTCGGCACGGTACACGTCGATCAGCTCATCGAATACAGCACGATCATCATCGGGGTTAATGTCTGGACGGTTAGCGTGTACGAGACGAACACCGATTTTTTTGAACTCCATCTTCCACCAGTAATATTCTTCGATTGAACGCATGAAGCGGTCTACTTCATCTACAATCAGATACTTCACCGATTTGTAACGCTTGCAGTAATCAAGCATCTCAATCAAGTCTTTACGCTTTAGGTTCTTGCCCTTGCGACTTGAAACCGCCAAAGCCCAGACTTTTACGAGGTCTACGCCTAAAATGTCGGCTGCACGTTGTACATTTTCTTGTTGTGGGACTAGGTTGCCCTCGTTTGCTTGGCCTTGAGTTGATACACGGCATAGTGCGATTGCTTTTTCTTTTGTTGTCATGGTATTCTCCTCTGTTAAGTATATATCTATGAAATATTATTAGCAATCTGTCCAATATTTGTGTTCGGTTCACTGGTCAGGTCTGCTTGCTTCTTTTTCTTGTATTGAGCGAGAAGAAAAGCAGCCAGCTCATCGAAAGCCCTTTCGTACTCCTTTTTAGTTGTTGGCTGCTGAGTTTCGCTCATGCCCTAATAATATGGCGAAATAGCCTAGAATCTTAGGGAGAATCACCCACTATAACAGGGGTGATAATGACGTTATTCGGGATATTACTTCGGCAGCTTTTTAGGGCGTATTTGTTGGTTGCCGTAGGTATTCTGGAATAGCTGAAATGATAGTGGGAAAACCTTGGCGTTTAACCTGTAGCCACCCACTTGAGTAATAACTTTATTGTCTACACCACCACAAGCCTTACGCAATGCACTGATTGCGTCGTTAATGGCGTACTTTATTGGGTCGTCCTTATGGTCAATTTTTGCTATTACTTCCATCGTTGCTCTGTCGATCACATTTGGTGCGGCGAGAAACAATGCCTTGAATAGTCTCTTGTTTCTTCCTTTAAGATAGACAGCATGTCCATTGACTAAGCCACGACCTGAATTGAGGTCGTAATAAGCAAGATTTGGAACGGATTCATCTTCAATAGATTCCTCGTAGCCGTCGTAATTGGTTAGTCTTGCATCTGTTTTCTGTAGTGTTAGCAATAGCTCCTCAAAAGCGTAGCGGTTAATGATCGTTACCATGTAGTCGTCACCGCTACTGCCAGCAGCTACATACTTATAATCTTCCATGAACTTCAATTCGATTATCGCTGCACCCTCTGCCAACCACTTGAGGCACATGAGCCTACTCCATACAAAACTAGTGTTGTCTGGATTATTGTGCTCGTCGAAATCACCAACGAATACAGGGTGGTTGTCGGCGAGTCCACCAAGTTGATAGGTAACGGCGTACATCGTATCAAGCAAAGCCCTACAGACCGCTTCACGCTTACCCTCGTCCATAGCTTCTAGTTGTTCAAGATATGTGCTCATCTACAGCCATTTTACGTCAAATGTCATACTTATAAGAGAGGGTTACGCAAAAACAAAGGAGCTATTATGGCAATAAGAAAAGCCATCGGAAGACCAAATAAAATAAATCGTCGGGTAATGATAAAGTTGGCTGACGCAATACAACACAACGCCAACATCACCGATGCGTGTAGGTACGCTGGCATTAGTCGCCAGACTTATTATTACTATTTGAGTAACGAAGCAGTATTCGCCGAAACAATGACTACGGCCAAAAATAATCAAGACAAGCTGGTGATGAGTTTTCTGACAGTCTGGTGAAAACACGCATGTTTTCGCTAGGTTTTTATAAAATTTGATGTCAGTAAAGTCGGATTCTGGGAAAAAAATTTGGGAGCAGTTGCTCTCTGTTCTAGTTAAGTAAAAGATGAACGACTTGATTAACCCTCTAGGACGCTCCTTGGGGTCGTAGGACAGGTTTTAGAGCACAATATGGGTAATTTATTGCTCTTGTTTGAGCCATTGCTCAAAGGCTTCAACAGTCGGGAATATGTGATCAAAAATATTGTAAAGCGTTTCGGTTTTTTCTAGCTTGCCGATAGCAATACAACGCTTGCCAAGTCCGTAGGCAACGCCAGCTTCAATGTGTGCAGCAATGCCAGCGGGAAACACTAGTAAAAAGGTATCGGCTTCACGCTCGGCTTTCATGTCAATATCAAATATCTTTTCTATAAAAGGGTGGTCTTGGGGCAGGTCTTCAAGCTGTGCCATGAATACTTCTGGTTCGCCGTCCATCTTTAGTTCGATTATCTCGCCCTTGTAGTCGTTTTCTAGAAAGCAGTAAGCAGTCTTGCCGTTTGCTCGTACTAGGTCAAGTACGGGCTTAATATTGTCTTTGTTTCGCCAGCGTCCAGCAATAAAGTAATCTGTTTTAGCCATAGGTAGATTGTAGCAGAAACGAGACTTGTAAAGCGGTGTTAAAGCTATAATGATTGACATGTATATATCTAACAAAATCAGGTACTAAATGAGTGTTGCCGAAAAAAAGTGGCAAGAGCAGAACAAAAGCTGGGAAAAGCGTTACTCTGTTTTAGCGGAAGAAACAATGGTCGACGAGGCTTTAATTAAGATGAGCCGTGAACAACTTATTGCATATTTCGGAGAAGAATGGCTAAAGGATGCATACTCTAGGCAAAAGGCGTACTCACCAGGAGACCCTACTGGGATTGTCGGCGTGATAACTAATCCTATGGACAATCATGGCGTTGAGGTTGTAGAGCTGGCTAAGTACCTGAGTGCAGTAGAGGGTCAAGATAACTTTTCGGAAATCATTACAAAATTAAAAAGTACGTCTGACTATGAAGCTATAAGACTTAATCTAGCTGTGGCATATAGACTGATGCACTCTGACTGGGAAAATGTGTATGTTGAGCCAGCGGTTGGAGATGTTGAGGGTACACTCTACGGTAAAAAATATGTAGTTGAGTGTTCAGTGATAATGCCACCAAACCCATCAAGTAAATATACTAATGAGATATTTAGAAGTGTCTACAAGACACTAAAGCAAAATAAGATACCAGTATGGATTCACCTTAAATTCAATGTGGATTTCAAGACAATACCGCTAAAAAATGTTATTGAAGCCGTCAAAGAACTTAACAAACGATTTTTGGTTGAAAACAAACCAGTTGAAACACAAACGAAAGAATTTAGTATGACTGCTTGTTTGCTCGATGGTCGTGTTAAGCAAATTCTAGAAGAACAACGAAGCAAAGAAGATGGTATTACAGAAATCGGTTTTCGTATTGCCACTGCTAAGCCTAAAATACCAGGTGATGTTCATAGTGTTGACCCAGACGATCCTAACCAAATTGAAGACGGCACAATAACGTTTGGCGGACTGAGCGATTATATAAAAGATAAAACCACCAGCGAGCGGCTAAGAACTAAGATTCGAGATAAAAAAGAACAAACGTCTGACTTGCCGAGAGGTACAAAAAGATTATTCGTATTTATGGCAAATGGAAAAGTTGAAGATGATGACTGGCGGGAATTGGGCCAGGTAGTTAGGAAATCCACTAGCCTCAGCGACAATATAGACGCTGTTTTGTTTATAGATAGAAGAAGGCAAGAATTTGAAGGTAAAATACGGTTTCCGTCAGGCCAAGTACACATATTTACAAAGCCATATCGTCTAACAGCCCTTGAGACTTCGTTTAGAAAAATGAAAGCATTTGAAGAGAGTGACTGGATTAACGAACCTTAGCTAACACAGTATCTATATGTATAACTGCTACAGGGAATATAATTCTTTTCTACGGCGATTACTAAGCTGATACTGCTTGAACCTGTTATCTAATAGCTCACGCCAACGTATCAGTTCGTCAACCAAATATATAAATTTGTTCCTTGGTCGACCTCCAAACAAAATGCCTCAGCAACGCTGGGGTTTTTTGTTTGGTTCGTTCGCCCGGGAAGGGATGCAGGATGTAGATTTTGCGTTGCAGAAAATGATGCTAGTCTTCTGTTCGGTCAGCCCAAGCCGGGTGTAGAAACTAGCTTCGAGCATAGCCGCAGGCGTGTAACAAGCAGGGGCTCACAAATATTGACAGTGAGTACTATTAGTCGTATAATATCTATATTATGGATGATATTCCTGTTTCGGAGCAACTGAGATTAGTACCCCCAGAATATGACCATGCTTTGCATGAATTGGACTCTTTAGTAGCGTCTTTCCTGGATCGGTTTCCAGATGATATTGAGTATTATCGCAATGGTTGTGGTTTGTCGTTACGCTCTGAGGGTATGGCGCCTAATACGTACTACGTTGTGTCTAAATCTCTACCGTTTCCGTACCCAGAAGCCCCCGACTGGAGCACTATAAAGGCTACGCTAGGGCATACGACAGAGCATGGCAAGAATTCCGGATATACGGTTCATTATGAGATGGACGGAGGGCTGCTAACTGCCACGAGCGCCGCATACGACAATAACGAGTTTCTAGACGAAGACTGGCCTTCACCACAAGAACTTTCTGAGGCAGACATCCGAAGAATCATCGATGAATTGTCGGCTGCTGAACCAGTCCACCCCGATGCAATTGAGCAGGGAAAAATTGGAAAAATCGCCAGAGTAAGTTCATTTATCAAGCGGGTGCTTTTTCGCAAATAAGCTTGCAGCATTTTGTAGATACGTTTATGGCACAAGCAAACCAAGATAACCCGTTACGACAAGATGGCGGTTTACCACCTCTGTTTTTGGCGGAAATTGATCCACGTTTAGATTGGGAGGGTAAGTCGGTCGAACGAATCAGTGACCCAGTGGCGAGGCTTGTAGTGCTTTGGACGATAATAGGTCAATACGACAATGTTGCCCGGATGAACGGAGGGGGGCCAGACGGCGAGCCAACCGTGGCTGATGCACAAAGGTACCAGTTGATGTCAACGTGGGCTCACGAAAGTCGCCGAGTAATGCCGTGTCAACGTCTTGAGCCGACTGAGCGGTCCGCACAGCAAAGGGTGTTAGACAAACTTGGGGAAACCCCCCTTGGAGCATATGTAGAGGTTGTTGAAATTAGAGATTGGATGCCCGAAATGATGCACCCAGACGTGCGTTTTGATCTGCTCTATAGAATTTGGGCGAACTCTACTGATTTGAATGAAACGGATAGCTTCAGAGACATTATCGCCAGAGATATGATTAGCGAGACTTTGCCCGGAGGTGAGGGGTACTGCGATAATCCTGAACGACTTCGAAGATACAATGTACTATCCAGAGTAGACCCAAAATTTCAGCAAGTAGTAGACGGTTATCTTGCTAGCTGTATGGCGAGCGGAGATCTAGAGCAACATGGTTATTACGACGACAAACCTATGTCGATAACAGAAGTTTGCCGCATTGCAGTCGAAAGAAGATATACCGAATTAGCGCAGTACATGCTGGATGCGGGCGTACTAGAGCTAGATGACGAACATGTGCTACTAACGTTACTGGCTGATTGATATAGGCTGCGTTCTCTCGCAGCTCCGGTAGCCTGATATGATTAAACAATGGCCATAAACAACGTGTGAATTTTGTGGCAAAGAGCTTAATAACCCGCTACGTACTGGGCTAGAAACGGTACCGCATACTCTACAAGTGGCGTTTGATAGAATTCTTGTTGATGGCCTGACCCTGGGTAGGTGACTGATGTGCACGTATGGCCTATCGAATTCAGATATGCACAATCCGCAACGTGGTCATTGGGCGTACCGCCGTAACCCGTGTCATCATCGTAGCTTGCAAACATGTGAGTAGGGCTATAGTTGGTACTAAATGTTTTAAGTCCCCCCACCAATACATCGAGGTCTGCTAAGAATGAAGAAAAGTTACTTGATGCTCCCAGCACTGCTTTGAGTCCGTACGGCGTAGGCAGTGCGGCCATATTTGCTAGCGAGCTACTAATGAGACCCCCGGCTGACCAGCCGGCAAACCCTATTCTGGTTGTATCAACCCCATATTCTTGGCTGTGTGCCAGAGCGTACTGGTAAGCATCATACAGGTCAGTGCTGCTTTTCTTGATCATTCTTGTATATACGGAGAAGTCCTCTGTTGGCACTGGCGCGGGAGCATCAGCGGGCAGCATTGAATAATCGATTGTCATCGTAACGTACCCCATACGTGCATAATATTCTGCGCTTGCTTCTTGCTGATACCTATCTCCAAAAACCCATCCACCTCCGTAGACAAAAATAATAAGCGGACGTTTTAAGACCGGGTCGTTCTCGGGCTGGTATAGGTTGAGTTTTAAATCTACCTGAGTGTTCGTATCGTCAGCTAGGATAAAGTTTGTCGGACTCTCTTCAATCAGCATGGTTGCATTTCTTGTCGCATAACGAATATCCTTGCTGGACTTAATCAGGCTAAACACCTGACTCCTATACCTGCCATTTGGCATTTTGCTTTCGTCTAATGGGCTAGAGACAGATGACGTAGTTGTTTTTGAATTACTGCGCCATGTTGTTGGTGATGGCGCATTTGAAGGAGCTGGTGCTTGGCTGCTTTGCTCATCCCCATCATCATTCTTTTCGCCATTGTACTTTTCTGAGTTTGAAGTGTTCGGCTTTTCGCTTGGTGCTGGTCTTGACGGGGGGTTCGCTTGAGTCGCGAGATATGCCCCGGTACATGCCGCAACCGCTACGACTACAAATAAAACGGGCTTTCTAATAATACTCTTCATAAGCTCTATGCTGTTGAGTATAACACCGCTAATGCTAACTGATGTAGTGAAATTTCCATGCTTCTAGAATTAGTGTGCTTTTGTTTATCGACTGGTGGGCGGGTATGATTCAAGACAATGAAATTGTATGGCTGTCAGCTTAGACGAACAACAGGTATCGCCATTGTATTGACATGCTTTCTGCTGGGCCTCGGTGCAGCCCGGCGTTTGCAGTGTGATGCTTTGGTGTGTGCAGTTCTCGGTGTCCTCGTTCTAGTAACGGCTAGAAAGAAAAATACGTTAAGCATATTAAGCATTGCGATGTTTTCCTTTGCACTTGGCTGTTGGCGCGGTACGGCTTTTCTGCAAAAGGTTGTTGTATATCAACAATTCGCAAAAACACCAGTTATTGTGCAGGGTATTGTCGACAGTGACGCGGTCTATGCTGATAAGTCCCAACTTTACTTTGATGTTGCACAATTAAGGATTCTAGATCCAGTTGAGCAGCCACTGGTGGGTAAAATTGGTGTTAAGGGCTATGGCGAGACGATGGTATACAAGGGCGATATGGTGCAGGTCGAAGGTAAGTTATTCCCCACGCGTGGTTCCAAGCAGGCAAGTATAGGGTTCGCAGAAATAAAAGTTTTGCAACGCGGATCGGCTTCGATAGACAAAGTACGGCGGAATTTTGCGAGCGGCATGACGTCTGCCTTACCAGAACCGCAAACGTCATTTGGCTTAGGCTTATTGATCGGCCAGCGAACGACGTTGCCTAAAAGTCTTACCGACCAACTATCTACTGTTGGGTTGACACACATTGTTGCTGTGTCTGGTTATAATCTTACGATCATCATGTTAGTGGTGCATCGTTTAACAGCAAAGCGGTCGAAGTATCAGTCCGCGATTTTAAGCCTAGCGCTCATCCTCGTTTTCTTATTATTGACAGGAACGGGTGCAAGCATTGTGCGGGCGGCAATTGTCAGTGCTCTGGGTCTTGCTGCTTGGTATTATGGCAGAACATTCCGTCCTATCGTTCTTATACTAATCGCCGCAACCCTGACTGCTGGGTGGTACCCGATATATCTGTGGTCAGATCTAGGCTGGTACTTATCGTTTCTGGCATTCTTTGGCATATTGGTCGTCGGTCCACTATTTAGTAAACGTTACTTTAAAAAGCAGCCTAGACTTGTTCTGCAAATACTTGTAGAGACATCGGCTGCTCAGATAATGACATTACCGCTCATCCTGTACATCTTTGGCAGGTTATCGGTTGTGTCACTCATGGCGAATGCATTGGTTGTACCACTGGTGCCTTTGGCTATGCTACTAAGTCTTGTCGCTGGATTGGGGGGCATGCTTGCCCCGGCAACTGCGGGTTGGCTTGCATGGCCGGCACACATACTCCTTGCATATATGATTGAAATCGTTAGGCTGCTGGCTGGTTTGCCACATGCTGCAATTGCTCAGTCGGTGAGCCTTAGCCAGATGCTTTTCTTATATTGTCTTATCGGTCTGTTGACAGCACTGCTCTGGAAAAAGACCAAGCAGAATGGTAAGATTACAGATAGAAAACAAGCTTTATCATCGGAGAACTCATGAGCGGTCACTCAAAATGGTCAACCATAAAACGGCAGAAAGGTGCAAAAGACGCAGCGCGTGGTGCCGTCTTTACCAAGTTAGGTAACGCCATAGCGATTGCAGCGAGAGGTGGCGCTGACCCAGACATGAATTTCTCTTTGCGCTTGGCTATCGACAAGGCAAAATCGGCAAATATGCCCCTAGCCAACATACAACGATCCGTTGATAGGGGGAGTGGCAAGCTTGGTGGTGAGCAGATCCAGGAGCTTTTGTACGAGGGCTACGGACCGGGCGGCGTGGCGATATTGGTAGAGTGCGCGACAGATAACATCAACCGTACGTATCCTGAAGTAAAGTTGGCATTTAGTAAACACGGTGGCAACATCGCTGAGAAGGGGGCTGTTGCCTTCCAGTTTGACCACAAAGGTATGATCCGTATCAAAGGATCAGGTGATGAACTTATGTTGCAAGCACTCGATGCAGGGGCAGAAGATGTAGAAGAAGAGGGCGGCGAGACTGTTGTATATACGGGGCCTAAAGAATTAGCGAAAGTGCGCGATACGCTAAAAGCTGCCGACCTAGAAATTACAGAGGCAGAGTTAACATATGTGCCCAACAACACCGTTGCAGTAACCGATGCAGCTACTGCAGGTAAGATCATGCGCCTGATGGATGCGCTTGATGATATAGACGACGTAACCAATACGCACGTCAACTTCGATATCCCCGAAGAGTTAGTTGGCTAACGCTATGCGTATCATCGGGATTGATCCTGGCACAGGGATCCTAGGCTTTGGAGTGATAGATGTTGACTCACGTGGAAGCATTTCATTGGTAGATGCCGGTGTTATTCGAACGCCGGTCAAAGAAGACGATGCTGTTCGGCTGGAAACAATTTTTGACGAACTGGCAGATATTATTATGCAAAATAAACCAACAGTAATGTCGGTGGAAAAGTTATTCTTTGCACAAAATGTCACCACGGCTATGACGGTGGCGCAGGCTAGGGGGGTTGTGCTGCTGCTGGGCCAACAAAATAAACTTGACCTGCATGAATATACGCCGTTACAAATAAAACAGGCAATAACTGGCTATGGGAAAGCAGATAAGAAGCAAATGCAGGAAATGGTCAAAGTTCTCTTGGGGTTGAAAGAAGTACCAAAACCAGATGACGCGGCCGATGCGCTAGCAGCAGCTATATGTTGCTCAATGACTGTGCGATAATAGCAATATGATTGCAACGCTTAGGGGTATCGTTTCTGAAAAGCAGCACAACGGTGTTGTTTTAGAGGTTGGCGGCGTTGGCTATGGTGTGCTTACGACAACCGCAGATGGCGGAAGCTTGCGAACGGGTCACGATGCAAAAGTATATATTTATGAAAACATAAAAGAAGACACGCACGACTTATATGGTTTTTGCTCGATCGAAACGAAACAACTCTTTGAACAGCTTATAAGTGTAAAGAACGTAGGCCCAAAAGTCGCTCTGGCAGTGCTCGATACTGGCTCAATCGAAGATGTACGTACGGCAATTGCGGGCGGTAATGTAAAATTTTTGCAAACAGCAAAAGGCGTTGGTAAGCGCGCAGCAGAACAGATTGTCGTAGAATTGCGGGACAAGGTTGGTTCGCCGATAGGCGAAGCCGCCGAGAACGTCATAGGTAGGGCTGGTGTGAATAGCAAGGATGAGGCTGTGCAAGCACTTATTGCACTTGGTTATAGTGATATTGATGCGCAGGCGGCACTAACCAATATTGACAAGACGCTCCCAACCGAAGAGCGGATTAAACAGGCTCTACGACGCTAACTGGTAGGATGAATATATGGCAATAGAACGAATCGTAGATACCAGCCCCGAAGAAGAAGTAGTTGAACTAGAGCTTGAAAATACTATTCGCCCCAAGGATTTTGTGAACTACATTGGTCAGGAACGACTGAAGGATAATCTAAAGCTTTCAATCGCTGCCGCCAAGAAGCGTGGCGAGCCGCTGGATCATGTCTTGCTGTATGGTCCTCCAGGTCTTGGCAAGACCACCATGGCAAGCGTCATTGCTAATGAAATGGGTGCCCAAATTCGCATAACCAGTGGGCCGGCTATAGAGCGTGCTGGTGATCTGGCAAGCTTACTCACCAACCTGCAAGATGGCGATATCTTATTTATTGATGAGATTCATAGACTGCACCGAACTGTCGAAGAGGTACTGTATAGTGCCATGGAAGATTTCCGGTTAGATATTGTGCTCGGGAAGGGCCCAAGCGCACGAAGCTTACGCCTAGATTTGCCCAAGTTCACCATTATCGGCGCAACTACCCGTACCGGATCTTTGGCGGCACCGTTGCGCGATCGCTTTGGTATGATCCATCGCCTAGAATTCTATAAGCCAGACGAGATAACCAAGATCATCCAGCGTTCTGCCAAAATTTTGGACATACATATTGATAAGGTGGCAGCTCAGGAGCTTGCTGAGCGTGCTCGTTTAACACCGAGAATTGCGAATCGTTTATTGCGTCGCGTGCGAGATTACGCAGACGTCAATGGCGATGGCATTATCGACACTACTATTACAGCACAAGCACTTAACCTTCTGGAGGTCGATAGTCTTGGCTTGGATCCAGGCGATAGGATGCTTCTCAACGCGATTATTGATCATCATCGAGGTGGCCCTGTTGGGGTGGAAACGCTAGCTGCACTCACCGCAGAAGAGCGTTCAACCATCGAAGACTTTTATGAGCCGTACCTTATGCAGATAGGCCTTATGGAGAGAACGCCACGTGGTCGAAAAGTTACGTCAAAAGCATATAAGCATTTAGGGAAGAAGCCAGACTCGGACCAAGCTGCTCTGCTCTAGAGAATGCTATACTAAGGGCAAGTATGCCATTTACAAAAGAAAAGAATATGACCGAGCCAAGTCTTGAGCGACAAGATGCAAACACGAAAGTTGTTGCAATAGTGCACCGACACCCGTTTGGCATATTAGTCATCTATCTTCAAATGTTTGTTGGGCTTGCTGCTGCGGGGCTACTTATCTACTTACTGATGCCGAGTTTAGTTAATCGCGAGGACAATCCGGGTGCATACGTTTTGGTGGGCGTTGTCATGTTGATTCTAGCGGCATTTATGGTGGTTGTTATGTTAGTAGCAACTGTTATATATCGACAAAGCAAGCTAATCATGACAGATAAAGACATAACTGAAGTCACGCAGGAGGGCCTTTTTAATCGCCGCATTGCACAGCTTAATGTGTCGAACATAGAAGATGCCACTGCGGATCGGCGCGGTGTATTTCAGACGCTACTAAACTTCGGTATTCTTAATATAGAAACTGCTGGAGAAACCGATAACTTCTATTTTCACTATTGTCCAGAACCCGATAAATATGCCAAGGTTGTTTTGCAGCTTAGGGAAAATTTCTTATCCAACAGGGAACGAGACAATGTAGAAGCAGGCATGCGCTATGCAAGCGCTGGTTTGCAGCAAGCAATGACGAATTCAGCACAAGCGGCTGGTTCACCTCCACCACCGCAACAAAACTATCAACCACAGCAGTCATATCAGCAACAACAAACTGATCCTGCGACTACCGAAGGCTCTTTGCAAAACGACCATCCCAGTGTTGACCCGTATGCTCAACCTGTCGTAAGTCAGCAAACGCAGCGCGATTATAGCAACAACAACGCACCACTAGATTACGGACAGTCGGTTAGTGGTCAGGATGACAATGCAGTGCCGCCATACCCAACACCCCTAGAAGATAACCAGCGTCAATACCCCCCGCAACAGTAGACCAGAGTTATTGCAGACTGGGTTATGTCTAAAGGAACTAGTTCAGGTTGCTTTTTGTGAATACGCCGCCGCTCTCGTAGGTCGCTGATAGGGTGTATTTTGTGCAGTCTTTTGCGTTGTTGTCGCAGTCGGTGTCATCGCTCGCTTTTACGGCGTAGCTGTAGACGTTCTTTGCAGGTTTATCTGCCAGCGCTTGCAATAATGCCTGCGGATCACGCAGTACATCTGCGTCGAGACCCTTCATGCTAGTAGCCCGCCACTTCTCATCGTTTAGGTTCGCGAGGGTAGGATACTTTCCGGCTTGCGCAAAGTAAGACTCTACCTGCGCATGAAGTGTTTTGATGTCATTCTGACGTTCGTTGTCACGATCTTTCTGCTTGAGACTAGAAAAGGAGGCAATCACCAAGCCAGTAAGACCACCTACAACCAAGATCACGATGATTAACTCGATAATGGTGAAACCGCTTTGTCTTGTTTTCATCAAGAAATCCTCCAAATATATTTCTTCACGTGTACCCTATGATTATAAGCGTAAGCAAACAATGGTCAAGTTACTTTGAGTGCATACTAATAACTGCTAAAGTACTAGGGTATAAGCACGAGCATTCTATGAGGGTACAAAAACACATCTACACACTTCTGTCTGTTGTTCTGCTGCTGGCTTCAGCGGTGTATATTGTATTGCCTAGACACGCACAAGCTGCCACTACATTTACGGTAACATCTACGGGTGATCAGTCCGACACTGATTTAGGAGACAACCTTTGTGATGTTGGGGGTGGCGTCTGTACGTTACGGGCTGCTATAGAGCAGGCAAATGCTACAGCGGGTGCCGATACAATCGAGTTTAATATTGTTGGGCTGGGACTGCATACAATTCAGCCACTTACTGCTCTGCCCAATATTACAGATACGGTTATCATTGATGGCTACACTGAGCCTGGTTCTACGGCGAATTCGGCAGCATTTCCATTGCCTATGAACGGTACTCTGACAGTAGAACTGGACGGCAGTAACTTACCACTAGATAGCAGTACCTGGGGGCTTAGGGTCAATGCAGATGATTCTGTAGTCAGGGGGCTTATTATCAATAACTTCGGCAATAGTGGCATCATTGTGGACGCCAATGGTTGTGTTGTGCAGGGTAACTACGTGGGGACTGATGAAACAGGTATGTTTGATGAAGGCAATGGACGTGGGTATGCATTGGGTTCAATTGCCAACGGCATATTTACTGTGGCGGGTGCGAACGGTATGGTCCTGGGGGGCGTGAACCCTGAAGACAGAAACATTATTGCGGGCAACCAAGCAGGAGACATATTTATGGGTGCAGATAATGGGACCGCACTTAATCATAGTGTGATACAGGGGAACTACATCGGTGTTGGTGCTAATGGCGTTAAGCCACTACCCTCGGGGTATGCTTTGGGTCTAGGAAATGCAATCCTGATGGAAGGTACACACTATACCCTCATAGGTGGGACTGATTCTGGAGCGGGGAATATAATTGGCAGCTCTTCTGAATACGGTATTGGTTTTCGTGAAGGAGTAACTAATACAACCATTCAGGGTAATAAAATCGGCACGGACTACACAGGTTCGCAGCTCATGACACACACTTTAGGTACTGGCAATGCCCAGGCAGGAATACATGTCGGTATTGTTTCTAATGC
Source organism: uncultured Candidatus Saccharibacteria bacterium (assembly GCA_964643545.1). Taxonomy (GTDB): domain Bacteria; phylum Patescibacteriota; class Saccharimonadia; order Saccharimonadales; family AWTP1-31; genus DAISWP01. The sequence goes on from CAZXTE010000003.1 coordinate 72,920, forward strand.
CGGTTATACGCTGAAATCACACGACATACTTATAGGCGGGACGACTGCTTCCGCGCGAAATATTATTAGTGGCAATAACAACGCGGACTCTAGTTACATTGCCGGAATAAGCCTTAACGATGGGGCGTACAACGTTACAGTCCAAGGGAATTACATTGGCACTACAAGCAGCGGATTAAGCACTTTGCCAAACGGAACAGGCGTATTATTGGATACATCTGACCCAGCTTCTTATCAACAGGCATACGATAATACGATTGGTGGCAGTTCAGCTGGTGCTCGTAATGTCATTTCTGGTAATAAGGGATGTGGGGTTTACCTAAATGGGCCGGGTGTGACTAACAATACGTTCAGGGGAAATTATATAGGCTTAGGGGCTGATGGTAGCACGATGGTGTCGAACGGGGAAGATGGCGTGCGGATATTGGACGGTCCTCAGAACAATATGTTCGGGGGTGACGCAGTAGGTGAGGGTAACACCATCGTTTCTTCGACGGGCAATGATAGCTCCGCGGGTGCGGGAATTATTGCCTACGGCAGTACTAGCAAGAATTCCTTTATCGGGAATTCAATTTACGCGAACGCTGGCCTTGGTATAGACCTGAGCCCTAAGGGTCTAACCACTAACGATTTATATGATGCTGATTCTGGCCCGAACGATCTATTAAACTACCCAGAATATACACAAGTGAACGAAGTTGGCGGTGACACAGTAATTAAGTATAGGGTTGATGTCCCTGCTGGCCAGTATAGGGTTGAATTCTTCTCTAACACGTTGGCCGACCCGAGCGGTAATGGTGAGGGGCAAACGTATTTGGGTTACGAGAACATTCTTTCAAGTGGACCTGGATATGTAGCTCATGAGTATACGCTTGTTGGTCTCACAGGAGCCGTCAACCTAGCCTTGACTGCTACAAAAATAGATGAAGGATCCCCGACAGGCTTTGGTGTCACGAGTGAGTTTGGCGGTTTTGCAGCTCCTATTGCGGACATATCCATCGCAAAGGACATAATAAATCCTAGTGAAGTGGCGCGTGGGGCGGTTATTGACTATGGTTTAACCATGACGAATAACGGGCCAGACACCTTTGACTTAACACAGCACAGTACCCTGTTTGGTAGTCCTCCTCTGATTGTTGACTTTGCGCCACCCGACCTAGTTGCAGCCAACCGCTTGAGCGCCGGGCCGTTACAGGACAGTTTCTTTATAGACGTTGGCAACTCCGATCTTACGTGTCTTTGGGCGGGCCCGGCTTCAGCTGGTCAATATTCTGGAATAATTACATCTACCAACTATTCAGTCACACTCTGTTGGTATACGGGTACATCAACCACTGAGCTGATCAGCGGTAGCTCTATTTTCGCTAGCATCTCATTCACCGTTTCTAACGAGTCCTCACTGGTGTTTACGAACTACGCTGTTACAGGAACGCAAAGTAGTGATCCAGATTACGCAGCAATAACGGACATATTCAACTCGGGGAATGATATTCTGGAGGAGTATATTGCATCGAATGGCTCCATCAACAACTTTGCATCAGCTGTCTACCCTGTCCCCGTCACGCCGACACAAACCACGCAAGCCAACGCCAGCAATAACGGCGCTCTGGGCACCACTGGCCAAATTATGTACTCCTGGCAGATGCTCGGTGTCTTCCTGGTCTCCACCGGTCTGCTTGTCCGCCAGTGGCGCAGGAAACGCTATGCTGTCTACTCTCTAAGAGCATAGTTCCATCACTCGAACGTATCTGTTAAAATACAATAGACATAACGCTTATGTTGTCTATGAGGGTACAAAAACACATCTACACACTTCTGTCTGTTGTTCTGCTGCTGGCTTCAGCGGTGTATATTGTATTGCCTAGACACGCACAAGCTGCCACTACATTTACGGTAACATCTACGGGTGATCAGTCCGACACTGATTTAGGAGACAACCTTTGTGATGTTGGGGGTGGCGTCTGTACGTTACGGGCTGCTATAGAGCAGGCAAATGCTACAGCGGGTGCCGATACAATCGAGTTTAATATAGCCCCACTCGATGGGGGCGTGAAGACGATCGTACTTGATAACTCAGTCTTGCCAGACATTACCTCTGAAATCACTATAGACGGCTATACCCAAGACCCTACAGTAAGTGAGCCAAACTCTGCTGTTGCACCTAATCCATTTAATGGAACGTTGCTAATTGAACTTAATGGGCAGAATACGCCAGATAACGATGCTTCGGCAGGGCTTTTGCTAAACACAGGTTCGGATAATAGTGTAATAAAGGGTCTTGTCATAAATCGCTTCCCAGGGTCTGGTATAGGGATTAACCCTGGAGTAGATGGAGTAATAATTCGGGGAAATTATGTTGGAACAGACCCAACTGGAATGATCGCGCGACCAAATAAAAGAACGGCTATTAATACATTCAGTTTAGCTGTTGATAGTGGCGGGCCAACTAATGGACTGCTTGGTGGTAGTCAACCGGCTGACCGTAATATACTGTCGGGTAATTCGTGCAGTTGTGCTGACCCAGCTAAGTACCCGCAAGGTATTTCGATTGCAGGCGGTGCAAATAACTGGGTTATTAAAGGCAATTATGTTGGTGTTGCTTCAGATGGCGTAACTGCTATGGGCAACGATGCAGGGGGTATAACGGTCGATTATGTTAATGGTCTTGTGCTCGGTGGATCCGAAACAGGGGCGGCGAATATATTTTCTGGCAATGGAGATGGTGGGATCCAGCCTGACTACACAACGAACATGGTTATTCAGGGCAACTACATAGGGACTGATTATACCGGTACAGTGCCCGTTCCGAATGCGTCAAAAGGTATATCGGTAGCATATGGCAGCAACAATATACTAATTGGTGGTGATCAGCCCGGGGCAGGTAATATAATTGCAAATGCACCTAATGGATTCCCTGGGGTGTATACAACGTCTGCCATGTTTGGCCAGCCAGATACGGACAACATTTCTATAATCGGGAACTCAATATTTAATAATGACTCATTGGGGATAGACGTTAACCTCGATGGCTTAACACTAAATGATCCCCTAGACTCCGATTCTGGTTCAAATGGCCTTCTTAACTACCCAGAATACTCTTCTGTTACTGAGTCTGCCGGCAATACCACAGTTGAGTACCGCCTGGATGTGCCTGCGGGTAATTATCGCATAGAATTCTTCTCTAACACTGCCGCAGACCCTTCTGGTAAAGGCGAGGGCGAGACATACCTCGGGTTCCAAAACATCAGCCATGCCGGCGGTGGTGCAGAGTTCCGTACCCACGTATTAACCGGTGTCACTGGGGTAACGAATTTGGCAATGACAGCAACGCAACGAGATAATTCGGCAGATGGCTTTGGTGCAACCAGTGAGTTCGGTGGCCAATATACTCCTGTTGCGGACGTATCCGCCACAAAGACCCTTCTAAACCCTCAAGATGTAGCGCAGGGTGCAACAGTTAACTATGATGTCGCCATAACTAATAATGGGCCAGATAACCTAGACCTTACAGAATTCACAAACGTAGGCGCTGGTCCACCACTTATTGTGGATTACGCGCCGCCAGACCTAACTGCTGCTAACCAGCTGGCTGCAGGTCCAGCACCGGATAGCTTCTTCATTGACGTTGGTAATCCTGACCTTGCATGTCTTTGGGCCGGCCCTAACTCAGGCGGCCTATATATAGGCCTTACTACATATGCCGACTATTCTCTAACGTCCTGTTGGTATACAGGCGCTCTTACTGAGCTTGCTCCTGGCAGCTCCATATCATCCACTATTTCTTTTACAATAGCTAATGACTCATCTTTGGTCTTCACAAACTATGTCGTTGGAGGAAATCCTGCTACAGATCCAGACAGCGCTGCGATTGGTGCGATATTCACGACTGGGGATGATGTTCTGGAGATGTTAATAGCTTCGAGTGGCACCATAAACAACTTCGCCTCTGCAGCCTACCCTGTCCCTGTCGCGCCCACACAAACCACTCAACCCACCGCTAACAATGGTGCTCTTGGCACCACCGGCCAGATTGTGTACTCGTGGCAGATGCTAGTTGTCTTTTCTATATCCACCGCATTGCTAATCCATAAATGGCGAACAACAAAAACTAATACATATAAGATAATTCGCTAACATTTTGTACATAAGCAGTTAACTTGTTGCCGGACTTGCTATACTATCTGAACACAGAGAGAACTAAGCTAAGGGTAGCAAAGGGGTAGAGGATGGCTGACAAGAAAACGGACAATGCTAAAAGCAACAACGCCGAGTCTGACGGCAAGAGTAAGGCGCTCGGTTTGGCGCTAGACAGTATTGAGAAACAGTTTGGCAAGGGCTCCATTATGAAGATGGGTGACTCGTATGCGACTAAAGTAGAATGTATTCCGACAGGCAGTTTATCGCTCGATCTTGCGCTTGGCGGTGGTATACCCAAAGGAAGAATCATAGAAATTTATGGCCCGGAATCGTCAGGGAAAACGACTCTAACCCTTCATGCTATTGCCGAAATACAAAAACAAGGCGGTACGGCAGCGTTCATTGACGCAGAGCATGCGCTTGATCCAGCGTATGCAAAACGAATCGGCGTAGACGTAGAAAACCTCTTGCTTAGCCAGCCCGACAACGGCGAACAGGCACTCGAAATTGCCGAGACCTTGGTGCGCAGCAATGCGGTTGACCTGATTGTGGTTGACTCGGTTGCAGCCCTGGTGCCACGTGCCGAGATCGAGGGAGATATGGGCGATAGTCATATGGGCCTGCAGGCTCGGCTTATGAGCCAAGCACTTCGTAAGCTAACGGGCGTTATTTCACGTTCAAACGCTACGGTTGTATTTATCAACCAGATTCGTATGAAGATTGGGGTGATGTTTGGTAACCCAGAAACCACCACAGGTGGTAACGCACTCAAGTTCTATGCATCAGTTCGCATGGACATCCGTCGTATTGCGCAGATCAAGCAAGGCGAAAGTATTATTGGCAACCGAACTCGTGTAAAAGTTGTTAAGAACAAAATTGCTCCGCCGTTTCGGCAGGCAGAGTTCGACATTATGTATAACGAAGGAATATCCAAGGCAGGTGATGTGTTGGACCTTGCGGTAACACACGAGATTGTCGAAAAGTCCGGCGCGTGGTTTGCGTATAAAGGCGAGAAGATTTCCCAAGGGCGAGAGGCCGCCAAGGTGTACCTGGTTGCAAATCCAAAAGTGCTCGAAGAGATTGCAAAAAAAGTTACAGAAGCCGCCGCAAAAGAAGCATAAGAACTACTTGCATTCTTGTAGCAAAGTCGTATAGTACGTCCATAGATCTAATGCTATGAGCGGAATCCTTCATCCTAATCAACAACCAAACGCACATTTACTCATCGGGCGACAACCGCATGGGTTGGTGCCTGACGCAATGCTCGCACATCTAATAGGCGTTCCGCTGCCGGTCTTTGGCGATGCGAGGCATGAACGTGGGGCTGAGTTATATGAATATGCAGTTGGCGCACCGCTTGCGGAGCTTGATGTTGTGCGTGTCGAAACGTTTGACATTATAGAGGCTCTTTCTCACCGTAGCCATGCGGCAGCTGAACGCTTTGAGCGTGAGGTATTGGGGCATGGACAGATGTTGCTACGCGTCTCACTTGGTCTGGGTTCTTACGAAGTGCATTGATACAAATACGCTATACTGTCCTGTATGAAACGAGCAGTAATCTTGCACGCTATGGAACAAAATTCTCAGGGCCACTGGTACCCATGGCTTAAGGCTGAGTTAGAGAAACGTGGGTACGAAGTTTTTGTGCCGAATTTACCCAGCCCGAAACTGCCAAGTACGGAGGAGATGACTGCTTACTTACTCGATCAAACAGACTGGGATTTTTCAGACAATCTCGTTATTGGGCATTCCTCTGGCGCGGTTGAAGTTTTATATTTGCTGCAAGCTCTGGGCCCAAGGGTAAAGATCAACTGCGGTGTGCTGGTCGGGTCTTTTGAAAAGCCAGTAACTGGTATGGAAGCGCAACATGCCAAGATGTTTAACACACCACTTAATTTTCAAGAAGCCAAGCTGCACGCGACAAGATTGCTTTTTGTTCATGGAGATGATGATCCGTGGTGTCCGCTCGAGGGCGCAAAACACCTAGCGGAGTTAACAGATGCTGAGTTGGTTGTAGTGCCTAGAGGTAAACATTTTAGTACCAGTCTAGACCCCGCCTATACTGAATTCCCGAAACTACTGCAAATTTTAGAAGAGCGAGACCTGGTTTGACGGGTTTTAATCACGCCGCAACGGGAGCTATTTTAGCGTTGACCATAAAACAGCCAGCGCTTGTTTTGCCTCTGGCGTTTGTTTCGCACCTTGTGTTGGATTCTGTACCGCACTTTGGCGTGGGTGAGAATCAAAGAGAGGTCTCCAAATCTGCCGAGCGGATGTTATGGTCGGATATTATTCTTGTGCCCAGTTTTTTTATTGCCATGTTGCTTATTACGCAAAACTGGCTAGTTATAGCGGCAATGCTGATGGCAATTTTGCCAGATCTTATCTGGTTTCCTTCTTTTGCTGCAAATCATTTCTTTGGAAAATCATTCAAGAAACCAGCCGATCCGTTCACGCGTTTCCATAGTTGGATCCAATGGGGTGAGCGACCGTGGGGCTGGATCATCGAAATTCCGTACAGTTTTGTTGCAATTTTTGTGCTGACAGCGCTACGCTAGACCATATGAAAATTACTGCAATAAAACAACAGGTTAAGCGGCCGGACAGGTACTCCATCTTTGTGGAAGGAAAATTTGTGTTTGGCCTGAGCGAATCAGCGCTGCTGCAGAGCAAGGTTTACCTTGGTCAAGAGATAGATGCGAACGAACTAGAGAGCCTCAAAGACGGGGCGACTTTAGACAAGGCGTATCAAGCATGCTTAGGGCTGATTGCGCGACGGCAGCGAAGCCACTGGGAAATGGAGACGTATCTACGTAGGAAAGGATACGAAATAGAATTGATAGAAAAGGTGATGAAGAAGCTCATCGCAAAGGGCTATGTTGACGATACTGCATTCGCTAAGGCATGGCTAGACAACAGGCGACTGCTGAAACACATCAGTAAACAACGGTTGATTCAGGAGTTGCGGCAGAAACGAGTGGCCGATAGCATCATTGACACTGTTGTAGCGGCAGACACGGAAGAAGACGCGCACGTTCTTGCGGCATTGGTGTTACGCAAGCGCCAACAGTCGCGGTACAAGGATAACGTCAAGCTCATGCAGTATCTTGTTCGACAAGGGTTCCGCTATGAAGATGTAAAGGCGGCGGTCCAGGACACGATTAGCTAGCAACCGCGGGTGCGGGCATCCCAGCAGGAACTGGCTGAAGTGGATCCTGAATAACAATTTTCCGGTTTGTGATTTCGACAATCTGATTACGATCAACGCCTAAATTCCCACCGGTGACGCTCTTGATAATTGATTGTGACACGTAGATCTTTTGGATATATAGATCACCTAACTCGGTAGAAAAGTCACTCACTTTTCCGAGCCGTTGTTTGCTGGTGGTTACGACAGTTTTGCCGAGTAGTTCAAAATTAACACGCAAAGTTTCGCGTAAACGAATCAAATCCTCTGGATGAGCTAGTACATCGTGATCATTCACTACGATACCTACGGGAAGAATATCGCGAATATCCTGAGAAAGTAATATCAGTTGCAGCTTCTTGTCGACGGAGTCTTGGCAATAGAAGCCCTCTATCTTAAGGTTGTTTGGGTTAATGATTGGCTGCGTGACGGTGCCTATACGCCCACCAGTTCGGAGACTCATGACGGGCTTATTAAGGAGACTCTGGCTTAGTACTTGCATAGCTACAGTATAGCAACCAGAGAAGCAGAGAACCAAAAAGCTTGTGTTTACAATAAAAATGTTTTGCAATATAAAAATTTAGTAGTATATTTTTCTTACATACGAGGGTAACAGTATGACGAGATTCTATGGAACTGTCGGCGTTGCGAGCCTATTATTAATCAGCACAGTGCTGCCAAATGCAAAGTTGGGCGCTGTACCAGCTGTGTCTTCCGATGTTCTGATCTCTGAGATCCAAACAGGATCAGATGCGTCTGCCAGCCAAGAATTTATAGAGCTGGCCAACATCAGCCAGAAGAATATTGATATTTCTGAGTGGCGCGTGGAGTATTTTTCTGCAAGCCCAAAGAACTTTGATACGCCAACGCGCGTTATGCCGTTGCGGGGTGTCTTGCCTGCTGGGCAGCGGTACCTTCTTGCAAGTAGCGGATATCTTGTGGGTATCGCCAACGATTCGTTTAGCGCAGGTTTGTCGGCAGCCGGTGGCCATCTAAGAATCATTGTCCCAAACATCGAAAAACCAACTGAACCGGTGGTTAATGATTTGGTTGGGTGGGGTTCGGCGACGTATCCTCTTGGTGCAGCGGCAGTTGCACCCAAAGTAGGCGTTAGTTTGGAGCGCAAGACGCTTGACGGTCAGCTGCAAAATACGCAGAGCAATGCGGCAGACTTTCAAGAAGCAACGCCAACTCCGCAGGGATTTGTCGCTTCGGATGATACCGAAGACCCACTTCCAATAGAAGATTCGGGCCCGGGAATTACATTGCAGATAACCGAGTTGCTGCCAAACCCTGCAGCGCCTCAGACCGATGCGGCGGATGAGTACGTCGAACTCTATAACCCAAACTCAATGAGAGTAGAGCTAAGAGGTTATAAGCTACAAACCGGAACAACATACAGCCATACCTACACTTTTACCACCCAAGCAATTGAACCCAATGCGTACAGCGCATTTTACATATCAGACACCGGGGTCGTGTTGGCCAATTCGGCCGGCAAGGCAAGATTAGTGGATGCCTCCGGTGTAATCGTGAGTGAGACTGCCGATTATACTGACGCCCCAGATGGCCAAGCCTGGGCTTGGGATGGTTCGAGCTGGCAGTGGACAACCGAGCCGTCTCCTAACATGCAAAATACAATTGTGACCCCAGATAAAGCTAATGATACGACTGCATCTGCCAGCGCAACCTCCAAGAAAACGGCAACAGCGAAAAAGCCAAAAACAGCAGCAAGTTCGAACGCAAAAAAAGTAAAAGCTGCCAGTACAGCAGCAGACGGACAGCAAAAAATAGGCGGCTCTATAGCAGCCGAACCAAAACCGGCAACTCGCTCTCTGATTCTTGCGGTTATAGGCGGTCTCGCGGTACTATACGGAGCGTATGAATACCGACAAGACATTAAGAATTACTACCATCGACTCATCAGAGACAGAAAAAATGGCAGAACTGCTCGGGCAAAGGCTTAGGGGCGGTGAAGTTATTGAGCTTATAAGCGATCTGGGTGGTGGCAAAACGACGTTTGTACGTGGCTTGGCCAAAGGTTTAGGTTGCAAAGATCGCGTTACGAGCCCGACATTCAAGATAAGTAATGAGTATAAAGGAGAGGCACTTACCCTGTTGCATTACGACTTCTATCGGCTCACCGAACCAGGCCTCATGAAACACGAATTGGCTGATGTGTTAGGCGATGATGCGGTCGTTATTGCGGTAGAATGGGCTGGCGTCGTTGATGACGTTTTACCTGCAGAGAGAATTAGTGTCCATATAAAAACAAAAGACGAGCATAGCAGAGATATTTCACTGCATGCCCCCAATGGGCTCGCATACTCACTCGGAGGTCTGGTGTAATGACGATCCTTACCCTCAGGACAGAAAAACCAGAAGCAGAACTTGCTCTCTTAGACGGTCAAACAGTTTTGGAACATGTTTCTTGGCAGGCTCACCGCCAATTATCCGAAACGCTACACAACAGAATAAATGATCTTCTCCAACACAATAATAAAGACTGGAGAGATATAGATGGGATTGTTTGTTACGAGGGGCCAGGCAGCTTTACTGGCTTACGCATAGGCTGCAGTGTTGCCAATGCATTATCGCTTAGTCTGGGTATCCCCGTTGTAGGTACGACGGGTGACAACTGGATAGTGGAGGGCGCTCAGCAGATCGAGCTGGGGAAAGTGGGCCAGAAACCAATTATCCCCGAGTACGGAGCTCCGGTTCACATTACACAGCAGCGTAAGTAAATTTGTTATTTTGCCTCCCCAAAGGTATTATTAGATTGGATTTTCGCAGTTTTGGGAGCAAAGTCCGAAACATTTTTATTTGATTATTCAGAGATTGTTTGGCTAATGAAGTGATAGTGATTGCCACACGTGATCTGAGAAGAGGAGACAAGTATGGAACCAATAACTATTATTTTGGCTTTGATTGGTGTTGGCGCTGGTTTTGGTGCCAGCACCGCAGTAACCAAGCGTAAACTTGGAACAGCACAAGATGCCGTCGAGAAAGAACTAAAAAAAGCAAAGAGAGAAGCAGAAAAGCAGGTTGCCGATGCCCGTGAAGAAGCGCTGAAAGTTGCAGAAAATGCACGCAAAGAGGAACAGACAAGGCGCAAAGAATTAAAAGACATCGAACAGCGCTTGTTGGATAGGGAAGAAGCACTCGATAAAAAACTAGATCAGCTAGACAAACGTGGTGAGTCACTTCGCAAAGGCGAGGATGAGGTAGAAGCGCTCAAAGATGAAATCCGAACTATCCGAACCAAGCAGCAAGACAAACTTGAGAAGATAGCTAAACTTACCAAGCAAGATGCAGCAGAGAAGCTTATGGCGATGACCGAACGCGACATCCGTAATGATTTAACAGGTCTCATAACTAAGCTACAAAATGAAGCAAAAGAAAATGCCGAAGAAAAAGCGGCCGTTGTTATCGTGAGCGCTATGGAGCGAATGGCCAGTGAAGTGACTGCGGAACGCACAGTGACTGCAATGAAATTGAGCGACGAAGAGATGAAGGGAAGAATCATCGGAAAAGAAGGCCGTAACATTCAGGCCCTGCAACGAGCAACGGGCGTCGACATTATGGTAGACGACACTCCAGGAATGATTATCTTTAGCTCATTCGACCCAGTACGCCGCGAGGTTGCCAGGCAGACACTTGAGATGCTTATGAAAGATGGCCGCATCCATCCAGGACGCATCGAAGAAGTTGTCGAGAAAGCCCAAAAGAATGTGCAAAAAGATGTCATGCATGCGGCCGAAGATGCGGCTAGAGAAGTCGGTGTCATTGGTATTCCAAAAGAAGTCTTACAGCTACTTGGTGAGCTAAAATACCGAACCAGTTATGGCCAGAATGTACTAAAACACTCTACCGAGATGGCGCATATGGCAGGTATTATGGCAGAGGAATTAGGCGCAGATGTTCGCATAACCAAGTACGCAGCGTTGGTGCACGATCTTGGCAAAGCGCTAACACACAAGATGGAAGGCAAGCACCACCACATTAGTGGAGAGATGCTTCGCAAATATGGAGCTCCAGAAGAGGTTGCTGTTGCAGCAGAACAACACCACGATGATGTTGAGGCAACAACCGTCGAAGCACTTATTGTTCGCGTTGTCGATGCTATTAGTGCTTCGCGCCCAGGTGCACGAAACATAAGTGCCGAGAACTTTGCAGAACGCATGAAAGATCTAGAGAACGTTGCTAATAGCTTCCCCGGTATTGATAAGTCCTACGCAATTAGTGCTGGTCGTGAAGTCAGAGTGTTCGTTAAGCCAAACCAGATAGACGATCTTAGCGCGATTAAACTGGCACGAGACATAGCTACAAAAATCGAGTCGAGCATGCAATATCCCGGGACTATTAAGGTCAACGTGATCCGCGAAACTCGGGCTATTGAATTTGCAAAATAGTTCTATACTGTAGCCATGAGTCAGGTCCAACCTCCAAAAGTTCAAAGCTTTCAGCAGCAGCTTTTTCGGTCGGCATTACTGCTGGTTATAGCTGGTGTCTTCGTCATCCTATTTGCAAAAGTATTTGTCGGCGTGATTCTGGCACTTCTTGGAATTATTGCAGGCATTGGTAGCCGGCTGACCAGAAATAAGCCACTCGAATAAAAGACCGAGGATTGCTACAATACGTGTAATGCAAGAATTGCTCCTCAAGAAAATCCGCCTCAGCTGGTACTTTGTCATATTCTTTGTATTCTATGCATTCCTGGCAGTCCTGTTGCCTCGCCAACAATTCGAAGGTGGTGCACTCACGCTATTTTCGGTTAACTCGTTCCTTTACGGTTTCTATATCTCACCCATTCTCAGTGCTCAAAAAGGAAGAATTGAAGACCTGCATAAGATTGTTCGCGAGGAAGCCAACGCGCTTTTTGCTATGGTCTTAGCAACGAAGAACTTACCCGAAGAACTACGAAACAAACTACAAGAGATGTTCAGAATCTATATACGCAATAATATCAACTATCGTCACGCAGCAGCAGAGAAAGACTACGAATCGCTCATTACCTTTTGTCTTGACTACAAAGGGCCAGAGAAAAAAGCAGTAGACAGCATGTTAGATAAGTTAGTCGCCAACCAAAAGAATCGCACCATGTTTAGTATGCAGATTGCAAATAAGGTCTTTAGTAACGAGTGGATGATTATGTTAATGCTGTTTAGCATCACCCTGACATTTATCTTAATACTCGATACCGGCAGCGGTCTGATCTTGCGTTTTGTGACTGCCCTTTTGTGTACTGGTCTGACAATGCTGCTTGTTATCTTGGTGAAGCTGAGCACCCTAACCCACAAAAAAGCAAAGCAAGTCTGGCTGCCCCTTCAGAAACTTGCCGACAGTCATTTCTATCGGATAGATTAGTCGATGAAAATTACTAAACTTGTTCATTCTTGTGTCTTGGTAGAGGATGGAGGTAACGTAGTTTTGTTTGACCCCGGTGTATTTAGTTGGCAGTCCGGCTTGGTTGACGTGGCAGCGTTACCAAAACTCAATTCGGTGGTTGTAACGCACAAACACCCAGATCATCTGGGGCCAGAATTTGTCCAGGCACTCGTTATATCTCAGCCAGACGCACAGTGGTTTGCACCAGCCGATGCGCATGCAGACCTGCGGGCGTTGGGGGTAAAGCTGGTAACGGATAAATCTATTGGCGACGTACAAATTGTCCCGGGCAATCATGCACCGGTAGAGCCATTTGGGGTGCAAGTACAAAACTTACTTGTCAATTGGGGCAATAAGCTAACAAACCCGGGCGACACTCACGATATTCAGCAGACCAGAGACCTATTGTTGCTTCCGGTGCAGGCTCCCTGGGGAACGACTGTAAGAGCCATGGAATTAGCAGCTTCCTTAAAACCAAAGTTTGTTTTGCCAATTCACGATTGGATGTGGAATGAACAGTGGCGCAATATCTGCTATGATCGTTTTTCCGATGTTTTTTCGTCAGTCGGCATACGGTTCATACGTCCGGTGGACGGGGAAGTAGTCGAGTTAGACGCATGAGTAGTGGTAGCGAGGGAACGGAGACAATAAAAGTTGAAGTCATTGCCGGGGTTGTCATCGAAAAAGACGGCAAGTATGTCTTGGTGCAAGAGTCAATACCAAAGGCCTACGGAACGTGGAATCTGCCTGCGGGCAAGGTTGATGAGGGAGAGACTATAGAACAGGCTGCCGTGCGCGAGTGCAAAGAAGAGTGTGGCCTAAACGTTTCGCTGATAAAACATGTGTTAGTGCTGCATGAAGCCGCAACAGCACCAGTGAAGCATGCATTCTTGACAAAAATTATTGGTGGCGAACTTCAAAAAGAGGAAGGGCTTCTGGATGTTGGTTGGTTTACGTTAGAAGAGATCAAGAAGCTCCCGCTTAGGAATGCAGCGTATATTCTAGAAGCGATCGAAGCTTCGCGCCATTAACTATACTTTGCCGCCCTTTCCGGATTATATCTTTGCGTACCGAAGTTAAAAGGGTATAATAGCCTGGTTGATGTCGGGGTGTGGCGCAGTTGGCTAGCGCGCCTGGTTTGGGACCAGGAGGTCGGAGGTTCGAGTCCTCTCACCCCGACCATTTATTTGGGGGCACAGGTGCCTCCATTTTTATATACTATGAATAGAAACATTTTAGATGTATCTGGTAGGTCAGAATTGGTTGGCGCATGTGAGCAAGTGCTAACCAATAGACGTCTTGATCTTGTTGTTGTGCGAAACTGCGTAACTGTTGTTGAGCTTGATGAAATACATATGCTTCCTGGTAATGATGCTGGAAGCGAACGACTACGCGATATAGTGCCGGAAGTTGACGAGGTAGATGCCCTTGTAGACGACTACTGGCGGGCTGAGGGGTATTCCGACTATTCAATTGACCCAAAGTTGCGACCATCTTACTATAAATCCAAAGATGACTCCTCGATTCCGCATTTAGACGAACTAAGTTTAAAACATGGCTCATACGATGGCATCGCTGCAGGACTATCTATGAGCGTAGCGGGAGGGCAGGAGGCCGCCTCTGCTATGTATAGGGCGAAGCGCCCCAAGAAATCGTTCAGAGCCCCAGATGGATATTTTGATAGAGCCCGCTATGAACGAGATTGTAGAAGGGCAAGTGCTATACGTATGTTTGGTGGAGCAACGATAATCCAGAGGCCGACTGATTTTGTGATCTTCCCACAGCATCCGTATGCAACAATGCACGCAGTAGAGAGTCGCCATGGTCGGTGGGCAAAGATGCTCGACTACTTTGCCCGAGAGCGCGTTCCATTTGTGTAGATTTTAAAAAGAGTACTCCTTGACTGGGTGGTGCAGTTGGCGATGCTGCACTATACTAATTGCAACATGCTAGCAACGATCATTGGTTTTATTTTTGGCTGTGCCTATATAGGTTTTGTAGAATATCTGTACAGAAAAAAGCGCATAAATGCTGAACTGTCTCGAAAAATGATTCACGTTGCACACGGACTCATAATAGTAGCTCTGTCGTTCCATATTAATTACTCAGCAATTATCCTGCTTGAGATGGCCACCTTGGTCCTCGTGATTTTGGCGCGTCGGTACCGTTGGTTTGGTGACCAGTATTATATGGTTGAACGCCAAAGTTGGGGTGAGCTATTCTTTCCAGCGGGGATTATCTTTATTGCCTTTTTAGAGCCCATTCACTGGCTTTTTGTTGTCTCTATATTGCATCTTGCTTTGGCTGATTCAGCTGCCGCTCTGGTGGGGATTAAGTATGGCAGACGTACAAGTTATAACGTGTTTGGCCAGAAAAAGTCCGTAGCTGGCAGTGCTGCATTCTTTGCGGTATCTGTCCTGATTATGCTGGTAGCACTGCCGACGCTGCCCGTTGGCATGGGTATTGCTGAAAGCTTCTTCCTGGTACCATTGGTTGCAACAATTGCAGAGAACGTTGGCGTGTACGGAGTCGATAATTTCTTGATCCCACTTGCCGTTATGCTGCTACTGCGCTAACGAAAGACTTCTTTTTGCGCCACGAACCGTGGGCGCGTAGTGCGTTAAGAATGACTACTACGTCAACAACTTCCTGAACTGCTGCACCGTAGACTGGCTTAAAGCGTCCTGTTGAAAATACAAACATAAGGATCACGCTCAGGAATATACCCGTTAAGATGCTTTGTTTTGCAATAAAGAAGGTTCGGCGAGCGATAGCGACGCCGTCTGCAACACGTTCGATATTATCCACCATAATAACGATGTCTGCTGACTCGCTGGCGGCGGTTGAACCGCGTGCGCCGAGTGCTATGCCAACATCTGCGGCGGCAAGTACGGGTGCATCGTTAACACCGTCGCCCACAAATGCAACAGGGCGATGAACCAAGGACTCAACCGCCTTTAACTTATCGGCCGGTAATGCCTCTGCGGTTACTTGGTCTATGCCAAGCTGTTTTGCAATTTTTGCAGCAGTCACTTTATTGTCGCCAGTAACCATGAGCATATGTTTGATGCCCAGTTTTTTCAGCCTCTGCAAAGTAGCTTTGCTGTTTGATCGTAGTTCGTCTTCAAAGGTTATCGCGCCAGCAAGCACGCCATCGATCGCCACAAATGCAGCGGTTTGGGCAAAAGATGTGGGTTTAAAGCTCTTTGGTATTTCAACGGATTCCTGTTGCATTAAAGTAAGTCGCCCCACAAAAATCTCTTTCCCACCAATGTGCGCCTTAAGCCCCTTGCCGGATATTTCAATAACATGCTTTGCGCGAGGAGCCTTGATGCGTTTTTCTTCTGCATAGTCTACAACTGTTTGTGCGAGGACATGGTTAGAACTTTGTTCCAGGCTCGCAGCTGCAGACACAACCTCGGTACTTGAAAATGTGCCAAAGGTTGAGACTTGCTTAACAATTGGTTTCCCCATGGTCAGCGTGCCGGTCTTGTCGAATCCAATCGTCTTTGCAGCGGCAAGCTGCTCTAGTGCAGATCCGGTTTTTATAATAATTCCGTGCTTGGCTGCACGACTCATTCCAGAAATGAGAGCAATTGGCGCCCCAAGTATTAGTGGGCAGGGTGTTGCCACAACTAGAACCTCAAGAAAACGCATGGAATCACCACTAAGCGCCCACGCCCCAAGCGCAATACTAAAGGCTAACAACGTAAAGGGAATGCTATACCGATCGGCCATGCGCACGAAGGGGGCTTTACTGGCCTCGGCAGACTTAACAAGTTTAATGATCTGTTCATATTGGCTGTCAGCAGCTGAATGTAATGCCTTTGCAGTAATCGACCCGTCAAGGTTTATACTACCGCTCAAAACGTCTTGGTTGACCGTTTTGACTACAGGTAAACTTTCGCCGGTAAGGCTAGACTCATCAAAGTTAGCGGTACCAGTAAGTATAATGGCATCAACCGGTACAACCTCACCTGGCTTTATGAGTATTTTGTCGCCAGCACGCACTTCGGCCACCGGCACATCTATTTCTTTTCGGCCACGAAATACATGGGCTTTTGTGGGTGCGCGATTTAGTAGGTCGCTCAGTTCTGCTTTCGCTCGAGTTTCAGCGTAGTCCTCGAGTGCCTCGCCACCCGTCAGCATGAATACAATGACAATGCCCGCCCAGTACTCGCGGAAAAGGACGGCGCTCACAATTGCAGTTGCTGCCAGGATGTCTACACCGTAAATCCCCATGCGCAAGTTCTGGATCATCCCCCAGACCAGCGGGATGACGTTAACAAGTGCGCTAAAGATTAGAACAATATGGGCAGCTGATTTATAGCCGAGCGCATACAGGACAAGGGCGTCTATAATCGTAAACAGCACGAATCCAAATTGGCGATACTCTTTAAAGAATGTTACAAATTTTCTCAAGACGCTCCTCATTACTATCTATTATAACAGAGATGATCCAGGTTTATTTCTTAGAAGGGAAGGTGAAATATTTCTTGCCAGTTTTGTGTGATTCTACATAGGCCGTAAAACACCCAAACAGATTCTTTGGCAGCGCGTCCAGATTGTACCACTCCCAACTCTCGAGCTTCTCTGGCTCAAGTACTTCGGGTTCGCCATTGTCCCATTCTGCGTAGAAGCCGATGTCCACATAGTGTTTCGGGGAGTACTTTAAAAGGTCAGACACACATAGCATCCGCAGATTTTTGATAGTAATGCCGCACTCTTCTTTTGTCTCGCGTATGGCGGTCTGCTCTAGGGTCTCGCCATATTCTAAGTGACCACCGGGGCCACCATATTCATCAGCACCGTGGCTACCTTTCCGTTTACCAAGGAGAACTTTGCCTTCTTTGAAGATGAGTACTCCAACCCCAACTTTCGTTTCTCTATCCATAGTTTCACTGTAGCAGGTTAGACCACTTTTCGAGACTGATGACCAATGTCTTTTCTGTATTGCATACCATCAAAGTGAACCCCACCGTTTGCTTGGCCAATTGCTGCGTATGCATTAGCTGCTGCAGTATCAGTGTCTTGTCCAAATCCTGTCAAATACAGCACGCGTCCGCCCGCAGTTACGTATCTATCCCCGTTTTTACCAACACCTGCGTAGTGGACAACGGCATCTGTATAATCGTTGTCTAGGCCAAATATCTCGTCCCCTTTTCTTGGGTTGTCTGGGTACCCCGTGGCAGCCAAGCAAACGGATAAAGCAGCACTGCTAAGTACTTTTGAGTCAGGAATCGCATAGTCCTCTGGCCGAAGACTGCCGTCTGCGGCAGAACGAAATAGATCGTATGCATCAACGCTTGCCCGGCCAAGCAAAGGGATGACCGGCTGGGCTTCCGGATCACCAAAGCGGATGTTGTACTCAATTAAGGCCGGGTCATCTGCCTCAAATCCTGGTACTTCACCAGCTTCTTCGGCCAGCATGTAGCTGAAGTACAGAAGGCCTTTTGCGTTGAGGCCTCGTTTGTTCAGCCCATTGTATGTTCTATCGATCGACTCGTATATTTTTTTGTATTGTCTCGGGGTAAGATTCATATATGGAGCATAGGCACCCATGCCACCAGTGTTCGGTCCTTCGTCCCCATCAAGTAGTCGCTTGTGGTCTTGTGAAAAGAAGGGAATAACATAATAGTTTTTGCCGTCGCTTACTGCAAAAACTGATACTTCTGGGCCATGCCATCGATCTTGCACCTGAAAGCGTTCTTGCCCAGCTCCACCAAATAGCTTACCAGAAAGCATGCCATGCATAATTTCTTCTGCCTCTTGTTGATCATGCGGCAGCACAACACCCTTACCTTGGGCGGGCTTGTCTGCTTTTAGAACGTAGCTTTTTGGATCGCGATTTGCTGTGGCTGCAATCGCCTCGTCCCAAGTAGTTACCACCCTTGAAGGTGGTCGCAAAATACCGAATTCTTCCATAAACTTGTCGGCTTCAACTTTGCTGCCTTCCAGGAAGGCTGTCTCTTGCCGAATGCCGAGTACCCGCTTGCGAAAACCGGCAGCATCGAGCTCATCCGCGAGCCCGGCTATGAGCGGTGCTTCGGGCCCCACAAAGACAAGATCTGGGTCGAGCGCAGTAATTGCGCCAACTAGATTCTTTTCATTAATATTGAAGCCACCCGGTATAGCTACACCATCAGTCCCTGCATTACCGGGCAGAAACGCAATTTCTGAAACACTCTGTGAAGCTGCAAGGGCCTCTCCAACTACAAATTCACGCCCACCTCCACCAACTACAGCTGCAATACCCGACATCTTTCTACCTCCATTTATGCAGTAATTCTGCCTGCAGTTACGTATATTAGCAAGCATAAGTAAAAAGAAAAGTCGCCTACATTCAGGCGACTTTTCTGGCCAACTCACACCTCCGTTTAGTCTGTGTGCGGGCCGCCTTCGCCACGCATCTTGCCGTGGTGCCCAGGGCCTCCCGTGGGTCGAGCAATCTCTTCTGGGATTTTATTGTCACTCAACCATTTTTGAAACTCATCCATCTTTGCCTTGTGGGCATCTCGTTCTGCCTGCGTTGCTTGTTTTAGCTCCTTCCGATCGGCTTGTAGCTCCTTAAGTTTCGCGATTAACTTGTCCTCTTGTTCTTGTGTAATCTTCTTGTCTTTGACAGCCTGATCCAATCGCTCCTTTATCTTCTGTTCTCGAGCTGCCGCGTGTTCTTGTCGATTCTCATCGATCACTTTCTGAACATCGCTCTTGTTCAAGTTGAACTTCGAGACAAGCTTATCGACCAGTGTATCTGGTGGGTTGCTAGTCGTTGCCGCTGAAGCAAAACCCATGCTCAGCACACTTGCCGCGCCAATTGACGTTATTGCACCACCAATGAGCAGTGTTCGCTTTAATGCTTTAATGTGAACCTCCTTTGTTATTGTTTGTCGCTATCCTATGCGATAACAAGCATTAGACTATGCTGCCAATATGAAAAAATGCTGAGAAAATAGAAAAGAGACACAGGAATGTGCCTCTTTTGGTTGCGGAATATGGGGCGAGCTATGGGGATCGAACCCACGACCTTCGGAACCACAACCCGACGCTCTAACCAACTGAGCTAAGCTCGCCAAACAGAGGTGATTATACCGCAGTTGCAAAACAATAACAACATGTCAAAATATGTTATAATAAGCGTATGAGCAGGCCAAAAGTTGAACTACCTAATTATGTGGAAGTCTATAAGTATTATCGTGAACGGGATCCGAACCCACGTGTTGCACGTGCTGCGCATTATTTAGTTTCAAAAAAACTAAAACCGCATGTTGCTTTTGCTCCTGGCGCCCAAGAACAAATTGTCGATCATCTTAAAAACGGCAAGAAGCTACTAACTGCGACCAATCATGTGCATGCACTTGATCCATTTCATATTGCATCTGCAATGCAAACAGAACATGTCTTTGCTCCAATGATCGCACGGACGGTAATCGCAGCGCGTCCGGATTTGTTTAGCGCAGGACTAAATAATGGTCTTGGTCTTGGTCGTAGAGCCCTTGATGGTGTCGGTGGCTTTCCCGCCTTCAGATCAAAGGACCTTGGCGAAGATGCAGACGAGACAGAAAGGCTCCTACAACATGGTGCGGCAGATGCAATGATTGATACCGCAGTCGCAAAGGTTGATCGTGGCTTTAATCTCACTATGTTTGGCGAAGGAGAACGCAATAAAGTTGATCCAAAAGTGGTGCGACCCATTCTTCGAGGTATAGGTATTATTTTTTCTGAAGTACAACAGGCTCAAGGTTTGGCGATGTTGCCAGGAGGTCTTTACTATCCACCAGGAGGTACTTCCTACGATCCAGTATTATACATCGGTCGCCCCATGCTAGAAGGCGCAAAAGACCCGACTGAGGTAAGGGGAGAAGCACATAGTGCAATACAGCATGCTGTGGATCAGGCTGTCCAAATAGCCGCATAACTATATATCTATAGTGATCTTGAGTCGTAAGCCCAGTGTAACAATGCCTGGCGTTGTCTAGGACGACAAGACAAGTCTCCAGGCAGGCAGGCCTTCTGAATTTGGCTAGCGTGTCGTTTTATATCAATCCAGCGTTTAATCTGGCGGTCATCTTCTTCGGGAATGCGCCGACCCATATAGTAGCGACAATACCAAAGAAACCAACCCTTTGGGTCTTCTTCGTAAATCCATCCCTTTTTCTTCCATATGGCTAACGGCTGGCTAGCATTAACTCCGAAAAAGTTCAGCCGTTTATCAGCGCCGCTTTTTGAAAGTTGCACACCTTCAAACCAGTTAGCAGGGAATTCGGATGGAACCTCATTGAAGTAATCTCCTCCGAAGACGCCCAGCTTGAGCATTTGCTCTGGGCTGAGTTGTGGCTTAAAGTCACTGCGAAAGTTTTCTCCTTGTGCTTCAACAAGGGTGTACTCATAGCCCTGTTGGTATTGTTCGTTAACGACAATGTGTCTAGTGCTCTTGCCCATACTTCATACCCATCATACCAAAGAAAAAGACTCCTTAAAGAAGTCTTGACACGAAACCGGCATGGTACCCCGGGAGGGACTCGAACCCCCAACCTAATGGTTAGAACCCACTTGCTCTATCCAATTGAGCTACCGGGGCATACCAAGATTATACAGTACACTACCCCTTGTGAGTTGCAAAAATATTCTACGAGGTTCATACTTCCGTAAAAGAACATAAGCAATATGGCACAAGAAGAAACACCAGAGTTCCCTACGCAGAGCAACCCGCAAGGTAATCCGGGCGAGACGCTTCCTGTAGTGTCTTCAAAAGAAGAGCAGGATCTGCAAGACGTGTCTCAGCATATCAACGATCCCCAAGATGGAACGCAGCCTACCGAACCAAGTGCGGGAGCCAGTAAACAAAAAAAGCCTCGTAGTAAGAAAAAGATACTGCTCATCACTTCATTCCTCGTGTTATTGATTGTCGTTGGGCTTGTACTTGTGTTGGTTCTTGGCAAAAAAACAAAAACCAACCCCAGTGCTAACGATACGATATCTGGGCAGCCATCTGGTGGTGCGAGTGGGCAAGTGCAGAAGAGCTACCAGCCAAATACGGTTGCCTATGCGTTCAAGGTGACCAGTACAGACCCACTATCGGCCTTTTGGCGTCCCGCAGCCGGCGGCAACAGAACAGAAGTTCAGAAATTGCCAAAAGAATACTTCCCCGCAAACAAAGACACTACGGGTACGAAGGTTGTGTTTAGTGACGACAAAACAGTCTACGCAAGCACGGACGCAGGTAAAAGCTACAAGAAAGTGTACGAGACCACTGGCGGGGAGATGATAACAAGCATAAAGCTGTCTAGTACGGGCGCAAAAATTGCGGTCAGTACAGTAGCGGCAAACTACACCTCTGGCGCAAAAGTAACCGTTATGGACATGGATGGTGGCAACAAAACAGACACAGTTTCCATAAAAGAATTCGCGATATACATAATTGGCTGGAACGACAAGCAGACTATCTATGCCGAAGGGTGCTATGGCTGTGACGGAGGCCGAAAAGCCTATAAGGTATACGATCAAAAAACCAAAGAATCAAAAGATTTGTTGCCTGGTGTTGATGTACGGACAATCGAGTCTGGTATGGCTGTCTCGGAAGACTTCACAAAGATGGTGTACGTACAGTCAACGGTTGACCCGAATATTAAGGACGCTGGTCCTCCCGGGTACCATGCCGCTGCACCGTACGAGGTGCTGCTTGTAGATCTCGCGACAGGAAAATCGGTCAAGTTGGCAACGGTTGGTTCGAAGGGCGAAAAGAATACCAACGACACCTACAAATACCGCCAGTTCTCTGTTGGCTTTGTTGCAGGAACGGACACGGCATACTACGCTGAAGGGACCACGCTCTACACAGCACCAAACAATAAGCTGAGCCTCTTATACACCGCCGACAAGCCCATTCTGTCTGTCTCTCATGTGGGCAGTAAGTCCGTCATTTTGTCGACAGGTTTTGATACAAACGACTTTACACTCAGTAACTACAACTTAGCTGATAAAAAAGCCGTGGCAATCTTTCAAGGTGATAATAATACGGTAATCTTTGGGGTTACAACACAGTAAGTATTGGTGCGGGATACCAGAGTCGAACTGGTCTCCTCAGTTTGGAAAACTGATATATTAACCGATATACGAATCCCGCTCGAACAGGGGTCATTATATCACGGGTACGCCAAGATCTATAACGGCATAGTTTGTTTAGGACAGGTACCACGAGGGCTCTTAAAGAGCCATCCCGTGGTAACGGAGGACTGCTGTCTTATCTTTGACTTTTTTTACGGGGTGCCAAAGTTACTGCTAAGGCTAGTGTAGAACCGACAAACAGGAGTGCGGCCGCAATAGTTGGGTAGGCTTGCCCCGTTACTACGAGCGGCGGTGTACTTGTTGTTTCTCCAAGGACCTGTGGAATGCTTAGACTGTGGCTGTCCTGGTTGCAGGCTTGCACGCCCTTACTGTTGTTGATAGCAAGGAAACGGACGCCATCTACTGCAGCCTCTTCCTCGTTGTATTGTGCTGCATCGTAGCCACATGCTGTCACCGTGTTTACAACGTCTGCTTTCTGGGATGACGGTATGACATAGTCTGCCGTGTAAACCCAGGTCTCGGCAAGGTCGAGTTTGTCATCGAGGTCTGTGTCACCGGAAACGTACGTGCCACTTCCTGTGAGTGAGTCAACAACAGTTAAGCTATTGAGAGCAACATCTCCAGTATTGGTGACGGTAAAGGTGTAGGTGACTGTAGAGCCAGCAGAGGCGGTGCTTGGGCCAGTCTTAACTACATTGATCGAAGGGTGGAGCACATCAAGAGTATGCTCGTCGGTTGCAGTTACTGTGGTTTCTGATGATGAGTCGGTCCCGCTTGCCACAACGTGATTGACAACATCTGCAACTTGCGGCGAAGGAATGGTGTAGCTGGCAGTGCACCAAGTAGACTCACCAACAGATAGTGTTGTTTTATTGCAGGTTTCTCCGGTAGCGATGTCATCGGCGATGCCTACATTATCGAGGTCTGTGTCACCGGTATTTGTAACCTGAAAATTGTAGGTTACAGTGTCACCCTCGTGTGCTGTACTTGGGCCGTACTTAACTACGTTGATCGAAGGGTGGGGGATATCGTCGTTTGTAACGATACATGTCTTAGTTTCACCAACGGCTATTGTGCCGCTACAGTCTGGGCTAAGAGACATGGCGTAGCCACTATCGGCAAGTTCTCCAACAGTATAGCTACCTTCATTTAGGCCAATAGTTACACCATCCTCGTTCCCGGCAAAGTTCGCTACTGTGGCTGTATTGCCACTGACTGTCATAGTAAAGTCACTGGGCTGTTTGCCTCCGCTGTTGTTGTTGACCACAACTTTTTTGACTATGAGCTTGGGCTGAACTGCTGTGTTTGTAAGAGTACATGTTGCGTCATCAGCAAGACCCAATAGGACGCTAATAATGTCGTTATTCATCGTACAGTCGCCAGAGACACCAGTAAAGATGTACCCGCTTTGAGATGTTTCGCTGACCGTATGAGCCCCCGCGTTGAACTGTGTTTTTACACCGCTGACAATGGGCGTGCCATCAACAAATAGCGGAAATGATGATGCTGCACGTGGAGGGCCGTAAGGGTTTACGACTACTTTTGTAACTGTCAATTTTGGTGCAATATCGTCATTGGTAATGGTGCAGACAACATTCTGGTTGTTAGCAAGTACAACAGGGTTGGCAACGACCTGTAGGTTAGCTTGATCAACACACTTGAGCTCGGTCTGAGTATAGCCGGCTTTTGCGTCTTCACTAATGAGGTATGTATTTGTCGGCAGTGTATATGTTGTCCCAGATGCTGAACCTACTGCAGGGCTACCAGATACATCCACTCCTGATTGTTTGACGCGTAAGGTAAAGTCACTTGCTTGTGCTGTGCCGCCGTTGTTGTTCACCACGTTTTTGACAACCTTTAGTGTGCCCGTGTTCCGTGCGTTACATAGGGTGATCTGGCGTACTTGATTGCTTGTGACCGTCAGTGCAACCGGCAAAGACGTACCTTGCGGATTTGAACATGAATAGTCAGTATTTGAGGTCGTGTACCATCCAGTAAAGTGGTAGCCACTTACGTTGTTCTCGCCAATCATATGACTGCCAGTGCTCACTTCTGAAACAGTGCTACCCATAGAGTTTGACCCACTGCCATCGATGCTCCATGTGAACCCGAGCCCATTCGCTACGGCATTGTCGCCGTCGTAGGTACCATTGCCATCAGTATCTACTTTTTTATTAACTTTAATTGAACCCTTGCTGGGCGTATTGACGAATATACATGAAACGATATTTTCGTTGGCAACGGTAATGCCTATCACGCTACTTCCTTGCAGCGAGCCATTAACGGATGCGCCCGTACAGCTTGCAGAGACAAGCTGATATCCGTTCTGGGCAACCTCGTTAACACTATACGTTCCAGCATCAACTTTGACGGCGACAGTTTGTCCATTGGCGCCAGTTACAGTTGCGGCAGGATTGCTTGGTGAGCCATTAATATCGAAAGACCAGCCTTGACCTGGCGTTTGATCATTCACCGTATTGAGGTTGCCGTCTTGATCGATGATCTTCTGTGTCGTGATCGTGCCACCACAAGTTTGTCTTGCAAACGTGGCAAGCTCTGCAGCTAGATTTGAGAAATCGGTTGTAATGACGTCAGAAGTCAGCACATTGCCCGTGTTAACATTTGGGCCAGAAATAGCCTGCAATCTTGAGACGGTTGGGCTGCCGATGCCTAGGGCAAGTATTCGGCTCCCACCTGTTTTGATGCTGTCAGCTACAGTTACGGCAGGGGCAAGATGTACGTTTGGCTGAGATGTATCATCGGGGCCAGCGCTACTGGCGGTAGGATCACCGTCAGAAGCAAACAGAACGAGATTTGGGTTAGTTCGATTTGGTAGCGTGCTCGCAGCTTTTGTCAGGCCATCTTGCCAGTTCGTATAACCGCCACCGACGGGGACGCCATTAATTGCAGTATTAACGTTCGCGATGTTGCTTGTAAAAGGCTGTATGACAGATGCCGAAGAGGCGAAACGAGTAACCGAAAACTGCGTTGGTGTTCCGGCGAGCGCATTTGTAAACGTAGTCATGGCAGTTTTCATCTGTCCCATCTCCGAACTGCTAATACTGGTCGAGTTGTCTATAACAATAGCGATGTCTAGACCGCATGACTGTGGCAAGCTGGGGTTTGCCACGGGCTGTACGACGGCCGCTTGAGCAGCGACAGGTTGTGTCAGCAGAACAAATGCAGAAACAGGGCCAGCAACCTGTATTGCACTAAATAGTGTGGCTACAAATCCATTTGTAAGCCGTTTAATAATTTGATGGGTTGCCATACATTCCTCCTCGTTAGTAAGAACTCTTCATAATCAAATATCCCACTTAGTTGATTAGAATGCAAGTAGTATGTATGCTTGTGCTTAAATTTCGTGCATCAACGTTATTTTTGCGCCAATGCTGTTGAGTCGTGCTGCCAAATCTTCATAGCCTCGATTGATTGAATAGACATTGCGCAGAATAGATATGCCTGGGGCAGCGAGCATTGCAATAAGCAAAAGTACTGCCGGGCGCAAAGCTGGCGGGCAAACCACATCTGCCGCACTGAATTTGGTTGGTCCATCGACAAATGCTCGGTGGGGGTCAGCTAACGTTACATTGACATTAAGTTTTCTAAGCTCTGTATAGTACAGGGCACGTTCTTCGTAAACCCAATCATGAATCAGGGTGCGTCCTTTTGCGACGGCACAGATGGGCACAAAATAGGGTAAGTTATCGATGTTGAGGCCAGGAAAAGTGTTGGGGTGAATCTTTTCATCCAACGCGACCAATTGCCCATTATGCTTATGGATAAGGATATCAACCAGGTCTGTTTGCCCATTTTCAGCTTTGTACTTGGAGCTCACTTTAAATGTAAGCCCCATTTTCTTTAGTTTAAGTAGCTCAAGCTCAAGAAATTCTATGGGGCAACGTCGAACGGTAATTGATGAGTTTGTAACTACGGCTGCTGCGATAAACGTCATGGATTCTATGGGGTCTTCTGCCGGAGCATAGGTGACATTTTTTCGGATGTCCCGAACGCCACGAACACGTAGGGTGCTAGTGCCTATCCCCTCGATCTTTACCCCTAGACGACGCAAGAAAAAGCACACATCCTGAACCATATAGTTGGCACTGGCCATTTTTATAACCGTCTCTTCCTCAAAGCGTGCGGCTGCCATTAACAAGTTTTCGGTGGTAGTATCACCAGATTCGTACAACACAATTTCGGGCGTGTGCTTTTTGTTGACTGTGACGTGGTAATGCCCGGTTTTTGCCACTATGTCGACACCAAGCTCTTCCAAGGCAAACAAATGTGGCTGAACAGTGCGCGTGCCCAATTTGCACCCCCCAGCATAAGGTATCTGAAAGGTGTCGAATAAGTGCATGAGCGGCCCCAGCATCATGATGACACTTCGTGTTTTACGAGCAGCAGCTTTATTCATTTTGCTGAGGTCTAGCTGAGCCGGAGGTCGAATTTCGATATCTCCACCAGGTAGCCATTTAACTTGGACGCCAATACTCATTAAGACTTCGATGATGCGATTTACTTCCTCGATCTTGGGCATTTGTTTTAGGCGAGTTGTGCCTTTATTGAGTAACGCTGCGAAGAGCAGTGCCACGGCGGCATTTTTGGAAACTTTTGTGTCAATGCTACCACTTAGCTCTTGGCCGCCCTCAACACGGAAATTGAGCGAACTGCCCGAAATACTGATGATTGGTTTGTTCAGGACCTCGCTAATACGGCCGAGCGTTTCTAGACTGAGGTTCTGTTTGCCATGTTCTATACGGTTAACCGCCGACTGGCTGGTGTGAAGAAGACTGGCGAAGGAAGCCTGAGTAAGACCTCTTTCTTGTCGTATCTGGTAAATAAGTTGCCCTATTTTTTCGTTAGTAGTCGACATTGGTACACCTAGTATACCGCCTACGGTATACAGGTCAAGATTGTGTACAATAGATATATGCTGTAACACCACATGACATTCTGCAAACAAAGGGGAGAGACATAATGAAAGATAAAGACATTGCTCGGTTGATCAAAGCCGAGACGGCCCGGCAGCTTGAGGGACTAGAAATGATACCAAGTGAAAATCATACATCAACGAGTGTATTGGCTGCATTGGGCTCACGATTAACGGATAAATATTCTGAAGGTTACCCGGGCATGAGGTACTACGGTGGTTGTGAGTTTGTAGACCAAGTAGAGAATATCGCACGAGACCGAGCCAAAAAACTCTTTGGCGTAGATCACGCCAACGTGCAACCATATTCGGGCTCGCCAGCCAATTTGGCTGTATATTTTGCACTGGTAGATCCGGGAGAAACTATTATGGGTCTGGATCTGTACTTTGGTGGCCATTTAACGCATGGACTAAAAGTGAACGTCTCTGGGCGTTGGTTCCATTCGGTTCAGTACAAAACGGGCAAGGATGGCTACCTCGACTATGATGCGATGGCGGAACTTGTCGATAAAGAAAAGCCAAAACTAATTTTTGTTGGCGCAACCGTGTATCCAAGAGTCTTTGACTGGAAGCGGCTCAGAAAAATTGCAGACCAGTGTGGCGCCTATCTTGTTGCTGATATTTCGCACATTGCTGGTTTGGTCGCAGGTGGCGCCCACCCATCGCCAGCGGGTATTGCAGATGTTATTACAACGACGACCCACAAAACGCTTCGTGGCCCACGTGGTGCAATGATTCTTTGCAATGGTAAACCATCAACACCGCTAAAAAAGGTTGAACGAAGTCGCGAGAACTTGCCAAGTTTGATTGACCGCGCCATATTCCCGGGCCTTCAGGGTGGCCCACACAATCATCAGACCGCCGGTATCGCCGTCGCGTTAGGTGAAGCGTCTACGCCAGAATTCAAGGTGTATGCTCATCAGGTTGTCAAGAACGCGCAAACACTTGCAGGAGAACTCAGCAATAAGGGCTACCAGCTCGTTACGGGCGGAACCGATAATCACCTCATGTTGATTGACTTGAATAACAAGAAGGTTCGCGGGGCAGAAGCTGAGGATGCGCTTGGAAAAGCAGGGATTACCGTTAACAAAAACACCGTACCTTTTGATCCTCGTCCACCATTCGATCCAAGTGGTATCCGGCTTGGGACGCCCGCTCTTACAACTCGCGGCATGAAAGAAGCAGATATGTTACAGGTTGCAGAATGGATCGACCAGGCAATTAGGCACCATCGTGACGATACGTATCTGGCCACTTTGCGTAAGCAAATCAAACAGTTTGCTATAGACTTTCCATTGCCGAGCTAAGACCAGCGAAGCAATAATACAATCAAAGCAATAATAGACAGGGGTAGCGACGCCAGCCAGCAGGCAAGAAACCACAGGGTTCTTGGTTTCATTCGAATTTCGTGTGAGTCGCCAAAAAAAAGTTTGCCACTAAAAATAAAACGCCGGACGCTTCGCTTTGCTTCTAGTAGCATCAAAAAGGGTGCAACAACAAACGCAATAAGTAAGATGTCAACAATCATCCAATAAGCTCCGGTTCTTGTACAAGCTGTACGTCAAATTTCTTGTGCACGGCCGTTATGATAGTGTCGCGGAATTTCAGTAAATCCTTAGTGGTTTTGGCGTGCTTATTTACAAGCACCAAGGGCTGAGATGGCCACGTTGCCATGCCTGTTTCTTTATCGCTAACGTTCTTAAATCCAGCATGTTCTATCAGCCATGCTGCCGATAATTTGATCTTAGTTTTGTCTACTTTCCAGTGAGGCATGTCGGGATATTTCTTTGCCAAGGCCTTGTACGATAATGTGCTGACAATTGGGTTCGCAAAAAAGGAACCATTATTTGCCATCTTTGCCGGGTCTGGCAGTTTGCTCGAGCGAATTGCAATAACTGCTTTCCGCAGTGTCCTAGGTGTTACTACATTAATACGATGTTCGCGCAGGTAGTTTGCGACGGCAGGGTAATGAGGCGGTCGGGGGTTGATATGGCGCAACCGAAAGGTGAGCCCGACAATAACAAAACGCCCCTTGTCTCCAGTCTTAAAGCGGCTTGTTCGATAGCCAAAAGCACAGTTTTCGTTTGGTATTGTGACAAATTGTTTGTGGGTGGTGTCATATGCTTCGACACTCACTAAGCAGTCTGCTATTTCCTGACCATACGCACCAACATTCTGAACAGGTGTCGCGCCGCTAGTGCCTGGGATAAGGCTCAGTGCCTCAATGCCATGCAACCCCGCAGCGACTGTTCTTTTTACGACACCATCCCAGTTCTCGCCAGCACCAACGCTGACGTAAGAGAACTCTTTGTCTTCCGGGTGAATTTTAAAGCCGAGTATATGGTTGACGATCACGAGCCCGTTATAGCCTTTATCGCCCCACACGATATTGCTACCACCCCCAATGACGATGGTTTTAAGCCTGTGTTCCTCTGCCCACGTTAACGCGTCGACCAAAGCATGTTTGTCGGAAATATGTACTAAATTGCGTGCCTTACCGCCGAGTCGCATGGTTGAGTAGTCTGCCAGTGCTATATCATTCTGAATGTCCATTAGCTTTATTATACGGTAAGGCCTTTACACATAGGCACTTTAATTGTTCATTGCTATTCATTCTGCCTATACTATAAAGTAGCTACATAAATGAGAATCAGTACTTCTCATTAAAATATAAACACCATGCTAAAAAATAAGCACTCAGAATCACTCAGACGTAGTTTGGTCACCATTGCCACCGCTGGGATGCTCGCAGTACCATTCGTGCTTACTCGTTTTGCGGGCTTGAGCATACTGAGTTTTTTGCTGGTACTGTTCGTGTTACAGAAAGCGAGCAAGCTAACCACGAGGCAATTCATTCGCCAGAGTTATCTGTTTGGCTTGGTCTACTTCGCCATTGTAATGGCCTGGATCTACAAAATTCATGCCACCGATCTAATCCCTAACAATACGCTGGCTATTATGTTCAAAACACTCACTTTCTTGTTGATCATGAGCTCTATGGGCACCGGATTCTTATTGGCTGGGCTGCTATACCGCAAGCTTAAGATCGATATCAATGGCCGAACAGCACTCTATATTCCGGCAATTTGGGTTGTTGGCGAATACTTTCGCAGTGTGTTCTTCTCGGTCTTTACGACTGGGCAAGGGGGCTCAATCGGACCGTATTGGAGCTTTGGCACCCTTGGCCTAACGCTCACTAATACGCCGTTAAAATATGCCAGCAGATTTGTGGGTATGTACGGCATGAGTCTGCTAGTGATCGTAATTTCTCTAGTGCTTTTTCGTCTGTACCAGCGGCGGTTCAAGTGGTTGTGGCTATTAGTTTTACCGATGACTCTTTCCTTTGGTGGTTGGCTGGTATATCACCAATCCACGGGTCATCAGCTCCAGGTTCGGGCTGTTGGGCTTGGGCCCAAAACCGAAGATGGTTATGAACCGGCCTTGACGCATTCACTTACCAACAGAACGCCAGCAGACTTAACCGTATTGCCGGAATATTCAAACTTCTATGGGTCCGAAAAACGCAACGATAACAAACTGCCCGATTCCAGCGGTTTAGTGGTCGACAGCCGACTCGGAACCTCTGCGCAGGGCCGCAAAAATATCACGACATTCTACCAGCCGGATGGCACTATATTGGCCGAACGCCAAAAGAGTTTTTTGATACCAGGCGGTGAATTTGTGCCTTTTATATACGCAGGTATTTTAGTTGCCTCCGGCAATAACGAAATATTGCTCAGCATTCGTAAGGACAGAAGTGTTTATCAGTCCATTGAGAAAGAAAAACCCTTTACTTATAAAGAGGTTAGTTATGGGGCGCTAGCCTGCTCTGGCGCCATAGCACCAAACTTGTATTCACGCCTAGCTAAACAAGGTGCCGAAGTGTTAGTTAACAGCGCATCTATATCTAGTCTCGGCGTGTCCGATCTTTACTACAAGCAAGCCTCGCAGATGTCTGCATTTATCGCCAATAGCAATGCTCGGCCGTTTGTGCAGGCGGCCCGCGGCGGCCCGAGTTATATACTCAACAAAGACGGCCACGCCCAAACCTATGCAAGTAGCCCCGAGCAACTGACGGTTCTAAGCAGCGAAATACACTCTAACTCGACTAAGACAATCTATTCTCGTTTTGGTGAATTTTTTGCGGGTCTCAGCATGGTTGCGGTGCTGGTGCGGGCTTTCTTGGTTTTTCGACAAGAGCGGAAGCTAAAATACGCAAGAAAACGAAGGTAGCATGGCATTTATATTTCGCTTATGCTATAAAGTAAATAATACATTAAATAAAAGGCAGCCTCTTTATGAAAATAAAAACACTCTTAAAAAACTAAACCAGCGTGGTTTTAGTCATCACATACTTATGCCGGTTGCGGTCCTCGTTGCGGTAACTGCCATTGGTGTAAAGGTTCTAACCCAGAGCCATGCGGCAACAAACTACAGGTTCGTACATTATGCCACCAGATGACCGGTGGTACATTGGTAACTAAAAGTGGTGGGACAAGTTATAGGGCGCTAGACTGCGGCACCAACACCCGGGTCGTTTGTAATACGGGAAAGGACTCCCTGTATACATTTGTTAGTAAGTCCGAGATGACCAATACAAAACAAATATGCACTCACTATTTGGGAGGGGCTGGGTTTATAAATATTCGGCATAGTAGCGGGAAGCAGGTTACTGGTGTTATTCCTGGATCATCCGGCAATCTTTGCATGACAGTAGATGCTTCAACATGGACCGATGGAGCGATATATGTTTCCGTGTTGTCCGACGGTAATCCCTCCAATCCTATTAGCAAAGCTCAGATTGATACCATCTACGGCAAACCGTAGCAAAAGTTCACACATTTAGATGAGTACTAATGCTTGCACTGGCGCGCGGTGCCAAGTACCATAGACACCAATGGGAGATCAAAAACCAACCGAACCATATTGGGCGTTAGGAATAGAGCTGAAGCGTGCGCGAGAAACACGTAGCCAGACGTTGGCAGAGGTATCTGGTGCAGTTGAGATTGATGAGGCCATGCTTACGAGTATCGAACAGGGTGTTGAGCGACCGAGCGAAGACATCTTAATGCTTTTAATTAGCTACTTTGACCTACACGAAGAAAAGGCTGCAAAGCTATGGGAACTTGCTGATTATATCGACAACCAAAAGACCCAGCAAAAGACGGCACAGAGCAATATTTTTGAGCTTGCCCAACCGGTGGCAATGCTTATGTCTATGGATACAAGGGTTGTATATACAGATATGGTGCATGTTGTCTCGAACGACTTCGGCATTGTTATGAATTTTATGCAGGCTGGTGGTACAAACGGTCAGCCACTAGCTGTTGCTCGGGTAGGCATGAGCAAAGAACATGCTAACAAAGTTGTCCAGGTTCTAAGCCAGGCTTTAACGCCGACGAACAAGCCTATAAAAGCATTGCAAAAAGGCAATAAACCAAAAGAAAAACCATAGTGCTACGGCGTGTACAAAAACACGAGCTAGAGGTAGAGCCCAGAACTTAAGGCGCTACGGTTATTGTGCGCGAGCGTCTTTCCCGGAGCGAATTTGCCCTACATCTTGGCATGATCTAGGTTTGGACCGGCCCCCACAACCAGCGAGCACTAACACTACCTTGCCACCAAATGGCCTTGCTGCTGTCTCGACAACAACTACCACTACCACAGCCACTGTTGCTCCATCTGCACCACTCGTAACGACACCATAGTCGAAACAGGCCGCATCTGTTATAATCGTGACCTACGCACCGGTAGCTCAGTGGATTAGAGCATCTGTCTTCGGAACAGAGGGTCGGGGGTTCGAATCCCTCCCGGTGTACCAATTCATGGGCCTCGCGAAAGCGAGGCTTTTGAATTGGTTAATAAAAGTGAGATTCGAACGGTGAGATCAGTACAGCTCAGCCGTCTGAACTCCCCCTAGGAACTGTTAGTTGCTGCTACAATAACACTTATGGAGATAACTAGCTTTGCTCAGGCCGAACAAGTTCTTGCCGGCTTTGTGCCTCCAGCACGAAAGTTTCGTGATGCGTATACGCTCAACAGCATGCAGAACTTGATGGGAGCACTTGGCAACCCGCAGGATAGCTATAGGGTAATTCACATAGCTGGCACCTCTGGGAAAACATCCACCGCCTATTACGTTGCTGCGTTGTTGAAGCAAACAGGCAAGAAGGTAGGGTTGACGGTCTCTCCGCATATAGATCAACTCAATGAGCGTTTGCAGATCAATCTTGAACCATTGCCCGAAAGCATCTATTGCCGAGAGTTGAACGAGTTTTTAGAGATACTTAACAAGTTAAACATTAAGCCCACGTATTTTGAGCTACTTGTTGCATTCGCATATTGGCAGTTTGCAAAACAGAAGGTAGATTACGCGGTGATTGAAGTTGGCCTTGGCGGTTTACTGGATGGCACTAACGTTGTTACTCGACCAGATAAAGTTTGTGTAATCACTGACATTGGCTTAGATCATACGCATGTTCTGGGAATGACATTGCCCGAAATCGCTTTTCAGAAAGCGGGTATCATACACCAGGGTAATAACGTGTTTTGCTATAAGCAGAGCGCAGAAGTTAACAAGGTTATTGCAAAAGCATGCACAGAAAAAGGTGCAAACCTGCATCAGGTTGAGAATGCGGAAATGACACCTGAGCTTGCGTTATTGCCACTATTCCAGCAGAGGAACTGGGGTCTGGCGAAAGTCGTTGCCGACTTTGTGGTCGATAGGGACGGTTTGCAGACACCTAGCACCGATCAAGTTATCGATACACTCGCTACGTACGTACCGGGCAGGATAGAGGTTATGGCGATACGCAATAAAACGATAGTAATGGATGGTGCACATAATGCCCAGAAGATGCACGCACTAAGAGAAAGCTTAGAAGAGAAATACCCTAAGCAAAAATTTGAAGTGGTTCTTGGCATCGGCATGACAAATGACGAGAAAACGGGAAACGTGCTCGACGAGTTATTGCCCGTAGCAAGCCGGGTTATTGTGACACCCTTCTATGCACAGCAGGACTTTCGTAAGCACGCAACCAGCCGCAAAAAAATTGTTAACCAATGTTTAGCGCGTGGATTTACGGACGCATATGAGGCAAAAGACGTGAAAGATGCTTATGGTCAAATGATGAAAAGTAACGAACCGCATGTACTTATATGCGGTTCCTTCTATCTGTTGAATAAAATTAGACCAATACTATTTAATGATAGAAGGGGAAGAATATGATTCGATTTATCGCAGCACTGGATAACAAGCGGGGTATTGCAAATGAGCATGGTATCCCGTGGCAGGGCAAAATACCCACCGATGTTGCTCATTTCCGAAAGTCTACACTCCATGGAATTGTGATGATGGGGTATGGCTGGTACGTGGAGCAAAAAATGCCACTGCCCGAACGACGCAATCTAGTTGCTACCACCAAGCCCGAAGAGTTACGTGCAGGGTTCGAGAGGGTAACGGATGCACGTACATTCTTGCAGGAAACCAAGGACGATGTTTGGGTTGGTGGCGGTGCAGGCCTTTTTGCCAGCACCATTGATCTTGCGGACGAACTCGTCCTCACGCTAATAGAAGCAGATTTTCGGTGTACCAAATTTTTCCCACCTTACGAGGACGCTTTTGAATTAGCTGAGTCGAGTGATGTGATTGTAGAGAGTGGTATTTCGTATCGATTTACAAGATGGTCTCGTCGCAAAAACATATAAACGTATCCAGCTTATGGCTACTTTGCTACACTGTGTGTAACTAAAAAAGGAACCAGCTATGCCTCCACAAGCACCAAATCAAACCTCAGCAATGCCCGAGATGCAAAAACCAAAAGTAATTCTCAACCCGTTCAAACACTTAATTAGTGGCGCTAAAAATATGTTTGCGACCAACGCTCTTGTTGCTTTGTTGACCATGGTGATTGCGAGTGTATTCTATTTTGTCGTCTTGTTTGGGTTTAGCAGACTTGTGGCAAAAGTTATCTCCGATTACCTGGCTGGCGGTTCGTTCCCTGTTGTTCGGTTTGTTATGGGAACTGTTGCGCTGCTCGCAATTCTTATTGTGGCCGCAAGTATTGTCAATCAGATCGTAATGCGCACCGTCGTTACAGGTTCGCGCAAACAAAAAGTAACTATCAAAGAGGCATTCACCCTTGTGTTGGGTAGGCTTGGCTTGTCGATACTTACGTTTCTTATTGTCTTTGGTGCAATTTTTGGCGTAGAGCTCTTTGTCATACTGACAGCTTTCCTTAAAGTGCCCGTACTAACCGCTCTGCTTGCCATCGCTGCAGCCGTACTCATCATTAAGGCAGTTCTAAATCTTTCTTTCATCGCATTTGTTTTAGTGGATGACGAAAAGCCAGACGGGGCAGTTGCGGCAATGAAACAAAGTTCACATCTTTGGAAAAGGAGCCGAGGCGCGCTGCTTATGTACTGGTTTCTTTGGTTTGGTATTAGCATTGTTTTCTCCCTGCTGACGGGCTTCGGATCGTACAAGGTAAGTACTTCAACTACATACTCAACAAGGGCAACTAGCTACACCACGCCACAGACATATAATTCTTCAGAAGAGATTACAGTGGATGCAAATGACACATCACCAGATTGGGTTTTACCTCCGCCGTCACCCGACCGAAACGAAAAACGAGCAACTATCACTACGATGCCTGTAGCCTCTATGCTTCTGACCAGCGTGCTGAGCGGATTATTCAGTATCGTTCTATTCTCTGGGCTTGGTAAGATCTATAACGATGCAAAAGTACTTGAGGGTTTGCCAGGGCAGCAGCTGGTGGGCGGTTCGCCTCCCAAATCTCCCGAGCAGCCATCAGCCATGCCAAACACAGAGCCACAATTACAAGCTACGCCAACTACTGCGATGCCTCCCGCACCCGAGGCAACCCCAGTCCCGGTTGAACAACCCCCAGCAGATCAACCGAAAGACCAATAGAGTACAGTGTTTACCTTCGCCGGCTAATCTGTTAGAATTGGCCGGTTAATGGGCCAGTAGCTCAGCTGGTTAGAGCGTCTGCCTCTTAAGCAGAATGTCGAGGGTTCGAGTCCCTCCTGGCCCTCCAACTAAGAACGCCATCCACCGGATGGCTTTTTTAGTTGGTCGGTTCAGTATGGATCCCGAACCCGAATGAGTGAGCACAGCGAACGGAGGGTTCGGTGTAGCGAGGCTACTCACAGGTGCTTGCACCGAGAACAACCGAGCGGAAAAGGACGAAGTCCGCTGTCCCTCCTGGCCCTCCAAGCATAAGTGTTATGAAATTTCTGTAGTTACTGAGCTGCGGTGTAAAGATTCCGCTTGAGTTGATAACCAGGCTTATCAGCATTTGCGACCATTTCTACGACAACTTTGCCTCTAGCTACTAGTAAAACCAGCACATTGCGCATTGTTTCGCTCTTGATCGGCCTGCCTACCATTTCTCTGTATGCGTCTGTTAGTTCATGAAGCGTCCCCTGTCCACGCTCTGCAACAAGTGTCTCCACCTCAACTGCAGTGGCGAGAGTGCTTTTCTTTTGTGCATAGGGGGAAAACGCAAACGCTTTACTCATAATCTGAGCACGTTGTGCAGGATCTTGCTTTACTTCTTGCAAAAGCCCCAAGCCCTCTCTACGCATCCTTTCATCATCATCCTCTAGAATCTTTAGGATACTAAGGAACTCTTCTACAGCATCGTTGTGATCATCTTTGACACGAAAACGAGTTAGAGCACCATCGTTAAATCGCGCTGGATCGGCCTTTGTTATGCCCTTATAAAATCGCTGACTAAAATATGCGTTGTGGATTGCTCTTCGTACCTTCATTGGATCGACTTGCAAACCTTGATCGGATAATCTATTCAAGGTTAGCACTACTGCGTCATTGTAACCTATTGCTAGGGGAGCATCTCTGTCCGTTCTTTTAGCATCTAAGACAGCAATGACCTCGTACAGGGCCCGAGCAACTTCATAGCGAGGCTGGTTTGCAACGTTATCGGGCATGTGAGGGTCGACAATTAACAATTCTCTATCATCATCAAATTCCACAGTTTCTGCACACAAAATACCTGCTACGGCAAGAGCGTTGACGGCTTTTGATATGCGCGTTCGCTCCTGCTTGTATTCAAGTGACTCCCAGTCTGGGTCAATAACGTCAGCAAAAGCTGCACGCACACTAAGGCCACCAATGGCGGGTGCGCTTATAGCATCTTCTAGCACCCGGCTTCTGGTTTCACCCGCACGAAACTTACCGCTAGAATTAGTATTACCCAACAAATCCTGCAACGACACATTTGGGTAGCGTAAACTCCAGTCCAGTAAGAACCCGGCGGCTGGTACGGCTAACCTCTCTCCATAATCTGTTAACCTATGCGCGCGAGCCTCAATCTGCCTTGCAATAACCAACTCCTCTGATACGGTACCTGCTGGAACGAGGCTCTGCCGACAATAACTATAGGCGGCCATAGAATTGGGCACCCAAGTCGGGTACTCCTGCTGTGGTTCGTTCATTGCCCTGTGTAACTGGCTAGCCGTAAGTGCAGTAGGTTGACAATCGAGAGCCATAAACACCATCAATTTCGCCTCGTGATTAAATGCCCGCGAGGCTAGCTCGGGTATAGACTGTGGCGTATCAATAGTCGTTGCAGACATTAGTATATTATACAATAAAGTATGAAAATATACTACTATTGGGCTTCTGAGAGAACTATCAGATGATTTAAGTCGTATAGTTTAGTTGCAATTAGCTCTACGATGGCCCTCCAATCCTGATTTTATTTTAAATCCTCAGCCCGACGAGTTTCTCTTTGCTTGCAATTGATTAATAAAGTGATACACTTCACACGATTATTAAGGGTGGTGAGTTAAGGAACGTATGGCCGATATTATTGAGTGCGTTGAACCTACAGGATTTGAAGCGGTTGACGGCACCTGGCAGTTTGACCTCGACTTTTACCGAGAAATAGGTTTGAATCTTGCACCCCTTGAAGATCCGAGCGAAACTGCAGCAATGCCAAGACTTCGAAGGGCTGCTGGACTTTTTGTGGCCACAGAAACCAGCACAAAGGCGAGTCCCGATCAGCAGGAGCGAGCTAGGACCTTACTCCTTGATGCACACTCAGCTGTTGGCCAGCTTATGCGCCAAGCACTACGCGGCATTAGCTATGACGGGATAGATGAAGATCATCCTGCTGTTGTTGCATGGAAAGAGCGAGACCCGGAAGCTGCAAGAAGACAATGTCAACCGAACGGACCAATGTTTAATCAGCTGGACTGGATTTATCTTGGGCTCGTACGAGAACGAATGCCAGACATCGATTCTGATACTGGAACGGCAAAGTACGTTCCCATAGTCATCCCCGGCACGAATCATTATCGCACTCCCACTGAAGTTGCTAGTCAGCTCACGCTTGCACGTGCAGGCGTTTGGTGGGATATATAAGTTGCAATAGGTAGCACTATGACCCTCCAATGCGCTTATGATTGCAAGTTTATCCATGCTAGTTTACTGTAAGTGATATGCCTGAAACAGAAGCAGTATCCGCTCAAGCATCTCCGAACGGAACACCCCTTATAACACGTCGACATTTAATAGGCGGTGGCTTAGCCGTCGGCCTGTTTGCTGCTGCCGGAGGGATCGGAATATATTTAGGTAGAGATGGCGGACCGACACCAACTGAGAGGGATATTATTGAAGGAATTGAGAGTGAGTGGCAAAATGTAGCTGTTTTTGCAGGTGGCCTTGTGTTGGGCTCAGAGACGAAATTAAACAGAAGCCCTGACTTCGGGGAAGACCAAGAGGTCGAATGACCTGCTCAGGGAAAAGTGCTTGGCGTAAGAAGACCAGTAATGGTCGCTCAGTCCACTGATATGAATGGATACGATAGCGGAGAGATTGACCCTAATGTTATGGGCCTGTGGCTTCCTGGCTCATCCGATCAACTAGTATTCGCGCGGTATAATCGTAGCGACTCATTTTGGCCCATCTACAGAGGAAGGGACACTGGCTATACTAAAGATCTTGGGCAGATGACGGGTGAAACTGTCAAGCTCGAACCAGGTGGTAGTCCTCGTCATTTTATTGTAGAACGTCCAGAGTATAAGGATAAGGAGTCTCGTACTCGCCGCAAAGACGTGGGGCGGTCGGCTGCTATAAGTCCTACAGAAGTGCGTGCATTCGTGAGAAGCCTAGAAGAAACGTATGGAGGATTTGAAATAAGAGACTGGGTAGAGTACTCAGGGCTTGGCCAAGATTTTCAGCAAGTTGACGAAGGGTATTTTGACGACACATCTGAAATTTCGGATAAGCTGACTGATAAGATTTCTCGAGGGCTTGAGTCTGATTGGAGCGATATTAATGTCTTCGGTGGGGTTGTGGGTATTAACAAGACTTCTTCGGTATTTAGCGACCCAAGGCTTGTCAAAGGCAGTGAAGTCGAATGGCCGAAAGACTACCCCCATG
Organism: uncultured Candidatus Saccharibacteria bacterium; assembly: GCA_964643545.1. Classification (GTDB taxonomy): domain Bacteria; phylum Patescibacteriota; class Saccharimonadia; order Saccharimonadales; family AWTP1-31; genus DAISWP01. Next base: position 113,066 of record CAZXTE010000003.1, read on the forward strand.
CAGTGGTAGTTCGACCTATGTTCGTAGTTGGCTCTAGCAGAATAAATATAGATGGTGAAGAACTAGAACAAGTTGAAAAGGCCATCAGGCGTACAACTATAGGTTTCTGGCTGCCTGGTCCAAATCGATTTGTTTATATGGATACACAAACCAATTCAGGCAACATGATACCTATAGCGAGAGGATTCTATCCTGACCAAGTAAAGGCTAATGGGCTCTTAGGATATGACGTATCTCTAGACGGCAGAGAAGCAAAAGGAGGCGTTTCCTTCCCTTACTTTAATGATGAATATAGCGAGCAAATTGCTGAAGGGGGATATGATGAGGAGACCTCCAGTTATACGCGACCTCAGTACGAACGGAGAATCCGACGAGCATTAGTGGGGCATAGTCTAGGGTTCTCTAGCGGTGCTGATGCTGTAGCCACTCTCGACGCTTTTTCTACGGGTGACATGGCCCAACCTCTAATACTAGAAGACTAACATTTGTACTAACCCTAGGAATCTTAGTTGTAACGGACTCTACGAAGGCCCTTCAACTCGGTTATGCTACGATTATTGCATGGCGAAGAGAGACAAAAGAGTAGACTGGGGACTAACATTCCTTCTGATCCCATCTCAGATTATTCGGCATATATACTACAAATATTTTTTGAACCGCTTAAGTCGAGAGAGTCAGCTTCTCCCACTTAGATCCCCGGGAAGAAGTTTTAATGTAGATTCATTGTTAGTAGCTAAATTACCGATGCGTATCTTCGCAATAATTTTGTCCATTCTCTCGACAGCTTTAGTTAGCTTAGTGTCGCTACCATTGTTAATTAGGACAGACCGTCTAGATAGGTACCGGGGCAGGAGCTTGCCAGAAACAATTGGCGTTCTGTTAGCAACCTGGCTATTTGTATGGGGCATTCGCAACACGATATGGATGGTGCGCCATTTCAAGTTCACACTAGCAGAATTTAAAGTAAGGTATGGCGCAAAATAAATCTACGCGAGCCTTAGTGCAGCAAGCTCTCCAATACGTAACAAGAATACATGACTTTGAAGACGGATTTATCTTACTCGCAGAAGCGTGACGAATAATCTTGGAAATGATCACCGGTATCGTTTATTGTCAGTCGCGGTATTAAAGTTTTGTGTTTTGGTGTATAAATTGGCTACAGAATAACACAGGAATCAAGGAGCGATCTATGAATCTAAATGGTGTCCAGATGGGTGCTGAGAACGCAAAGGAACTAGCAAAATTTTATGCAAAATCATTTGGTGAGCCAAAATGGGCAATGCCGGGAGATTGGTATGGATGGGATATCGGTGGAGGTCATATATTTTTTGGACCTCATAGCGAAGTAAAAGGTATGGCATCCGAACCGCAGAGAATTATGATAGCGCTTGAGGCGAAAGATGTTCAGAAATCTTACGACAAATTAATAGCTGCTGGCGGTAAAGAAGTGGCCAAGCCATACAATCCCGACCCAAAAAATGAGCAATTCATGCAAGCTACGGTAGCCGACCCAGAGGGTAATTATTTGCAGCTTGCCAGCCCTTGGGGCGATATGTAATCCTGGCATCGTCTCATCGTTTGCTTTATGGCGACGATTTTTAAGACGTCGCATCTTACTTTAAGTGCTGTTTCCATAGCTAATAGAGAAAGTACTGATTTATACTTAGATACGGCATATGGCTGAAGTAATGATCTTTGACTGGAAGCGTACGCTCTACGACCCCGAGCATAGAGTCTTAATGAATGGTTCCATGGATGTTTTGCAGCACTTGGCGACCAGAGGCCTAAAGATGTATCTTGTTGGTAAAGACTCATTCGGAGACATGCCAATTGAGACGCAGCGCCTCGGCGTTGCCGGTTTTTTTCACAAGATTCATTTTGTTCCGGGAGCCAAGACCGATGATGACATTGGTCAGTTTATAAATCATGACTTTCCCGAGGGGTCTGTAGTGGTCGGGGATAGAGTTCGCTCTGAGATTGCAGTGGGGAATCGCCTTGGTGCAAAAACAGTTTGGCTAGAGAAGGGTAGGTTTGCCAGTGAGCGTCCGTTACTACCCGACCAAGTGCCCGATTATACAATTGCGGATATTATTGAGTTAATCCCTCTCAGTGAAACTTTGTAAAAAAGCAGCACTGGCTAGATAGTTAACGGCCTCCACTTGTGGGTTTGTAATTCTGGAAGGTATCTCGAATTGCGAAAAAAGCTTGCTTTGGCGTATAGTCACTTCTGAAAAGTAACGGGTCAGCATCGTCTAAACCGATTCCGTTATACCAACTTTGGCGATCGATAAGCCCAAGAAAGCCAAAGTTGCGGCAAATTTTCGGCCCCACCTGCAAACAGGCTTTTAGCATATCGGCATAAATCCCTGCCTGCCGTTGCTCTTTCTCTTTATCGCTTCCTTTGGAGTCGTGCATGTTTACGTCAAATTCAGTGATGTATACTTTTAATCCCAGATCGGCGAATCTACGCATGTTGGAGACTACTTTTTCTGTTGATGGGTTGTTGACGCTACTGATGTGCATCTGCATACCGATTGCATCTATTGGTATGCCACGAGACTTGGCGCCTTTAATGTAGTCGTACATCAAATTCGAAATATCGCTCTCAGTTTCATTGCCAAAATCGTTTAAAATTAATACAGCATTCGGATCGGCTTCTCTTGCCCAAATAAAGGCATTGTCGATGCCGGTAGAATTAATCGCTCCAACGGACGAATATGGTCAGCGGTTGCTGAGTAGACAAGTAAAATCGGCTGACGCCGAAAATGTGATGGGAATAACGAACAACCAAACTAAACGAGAGATTAGCCGCTTGGCGGAACGTGCTTTTATTGCCCTTGGTGCTCGTGACTACGGTCGTATTGATGTTCGAATGGATGCAGGGGGAAACGCAAACTTCCTAGAGGCAAATCTTATCCCAAGCCTCATTGCCGATTACGGCAGTTTCCCAAAAGCATGTTCGCTTAATAATCAAATTGATTACGAGTCGATGATTTTGCGCATTGTTCGGTTGGGTTTTGCGCGTAATGTTGGTGCTAGCGAAGACGTTCGCGAATCATTCACACCAAATACTACCAGTCCCGCGTACTTCTGATACTACTTTTTGCTTGTGTTTGAAGCTTTGCCCAGTTGATTCGTCCAAATAAGCGCATCAACGAGCCACCAAACACCAAAACCACCCAGGGTGAGTAGCTTAAAGATCCCTAGGCCAATGTCACCTTTATAAATGCGATCTGCACCTAAAAAGCCGATAGACCAACTGATGATTGTCCCCACTAATAGCCATGTGTATTCTTTGTTCATAGCGTCTCCTCTCTAACACTATTATATACCCGCTACACTAACTTTTGGGGCGCGGGAAGGTGTATACTTTTGGTATAAAAGGAGGGTATATGAGTGTAGAAGTTAATTATTGGGGCGTTATAGTAGCTATGCTTAGCTCTATGGTAATTGGCAGTTTTTGGTATGCGCAAGCTGTATTTGGTAAGCGTTGGGCCAAGTTGGCTAACGTAGACATGTCAAAAGATCGGGGCAATATGTTTAAGCCTATCGTAACAACAATGGTAGTTAGCCTTATAACTGCCTATGTGTTGGCGCATGTTGTATATCTTGCGAACCAATTCTTTGGGCGAAGTTTCTTGCAGGACAGTCTCACTACAGCATTCTGGTTGTGGCTTGGCTTTACCGCTGCGCGATTCATAACACACGATGCATTCGAAGGACGCCCTAGTAAGCTGTCGTTCATTAATGTGGGGAATGAATTTTTTACCATAATGATGATGGGTCTAGTAATTGGCTTATTCGGAGCGTAAACACGTCACAAGAAGCGACTCATTTGATATGATAAAGGTGTGGTTAAAAACACAAAACTAAAACGATCACTTGGACTACCGCTTGTTACGTTGTACGGGCTAGGAAACATCTTGGGTGCGGGTATTTACGTGCTTGTCGGCAAAGTTGCGGGGTTTGCAGGAGCCGGAACCCTACTGTCGTTTCTTATAGCCATGTTAGTCGCTGCACTGACAGCATTCTCGTACATGGAGCTTGCGGGCAGATACCCCGTCAGTGCGAGCGTTTCGGTCTATCTCCATAAAGCGTTCGGCAAGCGATGGTTATCTTTATTGATTGGCTTGGCTATGATTGCTGGGGGTGTAGCATCTGCTGCAGCACTTTCCCAGGGTTTTGCGGGTTATCTAGGGTCGTTTATTGCTGTACCCAAAGTGGTCGCGAGCGTTGGGTTGCTGGTGGTCCTTGGCTTGATTGCAATCAAGGGTATTGGTGAATCTGCAAAAACTGCTGCTGTCCTTACGCTCATAGAGGCCGCGGGGCTCGTGCTCATCATCTGGTATGGCAGGTCGGCGATTGCTGGTGCTAGTTTCTCTGGTTTGGTCCAGATTGATCCGATTGTCGGTATGAGCGGTGTTTTTGCAGGTGCATTCCTGGCGTTTTATGCATTTATTGGCTTTGAAGACATGGTAAATATTGCCGAAGAAGTAAAGAACCCGCGGCGCACCATGCCCATCGCAATTTTGATTGCTCTACTGGCTTCAACCGCGCTATATCTGCTTGTTGTTCTTGTGTCCACGTCCGTTGTCAATCCTGCTGAACTCGCACGGAGCGATGCACCCCTGGCACTAGTTTTTGAGCGCAGCGGGGGACAAGGAGCGCTGCTACTCGCGGCTATTGGCATGATGGCTGCAGTGAACGGTGTCATTGTCCAAATAATCATGGGTTCACGAATTATGTATGGCCTGGCAAAACAGGGATGGATACACAGAGGATTTTCTAAAGTGCACGATTCGTACAAAACACCTTACCCAGCGACACTGTTTGTCCTTATGTTAATGATTCTGGCAACCCTTTTGCTACCGCTTATATCCCTGGCGCAGATTACCAGCTTGCTTGTCCTCAGCATCTTTCTATTGGTTAATGTATCATTAGTGGTTATAAAGCGACGTTCAGAAAAACACAGCGGTTATATAAGTGTTCCGCAGATCGTGCCTTATTCCGGAGCATTTCTGTGTGGTGCCATGATTGTGTATCAAGTTATCGTTTGGTCGCAATAGCGATGATTGGCGATTGTCTAACTAGAATGTTGCGAGTTGAAAATAGGCACCAAAACTGTTATAACCATAAGCATAACCCATGAAAATACAAAAAAATATGAAAGGATTTACACGTCCAAAACTCCTAATAATTATTGGGGTCGTTGGAGTGCTGGGCCTTGGCGCGGTACTTGTATGGAATCGGGATAGTGTGGCAAACCGCCTTTCTGGCACGACTCAAAAAGATGTTGCACAAACGGCAAACGGTGAGCTGTTGGAAGCTGGTAGTGCAGAGGGGGCCGACTCTGCTCCAGGTCAGGACACAGCAAGTCCTGGCGGGTCCTCTTCTAGCAAAAAAAAGTCATCCGGATCTTCAGGCGCACCAGGTTCTTCTGGTTCCTCGCCTGGTCAACAAACGCAGCCCGGGGCAAAAAAGAAGGCTTGTCCGGAAGAGTGGATCGATAATCGAACGCAAGGGGCAAATGGTAAAGACCAGTTCTTCTTTATTAATGGGGTTCGCAAGGAGCTCAAAGACTATGACGTTGCCTGGATAACGGCGAATTGCCCAATTACTATCCAGATTGTCTACTAGACACTCGCCAGAGGGAAAAAGGAATTATTGCAAAAAAACAATAAATAGTATATTATCTAAAATATGTTTGTTTTAGCAACAACTAGTTATATTTCTAAGAAGAGCCTAAAGCTTCGGCCGTAGCGCTCTTATTTGTCATGAATTTTGTCCCGCGCTACGGTGCGGGACTTTTTATTTGTGTTAAAAAATAAGGAATATTTAAGATGTTAGAACAAAATATGAATCAGACAAGCTCTATTGGTGCTTGCTGGCCACCAGAGCCGGTTTCGCACCAGCGATTGCGCGGTTTTTATGATCACGCACTATACTATGGAGCTGATGTCGAACAATTTACGGAACAATTTGAGCTCCATGCAAGGAGCGCCCAAGAACGAGGACTTACACGTACGACAATACGCGCCGTTGTAGATGCGCCGATGATTCGACGGATACACGATGCGGGTGTGCGTGTTGAAGCAGCAATGCCCATAGCCGGCCACGATGGGAGGTGGGTTGCGTATATGGCCAGAAACGATGAGGATCGAAGCATGGGCGTAGATGCGGTGGCTGGTCACGAAGAGCGACTCGCAATGAGGCCTATCAGTAGGCAACGAGAAGATTGGGTTCGAAGTGGAAGGGGCCTATGGCTCCCAGAAGGGATTGTGCATTCACGCACTTCACCGGCTGCTCGCGAACAGCTCGTGCCTCGATTCACGGAACTTTACGAGGCCTTTGGCTATACTGAAGACGATGTTGCCGAGTTGGTGACGAGCCCAAATAATACCATTGCGTATTTGGAGCATGAAGATCAAATCGTATCGACGGCGATGGCGGAAGTCGGACGGGTAATGGTAAAAGGTTTTGGAGTGCTTACGATGGCTGAAATAACAGAAGGAATTACGAGAGAAGATTTTCGAAGAACAGGTTTGTACCGCAGGGTGACTGCCGCCCTTGTTCGTCGAATAGTCGGGGTAGGGCCTGCAGCAGTGGGTGGGTTGCACGTGCTGTTTGGTGAATGCAATCTTAACATGCCCGGCGTTCTACTGGCTGCTCGCGAAAATGGACGCGAATTTAGTAGAGACAGAACCGATAGGGGGCGTCAACTTGGATTGCCGGTAGATCCAAAATTTGGCATGCTCGAACAAAACTTTCGTGTTGAAGATGGTGTAGAAACGCGACCCTATAACGATTTTGCACTATCGTGGATTCCGTTGCCGCGGACCGGGAGGCTCATGACCGTTGTTGTTCAACCAGGCGCTCACAGTCGAGTCGCCCCTGCTCGCCGTCGCTACGCGGGAAGGAGAAGTCGCCCATGACATTTACAGAGCCATTGGTAGGACTATTTACACGCTCCAGATTATTGGTATTGGACTTTGCTAAGATTCCACCCGGTACACCACCCAGCCAGAGTATGCAATCGTTCTTTGAGCAAACGCAAGCGGCTGGTAAAGACCCACGTTCACCAGAAAACCGACAAGCGTTTAACGACCAACTGCTGCGCAAAAGTGGCAGTCGGTATCTTGTTAGTCAGTATGGTGAGGACAGATCGGCAATGCTGCAGGGCTCGAGTATTGCCACAGAAGGTCGTGTATTGCATCTAGGCATTGATATTTTCTGCCAAGACCTAGAAGTTGTATATGCGCCTTGCACTGGGAGAATTGTTCGTGTTGGCCAAGAGCAAGATGCCCATAGCTTTGGACACTATTGTATCTTTCAGCCAGATGGGGAGGCATTCTATATTTTTCTGGGTCACCTAGCAAAAGCGTTACCCCAACCAGGAATCGTTCAGGCTGGTCAGCCTATAGGTCGTCTGGGTGATTTTCATGGTAACGAAAATGGTGGCTGGTCGCGACATTTGCATTTGCAACTCCTCAGTAGCCTCCCACCCGAAAGTAAAGCACCCATCGGTTACTCGTCGGTTAACGACTTCCAAGCCAGCCAACAACAGTACCCCGACCCGATGCAACTGTTCCCGGAATGGAAAATTCTGTAGTCGTACGGTAAGCACACTACGCCGTAATCTGTTAGAATCAGTACCATGAAACTGCTTAACGGCAAAGAACTCGCCAGCTATATACAAGAGCGACAGGCAAAACAGGTGCGTGTGCTACAGCAAGCGCACAGTGTTCAGCCTAAGCTTGCTATTGTGCAGTGTAAGGATGACCCAGTCATCAATACCTATGTTCGTCTCAAAAAACGTTATGGCGATGACATATCAGTCGCTGTAGATGTGCATTCTGTCAGCCAAGAAGATTTACGTAAGACTATCGAGGTACTCAACAAAGATACTTCCGTCCACGGAGTAATTGTGCAGTTACCGCTCGTTGACCCAACGCAGACGGACGAGATCGTAAACTTGGTTACACCAAAAAAGGACGTAGATGCCCTTGGGGCCAAGGCGACATTTACACCAGCAACACCCATGGCCATACTGTGGTTACTGGCTGGCTACAACGTCGATCTGAGGGGTAAGCAGATTCTTCTGATTGGGCGAGGTAAGTTGGTTGGCGCACCACTCGAACATATGCTGAAGCAGTCCGACATGCTGGTTACGGTCGTTGACCGGAATACCCCGGACTTGGCCGAACAGGCGCGCGCGGCCGATATCATCATCACTGCCACAGGAAGCCCGAGCATTTTATTTCCAGACATGATCAAGCAAGGAGCGGTTGTCGTAGATGCGGGTGTGGCTAGCGAAGACGGTAAGACGGTCGGCGATGTTGCAGCGACGGTGTATGAACGTGACGACCTTACTATTACACCAGCGAAGGGTGGGGTGGGGCCATTGACGGTCTGTGCGCTATTCGACAATGTTATTCGGGCTGCTCGAGAAACTATAGCTGTTGAAGTGTAGTTTCGAGAACACGAAATAATTCCGCTGGCATACTATGTTCGGCAAGGCTTTTATAGCTATAGTCTGCAGGTAAGTCAAGACTATACTTAACAAGTTCAGGGTATAGTTTTTTAGCAAGCGTCATTGCTTCGCGTGCTTCTTTGATCTCGCCAACACAGTCCAGGGGCTTTTCCCCTTCGATACCAAGTAGCTGCCGGTACGTTGTCTCTAGGCTTGGGTCAAGCAATAAATTCTTACCCCAAAGTTGCTCTAGTTTCTGTCGTTCCACAAATGGTGTAAGAGCCAAGAACGTAAACGCGCATTTAGAACATTGTCCGCACCAACTCATATGATCGCTGCTGTGCACAAAAGCGCGGTTGCACGAACTAAAAAGATGTTTATACTTATCGAACCCAATCCGCGCAAAGACCTCCGCAATGCGTACTTCGCTGAGCGGGCGCAAGAAAGAAAAGTAGCCAGTTGTTCCGTTAAATTGATGTTGCAAGAGCTTCTGATAATCCGTCTCGAACTCAAAAGACTTGGAGTACTGATGATTAATGGGAACGCCCTGATAGCTTAAGTTTGGTTCATTCGCTGAAGACTCGTTAGACACAACCGACTCTTTGTAACCAGTTAAAATAGCAACTACCGTGCCAACGCACGCAAAGATAGCAGATATAGGAACATGTCCATTATAGGCGCCCAATTTGTTAAGTTGTGTTAGCTTATCGTCCCACTCTCGGTCGACCCAAAAGTGCGTAAGCCCGATCTCTTTTACGAGTGGTTCGAGTTGGCTCCGGTGATTCAAACTCCAACTTGCGACTTTTGGTTGGCTGCGGAGTAATTCGGCAGTGACAAGAGAATCCTTACCGCCGCCGATGCCAATAAGTAACCCCTCGGAATTTACGTTGACAGCAGGGATTTCGCTAGACGAGGCAGGAAAGTCAGTCGGTGTCGTTGGGTCTAGGTGGTTTACATAGAAGAATTCACCAAGCCCACGCTGATACGTTTTGGAAAAGAACTCGGCTGCCGGTTGATCGAGTGTTCCTTTTTGTACCACAATATCTTTCGGAAGATAGGTTTTGTAGTACGAAACACCCGCCATAAAGAATAGGTTTTGCAGAGCTCTATCAAGCGCTTGTGTGTTGTAATCTGGAACAAACTCAAAGTCAAAGACATAGGTTTCGGTAAAGGATTCCTGATCGTCAAGTGAGTAGTTCAACCGCAGCGTTTTTGAGGTAGTGTCAAAATCATAATCTTTAAAGATAAATTTTTGATATTTGCTCATAGCGCCTCCACGCAGGCCTTGTACTGGAGCCCACGATCTTCGAAATTCTTAAACATGTCAAAACTGGCACATCCAGGAGACAGAACAACCGCATCTCCCTGCGATGCAGTGGTATTGGCTATCTCTACGATCTCTTGCATAGAAGTTGCGTCTAGGGTGCGGTAGTTAATATAACCTTGAGCCGATAATGCCTGAGCTAAGCGAGGCGCCGTCTGACCAATCAGCAGAGCTTGCTTTACCTTGTTTTCGGGCAACGTGATCGCCCTGGCAAGATCTGTAAAATCGAGTCCGCGATCATAGCCCCCTAGTATTACTACTTTCTCTCCGGGGATTGCACTGCAAGCTGCTGCAGCAGCATCGGGCGTTGCAGCAAACGAATCATTATAGAATTTTTTGCCACGAACTTCTCTTACTAGCTCGAGGCGGTGAGGAAGCCCGGCAAACGTTTTGACGACGCTCTTTATGCATTCGGTATTTGCACCAATAATTTCCCAAGTTGCCGCAATAGCCGCGCATACGTTCTCTAAGTTGTGTCGCCCCAGTAGCAGTACATCTGCAACACTGCAAACCGCAGTATCGTCGTAGTAAATAGTATCTCCCAAGACATAAGCACCGTTCTTCTCTTGGGGTTTCTGTCCAATAGGGGGTACCTCGTACGAAAGCTTTAGGGCGGGGGACACGCTGACAACCTCCGTAGAGAAGTCGTTCAAGCGGTTAAACACAGCAAAACCATTGTCATCCTGGTAGCGGAACAGGTTTTGTTTAGCGGCCAAATACTCCTTCATGTCTTTGTGCCAGTCGAGGTGCTCCGGCGCAACCATCAGGCAGACGGCGATCTTTGGGGAAACACGCAAGTCGATCAGCTGAAAGTTAGCAAGTTCCAACACCACGAAATCACTGGGTTGAATGTTATCTTTCAGTAAGTCCAGTGGCGGTATGCCTATGTTGCCACCCAAGTGTACTGTTTTTCCGGCTGCCTCAAGGAGCTTTGTGATGAGTGTCGAAGTTGTGCCCTTGCCCTTGGTACCGGTCACACCGATGATCGGGGCGGGGCAATTACGGAAAAATTCTTCAGTAACCGTTGTAACTTTCCGTAAAATCCTCTCCCCATTAGCGGCAACCATATCGCGCGGATGCACTGCGGGAGAACGTATGATTAGGTCAAACCGCTCTAAATCGTGAAGATACCCCTGCCCTGTTTGTTTTCTAGCCGATGTAGGTATGACAACATTAGGGTTTTCTTCGCAGACGGTTATATCGTTCCCCGAACCCCAATATTCTAAGGCAGATCTTCCCTGCTCTCCGTAACCCAAAATAGCGATATTCATTACAGGATATTATGGACGATCTATCAAGAAGGGGCAACTACTTAGCGAGCTTCTTCTTCACGATGTCAGCTACTTGGCGCGGTGTCATGTCGGCTTTCAGAATTATGCCGCTAACACCTAGATCTTTAACTTCTTGCGGGATCTCTTGTTCTCCCATATTCGTTAAAATGATTACCTTGATACTCTTGCCCCAATCACTTGCGCGAAGCTTGGCAAGCATCTCTCCACCGGTCATCTCTGGCATCATTAGATCAAGCAAAATAATGTCTGGACGCATTTTGTCGGCTAATTCCAAGCCAAGTTTTCCATTCTCTGCAGTATCAACATCATAACCCTCAGCCTCGAACTTGATTCTATACATCTGGCTGATAGCCTGGTCGTCCTCGATAATTGCAACTTTACTCATATAGTAATGGTACGCAAACTACGCACAATAGACAAGGGGCAGCCCGCTTGATTGGTGCTGACGAAAGAGCGGCTATTATGCAGTAAGAGCACAAAGCTGTTTTGCGATCATTGTAGCGAAAGAACCGGTCGGCAGCTGAAAAGACACGGTCATGCTCAACATTTGATCATGATATTCATCAGATTTGGGTGCTTGGCAGTATATTGTCGTCGAAACATACGTTGCTCGTGATTTTGATTTTTTATAAACTGCACTGTCTTGTCCCAGTGAATAGCCCATCACATCAACTATTGGCGGGATTGTAAGCTTTGCGCTATTTGTTGGGATGCGCACTGTGTGACCCTCGAATATGTCCAGGGTGCGATTAGATGATACAAGACTAGAAACTGCTTCGTTCCACAAAAGACTAGTTTGCGCAGCAAGAAAGAATTTTAATTTGCCGGTATGGACTTTGTGTATGGCATCGGGGTCGTGTGGGTCTATGCCATCGAGTACAGCATTCCCGGAGAGGATGTATTGTTTGTTTGCTGTCGCCCAGTCATCTCGTGAAATTGCTTCTCCGATCTTATGCGCAAAAAATGGCCCCCCAGGTAGTCCGAATCGTTGTTGATCATAGTAGTTGATAAATATTTGATCCTGGGCGTCCTTGCAGAAATCAGTAATTCTATCTGCGTGTTTTTGTGTTAGATTCCGCAAGGTCAGTGAGAAAATATTCCCATGCAGGTGCTTCTCTTTTACGTGCTCGTTTGCGTATCCTCTAATAGCAACGTGGATCCATTTATCGGCGGTGAGTGCTAATTTATCGTTTAGAGTATCGGTGCTGACGCTGCTCAGGCGTGCAGAGGGAACAGACATGATCTGTTCGGTAACGCCGTCTTCATCTTTGAGTCCCTCGCAGTGAATCTCCTGGTTGGCATTGAGGATTTCTCCTATAAGCCGCATAGCTTCGAAGGTGGTGTAGCCTGATTTTGTAACGGTTAATAGCGTTACCGGCAGACTTGTATCCGTTGCTGAGACATCTTTCGGTAGTAGTGAGATCTCGTTCACTAAGAAATCTTGATTGGTCTGCTTAACAATGATGTTGTTTGGGAGGGTAATCATAGTAAAAAAATTATTCGGGCGAGTGGCCCAGTTAAATAAATTGCTATGACCCCTTGGGGTCCACGGCTTTGACGAAACATTGCCACGAGTCGTCCGAATAATTTAAGACTTTATTCTAGGAAAATTTTGTGTAATACGCAAGAGTATTTTTTGACTGGTACTTTAAAAGCTAAAACTGCTATAATGCCATAAATTAAGAGAATAGCTATGCCGGACAAACTTGGGCGCGATTTTCATACCATCAAAGTGAAGTGTAATGCTGGTCATGAAGTTGCACGTTATCGTAAGCCAAAGTCAGAATGGGGTAATCAGACGCACAAGTTGTGGCTAATTCCTGAGAGAATTGGCAGTCTTGTTACTGAACCGCCATTGTTGGTTGACGATCCCCAGACGGGTGAACAGAAGCTAAGTATTCCTGAAAATGGGACAGTTATTGCCTGTGGTGCGGAAGGTTGTGCATTAGACGTTGGCACAATCAACCCCGTGCATGGGGTTGTTGCGCTCGTGCTTAACAAGGCAAACCTACAACGTACTAAAGGGTAATCTGTTGCGGTAGCGTCAGTGCGCCTTCGACGGGGCACTGTTCGACGCAATGGCCACAGCCAACGCAATTTTCATTGATTACAACTGTATGACGCTGTTTTCCTGCGGCGGTTGGGGGCTGTTCTGTAATATCTATGGCACGTGGCAAGCAAAGCGGTACGCATCGGTCACAACCAGTACAGAGCGCATCGTCTACAGTGGGGATTTGTGGAACCAAGTTAGTCTTCTGACTTAAGAGTTGAAGGGCCTTGCCACGTACGGAGTTGACGGATGATATCTGGTGTTTGTCGGCAAAGGCTACCACCTTTTGCGTAAAATCGGTTAATACATTTGGTGCTTTTACTCCTTGATCATGCAGTACGGTGTATAGCTCTACCAAACCCGCTCCTGCGTAGATCATTTTCATTGCTCGTTCAGCAGTCATTACACCGCCGCTTGCCACAACCGGTAAACCGACTTCTCTGGATATGTCTGCCACATCTGTCAAGGCAATATGAAAGAGAGCATCTCCAGACAAGCCTCCCTTGGCGCCCACTACCCCCATAACTGAATGGGGTTCACCTTCGCCACCAATGGTGAAGTCGAAAACCGGACCGTAAGTATTGGTTGCTACGATCGCATCCGCTCCGGCGTCTTTAGCAACATCGGCCAGGTGTACGATACCATCGGAATGCCCTAACTTCAGAGCAATTGGTGTGGTGACGCCTGCATCTTTTATCTTGCTACACACCTCTTTAATATGTTCTTCATTGCGCGTTATGTAGCCATGCACACCATTACTCACACCGCAGCTAATATTGATTTCAAAGAACGGCAGCTCATATTCGTCGAGTACACGACACACCTTAACGCAGCCGTCTATGTCTCGACCCGACACCCCCATGACTACGTTCCCGTATGACTTAACACGGTCAAGGTAGGGCCTCCAATAATCGATATCTGCACCTGTCCACTCGGCATTAAGCATTGTTGCATGACTTCTAACCCCTTCTTGATAGAGGTGAGGAGAAGGGTGTACAGTCCTTTCCATAAGAAAGCGTGTTGTTCGTGGTATGACTGCACCCGCACCGGCGTCTAAAAATGGTTCAATCTGGTCGAATCGTTCTACGAGGGTGCCCGATGCCACGACGAGCGGGCTGCGATATTCAGTACCCAAAAATGTAGTCGCCAAGACGCCGTTAGGGTCTATCCGATCAAGCGTTTGGGCACCAACTTCAGTACTCATAGGTGCTCCAATATAAACTGTTCCGCTTGGTCAATGACGAGATGCTGTGCTCTCTCGCGTCCAAGCTCAGCACAATCGTACATGCCGGATAAATGCCCGCTGGCAAGTGCTCGGAGCATCTCTGACTCTTCGATTGTAGCGCTTGCAACTCTATGCTCAGCTGAGGTTCCGTCATCAAAATTGCCCTGGCGCCGTGCAATACCCCCTTCGAGCAGGTGTTTTGCTGCTGTCATGCCCAGAATCAGCATAGGCGTCTCCTCTGAAAACAGGGCACGGAATTCGGAGATAATTGATGTATGAACCTCTGTTAATAGTCGGCCAGCCCGAAGCGAATCAGCATCGAACGCATAGAGCGGTGTGTCGGGGTGTCGAAAGGGTCGATGTGGAAGTACCACACTACCGGCATCGACGCGTTCCATAAAATCCTCTTCTGCCAACCCAACAAGCCTGTCGGGTCCGTCATCGGGGCGTCTATCCCGCGTACTAACAACGACGGGCTCCATGACGATGCCCGGTTCAATTTGTTCCAGGATCTTTCGTTTTACGAAACCCTTACCAACCCCTGAGGGGCCACATAAGGCAATAACGAATTCACCGTGCACAGTCTCCAATGTCTGACTCATGATTGAGTTAAAATACAATAAAACTTGTAAAAAAGCAACACACCCTACCTGTAAATTGTTTGGGGAGGGTGCTACACTGTTCCGCAATGATTATTAATTTTCCTGTTAATCAAAATAAATATGCCGAATATTGTGTGGATTGCCACCAAGAAGGGGGAATAGCTACTAAGACTGTTCCCGGGAATGTGCCGCTTGTTCATTGCAGTTTTTGCGGCAAAGACAACGAGCGGGCCATCATAATAGATCCGGCACTGCACTGGTGGCTTGACGAAAAAGGGCAATATTGGCACAAATCTGTTGGTATTATGATTGTAAATAAAGAGGGCAAGGTACTTGTTATCGAACGAGCAAAATTCCCCCCAGGCTATTCACTGCCTGCTGGTCATATCGACAATGGCGAAAATCCTGCAACGGCCGTGAAACGTGAGGCATACGAAGAAGTAGGGCTTACTATTCATAAGCCCCAGCTAGTCTTAGAGACTGCCATCCACGGTGACAGTTGCCGCCGTGGCTGCGATGATCATATGTGGCAGTTGTTTGTAGCAGCAATGCCCGTTAGTCAGACGGTTCAATATGAGGAAAATGAAGCACGCGCAGCTGTGTGGATGAATGTAGATGAGCTTAAAAAACAAAACGTACCTTACGCTATGAGGCACCTTATAAGCAACTACAAACAAGAAATAGATGAAGCAGTGGGGCTGATGATTTAAAATTCGCCGGCAGCGAGTTTGTAAAAAAATGCTGTGTGGCTTAGTGTTTAGACATGCATACAAGCACAGCTCATACAAAAAAACACAAGCATGGAACGCCATACATGATACTTGATCTGGCTAAAGTCAGAGAACAGTACCATCTGCTCAAGACTGGTTTACGTGTCAACAAGATTTATTATGCGGTGAAGTGCAACCCAGACGAAAAAATTCTTGAAACGCTAAAACTGGCGGGCTCTTTCTTCGAAGTGGCATCTTTTGGGGAGGTTCTACGATTACAGAATATTGGCGTTAGTACAGACAAGATCACCTACAGTAACCCTGTCAAGCCCCTTAAGCATATAGTGAAGTCATACAAGCTTGGTGTGAGACACTTTGCGTATGACAGCAAGATGGAGCTGGATAAGCTGTCAGAAGGCGCTCCAGGGGCGTTTGTGCATTTGCGTTTGACGGTCTCAAATAAGGGAAGTCTCATTGATCTTTCTGATAAATTTGGAGCACCTGCAACAGAAGCACGAGAACTATTTACATATGCTAGAGAGTTAAAATTAAAACCAATCGGGATAACGTTTCACGTGGGTTCACAAGCAGAGTCACCAGACCGTTGGGAGGATGCATTACATAAAGTCAAAGATGTTTATATAGAACTGACGCATCAAGGCTTTGCGATCAGCGCCATTAATATTGGAGGAGGTTTTCCAGCTAACTATGCAACTTACTCCTTGAATGAGCGACGTTATTTCAAGCGGATCAATCAATTAATCGAGGAATTTCCTGGAGATGTTGAATTTTGGTGTGAACCGGGACGGTATCTTGTAGCCGAAGCTGGGGTAATCGTGTCTTCGGTAATTGGTAAGACTGAAAGGCATGGAAAGTCCTGGGTGTATTTAGATGTAGGTAGATTTCAGGCATTCGTTGAGCTATTTGAATCCGAGGACATCAAATACCCAGTTGTAGCCAGGCTGGACAACGAAAAAGTAAGTAGTAAAACAGAAAACTGCGCACTTACAGGCCCATCATGCGATGCATATGACACGATATTCGACAGTGTGGAGCTGCCCATTGAGCTTGCTGTAGGCGACAAAGTTGAATTTGGGTCTACCGGGGCGTACACGCTGGTTTATGGATCCGCGTTTAATGACTTTCCAATTCCAGTTACAAGGTACAAGAATCTATAGTAGCTATTGATAAAGTACTGTAAATATGATAATATATGTAAATTATGACAGGTATTGGTCCGTTTGAATCGCAACGACCACCGCATTTAGCTGGAAGTCAGTTCCCGGATGCAATAAGCCAATCTCACGAATCTGGTGAAGCATTAGATTGTGCAGAACTGACCCCTGATAGTGTTGAGCAACAGAAGCCAGGCTATCTTGCGAACATGAAGGAACGACTTGGTAGAGTTGCGCTTGCATTTAAGGACGACTGGAGTGAAGAAGATGCTCTGGGGCGATCTGTGCAGGTTGCGGCTGTGGCTGCGCAGGGCATCGAAAGAAGTAGGGTGTCCGAATGGGGCATTGTCCCAGCGGCTTTCAGCGTGCTGCAAACAACAGGGAGCCCTGTCTTAACAGGCACAGCGTTGTTCGGCATGATTGCTGGATCGCAGGCACTCATAAGTCACACTTGGACAGAGGCAATGAACAGAAGCCCTAAAACGGTTGATGCGATAAATAACGAATTCCCAAAGCTTGTTGAGGTGGCGGAGGATATGGGCCCGGCCAAGGACAAGAAATGGTATTCACATATTAGGGAAGGGCTTTCATCACTACTTGTGTATGGCGTCACCCCCTTTGTAGTGTCTGAAAAGATTCGTGAGCCAGAAATGACAAGTAGACAACTGCATGCATCAGCGGCAAAATTAACAGGTAAATGCGCCTTAGCGGGCTTTGGTCTTAGTTTTACCGTCGCAGAGGTGCTGACCAACGTAGATCAGAATGTTGCGACGGATATCATTAACGTTATCGACAAACCATATTTTTGGTTCGGACTTGCGATGCTAATGGAGATCCCACGCTTTGTAGCTAAAAGGTTTGGCAGAAATAAGTCGCATCGTCAGATTTAATATACAATGTCTGTATGATCATTGATGAAACATTAAGCAGAGTATCTCATGTCGAAAACCAGGGGACCGATTCCCTGACTCCTCGTTATGACTTATCGCCAGAGGAGCTGGGGGCTATTGAGGCCTCAATGGTAGAGGACGCAAAAGCACGCTTTGGTGAGACCGTGTCTGTTGCCTGGGTCTCGCCTGAACATCCATATTGCGACTTTTTGCGCACCCACGAGGCTAGATATTTTCCTGAGGTCGTTGAGACTGACCCAGAGTATGATTTGAACCAAGTATATCTAGCCATTGTAGACACAAGGAGCGGCCAAGATAAAGTCGTTCATGCTGCATCTGTCATGCGACTTCGTTCAATTCTTAACAACGACGGCACCGAGTCTAGTGACAGGACGGGCCTTTACACAGTAGATAGCCTGATTGGGCTAGGAAATTTTACCAAGGAGGAGTTCTTAGCGTTCTATCGTGATCAAGGGATCGAACTCGATGCGTCTATAGCGGTCGAGACCAACTTCAAGATAACAGATAACTTCGAGCCGTTCTTCGGGATGGGTAGCAGCGCAGATTTGGCATACTTAACGCTCTTTAACACGCTTATTGCAAACAACGCACCCATCGATAAAACCGTGGTTTTTGCGACAATTAACACGAAACAAATTAAGTCACTTGAGCGTGTTGGTATTGACGTAGTAGCTCTAATGGGCAGAACAGACTTCCGGACCGAAGAGGAGGAGCACGGTGTCTTCTCTATGCCTGTAACCATACTCGTTAATCAAAAAACCCACGATATATTTAGTTCTTTGGGACTTGAGCTGCCAGAGCTAATCTATGGATCGCCACACAAAGAAGAACATTAAGTCCTAGAGGCCCTTACTTATAAGGTACTTGCGATAGTATTTATAAGGTGCGTAGGACTTTTTAATGTGTTTTAGCCCGGGTATGCCTAAGTCTTGCTCCCAATTAACAACTTCAGAATGACCAGCCAGTGCTTTAGCCGCTTCATGGATGAGGACGGCATAAAGCCCATCATGCTTTTCGAGAATTGCTTTCTCGAAGTGACAAATACTATTTATTTCATCGATAACTTCGTTAATAGAGAATCCTTCTATTTTGCCATGCACCTGCAGGGTTGTAATCGTAAGGTTGTTAAATTTATCAAAATTGTTAAATAATCTCTTTAAGGCAATCTCTTCTAGTTTTATGTGTTCAAGTGGTTGGGTTGTTTGCTTTTGCCATCTCGAATATACGTCGAGTAGTTCTTTTTTGAGATCTCTAGTCAAAACCGTTCTATTATCAAATGATAAATGGTCGCCAAGCTCTTCTTTTGTTTTCTTTACTTTTTGTCGTTTGTTTTTTAGTTTGCTGCCGTCTAGCATAGTTAGTCTTTCCACGCGATATATATAATCAAAACTATCTCGATCTTCTGCTATGGCATACAGCTCAGGTGCACGCATATTCTCAATTACTACCTCAGGAACTAGGCTTAATTTCTGAACTCGTCGAATTAAATCGGATATTGAATCATCTAGACCTGTATCTCCGAGGATAGAGTATATGTAATGGCCCTCGTGCATATAATCAGGTAGCTTTACCACTAGGCTTCCGTTTAACCAAGCCACACCCGCCTTGCCGTCAGTATTCCAAGAGAATAAGTTAATAAAACTAAAGTCAGCATATAGATCAAATTTTTTAGTGAAACCAATAACTTCATCTTTTACATCTAGCGTAATATCCGTGAATACGGGGAATGTGCTAATCATATAGGAAACATAATACATCGTTTACTTTTAAAAGACTGTATTTATATAACTTATGGCTGGTCTGGTATGATATCAAGGAGCTTATGGTTGCTCTTTGATGCAAAAATGACAGGGACTATGACACTAGATTTTTTTATACTCATTTTCTGTTCCACCGCGATGTCTTTAATGGGACTGCTAATTTTACTAAGAAATCCTCGCGCAAAGATTAATCAAATCTTTGCGCTACTTGCGTTATCAATAATTAGCTGGACAATTTTCAACTATCTATCACAGGTATTTCCGACTAGTAATATAGCCACCCGATTAGTATTCGTCGCCGGAATCAGCACGGCATCTAGTCTTATAGCGTTTTTAAATAACTTTCCAGACCAGGTGACTTTTTTAAAAAAACTACCTGTCCGCTTGCAGTATCTAGGTTCATTGGTTCTGCTTCCAACAGTATTCACCACAGCTTTTATTAGCCGCGTAACGGAGGACGAGATAGTAACCAGTTACCTCTATCCAGTTTTTGTTGGTTATATTCTCTATTCGCTGGTTTTGTTAGTTTTATTACTTGCAAAACAGGGTAAACAGGCAAAAAATGCATCTCAAAAAATGCAGATTAAATTTATTGCCTGGGGTGTTGTTCTTTATGCGTTAACTGCAGTAATATCTAATGTTCTGCTCCCGCTTTATGTTAAAGACTGGTCAAGCTCAAGACTGGGGCCAGTTTTCTCCTTGATACTCATAGCCGCTGTTTCGTATTCAATCATTAAGCACAAGCTTTTCGATATTCGTCTGATTGTTGCTCGCGCTCTTGGATATGCATTGACGCTCATAACCACAGCCTCCCTATATTCACTATTTGTCTTCGTGATACTTGCAAAAATTCTGGACGAGGAAACGCTGTCGGGCTCCCAAGGTGCGACCTATCTGATTTTGGCTATACTTTTCGGTTTTAGTTTGCCGCCACTTAAAACATTCTTCGATAGGTTGACGAATAAACTATTCTACAAAGACGCGTACGATGCGCAATTGTTTTTGAATAATTTCAATAAAACACTTGTTGGCAATATTGATTTGCAGCCTCTGTTAAGGCAGGCTGCTGAATTGATAGAGTCAACGCTCAAGGCGGAGTTTTGTTTGTTTGATATAAATAAGACCGAAAATAGTTCACAACGTATTATTGGGTCTAGGGGTGGTGAGGTCACAAAAGATATTACGCCGGCTCTTAACGATATTGGTGGAATTCATAATAAATTGACCATCGTTGATGAGCTGGGAGAAAAAGATGGAAATTTGAAAGCGGTTCTTTCAAATTATGATATCTCAGTAGTTTGTCGGCTAACCAGTTCTTCGAATCAAAAACAAGGACAGGGCTATCTGATAATGGGAAGAAAGAAGAGTGGAAACTTGTATAACAAACAGGATGTACAGGTCCTGGAGATAGTTGTAAATGAACTAGTTATTGCAATTCAAAACGCCATGAGATTCGAAGAGATACAAGCCTTCACTGTTACATTGCAAGAAAAGGTCGATGAAGCGACGCGGCAGTTACGAAGAACTAATGAGAAACTGAAAGCCCTAGACGAAACGAAGGATGAGTTTATTAGTATGGCATCACATCAGTTAAGGACGCCGCTAACATCTGTTAAAGGCTATGTCAGCATGGTTATGGAGGGGGACGCTGGGAAAATTACTAAACAGCAACACGAACTGTTGGGCCAGGCATTTGCAAGCAGTCAACGTATGGTCTACCTGATTGCTGATCTATTGAACGTGTCCAGATTACGTACCGGGAAATTTGTTATCGAAAACAAGCCCACGCAGCTGGCCGATGTGATAGAGAGCGAGATAGAACAGCTCAAAGAGGCTGCACAGGGTAAGCAACAAGAACTAACCTTTGTTAAGCCGAAAAGTTTCCCAGAGCTCATGTTAGATGAGACCAAGATCCGACAGGTTATTATGAACTTTACCGACAATGCTCTCTATTACACGCCCTCAGGAGGGCATATTCGTCTCTCGTTGGAAGATAAGGGACAAACCGTTCAGTTCACCGTTGCGGATGATGGTATTGGTGTGCCAAAGGAAGAACAGCACCGTATGTTTACTAAGTTTTACCGCGCGGGGAATGCCCGTAAGGCACGTCCAGACGGAACGGGTCTTGGTATCTTCATGGCCAAGAAGGTTATTGTTGCGCAAGGTGGGGCTGTCATTTTCCAGAGCGAAGAAGGTAAGGGCAGTACCTTTGGTTTTAGTTTCTCGAAGTCTAAACTAAAAGTTCCGGCGAAAGCCAAAGTCCCAAAAGCATCTGACGCTCTAGCTCTGTAGAGTAAAACGCTTGTGACATTGTACACAATAGTATAAAAAGTATTGACAATACGTCATGCTTATGATAAAGTTAAGCATATTCACATTTTGTGGGTGTAACGAGGTAAACGGATCTGTTGCGGAAACGCTACTTATCCAAAAAGGAGATTATTTTTATGACACAAGGAATGGACGCTTATCCATCACAACCACCCGTGGCACAGCCTACAGGCCCGCCAGTGGGTGACTCGATGCTATACGGTGCAGGAACAGCGCCAGGTGCTGCAGAAGGTGGCGCACAGCCGGAACGCCAAGGACGTGGCAGACTAATCGGCGGCTTGGCAGCAGCAGGCGCAGTGGTCGCTTTGGCGATTACAGCTAACGCTATGACTGGTGGCGATGGCGACCAGAAGCACGTAGACCCTAAAGAGTACGCAGCTGATCTACAAGCGCAATCTGGCGACCAAGTAGATGTCTGCCCTACGGGCATGTACGACAGCAAGAGGCCATTTGCACTAGCAAAGAATGTTAAGCCAGGTTACTTACAAGAAGCTCCAAAAGGCAATATCCTCGAAAACCCAAAAGCATTAATCTCTTGGCAGTACGGCAGTGAAGCAACCGGCGAAAAGGGTGCACTCTGTGCCCTACCAA
>CAZXTE010000004.1:0-1689 GCA_964643545.1 uncultured Candidatus Saccharibacteria bacterium
TGGCTGGGGATGAGGGATTCGAACCCCCGATCCTGGGACCAGAACCCAGTGCCTTACCGCTTGGCCAATCCCCAATAACAGAGATGAATTATACGCCAATTTTGCACTTTTGGATAGACGTATGGTAATCTAAAAACGTTAACAATTTAAACATATAAAGAGTACGGAGAGAGATCTAGCTCGTTGACCCGTCAGCAACCTACCATAATGGCAAGGTGCTCCATCTAGCCGCAAAGCGGAAAGATATTGCATATGCACATCCTTTCTGGCTAGCGGGCAAGAAAGGATTTTTTTATGCCCAAAGTAAAAACACTATTTACCAGCGAGTCGGTGGCCGCTGGTCACCCTGACAAGATTGCCGACTGCATAAGCGACGCAATTTTAGATGAGATATTACGGCAAGATCCACACGCGCGTACAGGTATAGAAACGGTCAGTGGCGCCAATCGAGTTGCATTATTTGGCGAAATAAACACGAGCGCCAAGGTAGATTTTGAAAAGATTGTACGACAAACTGTCCGCGAACTTGGCTACACCAATCCAGACTGGGGCTTTTCTGACCAGTCGCCCGTAGAGAATTACATTCACCAGCAGTCACCAGAAATTGCCCAAGGGACAAATGATGACACGGGGGCAGGGGATCAAGGCATGATGTTTGGCTTTGCTATCGACGAAACTCCCGAGTTAATGCCATTACCAGTGAGCTTGGCGCATGCCCTGACGAGACGCCTTGATGAAGTGCGTGAAAGAAATATTCTATCGTACATTCGTCCAGATGGGAAAAGCCAAGTAACCGTTCAGTATGAAGATGGTAAACCAGTTGGCGTAGAGACGGTTGTCATCGCGACAGCGCACGACGAAGCAACAGAAGAAGAGACTGTGAAGCAAGCAATATACGACGAAGTGGTTGTCCCTACGCTTAAAGTGTATGGGTTCACCATTACGCCAAAACAGCTGATAGTGAATGGTACGGGTCTATGGCATGTTCCTGGTCCCGAGAGCGATGCAGGGCTTACCGGTCGTAAGATTGTTGTCGATACCTATGGTGGCTACGCGCGCGTCGGCGGTGGTGCCTTTTCTGGGAAGGACCCCAGCAAGGTAGACCGATCTGGAGCCTATGCGGCTCGCTACATTGCTAAAAACATTGTCGCAAAGGGTTTGGCTACAAAGTGCGAAGTTGGTCTGGCGTACGTGATTGGCCAGTCGAAGCCATTAATGAAAACTATAGACGCCTTTGGTACGGCAACCGTAAGCCAGCAAGAACTCGAGAAGTTCGCAGATAATCTCATAGATACATCTGTTAAGGGCATCGTTACCAAGTTAGATTTGCGACGGCCTATCTACCAGCAGACCAGTGCCTATGGCCACTTTGGTAAGCCTGATCTGCCATGGGAACAAATAGTTTCCTAATATAGCTAGAAGCGGTACACTAATTTACATGAAGACAAAAAAACTTGTTCTATTTGCGTTAGCTATTGTTGGTGGCGTGTTGCTTTTGAGCCAGGTAGTGCGGGCACAGGCTATTCGGACCGGTAAATCAAATATTGTTGCCAAGGACCAAACCATCGATGCTTCGCTAGTAACAGCGGGGAATGTTGTAGATATCGCAGGAACGATAAACGGTGATGTGTATTGCGCAGGTAAGCAAGTGCATATTTACGGAACAGTACACGGTGATGTTATTTGTGC
>CAZXTE010000004.1:1789-23997 GCA_964643545.1 uncultured Candidatus Saccharibacteria bacterium
TCACAGGCGAAAATACAGGGCAACGTAGATTACACAAGCAAGACTGACTTTACGAAAGACGGCGCAACCACAATAGCCGGTAGTGTTCGGCGGAGAGAGCCCGTCAAACAGAATAGAGATGTGAATCTCTTTCTGGTGGGCAGCCTAAGTTACGTATATATCATCATATCCTTCTTACTCCTGGCATTAGTGCTGGTTGTCTTATTCCCCGGTTTATTCGAAGCAAGCACTGAGCGTTTTGCTGCGGGCTACGGGCAGATAGCATTGAAGGGTTTTGCAGTGTTGTTCGGCGGGCCGTTTGTGCTCCTGCTGCTGGTATTTACCCTTGTCGGAGTTCCGTTAATGATACTCACGCTGCTGGTATGGTTGGTGTTGTTGATCCTTGCTGGGCCACTCGTGGCGTATCAGTTGGGGAGGCTTCTGCTGAAGAATATTTCAACAAAGCAGCCGCTATTATATGTACTGACCGGCGGCCTGGTGCTCCTGTTGTTGTATGCACTTCCCGCAATTGGTCCGATGGTCATGCTCACGGTAGAAATACTTGGTACCGGCGTGCTTGCATCGATGGTGTTTGGGCATAAGAAATCCCCCGCAAAATCCAAGAAAAAATAGTCTCGAAAACACAAAATTATTCTTGCATAAGCACGGCAGTAAGCATAAGCTAATTATGGAAGTGTGAGGCTTCCAAAGAGCCCTAGTTTTTTACTGGGGCTCCATTTTTTTGACAAGCCTGACAAATACCACGAATTTCAACTTCGTGATGAAGGTTAGAAAAGCCAATGGTGCGCGTCATTGCCCCCAGGGCATGTTCTAATCCTGCATCATCTTCTAGATCAGTGACTAAACCACAACTATCACAGGTGATATGGTGATGATGGTGTGTAAATATGTCGCTAAGCTCTATCTTGTATTTCCAGCCGATTGTAATACGCCGGATGAAACCGAGTTCCTCGAATAAACGGACCGTTCGGTATACGCTTGCTCGGTCTAGACTGCCTTCTGTGATCTGAACAAGCGTCCTTATACTTAACGCTCCCTCCCTCAGCAACGTAGAGAAAACTATCTGTCGAGACTTAGTTGCGCTGTAGCCTTTCGCTCGCAAGGCGTTGTTAAGGTTTACTTGCATGTCGCAAACTATATACAAATTGCGACAGAATTGCAAAAAACGTATTCGCACGATATGATTATGGTCAAAGAAAGGAATACTATGGCAAATTATGGTCACATTATCTTTTACTCACTAATTGGAGGTGTATTTTCGTTGCTCGCAGGGTTGCTGATGCTGAGTCACAAAAAAATTGCGAGCTCACTTGCCGCATATGCAACGCCTTTCTCTGCAGGAGCTCTTTTAGCAGCAGTATTTCTTGATCTGTTAAAAGACGGACTTGAAGAGGCATCGGTGGACCAAGTACTAATGGCTACATTGGCAGGCATTCTTATATTCTTTTTGGCAGAGCGCTTTTTGCGATGGTTCCACCACCATCATCAGCACGGTTCGCACGATCCCTCCATCGGTCTCATTGTTGCTGGTGACACGGTTCACAATGCTATGGACGGAGTTGCCATTGCCGCTGCCTTCCTGATCAGCGTACCAACGGGGATTGTTACGACTCTCGCGGTTGCTGCGCACGAGATACCCCAAGAGATAGGTGACTTCGGGCTGCTTCTCGCAAAGGGAATGCGTAGAAAACGAGTTTTGCTTATTAACCTCTTTAGCGCTTTCGCTACAACAGCCATGGCACTTTTGACATTCGCATTGGGTAGTGCCGATCGATTACCGATTGGCGTCTTATTGGGTATTAGCGCGGGATTCTTGTTGTATATCGCTATGAGTGACCTTATTCCGACCATTCACGAGTCTTCGTCTCCTAAAAAGATAATTGATCGCCAACCATTCTTACTGCTACTGGGCGTACTGACTGTATGGCTGGCTATACATTTTGCCCACCTAATAGCAGGCTAACGAGCAACAACTTGCTACAATAGGTCTATGATTGTGGTGGTAATTCTTTTAGCGGTCGTGAATGTGGCGCTTATCGCCCTGTTGCTAATGCGTCGCGAACGCCCGGTTGACCAGACAGCAACACAACTTATCAAGACCGATATAACCGAGCTCAGTAAGTCAGTCACACTGCTGAAAGACAGCCTGCATTCGCAAATTAGTGATCGTCTGGACAAGAACCAAGAGATGATGCGTACGAGTATTATGCAGCAATTTAAAGAGAGTAGTAAGCTGATTGGCGAAGTTACAACACGACTAACTAAACTAGACGAGACAAATAAACGAGTTGTAAATGTAGCAGATGAACTAAAAACCCTGCAGAATGTTTTACAGAACCCGAAGCAACGCGGTGTGCTAGGAGAATACTATCTGAGCCAAGTTCTCGAGAATGTGCTGCCACCCGATCGTTTCAAGCTGCAGTACAAACTCGGTAAGGATGACCATGGCAAGGACCTTATCTGCGATGCGGTTGTTATTCTCGACAAGGGTAAGCTGCTCCCCGTTGACTCGAAATTTAGCTTAGAAAACTACAATAGATTGATTGAGGAAACCGATAAAACGCAGCGCGAGATTCATGCTAAGGCATTTAAGGCCGACTTAAAAAACCGAATTGACGAGACCGCTAAGTATATACGCCCCGCAGAAGGGACCATGGACTACGCCTTTATGTTTATCCCAAGCGAAGCAATTTATTATGATCTACTTATAAACAAAGTTGGAGCAACCAATACATCCGCCCGCGACCTTATAGAATATTCATTTCGGGAGAAGAATGTCATTATTGTGAGCCCAACGACCTTTATGGCGTACTTGCAAACAGTCTTGCAGGGTTTGCGTGGTTTACAGATAGAAGAACAGGCCAAGGAAATACAGCTGCGCGTGGGGCAACTTGGTAAACACCTAAGTGTTTATGAGCAATTTATGCAAAAGTTGGGTGGTAGCTTGGGCACAACGGTAAACCACTTTAACGCGGCACATAAAGAGTTGAAGAAGATCGACAAGGACGTGATTAAGATCGCCCAGAAAAGCCCTGGCATAGAGCCATTAGTGCTCGATAGACCGAATACTGAAAACTAAAGTAGTAAAGCTTTAGCATTGTTTTGCTACACTAAGTACAATAAGCATAAATAGCACAAGGACAGGCATGCAAGTCGTAGTGGTGGGCGGGGGTTTCGGCGGAGTAAAAACCGCTCTGTTATTGGCGAACAAGTCTGGTATTGAGGTCATTCTGGTTACCCCCAAAACTAATTTTGAGTATCATGGTGCGCTGTACAGATCTGCCACGGGTCATTCACCCCTTGAGGTAGTACTGCCACTGCGTGATATTTTTAAACGCGCAAAGAACGTTAAAATTTTTTACGACAAGGTTGTTTCGCTGAACATTCATAAGCAGGTGTTATTTGGCGAAAGCGGGCAAGCATACCCATACGATAACGTTATTTTTGCTATGGGAAATGTGGTCAACTATTTTGACATTGACGGCATGGACAGGCACTCGCATCCTATGGACACTATTGGCAACACAATGCAATTGCGCCAGGAAATTATGCGACTAGTCCGCACTGCCGGATCAAATCATACGATTCGTTTTGCTGTTATCGGTGGGGGGGCAACCGGGGTCGAGTTGGCTGCCGAGCTACCCTCGTTTATTCGACGAGTTGTAAAGCGGTATGCATTGGGCAGGCGTAAGGTCGAGATAGTCCTTGTGGAAGGCGCACCGAGGGTGTTGCCTATGTTACAAGAGCGAGCATCGGCGAAAGTCGCTCAACGTCTTCGAAAACTTGGGATTCATTTGCAGCTCAGCACCAAGGTAAATGCCTGTAAGTCGGGTGCGGTTTGTTTGAGTGTTGGTGATCTTAAGGCAGACCTGATTATTTGGACGGCAGGTAGTAAGATAGCGCCGTTTTTCTCGCAGTACCCCGATATTTTTCAACTCGAGAAGGGCAGGGTGCATGTTGATGAGCATCTCAGGGTATTTGGACATAAACACTTGTACGTGATTGGCGACAATGCCGCCACGCCGTACAGCGGTATGGCTCAGACCGCGCTGCATGACGCGAAGTATGTAGCAGCAACCTTGATTCGCGAGAACCAAGGGAAACCCGCTCGAAAATATCAAGCACGCCATCCACTGTATGTCGTCCCAGTTGGACCTCGTTGGGCGATTGTTCAAAATAAAAAGAAAATTCTCGGCGGGTATAGAGGTTGGCGTATTCGTAGGCAGGCAGACCTGTGGATATTTAGAAACTTTGAACCTTATGGGAAAGCCATAGTGACATGGCGTAAGGGCAGCCGACTAGCGCGTTTCTTTCGCTAAATCCAGAGCTAACGCAGCAGTCCAACTAAAGTTCTTTGCACCTGCTGGTGTCCCATCGATTGGGGAGAAGTATTCGTAGCTACCATGTTTTTCGACCACTTCTAGCGATTTTGCGGTCATGATGTCCGCCTCGGCAGTAAATCCATATCGCCGGAGGCCGTCAATAATAAGCCAATTCGTGTTGAGCCACATCGGTCCTTGCCAATATCGGAGCGGTTGGAAGTGCGCCGAATTGAAGGGCACGCTTGGCGCGGGGTAATCTGCGCCAAATATATGTCGATTGTGCAGCATATCTACCAGCTGCTCAGCCCTTTCTTGTGTAATGTTGCCCGCATAGAGCGGAAGCAGTGTCGCAATGGTTGGTTCACGAACAAGTTTTTTTGTGTGGTACGCACGCGAAAAGTACTGGCCCTTATAGGCATCCCAGAGTTCATCGAGAGCTTCTTCGGTTCCTCTCATGCTGTTGGTCAATTCGACGGGAAGGCTTTTGCCAATATCCTTGGCGATAGTTTGTAAATGGGCATTTGCGCGTATGAATATACAGTTAAACCCTAGGTCATCTAAAGCAAAGGTGGTTTTCTTGAGTATCTGCGGCCCGTTATAGCGTTTACGTCGGAGGCGAGTCACGAAGTAGTAGTAAAGGAGCGCATCTAAGTTGTTCATTCGTTGGCCATCGGGCAGGTGCCGGGTATCACGGCGAAACAGACGTGCAAGTTGGTCGAGCTTGGTTTTTTCGATGACAGTCGCCCACCATGGCCATGCCTGGCCATGAAGTTGTCTTATCCATGGTGGTGTATCGTCTAGGCCGCACTCATAAGGGTGGATGAGTGTCACGAGCGCATTATCTGGAGTTGTTCGGTCTGCATAGAGCCACAAATGATAGCGTAAAAGAGCAGGGTACATCGTCTGATACCAGCTACGACGCTCGGGTTTCTTGAGCTTCTGGCCGACTTGCACCACGGCCTCTGCAAGCAAAGGCGGTTGCGTGATGCCACTTGTGCCGTAATCATCTGGAGAAAATGGCGACAGGTGGCTCCGCCAAATATTCCGATCTCTGTTGTACCACGGGTCACCGGCAAAGATCATGTTTGGGAGCATGCCATTACTCCATTGCCCACGGAGCAAACTCTTCAATTCTGTCTGGGCCCTAGAAAGGTCGATGTGCCGCAAGCCAATTGCAATAAAACAACTGTCCCAAAGCCACTGGTGGGGATACAGGCCTTCGGCGGGTACCGTGTAGCTACTACGGTCGTTCTGTAACAAGACTGCAGTTGTCTCTTCAATGATAGTCGCCCGGTTCATACCCACTAGTATACCTGCTTATGGTTGCAGGAGTTGTAGTTCCAGACTATGCTAGCAGTATTATGGCGTTAGAAGTTGTAGAGCAGGGGTTATGTCGGTTTGAGCCTGGCTTTGCAGATGTCCATATGCACCCACGTATTTTTGATGCGATAACACCAGATCAATTTATCGATGGCAATCAAGGCGAAGGCAAGGCGGGCTTAGGCGTCTACACCGAAGCGGCAGCAAGGTCTGGCTTTACTACTGGCGTGGCTATGCTGAATGAACAGGTGAGGCGTCTAACGCCAGACGGAGCCGAACCGACCGAACTGCTTCCGTATGCGGTCTTCCGAAGAGACCAGGTTTTGGCGGTAGAGGCTGCTATTAGCACCCAGGCGTTGCACCCAATGGCCGTCAACCTTTGTCTTGACCCAGAAGACACGTTCACCGATGCCCAAAAGACGCAACTTGATTTCGAAAAACTAGGACAGCGTTTTGCTGACGTAGTCGACGATGTGGTGGGCTTAAAAATATTTGGCGATGCGTCAACCGGTGGGTTTAACGTAGACCCAAAATTTATTCCTGATATTGTCTGGCGTTGGAGCGTTCATAATCCAGAGAAGCCGGCCGTTTTACATCTGGAAGACGAGAACGTAGGTCGTGTACTGCGTGCAATAGCACAAATGCCCCATGGTAACGATGCGCGTATTCACATTGCGCACGTCTCGTCCCAGATAGAGCTAGAAGCGGTCATCGAGGCAAAAGAACGAGGCATGAACGTAACAGACGAGGCCACACCGCACCACCTCTCTCTTACTGGTATGGTTCGTGAAGAGCTGGGTGGTTACGGCTGCATGAAGCCAACCCTGAAGAAGCGATCGGATATAGACTTTATGTGGGCAAACCTGCGTTATATTGATGCCTTTGCTAGTGACTGTGCACCACACCGCACGAGCGACAAACGAGGGGAAAAACCTGCCTTTGGTGTAACAAACCACTCAAGTATGATCCCATTCTTTCTGGGTGCCATCCAACAGGGAAAGATGACCATAGAAGACCTCTATCAAAAGTTATGCATCGCTCCTCGTGCAATATACAATTTGCCTGAAAAAGATGCTAGTTCAACGACCGTGCAACTGGATAGCCCACGGCAAGGCGCGGCAATATACGAATCCCAAGTAAGCCCCGGCTATGCTCCAAACAACATTTTTGCAAGAACCGGGGAATTCGTACTGATGGTCGGAAAAATTGTCGAAGTGCGTGCGGGAATGTCACATCTGAACACGCAGACAGGTGAAGAGCGACTCGTACCAAGCTACACACACATGCTCCGCCCAGCAACTATGCGAGCAGCGTAGCGACGGGTTGTGCGTCTTCCCACAAGATCTCAAATATGGCTCGTTGCATATCAGTGAACATGGTGCTGGCTATTTCGAAGCCATTGATCTCAACATTCTTAAGATATATCTCGGCGTACACATTGTTATACATGAGCGTGTCGCCTTTTATAGCCAGCCTTTGCTCATCTATTGCACGGATATCTTCCAAACGTGTTCGAGAAATATGCGAGCCAGGGAAAGTAAATTCGCGGATTGAGGCCAGAGTCTCTTCGCTGGGGTTTATAAGTACTCGCTCTTGAATATTTCTAGACCTGGACTCGGCAACAAAGTTCTCATAAAAGCGCATACCAACATACCTACCCCTACCCCAGTCACTGAATACGTAGACTGTATTTTTTGCTCTCAGTGTATTCCAATATAACTGACGCGCGCCAGACCGGTTTTTGTAATATTTAACAGTTGTAGATTGATCAGTGCCTAGATTTTCCGGTATCTTAATCGTTTGCTCGAGTGTATGCAAATCTTGCTTAAGCCGTTGCATGTGCAACATTTCCTCGTCTAACCCGTGGCGCATGACACCAACAGAATATGGGCGAATTTTTTTAAAGCTATCTTCAACAATCTCTTCTGCAATGCCAAGCTCAAAGAGTCGTCTCAAGTGTTCATACACAGAGCTTCTTGGCATACTGGCCAGGCTTACAATCTCTTGAATGCGTAGCTCCTTGTGCTCAACCAGCAATAAATAAATCTTGGCCTGCTGCACAGACAGGCCAAATTTACACAGTTCATCGAGCAGATGCGGTTGGTCTTTCACGTACTCCCTAACGACGACAACCGTCGTCAAATTTACGATTTTCTTAGGATGACACATACTCCGCGAGATAGCAAACAAGGAGGAAACATGTTACTTTCTGAACAACTGGGGCGTATAGCGGAGATGCATGGTGGCGAACTGCCGTTGCCCGCGGGGCCGGGACCTGGTGCATTGAATGAAAGAAACGCCGACGCATATCTTTGGCTCGCCCGCGATATTGCGCAGGCGCCTGGCTCGGTACTACCTATGGGCTCGGTCTGTAGCGTAGGGAACGATGGGAACGCAGTTAAGTTTGCTGACCACGAAACAGGCCAACTAGCACGTGACTTCTATCACAATCCAGTTACGGGGCAGACGGTAAATTCAATCGGTCTGAAACAGTTCGGTATTAGAGAAGCGGTACGCATTCTGCCCGAGGCTGAGAAAATCGCTCAGGATGCCGGCAAGCTATTAAAGGTGAGTGTGTCAACACTTGGAGATGAAGATGCCTCGGTAGTTTTGCCAGAGCTTATGGAACGAGTCTATGAAGCGGTCAGAAACCCACAACAAGTGGTGGTAGAGGCGAATCTTGGTTGCCCAAACAAGGTCGAAGAAAGCGGTTTGCGGCATCCAATTCTGGGACTCGATCCAGGGGCAACCGCACTCGTGGCAGATGCTGTAGACGAGCGTCTCGGCAAAGGTCTGCCCAGGGGCTACAAGTTGAGCTATTATGAAGAAGAAACAGGGCAGCTTACGACGGGATATCCGGTTCTCAGAAGTGTTCTCCAGGTGATTGCCGCGTCTGAGGGGGCGGACTTTGTTTCCCTCACCAATACAGAAGTTGGGGTAAGGCTTAAGATGCCTGATGGAGCATATGCGCTTGATCGTATCCCCGGAAATGCAGGCGGGGGCAGCGGGCCGTATTACAAAGAGGCAAGCTATCAGCAATTGCTGTTGGCGCGACGCGT
Source organism: uncultured Candidatus Saccharibacteria bacterium (assembly GCA_964643545.1). Taxonomy (GTDB): domain Bacteria; phylum Patescibacteriota; class Saccharimonadia; order Saccharimonadales; family AWTP1-31; genus DAISWP01. Next base: position 10,491 of record CAZXTE010000004.1, read on the forward strand.
CTTGCCCGGGCACATTGATGTTGTGAGCCTTACCGGCGTGTGGGACGGCGCAGAAGTTCGTCGTCGAGAGTTGGGTGGTGCGGTATTGAGCGAAATGGTTTCTCGGTTATGGGTCGAAGGTGAACGCGATGATGTGACGTATGGAGAGGTTATGAAACGAGTTTATCGTGAGTATATCGAAGCTCGCACCCTTGAGGAAGCGGCTAGCGGAAGTTAGTAAAACTTAACGGAAAGTCGAAGTCTTTACTGCGTAACAGTTGCATGATAGCCTGCAATTCATCTTTGCTTGCGCTGCTTACCCGAACTTCTTGTCCCTGAATCTGTGTTTTGGCTTTTGGATATGTGTCCCGAACAAGGCTAGTAACCTTCTTCGCCTTGTCTTGGTCGAGCCCTTGTTTAAAAGGGAGCTCCCAAGTCATCTTTAGGTTTGTCGTGGTTGGCTCGCTAGACGTGTCTAGGACTTTTTGGCTTTGGCCACGAGTTGCGAGCTTCTTGCGAAAGATATCTGCAATTGCATCTAGATGGTACTGGCTGTCGCCAACTATTTTGATGCCTGTTTTTTCGCTGTTTAACCACTCTGCTGCCGCGGACGTGTTTTTGAAGTCATACCGCGTTGTCAGCTCACGCTGGGTTTGATCGAGAACATTGTTCATCTCGGCCTTGTCGTAGTCACTCACGATATCGAAGGAGAATTGTGCCATGGTCCCAGTATAGTGCAATCAACCTGTCATCTACCAGCTAAAACTTGATATACTTTATATAAGATGAAGTATACCAACACCCAAGTGGCGGCTGCGGCGGCTAGTTTGAAAAAAAAGCTTGATGGTCTAGATGACAAAACTACAATTTTGCGTGCCCCCGAATTACGAGCTTTGTATGCGCAAATTCCAACATTGAATGAAGACCAGCGAGCGAGCTTTGGGCAGGAGATAAACCGGCTAAAAGAAGAATTAACGGAACTTATCGCTAAAAGCAGCAGTGTTATGGCAGATAATGTTGAGGCCATCGATGTCAGTGCGCCATTCGATGTGAATGTACGCCAAGAGAAAAGGCCCCGGCTACTTACCTCTGATTTTGGCAGCCAACACCCGATAACAACGGAACTCGCTACTATTACCGACATAGCATACAGAATGGGTTTGGCTGTTGAGCAGAGCAGACAGCTAGACGATGACTACCATATGTTCACAAGCCTAAATTTCCCAGATGGTCACCCTGCTCGAGATGATTATGATACGTTTCTGACCACCGACGGCCTCGTTGCGCCTGCCCATACAAGTACCATGCAAAATCGTGTACTCCAGAAGTATAAGCCCAATCTCGATAAAGGTGAGCCAATTGCGGTTTTGATCCCGGATCGAATTTTTCGCAATGAAGACCTGGACGCTACGCACGAGCATACGTTTTACCAGCATGAGGGCGTCTACGTAGATAAAGGAGCGACGGTCGGCAACTTAATTGCCACGCTTCAAGCGTTCTTGAGTGAATATTTTGGGCAAGAGTTGAAAGCAAAAATCCAGCCGTTCTACTTCCCATTTACCGAACCAAGTTTTGAGTTTGTTGTTGAGAGACCAAAAGTACTTCGTAAGAACGATTCAGAAGATCAGAAATGGTTAGAGCTTGGTGGCTGTGGTATGATCCACCCGAATGTGCTCAAAGAAGCCGGTATTGACCCCAAGAAATATACTGGCTTTGCGTGGGGCTTTGGTGTCGAGCGGATGATAATGATGAAATATGGCATTGAAGATATACGCTACTTTGAGAGTGGTAGGTTAGAGTTCCTGAGGCAATTTAAATGAAAGTAAGTCTAAACTGGGCCCAATATTATAGCAACGTCGATCTAAAAAGTATTAGTACTGACGAGCTGCTAAAAAAAATCGGAGCACAACTAGGTGCCGTTGAGGAAGTAACAAATTGGGGCGCGCGTTACGAAGATGTTCTCGTGGCAAAGGTAGTCTCGTGCGAGAAACACCCAAACGCTGATCGTTTACACGTCTGCCTTATTGATGACGGCAATGCAAATAAGAAAGTCGCACGCAACCCCGATGGTTACGTGCAAGTAGTCTGCGGGGCGCCCAATGTACGCGAAGGTATGATTGTAGCCTGGATCCCCCCCGGTGCAACCGTGCCCGCCACAATAGATACTGACCCATTTACACTAGAGGCACGCGAACTTCGAGGCAAAGTCAGCAATGGTATGCTGGCCAGCGCTGCTGAGCTCGGCATAAATGACGATCATTCCGGTATCGTTGATTTGAACTTGGCTGACTTGGCGGAAGGAACCAAGCTCGGTGACTCGTTTGCAAAGGCTCTGTGGCTTGAGGGCGAGCTTGTAATTGACTGCGAAAATAAGATGTTCACCCACCGCCCAGATTGTTTCGGTATTTTGGGCGTTGCAAGAGAGTTCGCAGGTATAACGGGGCAGTCATTTCGGAGCCCCGATTGGTATCTAGAAAAGCCGAAGTTTAAGCAACTGGACAACCTGCCCCTTGCTGTAGAAGTTGCTGAGACGGATCTTGTTCCTCGTTTTATGGCGGTTGCCATAAAAGATGTCGAGGTCAAGCCAAGCCCGCTCCATATTCAGTTAGATCTAAAACGTGTTGGCATTAAACCAATCAACAACATAGTTGATATTACGAACTACATCATGCAACTTACGGGCCAGCCCCTGCACGCATATGACTACGATAAAGTAAAAGCGCATTCAAGCAGGGTACCTACACTGGTTGCGCGGAAATCAAAAAAAGGCGAATCGCTTGCCTTGTTGAATGGGAAGACAGTAACCATGCAGGATGACACAACATTGCTCATCGCTACCGACAAAGCTGCTATTGGGGTTGGTGGTGTTATGGGGGGGTCAGATACTGAAGTCGATACTGGAACCAAAAACATAATTCTTGAAGTTGCTACATTCGATATGTATAACATCCGTCGCACAAGTATGAAGTACGGCCTTTTTACAGATGCGGTAACACGGTTTAATAAAGGGCAAAGCCCCCTGCAAAATGATCGTATCTTGACCTACGCAATTGAAAATATCGTCTTAAAGACAGGTGGTAAGCAGGCTAGTAAGGTCATAGATATGCACGGCGCTCTGTCTCAACCAAAGAAAGTTATGGTTACGCCCGAGTTTGTGAATGAGCGATTGGGAAGTAAGCTGACAAGCAAACAGATGACCGCGCTACTCAAGAATGTTGAATTTCAGGTTAGCGGCGATACGTTACTTACGGTACAGCCCCCATTTTGGCGCACCGACATCGAAATTGGTGAAGATATTGTAGAGGAAATTGGCCGCCTGCATGGCTATGACCAGCTCCCCATTGCCTTGCCTGTGCGTAGTGCAAAGCCCGCTCCAAAGAATGAGGTGCTGGAGCAAAAAACTAAAATGCGCTCAACTCTTTCTGGCGCTGGTGCAAACGAAGTGCTCACCTACAGTTTTGTTCACGAAACATTGCTACAACTGGTGGGTCAGGATGCGAAGCATGCCTATAGGCTGAGTAATGCGCTTAGCCCCGACTTGCAGTACTATCGGATGAGTTTATTGCCGAGCTTACTTGATAAAGTAAACACAAACATACGAGCAGGGAGCCCAGAGTTTGCCCTCTACGAAATTAACAAGGTGCACAGTAAGTTAATTGTCGATAAGGACAAACTACCGAAAGAATTGGAGCACGCAGCTTTTGTATTTGCTGCAGAAGATAAAATAGCCAAACAGCATTACGAGGGTGCTCCATTTTACCAGGCAGCATATTATCTACGAAGGTTGCTACGATCGTTTGATGTTGCCGGACACGTAAAGTTGGTGCCCCTCAGTGATGTTGCGCTTGAGCATGCGTATGATACGCAGCTGGTTGCGCCCTTTGAGCCAAAACGCAGCGCAGCCATAGTGGACGAAAAGGGGTGGTTCTGGGGAGTGGTTGGTGAGATCAAGACCGACGTACGTGCCAGACTTAAGCTGCCTAGCTTTTGCGCGGGTTTTGAGATTAATCTTGGACTACTTGCAAAAACCGCTAGTGCTAAGCCGTATAAGCCAATTTCTCGCTTTCCGCATAGTGCGCAGGATGTTACGTATAAAACGGCCGTTGATGTGCCACATGCAAAACTCACTGCCGTGATTCATGAAACGCTGAGGGAACACAGTAAACAGCATGGGTACGTTGTGCAAGCAGAGACTCTAGATATCTACCAGGCAAAGAATGCCTCGACAAAAAACAGTACATTCCGAATTACGCTGACACACCTAGAGAGGACACTGACAACACAAGAGGTAAGTAATGTGGTCGACGTGGTGACGTCTGCAGCGGAAGAGCAATGTGGCGCTGAGCGCGTCTAAGGGTACATTATGAAGCACATTTTTGGCATTTTGCGGTACACAAAAAGTCTCTGGCGTTACTACGTGGCCATTAGTATATTCACCATTCTTTTATCGATCATGAATCTATCCCAGCCACTCCTCAGTGGCTGGGTTATAGATGAGGTGCGCAAGGGTAGTTCTGCAAGTGTGAGCTATGTGGTATGGATCGCAGTTGCTATATTCGCCCTAGATTTTTTCTCAAACATTTTTAGTAACATTGGTGGCTACTTGGGCGACCAGATGTCCTCTCGTCTCTATAAAATTCTTGGACAGCGATACTACGAGCACCTACTGAGTCTGCCGCAGGGATATTTTGACGCAGAGCTTAGTGGCAAAATCATCAATCGCTTGAACCGATCAGTATTGCAGATTAGTAACTTTATGCAAATGATGAGTAATAACTTTTTGCAGTTTATCTTCAGTACGGTATTTGCCCTGGGGGTAGTCGCCTTTTATAGCTGGCAGGTTGCTCTAATGTTACTAACGTTATATCCAATCTATATTTGGATGACGTTCCGAACAAGTAATGTTTGGCAGAAATATCAGGCCAAGAAAAACTTGCACACCGACATTGCGAGTGGTCGTTTTGCAGAAGCGATTGGACAGATTAAGGTGGTAAAGAGCTTTGTCCAGGAGGGGCGAGAAATGAAATTTTTCAACCGTCACATGGACACTGTGATCAAAACAAATATCCCCCAGTCGAAATACTGGCACCGTAAAGATATTGAGCGGCGTATTGTTCTTAATGTCATATTTTTCGCGGTCTATGTATATATCTTTGTTGAGGCTGCACATGGTGTCTTTACCCCCGGTCAGGCAGTAGCCCTCATCCTTTACGCAATGCAGATTCGTATCCCGATATTTACTATAAGTTTTCTTGTGGAAAATACGCAACGCGCGGTTGCAGACAGTAAAGACTATTTTGAAGTACTTCACACGAAGCCAAAAATTTCGGACAAGCCAGGGGCAAAGACACTCGTCGTTAGAAAAGGTAAAGTTGTATTTGATGGTGTCAGCTTTGGCTATGACAGAAATAACACCGTGCTTTCAAACATTAACCTCGCCATCGATCCCGATACTAAGGTAGCCCTGGTTGGTGAGAGCGGTGAGGGAAAAACCACATTGACCAACCTGCTCCTTCGTCTATACGTGCCTCAAACGGGCACCATTACAATCGATGGGACGGACACCGCTTCAGTTACTCAGGAAAGCCTGCGCAAAAACATTGGTGTTGTGTTCCAGGACCCTGCACTGTTTAGTGGGACGATTCGTGAGAATATTAGCTATGGGAATTCAAGCGCCACCGATGACATGGTTGTGGCGGCGGCAAAGGCCGCTAATGCGCATGATTTTATTGAGAAACTAGAGAAAGGTTATGAGACAGAGATCGGAGAACGGGGTCTCAAGCTCAGTGGTGGGCAGAAACAGCGTATTGCAATTGCGCGGGCGCTTCTCAAGGACGCCCCAATCCTTGTTTTGGACGAGGCGACGAGTAGTCTGGACAGCAAGAGTGAACACTTGGTCCAGGATGCGCTTGAGCGGCTTATGAAGGGGCGCACAACCATTATTATTGCTCACAGGCTGAGTACCATTCAGAACGTAGACCAGATAATCACGCTGCAGAATGGTTCAGTCTCGGAAGTGGGCACCCCCAGTCAGCTTGCGGACAGTGGTGGTATATATGCCCAGCTTCTTGCTTTGCAACGTGGCCATACTGACGCAAGCAAAAAGAAGCTTAAAGCATACGAAATCGCAGCCTAGCCTGACGTAATTTCTACGCCTTTAAACCAAAAGTAAATGCGCTATACTAGATAGACCAAAAGAGGGAGATATATGGCGAAAACTTCAAAGTTTCATCGAGTTATGGCATTTACTGGGGCGTTATTATTCCTGGTGACATCACTCGGGTTTAGTGGGCTTGTCGTTTGGCAGATGCACCAAGACAGTAAGAAGAACAAGGCAAATACATCTGCCGAGAGCTCGGTAACGGTTAATAATGATAAGAATAAATCAAAGGAGGGTAAGTTGGAAGGAACAAAATTAGCTGATTTTGCACCGGTTGCAAAAGTCGATAGCTTGCAAAAGATAGATCAAGTAGTGGGGACTGGCGACGAAGTCAAACCAGGCGATACGGTAACGGCACATTATACGGGGGCGGTGGCGGCTACGGGGGTTATATTCCAGAGCTCTCATGATTCTGGCCAACCCGTTCCGTTCAGCCTAAATGGTGTTATAAAGGGCTGGACCGATGGCGTTCCTGGTATGAAAGTAGGCGGCAAACGACGCTTACTAATCCCTGCCGATCAGGCTTACGGTGCGAATGCACCCCAGGGTTCTGGTATCCCCGCTAATGCAGATTTAGTGTTCGATATCGAACTTGTCAAAATAGGCGAATAACGTAAAAAACACAATATATAGTGTCTTGATTTAAACATAAGCACTATATACAATAAGGTAACAACGCAAATAAAAAGAAATAACGAGGAGACGTATGCCAAAAAAAATAACTATTTTTACTACCAACACCTGCGGGTACTGTGTAATGGTCAAGAAATGGCTGGGAGCAAAGGGCTACCAATACGAAGAAGTTAATCTGGACGAAAATCCAGAGCGCCAACAAGAGGCTTTGGAGATAAGCGGACAGCTTGCAGTCCCCGTAACGGTTATCGAGAAACAAGATGATAGCAAAGAGGTGGTTGTTGGCTATAATCTTGCAAAACTAGCCCCAGCAGTTAGCTAAAAACGAGTTTGAGTCTGACGGGTATACACCCAAGTGAGTTATAATGGGAGGTGATGACTGACGTGACTGAGTTGAGTGAGAAAAAATTGCACGACCTAATTATTGTTGGCGCCGGGCCAGCTGCTTTGAGTGCGGCAATTTACACCACAAGAGAAGATATCGAGACCATACTCTTCGAGCGTGGTGTTATCGGGGGGTTGGCAGCCATTACTGACTGGGTAGACAACTACCCCGGCTTCGCTAAAGGCATCGCTGGTTTAGACTTGGCGCAAGCCCTACAAGAGCAAGCAGAACGCTTTGGTTCACAGATTGAACTGGGTGAAGTAACGGAGATAATTGATAAAAAAACCCATAAGTTGCTCAAAACAACCAGTGGCGACTTTCATGCTCGGGCAGTTTTGATTGCAACGGGCTGTGACTATAAGAAGATTAATGTTCCGGGCGAGAAAGAATACTATGCCCGCGGTGTACATTACTGCGCAACCTGTGATGGTGCGTTCTATAGGGATAAAAAAATTGTTGTTGTTGGCGGAGGTAACTCGGCTGTGCAGGAAGCTATATTTCTAACTCGGTTTGCCAGCCATATCGACATCTTAGTTCGCGGAGACAAGTTTCGCGCGAGTGATGTTCTGCAGCACGAACTAAAGAAGCACCAAGATAAGATAACAGTACACCTGAACACTACGACTGACGAAATAGTGGGTGCTGATAATAAGGTTACAAAAGTGATTGGTACTCACACCAAAACGGGGAAGACAAAGGAGTTTGCTACTGATGGTGTGTTCATTTTTGTTGGCTTACTCCCAAATACGCAGTTATTGCAAAACTCAAAGATAAAACTTGATGCACTAAACTTTATAGAAACAGATGCAACGCTGCAGACCAACATGCCTGGTGTGTTTGCCGCCGGAGATGTCCGAAGTGGGGCAACTATGCAAATTGCTAGTGCAAGTGGCGAGGGTGCCACCGCTGCTCTCAAAATCCGAGAATATCTCGAAAAAGACAACTAGTCTAGTAACCCGGGAACGAATCCATAACAAGCCGAGATCTCGGTATGCCATTAGCTATGCATTGGTTTAGAACCGTATCAACAAGTTGCTCGGGACCAGATACAAAGATTGTCTTTTGTCCAATATCTGTAACCATCTTGTGTAAAATCTCAAAACTGGGCCTTTCATCAATGCACAGGTGCAATGCAAGCCCTTGATGCTGATCAAATTCATCAATAAATACGGCATCAGATTTGTTGCTTACAAAGTATAGAAGCTCGATGTTTCGTGTTTGGCTGAGGTCGTGGAGCCACCTCACTATGCTCCGTACAGGCGTAATGCCTATGCCACCAGCCACAAACACGATGGGCAGCGTTGGGTCTTTGGGCAGCACAAAATCTCCCATAGGGTCACTGACGGCTGCTTCGGCTCCTGGTTTGAGTTGGCGCAGGCTCTGCTTGAATGTGGTGGGCTTGTCTGGGCCTAGTCGCGTTGTTATCGCTAGTAGCTCTTCAGTTGGGCTTGATGACAAGGTGAACCATCGTTTTGTCCCTCGTTCATCTGGCTGCTTCGTTTGCAGCTCGATTTCAACAAACTGACCGGCAACGTACCGAAGTTGTGCCTGTGGCTTAAAGAAAAAGGTGTAGATATCGTCTGATTGTTTCTGGCTTCGAACAAAGCGCGCAATCATAAGCCAAGTCGGTTCATATTGCCTTGGCGAAGCTTCCTTGGTCGGAGGTACTGAAGCCGATTTGGGTAGTCTGTTGTAAGGCTTGCGCTTGGATAGAAAATACGTAGCAGCCCCGCTAGCCATCCGTAATTAACGGTGTATACCACCACTTTCAGGTGATGTCTGCGCGCCAGCCAATATACGAGGGGGTTCAATGTCCAAAAACTGACATCTATACCGTCAAACCCATAAATTCGAGCGGCGTTTATGGCGTCGAAGGGATTACGCTGTTCTAGTACATAGCAATCGATGGCCGGGCATAACTGCTTAAAGCGAAATAGCTCGTGGTGATTAAATGATATAACGGTGTAAAGACCCTTTTTATGGGTTAGTTCCTTGGCTAGGGCCTTCGCCCACCGTCCGCCTTTACACTCAATAACGAGGGGCGTTGATCCAGCGGCATCTATTACTTGGTCCAGAACGGGTAGCGGATCGCCACGTTTTGACTTTATGCTTCGTATTTCTTTGCTTGTTATGTCACGAATCTTTTTGTCTATATCGTATGTACGCTCTAACGATGCATCGTGGCAAACAACGAGCGTTTCGTCGGCCGCAGCACGAACGTCAAACTCTATCGCATCAACGCCAGCCGCTACCGCGGCCTGAATACTCAATATCGTGTTCTCGGGCGCTAAGCCGGCAGCGCCCCGGTGGCCGATTATTTTCATGCTAGTAGTGTACAATACTATTGATTGTAAGAAAGGAGTGCCATGACCGATTTTAATAGTATTTTAGACGCCGGAGATGTTGATAGTAGCCTTGTAACTACCGTGGTAGAAATTCCAAAAGGAAGCAGCCTAAAGGCCGAGTATGATCGTAAGAAAGGTATCTTTGTGCTCGACAGAGTCGAACCTCGTATTTTTGCCAAGCCGACGAGCTATGGCTTTATTCCACAGACACTAGATGAGGATGGTGACGAACTCGATACGCTTATAGTGACGGAAGAACCATTGCCAATGGGGCTGGTAGTCCCCGAAGCGCGCGTTATAGGTGTCCTTAACTTCGAAGATGGCGGCGAAATGGATCATAAAGTAGTTGTTGTTCCTGCAGATGACCGAGACAGTGGAGACGCCATACAGTCACTCGATGACCTGCCGGAAGGTCTAAAGAAACAGATCGTTCACCACTTTAATCATTACAAAGATCTCAAAAAGCCAGGTACCACAAAAGTATTTGGCTGGGGTAGCGTTGACGAAGCCAAGACGATTATTAAAGAATGCCAAGAGCGCTGGAGTCAACAAGCTTGAAGAAGGTTGTTCCCGAGCGGGCTGTCCTGATCCCAAAGGAGGCAACCCGGGTTTTTAAGGGGCAGATATTTGATGTGTATCAGTGGCCGCAGCAAATGTTTGATGGTTCGTTTCAAACGTTCGAGATGCTACGCAGACCGGACACACTCCAAATAATTGCCATAAAAGACGGAAAAATAGTTATTCTTGAAGAAGAGCAACCAAATTTGCCCCCATATTTTTCTATCCCTGGTGGCCGCCACGATGTAGCTGGCGAGACAACGTTACAGGCTGCCCAGCGAGAGCTGCTCGAAGAAACAGGGCTAACTTTTGCAAGCTGGAAGCTGGTTGATGTATTCCAGAATGCTGCTAAAATTGAGCACTTTGTTTACACCTATGTTGCGAGTGATTTTCTAGACCAAGTGAAAACACATTTGGATGTTGGTGAAAAAATCCAAGTCAACTACATGGATTTGGAGAAGGTAAAGCGTATGTGTGATGACCCCAAAGCTAAAGGTCTGCCAAAAGAGTTGCTTGTGAACCTTGCCCATATTGATGATCTGCTTACATTGCCTGAATTTACCGGGCAGGCTATTGATTGTTAGCGAGGCTCCCAACTCTTCTCGTGGCGAATAGAAACATTGGCACCAGTGCAGCAAAACTTGCCAAACCAATCAACGAGAAGCTTCGATAGTAGCCGAGGCTGGCTGCAACACCAGCAAAAAGAGGGGGTAGCCACACCTCGTTGCCGCGTGAGAAAAAACTGAGCGTCGAGACTAAAGTAGCTTTGTATTCATTGTTGACAAAAAGTTTTAGTAAATGATGTTGGTACAGAATATTGCGTAAACGCCAAAAGCCCATATAGAATGCAAAACCAATTATGGTGAACCACAGGCTATGTGTGATTCCGATCAGCGTTATATATGTTGTAAATATTAGGGTATCGAACAGGGTGTATGCGCGAAGAGAGACGGCGCGAAAATGATGTATAAAGAACCCTCCAATAATCCCCACAACGCTTGCACCAGCGAAGACAAACCCAAAGTAACTTGGGTTTAAACCGAGGTCCTTTAATACAAGAGTGCCCAGGTCGGAGACGCTGTTGTAAAGCCCAGATAAGAGGCCGATGCTCAGGAATATAAGAAGTGTATGACGAGTCACAAAGAGCCGCAGATTTCTTAACAAATCTTTTAGCGGGTTGTAATTAAGTTGTCTTGCAGTTTGTCGCGGAGGTTCAAATAATTTGTACGCAATGAGCCCGAGCACACAATAGGCAACGGTCCCAAGGAAAAAAGGCATTTGTTTATTAAAGTGGTACGTCAAAGGAACCAGTGCCACAAGGATAGTGTTCCCTATGAGCCCAAATGACTGAGCACGTCCTACAATTTTTGGATAATCATCAATGCGCTTCAAATGAACGAGCGTATCGTGCATGAGCGCTTCCGAAGCACCACTTAAAAATGCATAGCCCAAAGCCTCGAGAATACTGCCCACGATTGCCCCAGGCAAGGAAGGAAAAAACGCGAAAAAAAGTGTTGCAGCACCGGCAAGCAACGCGGCAGCCAACAAGGACGCTCGACGGGTAATGCGATCAGCAAAATAACCCGTTGGGATCTCTGCAACAAGAGATACAAGGGCGCTTATACTCGCGAGCAAACCGATATCTTGAAGCCGTAGTCCCCCAACCTCCACAAAATACACTGTTGTGAGCGGCAGAAAGACCCGCTTTGTAAAAATTTTTAAAAACCCATAGAGGCGTATGTTTCTCTCCAGTTGTTTTTGCATTGTTTCTAGCATAGCAGAGACCAATACGCTGTTTGCCTAGAGCGGATAGATCGGTTATGCTTTAAATGTAAAGAAAAAGGGTTATTTTTAATGAAAACAAGGGTTGCGATTAACGGCTTTGGTAGGATCGGGCGTAATGCATTCAAAATTGCGTTTGAACGGGCTGATATAGATATAGTAGCGATTAATGATCTGACTGATACAAAGACACTGGCACACTTATTGAAGCATGACAGCAATTATGGAGCCTACGAACGAGAGGTTATGCACGATGATGAGCATGTGATTGTAGCCGGCCAGTCCATCCGTGTGCTTGCAGAAAAAGACCCAACACAACTGCCCTGGAAGGATCTAGCAGTTGATGTTGTTATTGAATCGACCGGTTTATTTACGCATCACGAGCAATTAGAAATGCACCTTAAGGCTGGTGCAAAGCGTGTTGTATTGTCCGCGCCCGAAAAGGACGATACACACCACGATACCTACGTCCTCGGTGTGAATGAACAAGACCTTAAGCCCGAGCACACCGTCATTAGTAATGCTAGCTGTACAACGAACTGTATTACCCCCGTTGCAGCCGTTATTGAGAGCAACTTTGGAATTGCCAAAGCCATGATGACAACCGTTCATAGCTATACGGCCAGCCAGCGCCTGCAAGACGCTCCGGCAAAAGACTTACGAGAGGCAAGAAACGCTGCTGAAAACATTGTGCCGACATCTACGGGCGCGAGTATCGCGGCGGCAAAAGCGCTACCAGCCCTCAAGGGCATATTTGGGGGCATGAGTGTTCGTGTTCCAACCCCCGTTGTGAGTCTGAGCGACTTTGTGTTTTTGACGAAAAAGAAAGTTACAATCGATGAAGTGAATGACGCATTTAAGAAGGCTGCTGCAGAGCCGTACTACCAGGGCATTCTGTCGGTGACTGATGAGCCACTAGTCAGTAGTGACTTTATTGGCAATAGCCACTCGGCTGTTGTCGACCTTGCCCTTACCGCAGTCGTTGATGGAGACATGTTGAAGGTTGTCGCATGGTATGACAACGAGTGGGGCTATTCGAACCGTTTGGTTGAAATGGTTGCCGAAGCAGGCAAACAATTGCAACAGTCATGAAAATCTACGTTGGTGCAGACCACAACGGATTCTACCTAAAAGCCAGCCTCTTGGCCTATCTTAAGCGTGCTGGGTATGATGTTGTAGACGACGGGGATCAGCGGCTCGAGCCAACAGACGACTACCCCATATTTGCCGGTCGAGTTGTCGCGGATATGCAGTCGAGTAATGATCCCGACGCGCGGGGCGTGTTGATCTGTGGAAGTGGGCAAGGTATGTGCATCGCCGCCAATAGGTTCAAAGGTATTCGTGCCTGTCTTGGTTATGACCAAGAATCAGTCAAAGCCGCTCGCAACGATGATGATAGCAATGTACTTTGTTTGCCGGCCAAGTACTTAAAGGAAGGAACATCTGAGATTATCGTAGAAACGTGGTTAAATACACCATTCGCAGCCGCTCCGCGGTATATACGTCGCAAACAAGAGCTTGATAACCTATAGGCCTATAAATACTATCGACCTCAGAAACTGTTTATGGTTATAATAGGTGTAAGTAAGCATACATATAATAGAGGACACTCATGGATCCAAACGTTCAAGATCAACCAATGGCACCAGCGCCGCAAGAACCCCA
>CAZXTE010000004.1:24097-106978 GCA_964643545.1 uncultured Candidatus Saccharibacteria bacterium
CAGCCAACGTATCAACAGCCACAACAATCCGCCCAAGTGTCAAATCCTGGTACGTTTCCGACTGCAACCCCACAGATGTATGATGAGCAACCAGCCAGTTATAGCCCCGAGAACATTGCTGCGCAGGCCTTCTCTCCTGTTGCGCCAACCCCTAGTTCGGGAATAGCGCAACCGATTAGCCCGATATCTACAGCAGGATTATTTGCACCAGATTCTCCGCCAATGCCTGTAAAGAAATCAAAAAAATGGCTTATTGTTGGCATCGTAGTAGGTGTTGTAGTGTTGCTTGGCGGGGGAATTGCAGCAGTGCTTCTAACTAGAAAGTCAACCAAAACACCGGGTAGTGACGCTGGCTCTTCGTCGCAAACCTCTCAGTCTGACACGAGTGCAAATAGTATTGTGGCAACCACGCTCAGTGATTTCGAGAAAGTTTGTAGCGGTGTAACGGTTAGTAATGCTGCTGCGGTTACGAGCGCCGTTCCACACCCGATTGCTTTTTTTCAACAGAGCATTTTAGCTGCAGATGAGTACACCAGTGCAACTATTACACTCAGCGATAAAACGTGGCAGGCAGAAAGTCAGAATCCAACCAACACGCAACTGGTTGGATGCTTAAAACGAGCTAGCGAGACTGCGGCCAATAAGAACTGTGAGTACAATGATACATCGACAAACAAGAAAGTATCTATCCCTCTATATAGTGTCGTTTACGACTTAACGGTATATGAATCAAAGACAGGGAAGAAGTTGGGTGCAAAACAGGTGAGCGGGCCAGCAACTAGCTGCCCCAGTTTTGCGTCGTATAATAAATCAGACCCCAAGTTGTACGGCGAACCTGACCCTGGCAGCGTCTCTCAATCTGTCAAAGAATTTGTCGCACCGTAGGCAATTGCCATGGCTACTATTTGCCCCACTGTTACCGCGACAGAACCCCATCAATTTCGGCAGCAGTTAGAACGGGTTGCTTCGTTTGCCGAAAGAATTCATATAGATCTTGCGGATGGGGTATTCACGGACAATAAGCTACTCCCACTGGACGACGTCTGGTGGCCTGCTGGTGCGTTGGTAGACTTGCACCTTATGTACGAGGCAGTAAAGCCATTTTTGGCACAACTGGTTGCCCTTAAGCCCCATATGCTGATTATCCATGCCGAGGCGGTTGGCAATTACTACAGCGTGGCCAAGCCACTGAAGGCGGCAGGTATAAAAGTTGGCGTGGCACTTTTAGCACACACACCAGTCACTCGTATTAAACAAGCGCTCCCAGATATTGATCACGTGCTTGTGTTTAGTGGGCACCTTGGCTATTTTGGCGGAAAGGCGAATTTAGAATTGTTAAAAAAGGTCGAGCAGCTAAAAAAACTGCACCACGAAATCGAAATAGGCTGGGATGGCGGCATCAATGAGGCGAACGCGGCCATATTGGCCAAAGGTGGCGTTGACGTGCTGAATGTTGGCGGAGCCATCCAACGTGCAACAGACCCTAAAGACGCTTATGGTAGACTGAAAGCATTAGTGAGTTAATACGCATGAGTTTGGAAGAACTAGAGCTAAAAGCAGACGACATCCGGCAAGACATTATCCGTATGTTAGAGCATGCCGGCAGCGGACACAGTGCAGGCCCATTGGGTCTCGCTGATATTTTTACCGCTCTCTACTTTGACATCTTAAAACACGACCCAAAAAGGCCAGATTGGGACGAGCGAGACATCTTGGTCCTGAGTAACGGGCACTGTGTACCTGTCCGCTACGCTGCCATGGCGCACGCGGGTTACTTTGAACGCAAGGAACTATTGACGCTCAGGCGGTTAGGTTCGCGCCTGCAGGGTCACCCCGAGCGCACACGGTTACCAGGCCTAGAGAGCACGAGTGGGCCATTGGGCTCAGGCCTCAGTCAGGCCGCCGGCATGGCCCTGGCGCTACGCATGGATAAGCAGCTACATAGATGGGTCTATGTGGTTATGGGTGATGGTGAGCTAGATGAAGGAAATGTCTGGGAAGCCGCTATGTTAACAGGCAAATACAAACTAAACAACGTTATTGCCATAATCGATCGGAATAATATACAGATAGATGGCCCCACAGAAACCATCATGCCTTTGGAGGATTTAAAGGCAAAATGGGAGGCATTTGGCTGGCATGCAATCGAGATAGATGGAAATGACATTGAGGCGGTGATCGATGCGTGCGCGATGGCTCGGGCGATTGTAGAAAAGCCGGTCGTCATTATTGCGCATACGGTCCCCGGTAAGGGCGTTGATTTTATGGAATATGACTTTCATTGGCATGGTGCACCGCCGAATCACGAGCAGGCGATCCTGGCCCTGCACGAACTACGCACACTCAAGGGAAAGATTAGGGGTGAGCATGAGTGATATGCATCTCGTGACAACAGATTGGGCTCATCATGCATTCGAAGAAGAGCCAATTCGCAAGGGCTTCGGACGAGGCTTGTTGGCTGCGGCACAAGCCGATGATAACGTCGTAGCAGCATGCGCGGATTTGACTGGATCGACAGCCATGGATCTATTTGCCAAGGCCTTTCCGGAGCGATTTGTACAAGTCGGCGTTGCCGAACAGAATCTCGTCACGGTAGGTGCGGGACTGGCTGCCATGGGAAAGACCCCGTTTGTAAGCAGTTATGCGGCATTTAGCCCGGGTAGAAACTGGGAGCAAATACGCACGACAATATGCCTGAATGATCGCCCCGTTAAGATTATTGGATCTCATGCGGGTGTTTCGGTGGGCCCAGATGGTGCAACGCATCAAATGTTGGAAGATATAGCTCTCATGCGCGTATTGCCGAACATGATGGTCATCGCCCCAGCGGACAGTGTCGAAGCAGAGAAAGCGACAGTGGCATTAGCAGCCAGTAAAAAGCCGGCCTATATGCGACTCGCTCGCGAAGCAACGCCTATAATCTCAAGCAAACAAACACCTTTTGAGCTCGGGAAAGCGTACGTTTATAAAGTCGGTAACGACGTTACCATTATTACGACTGGCACCATGACGTATCAAGGTCTTGCAGCTGCCACCTTGCTTGAAAAAGATGGAATTAGTGCCGAAGTAGTACATGTTCCAACGATTAAGCCCTTAGACGCCGCAACCATTCTCGCCAGCGTCTCAAAGACAGGAGCTGTGGTCTCTGCCGAAGAAGCCCAGGTTACGGGTGGTCTTGGGGGTGCTGTTGCAGAGTTATTGTCAGAAGAACTACCGACTCCGTTGCAGCGCGTTGGTATGCGCGACCGTTTTGGTGAGTCTGGCGAACCAAAAGAACTCCTAGCGCATTTTGGCTTAACAGCAAAACATATTGCCTTGCAGGCACATGCTGCAATACACAGAAAATCAGCGAGCAAATAGTTGTTTTTTGAGAAGCAGTAGGCGGAAGAGCACCACAAACGCATGAAGTGCAATAACCTGCAGTAGTGTCCCGACGACAAGCCCAATAACGTTCATGTTTTGCCCCCAGCTAGAAACGATATTGCTGTAGTGGCTGGTTAGATGGGGCAGAAGCTCGCGGATAGTGTAGTTTACATAAAAGAGTAAGACGACTACGATACCGAAACGAAAGACTGACTTGCTAATGAACTCACGTAAAGGAGTCTTTGGGTCATAGTTTTGTGGGTGTACATAGTTACTAAAAACAAGATCATTGTTAAGCTCGGTTGAAAAATTCGAACCAACCCACCAAAATGCATTTACGAGCAAGCCAACTAACCCCCAGAAAATCCCCAATGACAAAGACCCCGCAACCCGTTCACCAACAATTCGCTGCAGGACAACATCAATGGAGTTGATTGCGTCACGGATAGGGTTGAAGTCATTGCTCGCATAAAGAAACTCACGTATGAACGACATATTGCTGATCGCGATTGTAATGATGGCTAGAAATATATAAATCGCCAACTCTGTCCATGTTGGCAAGAACCAGAATATTACTTGTGTTAGTCGATTTTTGTTATTTGGCATAAAGAACCTACGTACCATTATATGATAGTATTAAGCGTAAGCAAATTACTTAAGAAAGATATATAGTTATATGCCCTTGACCCTTACTGAGATACGAGAGAACTGTCAGGCAGCACGTGCTTCCATGGAGAGGGCTCGTAAAGGCCATTATGCCCTTGGAGCCTTTAACTTAGATAATCAAGAGACGCTTATTGCTGTTGCCCGGGCGGCAGCAAAGAAAAACGCTCCTGTTATGGTTGAGGTTAGCGATGGCGAGGTAAAGGCCCTTGGCTTAGAGAATGTTCGAGATCTTGTTGATAACTATAAACGACAATTTGGCGTCGAGATGTATATCAACCTAGACCACTCGCCTAGTGTAGAGGCCGCCAAGGCTGGAATTGATGCAGGCTTTGAGTTTATACATATAGACATTTCGCAAGCCGATCACAAAGCGACAGAGGCAGATATTATCAAACAGACACAAGAAGTCGTCGCCTATGCGAAGCTAACGGGAGCATTGGTGGAGAGCGAGCCTCATTACTTTGGCGGGAGTTCTAACCTGCACACCGAGACAATTGACTATAACGAAATCAAGAAAACATTCAGCACGCCAGCGGCAGCAAAGAAATTTGTTGCAGAAACAGGGGTTGACACTTTTGCCGCAGCTGTCGGTAATCTGCACGGGCAGTATCCTGTCCCGAAGATGTTGGACCTTGAACTATTGCAAAAAATTCGGGAGGCTCTTGATTGCAATATAAGTCTTCACGGGGGCAGTGGTACACCGGGACACTATTTTGAAGACGCGGTTAAAATCGGTGTTACCAAGATCAACATTAATAGTGACATGCGGGTGGCATATCGCACTACCTTAGAGAAGGTCCTCAATGAAAACAAGGATGAATACGCCGTAGTAAAACTTATGGATACAGTCATTGCAGCAGTACAGGCGGTCGTCGAAAGCAAAATTGTTTCCTTCAACGCAAGTGGTAAAGCAGAGGTTTCTAAATAGCGGCACTTGTGGCATTATTAGAAGCATAAGTAGAAAGGGTGGCATGTCGGCAACAGAAATTGATGTTCTCTCAGTTGGTGACATCGTTACAGATGCGTTTATACGCCTTCAGGATGACCAGGCTAAGATTGTTAAAGACAAGGACACGCCGTGGCTGACTATGCCCTTTGGTGTCAAAATCCCTTTTGACCATGCCGAAGTTATCGAGGCAGTCGGTAATGCTGCGAATGCCAGTGTTAGTTTCGCTCGTTTGGGCCTAAAGAGTGCTCTGATGGCAAATGTGGGTGGCGACCAACATGGTCGAGATATGTTTGCAGCGCTCCATAAGAATCACGTCGATACACGTCTCATGCATGTAAATCCTGGCAAAATCAGCAATTATCATTATGTCCTTTGGTACAAAAATGAGCGGACAATTCTTATAAAGCACGAAAAATATCCATACCACTGGCCGCACTTGCGTCCTCACGAACTACCAAAATGGATTTACTTCAGCTCAATCAGTAAAGATGCGCTTGGTTTTCATGATGACATGGCCGAGTGGCTAGAGAAACACCCGGAAGTTAAATTAGCGTTTCAGCCAGGTACATTTCAGATAGAAGCCGGAAAGAAACGGCTTGAGCGGCTATATAAACGAAGCGAACTGTTGGCTGTTAATCGTGAAGAAGCGGTGACTATTAGCGGTGGTAAGCACGACGATATCGGTGATCTTCTCGATCGTTTGCATAGTCTGGGTCCAAAGATTGTTGTTATCAGTGATGGGCCAGATGGTGCGTATGCCTCAGACGGTCAACAACGACTGAAGATGCCCATATATCCTGACCCGTCACCACCCTACGAAAGAACAGGTGCAGGTGATGCATTTACAAGTACGTTCGTCGCCGCCATTATAAAAGGCAGTGATATAGCTGGGGCGCTCCAATGGGCGCCAATAAATTCGATGAGTGTTGTGCAGTATGTTGGGGCACAAAAAGGTCTTTTGACTGAGGCGCAACTAAGCCACTTGCTGCGGCAGTCACCCGCCTGGTATCGTCCGGCTCCCTTGAAATAAGCTTTACCGACCTCCGATATTCGTGATAACCTTAAGCTTGATATGTCAGGTGTCTTATCTACATTGTTAGAACTGCAACCAACACAGTTGGCTGCAACAATTAGCCGGCTTGAGGACGCAAGCGGTCGGCCTGCTGTGGACGTGCGGCTTATTGCGCAACTACGGAGTAAAGTACACCAGAAGATACGCGAGCTCGGTCTTGATCCTCGCGATACAACCAGCAAGGAGTTATATGGGGCACTCCAAGGGCTTGTTGCGAGGCATGATGCGTTTCTGATGTCGGCGCTTGGGGGAGAGGCCAGTGAAGACTGTAACAAGATTGCGCAGCGAATGGCATCCTTTGCAAGTAAGGCAGACATCCCTAAGGGATGCTGGGGCATAAAATATACGACGGCAAAGAGATTGCTGAAGGCTTCACCACCAAAGAAGGTTATGAAATATTTGCATTATCGATCTATCGACTCCATGCTCAAACGCGAATCTATTGCAGAGATTCTGTGCGCCACGCGTTGTCTAGAGGCCGAGACATGGCACCAGAAATTTATTAAGAGCTACCGCAATCTACACCCTTCAGATTTTGAACAACGTAATATAGAAGTCATAACGCTATCTCCCGAACGCTGGAAAGATGCATTCGGGTTATTCGTATCTCAAAAGCACGGGAACGTGACGCACCTAAAGGAATTTGGTGTTATTGGCTTATTACCATTGCCTTCGCAGGTAATACGCGGTCTCTATGTAACGCTATTACCGATTGTTCTGATGTATATCAATGAGCTTCGCTTCTTCAGTGCATATTTCAAGCTACAACAAGTAAAGTCGGATTTTGGGGCCATCGTCGTAAGAACCATCCTTGACGATCCAGAACACATTGTAATTGCTGGTCAATCGCTCCATTGGCGGGTAGTACATAGTCACTTTGGCAAGAGTCGCCGTATTCATCCAGAGATTTTTGAGCCCCACGTCCAGCCCGAAGATTTGTTCTTTCGAAAAGCAGAAACAAC
The DNA here is from genome assembly GCA_964643545.1 of uncultured Candidatus Saccharibacteria bacterium. GTDB lineage: Bacteria > Patescibacteriota > Saccharimonadia > Saccharimonadales > AWTP1-31 > DAISWP01. The sequence continues at coordinate 31,110 of CAZXTE010000004.1, forward strand.
ACTCTACAAACTAGAACCAGCTTTGCAGTTCTGGGAAGATCTCGACTACGTTCTTATCGAGAAAGACAACACAGTTGTTTCCATGGGGTTACTAGACAATGCGGTCAGTTACTGTAATGGGCTAGCGTTAGAGGATAGTAGTGTTTATTATGCTCGAAAGGATCTGTGGACCGAGCTGTTGACGCGTTATGTTGGCCAAGAGAGTCTAGAGCAAGAAGTTCTTGCGCAGCTTGGTGATGAATCACTCGAAGCAGCATTTGCAGGAGTTGTCTAAGGTGTATCAGATATGCGTATCAGGAGCCTCTAGGGGTCACAGTGCAGAAGAGGGTCGAGTTTTGGCCCGGGCGGCCGGTGCTGCTATTGCGCGAGCAGGGCATACACTGATGACGGGTGCGACTATTGGCATCCCAAATGAGGCGGCAATTGGTTATAAAAAGGCTGGTGGAAAAATGAGCCAAGGCATAAGCCCTGCAAGCACAAAAATTGAACATGCCATAAAATATCGTTTACCCCTTAAAGACTACGACAGTATTGTTTATACGGGCCTGCACTACGTAAATAGAGACACCCTCCTTATTACATCGAGCGATGCAGTAATTAGTATAGGCGGACGTATAGGGACGTTGCATGAGTTTACTATTGCACTCGAAACGGAAACGCCCGTTGGTCTTTTACAGGGAGCGGGTGGTATTAGCACCGAGATAGCAGAGATTCTGCATGCTGCCGGAAGAAGCAAAAGTGAGCTTATCATCATGAGTGCTGATCCGGACGATCTGATTGAAAAAATGATAAAGCTCTTAGACAAACTACATAAGCCATACAAAGAACTCTACGAGTAAGACAAAACATTCGTTAGAGAATATACTTACGTGTACGCCTAGACTATACTTATGAGACGGTGAGCGTATTCGAACTACAAAGTAACTACAGACCCGCTGGTGATCAGCCGGCGGCTATTGCTGCATTGACAAAAGGTCTTAACCAGCAAACTAAAGAGCAGGTGCTCCTTGGTGTCACCGGTTCGGGCAAAACATTTAGCATGGCCAATATAATCCAGAACGTGCAACGGCCAACACTGGTGCTCAGCCACAATAAGACCCTCGCAGCGCAATTATATGGAGAATTCAAACGTTTTTTCCCCAACAACGCCGTTCACTACTTTGTCAGTTACTTCGATTATTATCAGCCAGAAGCATATATACCTCGCAGTGATACGTACATAGAGAAAGATAGTCAGATCAACGAAGAAATAGACAGATTGCGGCATGCAGCAACAGACGCACTGCTTAGTCGCAGAGATGTCATTATTGTGGCTAGTGTCAGCTGTATCTATGGTATTGGCTCTGTCGAAGATTACGATGACCTAGCGGTTGTTGTCTCGCAAGGAGAGCGTCGCGTTAGAGACAAGTTGTTGCGCCAATTAACTGACATTCAATACCAGCGAAATGACATAGACTTTCATCGAGGCACGTTTCGTGTTCGTGGGGACGTGGTTGACGTTTTCCCGGCGGGCGAAGAAGTTGCCTATCGCATCGAAATGTTTGGTGACGAAGTAGACAGGATTACGCAGATTGACCCCTTAACAGGTGAGGTATTAAAAAATCTAAAACACCTAAAAGTTTTCCCGAGCTCGCATTATGTTACGCCGCAGTCAAAGCTGAAGGTTGCACTTGGCCATATTCAAAAAGAACTGCAAGAACAACTCTCGTTCTTTAAGAAAAATGGGCTGTTACTTGAGGCGCAACGGCTCGAGCAACGCACCAAGTTCGATCTAGAGATGCTGGAAGAGACTGGCTTTGTGAAAGGCATAGAAAATTACAGTCGTTATCTGACGAATCGTGAACCAGGAGAGCAGCCTGCAACGCTGCTTGATTACTATCCAGATGACTACCTCATGTTTATCGACGAATCACACATGACCATCCCTCAGATACGCGGTATGTACAATGGTGACCGGGCGCGCAAAGAAGTGCTGGTAGAACACGGTTTTCGCTTGCCCAGTGCTCTCGATAACCGGCCATTGACCTTTACAGAATTTGAAAAACACGTTAATCAGGTGGTCTATGTGAGCGCTACCCCCGCGGAGTATGAGCTCAGCAGAAGCCCAGAGCCCGTGCAACAGATAATTCGTCCAACAGGGCTGTTGGACCCAGTCATTGAAGTACGACCAGTCACCGGTCAAGTGGATGATCTCATTGCCGAGATACGCAGTACAGTCGAAAAGCACCAACGCGTACTGGTAACAACGCTTACCAAGCGTATGTCGGAAGACCTTACTGAATATCTGGAGGAGCTTGGCATCAAGGTAACGTATCTGCATAGCGACGTCGACACGCTCGATCGCACAGATATTCTTCGTGATCTTCGGCTGGGCATCTACGATGTTGTTGTGGGCATTAACCTGCTGCGTGAGGGTCTTGATTTGCCAGAAGTGTCCCTCGTGGCTATTCTCGACGCCGACAAAGAGGGCTTCTTGCGCAGCGAACAAGCACTAATCCAAACCGTTGGGAGGGCCGCAAGGCATATCGAAGGTCGTGTTGTCATGTATGCAGATAGGGTTACCGGTAGCATGAAGCGAACCATTGACGAGACAAATCGACGCCGTAAAATCCAGGAAGCATATAATACAGAACACAATATTACCGCCAAGGGCATTGCGAAAAGTGTTGAAAAGGGTATGCGTCCAGATCTGCCAGAGGAAGCAAAAAAAGCGAAACTTGATCTCAAGAAGATACCAAAAGACGAGTATGGGCGGCTCATAGAAGATCTGACCAGTCAGATGGACCTAGCCGCTGCAAACCTCGAGTTTGAAAAAGCAGCAGAGCTACGTGACATCATAGACGATATCAAGAAAAAACTCTAAGCCGCTATTTCAAAGTCTTGTTGGGGTGGGAGATAGTCGTCGTGGGTTATCCCAACAATGCTCATGTCGTGTTCTCGCAGATATTCCATAACTCGACGGTAACGCTCAATTTTATTCTCGACAATAGCCCCATCGACATGAGCTCCGTCTTCCACTATAAGAACAAGGTTTGGATGGACCGTATGAATTATCTCGTGTTCTTCGTACTGAGACATAGCGTCCTTTGTTAAAAAGCCGCGCACACCAGTGGTATCTAGCGGAATTGCCCTAGAGTAGACACCGTCATCACCACTTACTAGTGGCAGTATCCACGCCAGTTCATGTAAGGTATTTAACGGATGGGGGTCAAACGTACCCGCGTACTTTTTTAAGAGGCCTTTTTCTCCGTTCCGTTCACGCTGTGCGATGTTTAGTACAACACGACCAAACCCTCTTATCTCTTCCGGCCCTTGACGAATGCCAAGTTCAAACAGGTTACGGAGGCCAGGGTACAAGGCAAAACATTTTGCAGTTAAATCGCTATGCACAACCGTGCGCCTAAAATTTGGTGCAGTTGCGATGAAAGCCTCTCCTGACATTGCGCTGCGCGAGAAACCATCGCGAATCATTGTGGACGTGTCGAATTCTACTACACCAGAGCTTTCTAGATCGTCAAGATATGCGTGATCATGGTGTGCTGATTTACCGACGCTTTTCGTTGATAAAAAGTGCATGAGGGTACTTAGCCGCTCCGGGCTGGTTGGCCACGGTGCATGTCGTCCTTGGTGATGCAGCCACTCGACGTCGAACCCGAGGCCGGCGTACGCGTCTATCAGCTCCTCGTTCAGGCCATTTGGCCCAGTAAAGAGTGCGTCACCGCCGGAGATAGCGTAGGGGCTAATGCCGTTACTCCCAAAATACGTTGCTTTAGGGGCTGCTCGTGTTGCCAGGCGCACGGCCCCATCATCAAAACGGACCACCTCTTGTACGAAATGCGCGTAGGCTGTTTCGCCGAGGTCTTTGTGCGTAGTACGGCGCAAAACGCGCACCTGATACTCTGGTAAGCTCACAAAAGCGAGTTGCTGCTGCTCATAGGGGGACAAAGGAATTGGCTCAACCCCCGAAGGAGGTTGACTTTGTGCTTCCGCTGTTGATTCCGGCATGGCCATGTGAGATCTTCCCAGAAACTATGGTTTATTTCGCTAGTTTCATCGTACTCCGCTTATGGCTATTGTCAATTACCCTTCTTGTAAGAAGAGCATATAAGCATTACAATTTGACGAGGTAAAGCATGCAATATTTGTTCGAAGTATATCTTTTAAACGATAGTCTCACCCAGGATAATTGGCAGACACTTTATAAGGCAATCTGTCAGTTTGCCCCACTGAGTAAGTTTGAAATTATCGGAACTTGCCACGACAACGTCATCCGTTATTTCATTCGTAGTAATAAGAATTTAGAAAATCTCTCAAATAATATCGATGGGTTTGTGCTGAGACCAGTGAGCACATCAGAGATTCAGCTACCTACGACCGAACGTCGTGAACGTTTCATCCAGTTTGTCACTGGGGGTAACTGGCTCGACATGAAAGAGAAATACGCCGTAAAAAAGTCAAAACAACTGCAGATAGTTGTGTTTAAAATTCGGGCCGTCAACATCCAAAAGGCTTTGACGCGCGGCTATTTTTATTACCAAGATAGTGCAAAGCAATGGTCGAAAGCAACGAAGGTTCTAACAAATTTCCCGGCACGTCTTTTGGCAATCGACTTTAAAAACAACACGAAATATCTGCACAAAACGCTACCCAAATATCTAAACATAGAGAAGTCACTGCATATGCTCTCAAGTGAAAACATGAATGCACTTTTTGAAGTGGATACCTTTCCGTATTTTTCGCACAACTACTTTTTGAATATAACAAGCTATGAGTTTGATAAGCACTCCTTTATTGTTGGTGCTAGCGGAAGCGGTAAATCGAAGCTCATTAGTCTGCTCGTAGACCGACTGTCACAGACCGCTCTAAAAATGAACTACCGTGTTATCGTAATTGACCCACACGCATCAATGGCCGAAGACTTTAACCACATTGCCGACAGTCAGGTTGTTACTTTCGGGAAACAAGATAGTACTGACTTATTCCCTGGCGCCGGAACAGATTTGACGGCAGCTACAGAATTAACTGCGACACTTTTTAAGTCTATATTAGCCGATCAGTTCAACCCTCGGTTAGATCGGCTACTCCGTTTCACTCTGTTTGTTCTTATGACAGCACAAGCCATGTCGCTCGAAAATCTTAAACGCTTTCTTACTGACGTAGAGTACAGAAATCAGATCATGAGCCATGTCCAAGGGTTCATTCCTGTGAATGTGTTTAATTTCTTTGGCGCAAATTTTAACGAGCTTAGAACGCAGTATTATAGTGAAACGATAATGCCACTCGTTGCAATGGTAGATGAGATGCAGCTTCAACCGTCATTAGTTGGCGAGAGTGAAGTTTCTCTTGCAAAGACAGTGCAGGATAATTTTCTTACCGTGTTTTCTTTGAATAAAGTGAGCATGGGTGACAAAGTTGTTAAAACAGTTGCCGGTCTGCTCATTCAGCAGATATTTCTGCTTGCTCAGGCACACGCCTTTGGCCAGAAAGTCATTTTGATTATTGACGAAGTGTCGGTTGTCCAAAACCCAACTATCGCTCAAATACTTGCTGAAGCTCGAAAGTTTAACCTCACGGTTATATTGACACAACAATACTTTGGGCAAGTTGATAAAGACCTACAGGATGCAATATTCGCTAACGTCTTTAACTACTATACGTTTAAGGTGTCAGAGGAAGACGCGCGTGCGCTTGAGGGCAACCTGAATATTGAGCTACCAAAAGAACTTATAGAGTCCGAGCATGCAAAGGGTGTCAAAGAGACTGACATCAAGGTAAAAATTATGACTGAGCTGCATCCAAGGCAATGCCTTGTAAGACTGATGTCCAACGGTCAGATCATGCCTTGTCTAAAAGTACGTACGGTCGATGCACCGAAACAAGGTGCGCAAAGCACACAAAAGACCCCAGAGTTGAAGGCTTTGTTGCCGGAGAAATTTGTAGAGAGTACCCATATCCAGCAAAAAGATATATCGGATGCGAAAGAATTTGGCGCACCAATACAACAGGGGCATGCTAATAATGATCCCGCAATCATGCAAGGATCTCCTGTTGAGGATAGCCCGGATATTCGTGAGTTATTAAAAGATCACTCCTCAAGCCGTTTGCGGCTGCGGAAACGAAGGGAGAAAGCGGATGACTAGCAGGGAAGCGCAGCTATTACTTGATAAAATTATAGGCCAAGTGTTCGGCTATAAGAATCCACTTACCCTGGAACAATTTATGCAGAAATTCACCTTTGATGTAAAGCTGCCACAGCAGGTTGTTGACGCATTGGATGGCAGCATCACCTGGTCACAATCTACAAACCCAACAAAGTTTATGAAAATGGAGAACGCCAGAGGTGCAGAGATCGCTGGCGCGAGTGCAGAAACAGATTACCTTCGCCCAAAACGCGCTCTCAATGACATGGAGAGTATTCTTGGCGCATGGAATGAGATTAATTACACCACCACAGAAAAACACAAAGAGTCCATAAACATTGGCGAGTCGGATAACATAAATGGTTCAGAAAATGTTTTTCGCTCGCAAGATATTCACAAAAGCAAAAACATATTGTTTTCTGATGGGGTTTTCAATAGTGAATTTATTGCAGCTGGCCAACGGTCCGGTGGTTCTACTTTTTGCATCCGCATAGAAGACAGTGGTGAGTTAACGAATTGCTTTGGAGTCTCTTGGTCTGGTTTATTAACCAATTGTTATTTCATGCATGATACAGGGGATATGCAGGACAGTATGTTTTGCACAAATATGAAAGGAAAACAGTTCTGCATTGCCAATATGCAATACAGTGAATCTGAATATCGAAAAGCAAAAGAAATGGTCACGCGCTGGATCTTAACCGGCTAATCTTATATACTTGAGACCAAATGGCAGACCTCACACGTGATGATGTATTAAGATTGGCAGCTCTTGCAAAACTTGATATCTCTGACGACGAAATAGAACAATACACAAAAGAGTTGAGTGAAATCCTCAATTACGTAGAACAATTGAGTGCTGTAGATACTGATGGGCTAGAGCCCACATCGCAAGTAACAGGACTTACGAATATTATGCGGCCAGATGAAGACATAGATTATGGAGTTTCGCAAGAGGCGCTTTTAAAGAACGTTCCTGCCCGCAAAGACAACTCTATTAAAGTGCAGCGGGTATTGTAGATGAAATCTTGGCAGAGTCTCGCGCAACTAGCACGTGATGTGCATTCTGGAAAAACCACGGCGACTGCAAATGTTCAGGAAGCTTTACGACGGATTGATGAATACCAAACATTTAAGGCTGTTATCGCTAAAACAGCCGAGCGGGCACTTGAGCGAGCAGCAACGATTGACGCACAGATTAAGCAAGGTGAGCATGTAGGAAGGCTTGCTGGCGTACCGTTTATAGCAAAAGATAACTTTTTAGTTTTTGGTGCCGACACCACTGCGGCAAGCAACATACTAAAAGGTTTTGACGCGCCATACCAATCAACAGCGATTGAACGGTTGGAGGCAGAGGGGGCAATCTGCGTTGCGAAAGCGAATCTTGATGCATTTGGGCATGGTGGTAGTACGGAGAATAGTGATTTCTTTACAACCCTGAATCCTCATGACAAAACACGTGTGCCTGGTGGCTCTTCGGGCGGCTCCGCAGTAGCGGTTGTGTTAGGTATGGTCCCTTTTGCGCTCGGAACAGATACGGGGGGGTCAAGCCGCCAACCTGCAAGCTACTCTGGCTGCATCGGCTACAAGCCAACGTACGGTCTAATCTCTCGGTCGGGTGTTATAGCGATGGCAAGTAGTACGGACACGGTTGGCGTATTGTCGCGAACAAGTGCTGATCTGGGGCTTGTTGTTGATGTCATTGCTGGCCAGGATAGTCTTGACAGCACAACCATTCAGCGTGATGAAAAGAGCTATGAAATAACTGCAGATGATTTCTCACTGAACGGAAAAACAATCGGACTCATTGGTGAATACATGGGAGAAGGTGTAGATCAAGGTGTTAAGAAACAAATAACTCAAGCAGTGGAAAAGATGAAGACGGCGGGGGCAACAATTAAGGAAATAAGTATACCAAGTTTACCTTTGGCGCTGGCAGTCTATTATGTGGTTGTTCCGGCAGAAATAAGTAGCAATTTAAGTCGTTATGATGGTCAACGGTATGGATATAGCGATCAATCGGCGATGTCTCTTGATGATTCCTATAGGCTGTCGCGTACAAAAGGTTTTGGCAAGGAGGCAAAGCGACGTATTATGATTGGCACCTACGTTCTGAGTAGTGGCTATTACGATGCGTACTACCGTAAGGCGCAAACCGTTCGTACGAAACTAATCAATGAATTCAATAAGGTATTTCAAGAGGTAGACTATTTGGCTGGACCAGTTGCTCCTACGACCGCGTTCCGTATAGGAGAAAACACCTCCGATCCATTAAAGATGTACCTGTCGGATATAATGACCGTGGGCTTCAGCTTGGTCGGCGCACCAGCAATTAGCATTCCTGCAGGTATGTCTGACGGGTTGCCGGTTGGACTGCAGCTGAGTGCTCCACAGAAACATGATCGCGATTTAATTTCGTTGGCTTGCGCTGTAGAAGGGATCTTGTCATGAGATTACGAATACGACGTGGCAAAAAGTTGAATGTTAGTAAATTCAAAGAGCAGTGGATAGAGTTGCAGAAGTTTTGCTCAAGCAAAGACACCTGGCCGCTTGCTGTCATAAACGCCGACAAGTTGCTCGATGATGCCTTGAAGAAGAAGCGCTTAAAAGGCAAGAGTATGGGGGAACGTTTAGTGCAGGCGCAACATGAGCTGACCGATAATGACGCAGTATGGTTTGCGCACAATTTGGCCAAGAAACTTTTGAATGAAGCTGTCCCGCGGCTGCGTGAGGCTGACGTTAAGAAATCTCTCGTTGGCGTTCGGCAGGCGCTGCGTGACCTAGGAGCGTTGCATGATAAGCAGTGAAACTCGAAATAAGTATAGCGCTACGATTGGCATAGAGTGCCACGTTCAACTCAATACCAAAACAAAGTTATTTGCTGGTGTAGATAATGATGCCCGCCATGCTCCGGTGAACACCCTTATCTCGCATATATGTCTAGGCATGCCAGGGAGCTTGCCGGTACTTAACCAGCGAGCTGTTGAGCTTGCAGTGCGGGCTGCCTATGCACTTGGCACCAAACCCCAACTGCTTAGCAAATTTGATCGTAAACATTACTTCTATCCAGATTTGCCTAAGGGCTACCAAATAACTCAGTTTGATCAACCAATTATTCTAGGCGGTTCAATTGAGATAGATATTGATGGAGAAAAAAAGGCAGTCGGCATCACCAGGGCGCACCTAGAGGAAGATGCCGGCAAGAACACACATCCTGTCGGTGCCGCATATAGTCTGGTTGATCTCAATCGGGCGGGGACCCCACTCTTAGAGATTGTGTCCGAACCCGACATGCATTCGTCAAAAGAGGCCAAGGCGTACGCACAAGAGCTGTATCTGCGGATGAAATATGCAGATGTCTCGGACTGCAACTTGTTTTATGGGAATATGAGATTTGACGTAAATGTATCTGTGAGTAAAGGCGAAGCACTAGGCACACGCACAGAAACAAAAAATCTTAATTCTTTCCGAAGTATAGAAAAAGCTGTTGACTATGAAATTAAGCGCCAAATAGAACTCCTAGAGAGGGGTGAGTCTGTCATTCAGGAAACACTTGGCTGGGACGATGCCAAGCAAAAAACAACTAGCCAGCGCAGCAAGGAAGAATCACACGATTACCGCTATTTTCCTGAACCGGACGTACCCCCTGTTGTACTCCAAGAGACATTTTGTAACGAGATTGCAGCAAGTCTGCCAACTATGCCAGATGAGTGGCGAAAAACTTTAGCTAGTTTTGGGCTTGATAAAAGCCAAACTGATATTCTGTTGCTCTCAGAGGTCGACCATGACAGTGTGAGCTATCTGTCTCTATTGCGTGCATATGAAGCAGATGCCTCGAAGGCAAGGCAGGTTGCAAACTGGTTTGTTAATATTGAAATTCCAACTCGTAACGCAGATCCAAGCAAGTGCATCTTAAGAGAAGAGGAGCGTGCAGAGCTCTACGATGAGTTGTACCGCCTAGTAGGCGCACAAAAGCTGAGTTCAACCAATGCCAAATTGCTCATAGGCGAGCTATTATCCCACACAGCACTACCGGAGAATGTTGAGAAATATGCCGCAGAACAAGGCTTTATACAAGTGTCAGACAACAAGGAAATGAAGAATATAGTGCAGAAAGTCTTAGACGAAAATCAACAAGCCGTAGAAGATATAAAGTCTGGTGAAATGAAGGCAATTGGTTATTTGGTTGGGCAGGTGATGAAACAGAGTATGGGGAAGGCAAACCCTGAACGTGCGCAACAGATAATACGTGAACTACTGGAGCTATCATGAGCAAACCGATTAGAAAAGCGGTTATCGCCGCCGCTGGCTTCGGGACTCGTTTTCTACCCCAAACGAAGGCGATGCCCAAGGAGATGCTTCCCCTAGTTGACAAGCCAATTATTCAATACATTGTAGAAGAGCTCGTTGGCGCAGGCATAGAAGACATTATTATTGTGACGGGGTATAGCAAACGCCCCATAGAGGATCACTTCGATGCGCTTAGTGCCGAGCTGGGCGCAAATTTGCGCCAGGGTGGTAAGCAAGAACTGCTCGATGAGGTGAAGAAAATATCAGACCTAGCTAACTTCGTCTATGTACGCCAGAAAGGGCCATATGGTAATGCTACACCCCTCATCAATGTCTCGCACCTTATCGGCGACGAACCATTCGTCTATGCGTTTGCGGATGATTTTGTGGTTGCAGAGCCATCGCGTTTTCAGCAAATCATTGCCGTGCACAATCAACATGGGGGTTCTGTACTGACATGCGTGCGCGCCAAACAGAAAGAAGATTACGAGCGGTATGGTTTTGTTGATGGGGAGCCAGCAGCAGACGGGCTTGTTTTTGTGAAAAAAGTGGTAGAGAAGCCTGGGTCGAAAGAAGCTTCACCTTCTGACTTGGCGAGTGTAAGTGGCTACGTGTTGCAGCCTGAAATTTTCAGCTACCTAAGGCAAGACCTGGAAATGCTACCGGAAGGAGTTGAGTTTGCGATGCAGCCTTCACTTGAGAGAATGTCAATTGACGGGCATAAGGTATACGCCCACGAAGTCACCGACGGGACCTTCTACGACACGGGCAACAAGATCGAATACGTTAAGGCAGTTGTTGATTTTGCAATGCAGAATGAGGATATTCGCGAGCCGCTGCTTACCCATATAAAAAAGATCATTTCCCAGGAATGATAAGGGGTATATACTGGTGATTATGAATACAACAGAACAGTCACTTCTTATTATTCTTAGTATAATGCTCGCCCTGTTCTTGCTTTTATCGATTGTCGCCTTGATAAAGAGCATACAGATTTTATCGAGTCTGAAACGTATAACAAATAAAGCCGAATCGATTGCCGATAAGGCTGAAGAGGTGACTGAGTTTTTCCAAGATGTTAAAGGACCAATATCGCTCATAAAATCTTTGCAGCACATCGTGCATGCAGTACAAAACAGTAAACGAAAGGGCAAATAGAATCATGAAGAATAACGCGACAAAGAAATTTGCGGTTGGTGCTGTTCTCGCAGGTGTCGTCGGCTATGTCGCAGGCATACTGACTGCTCCTAAAAGTGGGAAACAGACAAGAGAGGACGTCAAACAAACAGCGTCTAAGGCAAAAGTAGCCGCCGAGAAGCAGCTTAAAATGCTCCATGCCGAGTTGACAACGCTTGCAGATCAGCTAGCCATGCAAACCAAACAAGCAAAAACAAGCGTAGATAAAGAACTGAAAAAGGCCCTGAACAAGGCTGCTGCATCAAAAGACAAGGTTCGACAAACATTGAGTGCAATTCATGAGGGTGGTGCAGACGATAAAGACCTTGATAAAGCCATCAAAGACGCAAAACAGGCTGTAGAGCATTTAAAAAACTTTGTGACCAAGTAGGTCAAAAACTACTATAGTGCTGCTGAAGAAAGCATGTGTGTTGTAATTGTAGGTATTTCCTCGCGGTGACAAGCCCTTTTTATTACAATGTATATAATTAACAGGAGAGATGGTGTCTGGACTTACAGCTGGCGATTTTGTTCACCTTCATAATCATACACAGTACAGCCTGCTGGATGGCCTGACAAAGCTCCCTGCACTTATTGAATACGTAAAAGAATCGGGCATGACATCTGTGGCCATGACGGACCATGGGACCATGTCAGGAGCCATAGAGTTTTACAAAGTTGCAAATGCACACGGGGTTAAGCCCATCATAGGCATGGAAACGTACGTTTCTCCAAGACAACATACGGACAAAGATCCTTCCAAAGACAAAACGCCCTATCACTTGATCATATTAGCCATGAACAACACGGGCTATGAAAATCTTATGCGATTAAGTACGATAGCTAATCTCCAGGGGTTCTATTACAAGCCACGTGTTGATCATGAATTGCTAGAAAAATATAACGAGGGCTTAATTGTTCTCAGCGGCTGTATAGGGGGAGAGGTTGGCGATCGGCTCCGTCAAGGACAATATGAGCAAGCGAAACAGATAGCCGCTTGGTATAAAGAAGTATTCGGCGATCGCTATTACCTCGAGGTTCAGGATCACGGCCACCCCGAGCATAGCTCGGCATGGGATGAACAGGTGGCTATTACAGAGCAAACATTTCAGCTAGGTCGTGAACTATCCATCGAATGTGTTGTTACGTGTGATGCGCATTACTTACGTCATGCGGATCAAGAAGCACACGAGATATTGCTTTGTGTGCAGACTGGTTCCTTCTTGAGTGATGAAAAACGCATGAGCTTGAGCCAATTTGAGCTTCATGTTACAGACCCAAAGGAAATCATTGAGCGTTGGTCAAAAGAACACCCAGAGGTTATTCGAAATACAAAGCTGATTGCCGACCGTTGCAGTGTAGATATACAACTTGGGAAAATTCTAATTCCGAAATTTCCGGTTCCTGCGAACGAGACTGAGGAAAGCTATTTGCACGGGATGGTTTATCGTGGCTTGGCGAGACGGTACGGCAACATAAGTGAAAAGGATGCCGAAAACCTAACAATAGCCGAGGCAATGAAAACATTACCCCAAGATATACAGCAGCGAGCAGAATATGAGCTCAGAGTCATTAAGGATATGGGTTTTAATGGATACTTTCTGATTATTTCAGACTTTATAAATTGGGGGAAAGATCAAGGTATCGTTTTTGGGCCAGGGCGCGGCTCGGCAGCCGGTTCAATTATTGCGTATGCACTTAAAATAACAGAGCTCGACCCAATGCGTTATGACTTGCTATTTGAGCGCTTCTTAAACCCCGACAGAATAAGTATGCCCGATATTGATATAGATATTCAGGACTCTCGGCGCGATGAAGTTATCCAGTACTGCGTTGAAAAATATGGCACAGAACGAGTTGCAAATATAGTCACCTTTGGCCGTATGGCTGCTCGTAACGCGGTCAGAGACGTTGCACGGGTGCTGCAGGTGCCATACACAGAGGCGGATCGTTTGGCAAAAATGATTCCACCTCCCGTGCAAGGCAGGCATATACTTCTTGCAACGTCGCTGGTGGAAAATCAAGATTTAAAAAAAGAGTACGAAACCAGTGAGACAGCCCGACGGGTGTTTGATTTAGCCGTTCAATTAGAGGGTACTATTCGCTCCCACGGTGTACACGCGGCCGGGGTTGTTATTGCACCCGATGAACTTGTTAAGTTTGCCCCTCTAGAAATGGCCCAGAAAGGGGTTGTGGCAACCCAGTACTCTATGAATCCTATTGAGGAGCTTGGGCTGTTAAAAATGGATTTCCTCGGATTATCTAACTTAACGACGATAAAAAACACGTTACGAATTGTAAAAAAAGTCTACAACGAAGACATAGATATTGATCGATTACCATTGGATGATAAAGAGACATTCCAATTACTGCAGAGAGGAGACACGACAGGCGTTTTTCAATTAGAGTCGTCTGGGATGAAGCGATATCTACGCGAATTAAAGCCAAGCGTTTTTGAAGATATTGTTGCAATGGTCGCACTGTATAGGCCGGGGCCGATGCAGTTTATAGAGGATTTTATTGAACGAAAACATGGCAAACGGACAATAAAATATCTTCACCCAAAAATGGAAGCAGCGCTTAAAAATACCTACGGTGTTTTGGTTTACCAAGAACAGGTGATGCAGATCAGCAAAGATCTTTCTGGATTCACGGGCGGGCAGGCAGATACGCTTAGAAAGGGAATTGCAAAAAAAATTCCCGAGGTATTGGCAAAAATGAAGCTAGAATTTACTGAAGGTGCTATTAAGCACTCAGGTGCAGACCCTGCATTAATGGAAAAATTTTGGAAGCAGTTGGAAGATTTCGCGGCGTACTGTTTTAATAAAAGTCATGCTGCTTGCTATGCGCTAATCGCATACCAAACAGCATACCTAAAGGCCCATTTTCCAGCTGCGTTTATGTCTGCCCTTATGACGAGTGACTTCGACGATACTGATCGATTGGCAATAGAGATTAACGAGTGTAATCATATGGGAATTAAGGTTTTGCCGCCAGATATCAACGAATCATTTGGAGAATTTGCGGTTGTGCCCAAAAAAATGGAAATTCGATTTGGCCTGCATGCAGTCAAGAATGTTGGATCGAACGCCGTGGATGAGATCCTTGCGCAACGAGGGAATGGAAAATTTAAAAGTCTCGAAGATTACTTCGAGCGTGTTAATGTTCGTACGGTAAACCGTAAAAATCTTGAAAGTCTTACGAAGTCCGGTGCATTTGATTCGTTTACATCTAGGGATCGGTTGCTTGCTAATCTAGACACGTTGCTTGCTTACAGTAATAGGCTACAGAAGGAGAAGGCAAGTGGCCAGACAGACCTTTTTGGTTCCATGGAAGATGCCGCCGCACGGGAGATAAAACCAAAGCTTAAACTTGTAGAACCGGCTGTAGAGTCTTCCCAGCGTGAGCAGTTGCAATGGGAAAGAGAATTATTGGGTTTATACCTCTCTCAACACCCGCTTGAGGACTATAGACAATGGCTGGCAGAGCAAAGCGTTGCTCTGAACCTGTTGGAAACGTCACATCATAATAAAGCAGTGACAGTAGGGGGCATTATCACTGATGTCCGTGAGATTACTACAAAAAATGGTCAGAAGATGGCATTTGTACGTCTGGCTGATGAGTTGAGTGAAGTCGAGCTGGTGTTGTTCCCGAGAGTTTACGACGAGTCGCCCGGTCTTTGGGAGAAAGATAGGGTGGTGCTTGTTAAGGGCAAGGTGAATGCGCAAGATAAAGAGGGCAATCTGGGGGAACCAAAGGTTATGGTTGACTCTGCGCGAGAGGTTACGCATGCCGAGGCAAAACAGTATGTCGCAAGTGGCAAGCCCATGAAGCCGCCAAAAGAGACGAAAAAGGCAGGAGTTAAAAAAACCGAAACAAAGGCCGAGAACACAATAAGACGACTCTACCTGCGCGTCGCTAATAGCGAGGATAACGACAAGCTCATGCGCATCAAGCAGATCATTGATAAGCACCCGGGCGAGACGGGCGTTGTTCTTGTGGTAGGTGCGGAGAATGCACGCCAGGCCATTAAGCTACCTACGACCGTAGATCTAGCGAGTGATGTCCAAGAAGAGCTTAATTCAGTGCTTGGGTCAGAAAACGTTAAACTTCACTGATAACTCTATAGAATAACGCCAACAGTTCGGCTGACAACCATGCATAACCAGACGAAACTAATAATCGTTACGTCAAGCACCGCATGATGAAGTATGTAGCGTTCACCTTTGACGAGCATTTTGTGTAGTGCCTTGCTGTGTTTCATGATCAGATATGTTATGCCGATGCCTGCTAGTAAGCTATAAAGCGTGGAGATCCAGGGCAGCGAACCTTTTGTAAGTAAGTCTATGCGACTTATCTTTGTTGAGGTTGGTGCTGGCGTAACAGTGTCATCTTTATTGGCTGTTTGATTTGAGGTTGGTTCTGGTTTGCTCATCGTTACATCTACGGTATTTGCGTCACTCGCAACAGTCAGAACTTGTTCGCGCTTATTGCCATCGATCTGAATGGTTGCAGTGTGTTCGCCTGCCTCTACATTATCAAAACTGGCAATCCCATCTTTGTCCGTTACGGCATCACGCGGTTCAGAGTGCAGCGTTACTTTTACGCCTGAAATCGGTTTAGATGTTTTGTCAACGACCAAAATACGGACAATGCGCTTAGGGGCCTCAGTTGGTGCGGTAGCGGGGATTGTCTTCTGTGTTGGCGCGAATGTTTTTGGTGTCGGGGTTACAGAGGGTTTAGCGGAAAGTGCCGGTATATATGGAGAGGCATACATGGCAACTACCACAGTTTGCTGCCCGCTACTATTAAAATTCGATCCGTTCGCAAAGCCAAAACCAACTTCCGTATAATCTTTGCTCAGTAAATTCGCCCGGTGTGACGCGCTGTTCATCCACCCAATAACCGTGTCTGAACTTGTTGCAAAACCATATGCCAAGTTTTCGCCTGCCTTGCTGTAACTATAACCTGCATTGGTGATAAACACCCAAGGTGGGCTTCCATCTGGAGTGGTATGTGACCAGTAGTTGTGGGCAATCATATCGTTTGCTTTGGCTTGTGCAGCGTCAGATAGCTTTGCATTTATGCCCAGGCTGGCAGCACCATTGTTCGTTCGTTGTTGATTCGTCGCAGATAATAAACCAGTACTGCTCATCTCTGTTGCATATGAAAGCACTTCGCGGTCTACCCGCATAACCCGCGGTTGCCAGAGCGACAGCCCCATACCGAGAGATAAAATTACAACCAATGGTAAATAGGGCGTATAAACACGCATAAAGTGATTTGTTCGCTTCTGGTGCTGCCCATGGCGTTTTTTGTGCATGGTTGAACGGTTTCCAGACATGTAAGTTCATTTTATCGCACCAAAATAGAAAAGGCTAACGTTTAGCGTCTAAATGAGCAGTGGTATAGGGCAATCGCAGCAGCCTGCACGACGTTAAGAGATTCTTTCTTGCCTTTCATGGGAATTTCAACTGCACCTTTGCAGAGTGTGACGACTTCGGGTTCAAGGCCTTCGACCTCACGTCCGACAATAAGTGCTATCTTTTCAGGGGGATTAAACTCGGGCAAAGCAGTAGCGGTCGTGGTTTGTTCAAGAGCATACACACAAAAGCCAGATTCCTTTAGAATATCAATAGTCTTAACTATGTCTTCTTCGTGCGTCCAACTGACAGTTCTTTCTGCTCCAAGCGCAGTTTTCTGTATCTGGTTATGTATCTTAAGGCTTAAGTGGGGCAAGCGCGCATCATGTTTGGTTTGTGGGTAGGGCGTGTATCCTGTCAGGTACAGCTTTTTTACGCCAAGGCAGTCAGCGGTTCTTAACAATGACCCGACGTTGTGTGCGCTACGAAGATTATGGGCAATAAGTACAATTTCCATGCTAATAGTGTACGGCAGGAGTGCATATTTAAGCACAAGCATCTATAATAGAGGAATGAGTCAAAACGCACGCCTGGATGAAGAGCAGTCTACGCAACGTCGTGCTTCAATTTTAGGTCTCAATTATTATGATACATCTAAACTAGGCGACAAGGTGCTTTACAAAGATGTGTTGTCTGTGCCCGAACTGTATCAGTTAAAAGTCGTCCCGATTGTTGCCAGTGAACATGCGGTAACGTTCGGCATTACGAATACTACGTCACAACAAACACTAACTCAGTTGCGCCAACGGCTTACCGATCAGCAAATTGACTACATGCTTATCTCTGACACGGGCTTCCGTGACTATATGCGTTTATACGATCCACCAAAGAAAGTGGTATACCAGGATATCTCTATAGGAACGGGTGATAACGAGTCGCTTATTGCTGCTGTTTCTGGGACATTGGAACAGGTGCGTGCTGACGATATGTTGGCATACTTAACGCAACAGGCACACAAACTCGGTGCTTCGGATATACATGTTGAGAATCAGGCCCAGTATGTTCGTATTCGATTTCGCATAGATGGTGTTCTGCACCCAGTTGCGCGTCTTTCACCGGAAAAAAACAGAATGTTGACATCGGCTATTGCCAGTGCCGCCAATGTCTCCACATCGGCTGCAATTGCTCAGCAAGGTCACATTGTGCAAAAAGGCAAAATGGCAGACGGGGCGCTGGTGAGTATTAACCTGCGTGTCGAAACAGTACCGGCCATCAACGGAATGGACATCGTGATGCGACTCTTTAATATGGAAAGCAGTATGTACACGCTCGACAGGCTCGGCCTATCAAAGCCGGAGCGTGCCGTCGTCGATGGGATTATTCGTAAGCCAAGTGGGTTGGTGCTGGCGGTTGGGCCAACTGGTTCAGGTAAGACAACCACGTTGTACTCTATTCTTAACTCGCTGAATAATGTTGAGCGAAAGATAATAACTATCGAGGACCCAGTTGAGTATCAATTCGAAGGCATCACACAGATATCAGTAACGAGTCAAAGTGGTGATCAGACGAATTTTGCAGACAAGTTGCGCGCTGTTCTTCGCTTAGACCCCGATATTGTCATGGTTGGAGAAATCAGAGATCTTGATACTGCTAAGACGGCATTGCAAGCCTCGCTCACGGGCCATTTGGTGCTTTCTACCTTTCACGCTGGTTCCGCGGCCGCTGCGTTAACGAGGCTCATGGATGTCATTGGCGAGAACCCACTTTTTCTTTCTGCAATTCGACTTGTTATGGCGCAGCGTTTGGTGCGTCGTCTTGAGGATACTACAAAACAGCCCTATGTTCCTGAGCCGAATATTAAAGCCCGAATCGAGAGCATCCTCTCAACGTTACCTGCCTCAACACCAAAACCAGACATCACTAACCTCCAGTTATACAAACCGGGTAGTTCAGCTGATAACCCGTTCGGCTATAAAGGACAGCTTGCGCTCAGGGAGCAATTAGTGATGAGCGACGAGCTGCGAACGACCTTGCAGGAGCAAGGTGCTCATATGAGCACACAGTCTATAGAAGAGATCGCAGTAAGGAACGGCATGTTAACAATGCTACAGAATGGTGTACTCAAGGTTGTCGCCGGCGAGACAACCGTCGAAGAAGTTTTTCGTGTCCTTGGTTAGCGGATAACAGCCGCGATCTGCGGCACCAATGAGGCATTGAGTACACTGGGGACAATACACTCGGCAGTTGGCTTCTTGACCAAGGCAGCGATAACCTCGGCCGCTGCAATCTTATGAGCATCGGTTATTTGCTCAACTCTATTGTCCAACGCGCCACGGAAAATCCCAGGGAAGGCAAGTGCGTTATTGACTTGGTTGGGGAAGTCGCTACGTCCGGTAGCAACAATTGCAGCACCGGCCTCTTTGGCAATATCCGGCATAATTTCAGGAGTCGGATTCGCCATCGCAAATATGATAGGGTCCTTGTTCATAGACCGCACCATAGATGGGGTTACGAGGCCGGCTTTTGATACACCTATGAATACATCGGCCCCTTCCATAATATCTTCGAGGGTTCCATCTACGCCGGCGAGATTTGTAAAATTCAAAAGGCTTTTCTTTTCTTTGTTCAAATCAGTTCGGTTAGAGCTAATGACGCCTTTGCTGTCCACTGCAAAGATGCGTGGTTTAGCATACAGGTAGAGCAGTTTCATAATTGCTGTACCGGCCGCTCCTGCTCCAACCACCACAATTTTGGCATCCTCTAGTTTGCGATTAACTACTTTCATGGCGTTGATCAGCCCAGCTAATACCACGATCGCGGTTCCATGTTGATCATCATGAAAAACAGGAATCGATAGTGCTGCCTTCAAACGGTCTTCTACCTCAAAGCATAATGGTGCAGCTATGTCCTCTAGGTTTATGCCTCCAAAGCTAGGTGCTATAGCTGCAACGGTATTAACTATATCGTCTGCAGTTGTTGCATTAAGAACAATGGGAACAGCATCAATGTCTGCGAAGTGTTTAAAAAGCATCGCTTTCCCCTCCATGACGGGCAATGCACCCTCTGGACCAATGTCACCGAGCCCTAAAACTGCAGAACCATTGCTGACAACTGCAACGGCGTTGTTTGTCCATGTATAATCTCGTGTCTGATCAGGATGACGCGCAACGTAGCTACTAACTGCAGCAACTCCCGGTGTGTAGTAGATGCTCAGTTTTTCTTGCGTATCAAGTGTGTCCTTCAGTTGCAGGCCAATTTTACCTTGAAGTTTTTTGTGCTGTGCCAAACTTTTTTTTGAATATTCCATAGCTCTAGTGTACGTAATTTTGCAGCAAGGTGGTATTTCATTATCACAACAGATGTGATAGACTTGAAGTAACGAACAAAATAGTGTAAGGTTTATTGGTTATGGAATCTGTTGTACGGAAAATTGAAGCAAAATATAAGAAACACGCCGTTGTAGACGTAATGCCTGGCGACACTGTTCGCGTGCATCAGAAAATTCAAGAAGGCAACAAAAGCCGTATACAGATTTTTGAAGGTCTTGTTATCCGTACCTCTCGCAAGCAAAGCCTTACCTCCACCATTGCCGTGCGCCGAATCGCAAGCGGTGTTGGAGTAGAAAAGACATACCTGCTGCACTCTCCATTAATCACTAAAGTTGAAGTTACTAAGCGAAGCAAGGTTCGTCGTAATTACCTGACATATATGCGTGCCCGCACAGGCAAGTCTGCTCGTCTTACAGGGATGGACTTTGACCGTAAGTCTATTAACGAAGTGCCGGTTGACCCAGCGATTCTAAAGGCCGAAGAAGAAGCAAAAGAAGCAGCTGCAAAAGAACATGCTAGTAAAGAAGCAGAAAAAGCTGCTGAAGAAGCCGCACAAGAAGCAAAAGTCCAGGCGGCATTGGCCCAACACCAAGACACTGATAAATAATTACGAACCTTTTTGTTATGATTAGCCTGTATGCAGGCGACTATTGGTGTAGATGAAGTAGGGCGTGGCGCGTGGGCTGGGCCGTTGTTGGTCGTGGCAGCACGAAGGCGTAAACCACTGCCAACGGGGTTGAAAGATTCTAAAATCCTCAGCAAAGCCAAGAGGAATGAGCTTTCCCCGTTAATCGCTCAATCGTGTGACATTGGGCTGGCGTGGGTCTCGAATATAGAGATAGATAGGATCGGTTTGGCTGCTGCGCTGCGTATTGCGTTTTTGCAAGCAGTTAATACACTCGTGCCAACAACAGAGGACTCTATTCTTATAGACGGTACAATAAACTATTGTGAAAACGTGTATCCACGCAGCAAAGCCAAAGTTAAGGCCGACAGGGATAATCTTATCGTGAGCGCAGCCAGTGTATACGCGAAAGTTCTAAGAGATGAACACATGCGACAACAGGAAGACGCTTTCCCCGGATACGGATTTGCACAAAACGTAGGGTATGGCACCCGACAACACCTAAATAGCCTGCTCCTTCTGGGAGTTTCAGATCTACATCGTCGCAGCTTTAAGCCAGTAAAGGCGCTCGTCCGTTATGGGAAACGTTAATCGCGGCAAACTGGCTGAACTGGTTGCTGCCCAGTACCTGCAAGATCGGGGCTATAGAATTCTTGATCAAAATTGGAAAACACGCTATTGCGAAATAGACATTGTCGCAAAGAAAGATGACGTTATTATATTCGTTGAGGTAAAATACCGTCTCTCAAGCGTTGCTGGGGACGGCTTTGCCTATATCACTTCAAAAAAGATATCTAAAATGCAACTAGGGGCGGAAAGTTGGGTGGCAAAAAATCGCTGGGACGGGGAGTATTGTCTGGGTGCTATAGAGTTGGCAGGGCCGGACTGTTCTGTTACGCACTTTCTTGACGCGCTTTAAAGAATGCCTCGATAGTTTTCTGGTCGCGTGCCCTCCACGCCGACTGCCACTCTATGATCTCTGTGCCTTGTTTTATATTTCTCTCAAATGCAGATGACATGTGTTTATTAAAGAATGAACTGAATTCATCTAAGAACGTTGCGTCGCTGCACGAGCGTGCCACATAGATGGGTAATCTATAGAAGGACAGATCATTGCCAAGGTTGGTCTCGAGCCAATCCCAATGTTTCACTACCCATTGCCAGGTGGCTTCTCTCGCAAAACGGTTACTAAAGTTATACACCAACCAGTACGCGACGTCCTGTAGGCGAACAGCGTCTGTTGTGATGAGCCCCAAAGCTCTCTGTATTAATTCGGGCTGTTTGAATCCACACAAGGCGGCGCAAAGGTTGAGGCGTTCTTCGCTAAACTGTGTAGCATTATGCATTCCCAGAAGTTTATCAAAGGTGTCTTTGTCGCCGTGTCGTGCAGCGGTACCATATACAATCCCACGCATATCAGGGTCGATTGCTTCACCACGCTTCAGACTGCTGTGCGAACCAGAAAAGCGCAGTTCGGTTGCCACGTCCTCTGGCTTGTGCATCGCATCAAACAGTTTTAATGCATGTGTAACGACTTCGGGTTCGTCTGCAACCGCCGCCATGCCCAGGATGGTTGGGCGCAATAAGCGATCAAAATGAGACTCAGAGTCGCCGGGTTCCCAACCGAGACGCTCCCGCTGGGTATGTATGAGCTTGCGAACATATGGCTTGAGTGACTCACGGATTGTATCTGAATTCATAACCATGCGTAACGTTGCTAGGTTTGATGCAATAACATCCCAAACAGCATTATCTGTCTCTTCCCGGTAGGCATCAAGCAGATGAAGTACGGTTGTGGTATCGCAGTAACTTGCTTTTGCTGCTTCAAAGGCGTCAGCCAAAAGGCCCATGCGATCAACAGGGGATACATGACCGGTACTTATCTGTTTCCCAAGCGCTTGGAGTTCCGTTGCGGTGTAGCTGGTGCGATAAAAACCACTTTGCCCCAAGTTCATTTTTAGTAGTTTGTCTGGGCTGCGTTTGAATGCAACTGACTCTTTGGAAAGAACGCGCGGTGCATTCTTTTGCTCGCTCAGAAGAGCGACGGGCCACAAGGGACTTTGTTTTGACTTGTGCTTAGGATTAAGAATGAAGCGATGCTGCTCGAGGTGCAAATCCCCATTATTTGAAGTAACTTGTACGATCGGATATCCCGCTTGCGTCGTCCACGCGTGCATGAACTGTTTGACGGGCATGTCAGAAACCTCCTCAAGCGCTTGCCAGAGGTCATCGGTGTCTGTGTTTTTATAGGCATGCTGTCTAAGGTAGTACCGCAAACCGTCACGAAACACTTCTGGGCCTAGGTATTGATGGAGCATGTGAATAACGCTACTTCCTTTGCTATAGCTAATGGCATCAAAAATAGTACGAATTTCATCAGGATGATTTATTGGGACCTCGATAGCATGGGTATGCTCGAGTGAATCAAGACGCAGTGCTTGCTGTTGCTCATCTACAATAAACTGAGTCCACATCTTCCAATCGGGGAATAGGTGGTCTACGGCCAAGTATTCAATCCAGCTTGCAAAGCCTTCGTTGAGCCAGAGATCAGTCCACCAACGCATGGTAACCAAGTTCCCAAACCACTGGTGCGCAAGCTCGTGCGCAACAACCATAGCTACATACTGTTTGCTGGCCAGGCTTGTATTTTTCGGGTCAACCAGTAACGCGTGCTCCCTATATGTTATGCAGCCCCAGTTTTCCATCGCCCCTGATGCAAAATCAGGCAAAGCGATCATGTCGCATTTCTCTAGTGGGTAGTCGATAGCAAAATAATCTGTATAGAAATCGAGGATCTTAACCGCACAGTCTAATGCAAATTGCGTATGATTTACATTATCTGGCGTCGCGTATGTTCGAACAATAACTCCTTTTTTTGTTTTCTTTTCTAGGTATTTCATTTCCCCAAATACAAATGCCAATAAGTAGGTGCTCATATGGGGTGTGCGCTCAAACGTTGTGGTCCAACGTTTGTCTTTTGTCGTTTGAGTTTTTATGGGCGTATTGGAGATAACCGCTTCGCCTTCTGGTGACGTCAGTGTTAAGTCAAAGGTTGCCTTTGCCTCTGGCTCATCAATACAGGGGAATACTTCTCTTGCGTGGTGACTCTCGAACTGTGTGCCAATTAAGACCTTCTCTTTCTTGTCGTGCGTGAAGAAACAAGGGTACATGCCGTTCATGGCACGGGTTATTACCCCCTTGAAGGACATGCTTATGGTGTAGCTGCCGTTAGGCAGTGGCGAGCCGCTATGAAGCCGTATTTCATCGTAAGCACCATGATGATTCATTCTATCTATAGGCATTTCGCGGTCGCCATCTTTAGAATGGTGAATGACATGTATCTTATGGATACGAAGTCCTTTTTGGTGCATCACGATCCGCCGGCTTGGTCGTCCAACTTTGTGGCCGCTAACAATAACGGTGCCGTTAAATACCATCTTATTTCTATCTGGTGTAAGATCGAGTATGTAGTGTTGCGGGTGAAATTGGTCGTACAGTCTTCGCACATTTTTCATCTGTTTAGTGTAGCATGCACCCGTAGCTGCCTAAACGTATTGTCTACAACGGTGCATCGTGGTAAACTAATAGGTAGTTATGTCCGGCCAGCAGGTCGGATTTTTTCATATAAAGAACAAAGGAGAAGTCAACATGGAGCTAGATATTAAAAGCCTTGCAGTCGCTGTCCGTGCAATTGCAGAGGAAAAAAACCTACCCGAAGAAACTGTCCAGGAAATTGTTGAGCAGGCTCTTGCAGCCGCTTATAAACGAGATTTTGGCGATAGAGAACAGGAAGTTCGTGTCAATATGAACATCAATTCAGGAGATATTGATGTGTATATATCCAAGGAGGTCGTCGAGAAGGTTGGTGACCCACACTTTGAAATCAGCCTGACCGAGGCACAAGCTATTCGTAAAAATGTCGTTATTGGGGACATGGTTGAGATTCACCAAAAGGCAGACAACTTTGGACGTGTTGCAGCCCAGACGGCAAAACAGGTCATTTTGCAGCGTCTCCGCGAAGTTGAGCGTGAAATCATTATGGCTGAGTTTGATGACAAAATTGGCACCATCATCAATGGTATCGTTTCTCGTGTCGAGGGAATGCT
The DNA here is from genome assembly GCA_964643545.1 of uncultured Candidatus Saccharibacteria bacterium. Taxonomy (GTDB): domain Bacteria; phylum Patescibacteriota; class Saccharimonadia; order Saccharimonadales; family AWTP1-31; genus DAISWP01. The sequence goes on from CAZXTE010000004.1 coordinate 56,136, forward strand.
TGTGCGTTTTGATCTTGGTAAGGCGCAGGGCATTATGCCAAAAAGTGAGCAAATCCAGGGTGAACGCTATTACCCTGGCCAGCGCCTAAAAGTACTTTTGAAAGATGTTGAGCGCGGACCACGAGGGCCTCAACTGGTGTTGAGCCGGGGCAGTGGAGCATTTATTGAGTTTTTGTTTCGATCCGAAGTGCCAGAAATGGAAAATGGCGCAGTTGAGATCAAGACAATAGCGCGCGAAGCTGGTGTGCGAACTAAGTTAGCTGTTTCCAGCACCGTTCCAGGTGTTGACCCTGTCGGAACGTTTGTCGGTGGTCATGGCACCCGCGTTAACGCAGTTATGGGTGAAATCGGTGAACAGGAAAAAATTGACATAGTTGTATGGGATAAGGATCCTGCTACATTCATAATTAATGCATTGAGCCCAACGAAAGTCGCAAAGGTTAAGCTGTATGAGGCTGAAAAAAAGGCGGAAGTGATTGTTCCCGAAGATCAGCAGAGTATTGCTATAGGCAAAGCAGGCCAAAACGTTCGTCTGGCAAGCAAATTGACTGGGTACGATATTGATATCATGCCAGAGGTTGTTGCTGTCAAAGAAGAAGTAAAGCCCGCTGCACCAAAGCAGCCAAATGTTGTTCCTAAGCTTAAGAAAAAGGAGCAATTGGAAAGCTCGCTGCTTGAGGCGATTGAAGAGCACGGCGAATAGACCAAACTAGCACTCTTGACTGACGAGTGCTAACTGGTATTATGGTAGTAGTGTATAAAACACCAGAAGAACTACTATGAATAACTCACCAGACTTTCAAGAATTTTTGAACCACCTAACTGAGAATGCGCTCAATAGTTTGAAGCATGCAGACGGTATCGCTCGCAGTTTCGGGAGCGCTTATATTGGCACAGAGCACTTATTGCTTGGCGTGTTAGCTCAGGAGCCTAGTATGGGCGCGAAAATGCTAGAAGATGCTGGTGTTACGTTGGAGCGCGCTCGGCTAGCGCTGAATCTAACACCGAAGACAATGGTGATAAATATGGGTGCGAAAGGCCTGAGTGAAACTGCGAAGCTCACATTAAAGATGGCCTATGAGGTTGCGCAAGACTATTCACAGGATTTTTGTGGAACGGAACACATTGTGTACAGCATTTTGACTCAGAAGAATGCCCGAGCGACGATTCTGCTACGGGATATGAATATAGATGTAGAGAACTTAACCAATCAAGTAGAGCAGTTTTTGAATAGACAGCAAGCAAGCGATGGATCTAGCAGTACGCGACGACGTGGGAAGAAACAGCGCAAGACGGCACTTGATTTCTTCGGGACAGATTTAACGGCCCAGGCACGTGATCAAAAACTTGATCCTGTAGTGGGGAGAGAGCCACAAATTCGTAGGCTTATCACCATTCTCAATCGACGCACCAAGAATAACCCAGTATTGATTGGTGACCCAGGTGTTGGTAAAACGGCGATTGTTGAAGGACTTGCGCAGCGCATTATCTCGGAAGATGTCCCCGATAGTCTGCTTGATAAGCGTATTGTCATGCTTGATCTAGCGGGTATGATCGCTGGTACAAAATACCGCGGTGAATTTGAAGAACGACTCAAAAAGGTTATGAGCGAACTAGAGAACGATCGTCACACCATTATTTTTATCGACGAGATGCATTTAATTGTTGGTGCAGGTGCAGCAGAAGGAGCAATGGATGCGGGAAACATCTTGAAGCCTGCCCTTGCACGTGGCAAGATCCAGGTTATTGGGGCAACGACAACTGACGAATATACAAAGCACATTGAAAAAGATGCAGCACTAGAGCGTAGGTTCCAGCCAATTTTGGTTCCTGAAGCAACAGATGGAGAGACCCTGGCAATACTAAAAGGACTCCGTAAACATTATGAGAAATTCCATCATGTCACTGTCAGTGACGAGGTACTAGAAGATACGGTCCGACTTAGTAGCCGTTATATCAACGATCGATTCATGCCAGACAAAGCGATTGACTTACTTGATGAGACTGCGGCGCATCTTCGTGTTGATAAGGGCAGGACATCACCCGAAGTTCGAAGTCTTCAGAAAGAATTAAAGCTTGTTCAGTCAAAAATTGATGAGGCTGTAGATAATGAGAACTATGAGAGTGCCGCTAAGCACAAAACACGTGCCAGCCAGATAGAGAAGGAACTGAAAGCGCTGCAAAGCTCTGGAAAAGTGGCAAATAAGCTTGTTATGCACAGCGACGATGTTGCTGAAGTTGTTGCGCGTTGGACAGGCGTGCCTGTGCAGAAAGTTATTCGAAGCGAAGCAAAGTACCTGCTAAATTTAGAAAAGACGATCGGCAAGCATATTGTTGGTCAGGATGAGGCAGTAACGGCCGTAGCGAAAGCAATTAGGCGTAGTCGCTCTGGGATTAGCAACGAGCGACGACCAATCGGTTCGTTTGTATTCCTTGGCCCAACGGGTGTCGGCAAAACCGAGTTGGCTCGTGTTTTGGCTCGAGAATTCTTTGGCAGCAAAGATGCACTTATCAAAATTGACATGAGTGAGTTTAGCGAACGTCACACGACGTCGCGTCTCGTTGGCGCTCCAGCAGGATATGTTGGTTACGATGAAGGTGGGCAGCTTACAGACAAAATTCGTAGGCAACCATATAGTCTTGTGTTGTTTGACGAGATTGAAAAAGCGCATCCAGAGGTTTTTAACATCTTACTGCAAATACTTGAAGATGGTGTGCTTACAGATGCTAAGGGTCGACAGATTGATTTTTCCAACACCATTATTATTATGACGAGCAATGTTGGTGCAGAGAAGCTGCAACAAGAGGCAGTCCTAGGGTTCCAGGCAACGTCTAAAGCCGATCAAAAAGACCTAGATCAACTACACAGTCGGAATAAGGATAAAGTACAGGGCGAATTAAAAAAACTTATGCGTCCAGAATTGCTTAATAGGATTGATAAGGTTGTGGTCTTCCGTGCATTAACCAAAAGGGATGCACTCCATATTCTTGATCTACAGATCGCCGAGTTACGAGAACGGCTCATTAAGCATGGCCTTGGCCTGGAGGTTGACGCAAAAGCCAAGAAACATCTACTACAGCAAGGTTACGATTCGCATAATGGTGTGCGACCTATGCGTCGTCTGTTGCAAGACACTGTCGAAGATCATATTGCGCTGTCGCTTCTTGATAAGCTGTATGGTAAGGGCGATATTGTACAAATAGGCGTCCGAGACAAGGATCTTACGTACTCGTTAGCACAAGAGTAATAGTTTATACTACACACATGACTCGAAAGAATCGCTCCGCACTGTTTGGTGGCGCAGTATCTTGTTTGATAATTGCGGGCAGCGTATTCATGTTCTTCCAAAGGCAGGCCTTGTTAGACTGGTTTGCACTTAGAAATTATTCAGCACCCACACAGGTAGAAAGTTTGGCGCTACAGACGACAATGGATGCTTATGGGAAAAAAATATTCTATGTTAACCGACCGCAAGTACAGGATAAGGCTCAATTTTATGCAAGTTGTAATGAGAACGAAAAGACGGTTGTATTAGGGTGTTACAAAAGTAACGAAGGTATATTTTTGTTGCAGGTTACCGATGCTCGACTCAAAGGGGTGGAGGAGGTCACAGCAGCACATGAAATGTTGCATGCAGGCTATGAGCGCCTTGGCGGAACAGAAAAAGCTGACGTGCGGCGTATGGTGCTTGCTGCTTATGACCAGCTTGTTGACCCCGGTATTAGGGAAAAGATTGATCTATATAAAGCTGCGAACGCAGATATACCAAACGAGCTTCATTCAATCTTAGGTACTGAAGTCGAAGACTTGCCTGCAGGATTAGAGCAGTATTACCGTAAATACTTCACTAATCGCAAGCGTGTCGTAACTTTCGCGAACACCTACAAGGCTGAATTCCAAAAAAGAAAAGACACACTTAATGATTACAATGCGAAATTAGACAATTTGCAGCGCGAAATCGAAAGCAACAACAGCGTGCTTGATGGGCAAATAGGCGTACTGGAGAGTGAGCAGAAGCGCCTCAGTAGTCTTCGTGCATCTGGAGATATTGCAACATACAATGCAAGTGTAAACCCATACAATCAGAAAGTTAGCACCTATAACGCACTTGTTAGCAAAACAAGAGCCATGATTGATACATACAAGGCGCTTCTCGAACAGCGTAATCAAGTGGCCGAGGAGGCACAAGAATTAACACGCGCATTGGATAGTCGAATATTCACTCGGGAACAATTGTAGTCTGGTACACTGGTTGTATCTATGGGGAAACAGAATGTTGAGTTTGCATGCACGAGCTGTGGTGCCAAAAGCAGTACCTGGTCAGGACGGTGTCATGTGTGTGGTGAATGGAACACCCTACAAGAGCAAACGCCGCTCGTATCTGTAAGAACAGGCAAGGGAAGAGCTATAAGTCTATCAACTCAGAATGTGCAGGGGGCAATAAAAAGCGATAAAGTGCCTCGCTTACAGACCAATGTTACAGAAGTTGACGTAGTGCTTGGCGGGGGGTTCGTGCCCGGGAGCATAAGTTTGTTTGCCGGCCAGCCCGGTATCGGCAAGAGTACGCTGTTGCTCCAGCTCGCAGATGCTGTCGCGCATAATCATTCTGTATTGTATGTCAGTGGCGAGGAATCAGTTCATCAGGTGGCCCTACGTGCGGAACGGCTGAAAACTTCGTCTGCAAAACTACAGCTTGCAACAGCCTCGTCTGCCGACGATATTGCGCGCACTATTTTATCGGGGGACTATAGTCTTGTGGTTGTTGACTCCATTCAGACGGTTAGCGTGGATGCAGTTGCATCGGCGCCTGGAACAGTGAGCCAAATCACAAACAGTACCCACATTCTTGGTGAAGCAGCGAAAGCCAGCAACACTGCCCTAGTGCTTGTGGGCCATGTTACCAAGGAAGGCTCTATAGCTGGCCCGAAAGTACTCGAGCACGTTGTAGACGTTGTTATGCAGCTTGAAGGTGATCGTTATGGTGGGTTTAAAGTGCTCCGGGGTGTCAAAAATAGATACGGATCAACTAACGAAACTGGCATTTTTGAAATGCACGATAACGGTTTGCAGCCAGTGGCAAATCCTTCCGCTGCATTGCTCGCAGAGCGGCAAGTGACTGATGGCTCTGTTGTCCTGGCGACGATCGAAGGAAGCCGACCCCTTCTCGTTGAGGTGCAGGCATTGGTGAATAAAACAAGCTATGGCTACCCAAAACGAGCAGCAAGCGGTATTGACCTTAATAGAGTTAATCTACTGGTGGCCATGCTAGAGCGTAGAACAAAATTAAATCTATCGGATCAAGATATATACATCAATATAGTAGGTGGCATTCGAATTAGCGAACCGGCTGCAGATTTAGCAGTTTGCATGGCCATTGCCTCGGCCAGTAAAGGACTACAGCTAAAAAAGAACGCCGCTGTCTTTGGCGAGGTAGGGCTCTCTGGCGAGATTCGTCATGTGCCATTTATAGAAAAGCGTGTAGCAGAAGCACGTAAGCTCGGTTTCAGCGGGGCGATAGGCCCTGTACAAAGGTCCGGGAAGAAACTTGCCGGTATGTACGGTGTTGCAGATATCCGCTCTGCACTCAATCAATTCCTAGAGAAAGACTAAACTATTAGGGTCCTGAGACGTTGACCGTTTTTCCTGTGCTGTCTTTCGCATAGGCACCACTGATGCTCACGACAGTGTAAGGCCCTCCTGTACAACCTGAACCCAAGGCGGAAGCACTACAGATTGGGGTACCGTCAGACTTATAAACGGTAATTGTTCCAGTCCCACCACTTGTCCACCCAAAGTTATATTTAGTGGGCGTAACTTGTGTCGCAGTGACCGTGAAGCTAGAGCCTGCTGTGATGGTCTCGCTTGAACTTGTTGTGTCATAGAGGACGCTATCAACTATCTGGGCACTTATTGCTTTGCTACCAGTGAAATCGGGTGTGTACGTGAACGCTGCTAAGCCCGACCCAGGTCCATCAATATTGAACGATCTGATTGTTTGCCCATCTAGTATGTAATTCACCGTTCCTTTAAATTTGTCAGAATTAATCGGGTGTGTACCTTGCGTGACGTTGACAGACAAGTTGTATGGACTAGACCCAGAGACGTTCAGCGATATGCCTGGTTTTGCATCGTCACATTTATGTACATCGTCCTTGTCGCTCGAGTTTGAGCCGGCTCCACCAACAAAACGGTCACCAGAGAAGGCATTGGCGCTGGCATCATTGATAGTTTCTTTTGCAAGGCCAGGCGTACATTCGGTAGCAAGCTTGTTAGACACTTTGTCGATTGTCTTTGGCTTGTTGTCTGTGCTGTTGTTGTTCTTGTACCATGAAGGGAACAGGTCACTACTTGGACTTGGTTCTACAGACCCAATGCCGACATGACTACGGATAACGTAGGCAGGTTTTGTTTGCAGGCCAGCAGGTTTCTCTCGGTCAAAGGCCGGAATGTTATCATGCGCTTTGTTCATCCAGCCCTGCCAAATCGGTTGCGTCATATTCTCCATAGTCCCAGACATAACTTTCTGTCTTGTGTGGTAGCCCACCCAGACGCCGGCTGCATATTGTGGTGAAAAGCCCATCATCCACCCATCTTTGTTGTCGTTTGTTGTCCCTGTTTTCATCGCAAATTTCCAGTTCTTGTAACGGTGCGGCTTGCGACCCGCAGGGAAGTAGCTCGCGTTTGGATCACTCATCATGTCAGAAACGATGTAGGCTGATTCTGCTCGTATGGCTTGCTCGCCTTTGCTTGCCTTCCACTGATCCACGACTTTACTGCCGGAGTCTGTTATTTTTAGAATATATGTCTGAGGAATGTTTAGGCCATTTCTAGACAAGCTGCCATATGCATGGACGTGCTCGTCTAAGTTAAGGAAAGCTCCATCTCCGATGGCTGAGGATGCATAGCACGGTCCCTCTTTAGTATTTTGTTCGTCTTGGTAGCATTTATAGCCACTCTTGAGCCCCAGCTTCTCGGCTGTACTAATTGTCTTATCGATTCCGACAGTCAACATCGCTTTAATAGCAGGAACGTTTCGTGAGCCACCCAATGCATAGCGCAATGTAACTGGCCCAGGATAACGAAAATCATAGTCCCAAATGCAGTTAGCATTCTTGTCTGTTTTAGGGCTATTTTTATTTGTGCAGGGGTAGCCGTCGACGGGACCTTGTGTGTCGTAAAGGACAGAGCCTGCGCCAAAGTTGGTTGAGTGTTCTATAAGCGCTGCGTAATCATATGGTTTAAAGCTAGAGCCAGGGGGTAGTGGGGACGTTGCATAATTGAATTGGCCAAATTCAGCATTGGTAAAGTCAGATCCACCAACAAGTGCCACCATTTGCCCTGTCTTAACGTCTTCTGCCGCAAAAGCAGCAGTGTCACCACCTTGTCTGCGAACTTGTGCCATGCCCTTGCCCACTTGCTCCTCGGCGATAGCTTGCTTTTCCATATCAAGCGTTGTTGTTACAACCCAACCGCCTCGGCGCACTGTTTGGTCTCCAAATTTGTTTTCCAGCTGTTTCTTTGCAGCAAGCACAAACCAAGGTGCTTTGATGCCGGCGAATTTGGGTTGCGGCTCATGAATTGTAGCCAGCGTATCTACCTTTTTCGCGTCATCACGTTGCTGCTTTGTAATCATCCCTTGCTGCTGCATCAGATCCAAGACGTAGTGTTGTCTCCCAATAAGCGCAGGCTTTGATTCTTCTGGGTTGGTTTTAAAGTACGCACCGTATGGTGAGTAGAATGAAGGTGACTTAGGTATGGATGCTAAAAATGCCGCCTCATCGAGAGTCAAATCTTTGGCAGACTTTTGGAAGTAGTCACGCGCTGCAGCTTCAACCCCGTACTGGACATTCCCATAAGGAGCAGTGTTGAGATAACCGGCCAGGATTTCCTGCTTTGAATAGCTGCGTTCAAGTTCAACAGAAAGTATGAGTTCTTTTACCTTGCGTGTGTAAGATCTGTCTTTCGTCCAATTCTGGGTCAGTTTAACCAGCTGCTGCGTGATTGTAGAACCACCTTGTGTTCCTCCGCTCTTGCCGAAAACATTATTGACACCGGCTCTGGTGATGCCACGAACGTCAAAACCGCCATGCTTAAAGAAGTCTTTGTCTTCTACTGCAACAGTAGCTGCCTTAAGGAAGGGTGAGATCTCCTCATCCTTTACAGGAATGCGCTTTACTGCATCGTAATCTTCCCAGAGAAGTTGCTTACCAGTCCTGTCGTAATAACGAATACTGCCCCCCAGGCTGTTCCCAGAGATGTCGCGTAGGTTGGGCAGATCTTTGCGAAAATATGCAAACAACCCAAGTAAAACAAGAAAACCGACTGCCAAACCAATACCCGTAAGCTTGAGTGCCATAATAGCGCCGTCGCGACTAAACCAATAATGATAAAGTCTCCGTGGCTGTAGGTGGTAGAGCGCTCGTTTAACCCTGGTTTTTGGCATGCCTGCCATGCGTGCTGCTTTGCGTTGTTCTTTGGCATCTTTCCCGTTTACCCAACGCGCAACGATGCCACGGTTAACCTTAAATGTCTGCCCGCTTCGCGTGGTGTGGTAGTTCTTGCCTCGGCGAGGTTTTCGAGTACTACCGTTAGATGCTGCCATATAGTTTTACGACTCCTTATAATGTCTCTAGTATACCAAAAATGACAATAACAAGCTTCTAAAAACACGAGCAATATTAGGCACGGATAAAGATAGGTTATACTACCTATTATGAGCACTATGACCCTAAGCGAAGAACTCGAATGGCGTGGTTTTATTAATCAGACCACATACAGAAATCTGCACGAACTAGATACTGCACCAAAGACGTTTTATCATGGGTACGATGCATCGGCTGATTCGCAAACAGTCGGCAATCTAGCGGCAATGATGTTCGATAAAGTTTTTATGCGGCACGGCTGGAACGCCGTAATTCTTGCAGGGGGTGCCACAAGCCTTATAGGTGACCCGGGCGGGAAAGATAGCGAGCGGCCGCTGCAAGACGAAAAGACTATTGCGCATAACGTTGCGTGCGCCGAGGAGCAGCTGCGCAAGGTTTTGTCGGGACACCCGTTTAGCATGGTGAATAATCTTGACTGGACTAAGGACTTAACGGTAATAGACTTTCTGCGTGATATCGGCAAGCACTTCAGTATGACGCCGCTAGTGCAACGTGACTACATAGCAAAACGCATAGGCGAAGGCAGCACCGGTATTAGCTATACCGAGTTCAGCTACAGCCTCTTACAGGCGCTCGATTACTTACATCTATACGACACTAAAAAAACGGTTTTGCAGCTTGGTGGCGCAGACCAGTGGGGTAATTGCCTCTCCGGAGTTGAGCTCGTTCGAAAGGCGCGTGGTGCTGAAGTTCATGTAATGACACTGCCTCTGATTATGAATAAAGTAACCGGTAAGAAGTTCGGCAAGAGTGAGCAGGGCGCCGTTTGGCTTGACCCAAATAAGACCTCACCCTTCGATTTTTATCAGTTCTGGTTGAATGTTGATGACGAGGGCGCCGAAGGTTATCTCAAGACGTTTACAGAGCTTGATAAAGATACGATAGATTCAGTTATTGCAAAATTTGAGCAAAATCGATCAGAACGATTTGCCCAAAAAACGCTTGCGTACGAGGTGACTAAACTTCTACATGGTGCCGATGTCGCCGATAAGACGCGTCAAGATAGCCAGCAGCTTTTCAGCAAAAAGCCGTTCGACAGTTTTACTGTTCAGGATTTTGAGCAACTAGACATCCCACGGCACGCTGTCGCCCACGATGAGTCTTTGATTGACCTACTGGTTCGTACTGCGCTGGCATCCTCAAAGTCGGAAGCGCGACGTTTTTTGCAGGCCGGTGCAATATATATAAACGACGAGCAAGTATCTGCTGAGGTAACCGGACTGACAGAAGAGGACTTTAATGATAACTATGCAGTCTTGCGACGTGGGAAAAACAACCAGGTATTGTTGACTCTAAAATAACTCGTGTATACTTAACCTTTATGTCAAAACAAACGAAAAAAGCCGATCAATATAACGACCCAAAGCACAACTATCTGCGCTACTGGGATGGTAGAGATTATGAAAACGCTGCTGAGCAACTGGCGATCAAGCGACTGTTAAAAGGCAAACATTTTAAGAATGCAGTTGACATTGGAGGGGGGTTTGGACGGTTATGTATATTTCTTGAGCAATTTGCAGACTCAGTGACACTTGCGGAGCCAAGCCAACAACAGCTCGATATAGCCAAAACATACCTAAAAGACCACCCAGAGATTAAACAGCTTTTAACCCAGGCTGACGCAATCAAGCTAAAGGATAAGTCGATGGATCTTATTACTATGATTCGGGTCATGCACCACTTACCGAACCCCGCGACAGAATTTTCAGAGTTAAAACGAGTTCTGAGCGACGATGGCTATATTGTTTTAGAGCTCGCAAATTATGCGCATGGGCGTAACCGACTGAAGTACTTCTTGAAGGGTAAAAGTTTGCCCGAGCAGCCAGTTGATATCCGTTCTTCAGAAAATCAAAGGGACGAAGAAATTGCTTTCGTAAACCATAACCCCAAGACAATCGTGAAGCAATTAGCACATGCAGGTCTTCGTGTCGAAAAGGTACTTTCGGTCTCGAATCTCCGATCGCCACTTCTTAAAAAGATTATGCCTCAGCCAGCTATGCTTGCAATAGAAAACGCACTACAGCCAACGCTTGCCAAAACGTATTTTGGGCCAAGTGTATTTTTTCTGATCCGCAAGGCAAGTTAACAGGCTGCATAGTGCCCAGCGTATACTATGGTCATGTCACTTCATGATCCTATAGATAGTATAAAAGGAGTCGGCCCCCAACTTCAGAAGCTGTTTAACCGACTCGGTATATATACTGTTGATGATTTGTTGATGTACTATCCCGTACGTTATGACGACTACTCACACATACAACGTGCGAGTGAGTTGCGTCCTGGCATGGTGTCCATTGAGGCAACTATTGACCAAGTGTCTGGCCGTTATGTTCGTCGCGGGCTGCACGTAACAGAGGCCATTGCATCCGATGCGAGCGGCAAAGTTCGCTTGGTGTGGTTTAACCAGCCGTATCGTAAAGCAGCGCTAAAGGCGCAGGCTACGTATCTCGTATCTGGCATGTATGAGCTTAGCTATCAAAAGTTTGCAATTATGAACCCTTCATGTGAGTTGCGTAGCGATTTTCCGGTCAGTGCAGGGCGAGTAATCCCGATATACCGAGAAACAAAGGGATTAAGCTCGCAACAGATCCGAAAAGTACTAAAATCTATATTTACGTCTGGCGTGGTGATAGCGGAGACACTGCCAAGGTGGCTTGTTGCACAGCAGAAATTACTCCCTAGGAGCGATGCAATAGAGACGATCCACTTTCCTCCAAGTATGGGCCAGCTGGAAAACGCGCGTAAGCGATTAGCATTTGAAGAGGTTTTGGAGCTGTGCCTGGCTTCGCTATTACTCAAGCAAGAAAATCATAAAGAACACGCAATATCGGTCCCGTTTGACGAGCGTATCGCTATTTCGTTTGTAAAACATCTGCCATTTGCACTTACCGACGATCAGCGCCGTGTGATATGGCAATCCTATCTTGACATAGCAAAGCAGGAGCCGATGAATCGCCTGGTCCAAGGAGATGTTGGCGCCGGAAAAACTGTTGTAGCAGCAATGATAGGGCTGATGGTTCTGCAGAGCGGCCATCAAGTAGCGCTTATGGCTCCCACGGAGGTTTTAGCTCGGCAGCACGCAGAGACAATGTATAAGCTACTAAAGCCACTGGGGTACGAGTCCCAGGTTTGTCTACTCGTAGGGGGGATGTCTAGTGCGCAAAAAAAAGTTGCCTATAAACGGATCACTTCGGGCGATGCACGGTTGATTGTCGGCACACATGCGATTATTCAAGAGAAGATTAACCTTGAGCAACTCGGGCTGGTGATTATTGACGAGCAACACCGTTTTGGTGTTGAACAGCGACAAAAGTTACTACAAAAAACCGGCCACATCCCTCATTTATTAAGCCTCACAGCAACGCCCATCCCGCGTAGTTTGTCATTAACGCTATATGGAGAGCTGGACATCTCTACCATTAGAGAAAAGCCTAAAGATAGAAAGCCAATTGCGACACAGTTATTCCACGTAAACGATAGGGAGAAGGCGTATCAAATTGCAAAGCGAGAGGTTTCTAATGGCCATCAGGTATTCGTGGTTTGCCCAACGATCGAACAGCGCGTCGAGAGCTCGCCTAAGAGCGTTCAAGAGGTCTACGAAAACCTCAGAAAAGGCATATTTAAACAGGCACGTGTCGCACTCCTGCACGGTCAGATGAAGTCAGCAGAAAAAGAGGACGTCATGCAGCGTTTTGTCGAGGGTAAGGTAGACGTGCTCGTATCCACAACCGTTATTGAAGTGGGAGTCGACGTATCTAATGCAACGGTTATGATCATTGAAAGTGCTGAACGATTTGGTCTAGCCCAACTTCACCAGCTACGAGGGCGTGTTGGGCGAGGGGTAGCACAAGGCCACTGTTTGTTGCTGGTAGAAACGCAACAGCCGACCAAAAGATTGCGCGCGCTCGTTAGCAGTAATGATGGTTTTGCACTTGCTGAGTTCGATCTGTCAATTCGTGGTCCGGGTGCAATTTATGGTACATCACAACACGGGGCGCTCGACTTGCGTATCGCAAAATTGTCAGATTATGCACTCCTTGTACGCACAAAAAAAATAGCACAAGCAATGCTAGCAAAAGAGAAAGACCTGATACAATATGAGCATCTTAGTAAACAAATCGCACGTGTACGTGCAGTAACGTATTTGAACTGATAAATAAACATGTATTCTGGAACCACATTAACAGTCGCCTCGGGTCGTGTTCTTGGTGCGCATCAAAAAATAGATAGAGTTGCCCGGAACCATCTCACCCTGCTCCTTGCGGACGATACTATTTTCCCAAGCGCTCGGCGTATCCTTCATTTTGAAGGCAAAAATGGCCCAGATGGTATAAAGCGGAAAAGCCCAGCAAAAGATGAACCTTGGCACTACTACAGTCCGTTTAATGACGATGATTCCCAGCTTACTGAGCTTATCGTAGAGCATTACAAATCTCTTGTTGAGCGACTGAAGTCAGGCAATAAAGAGCGCGTCGCGTTTGAGGCAGCCTGGCTCGCACACGCGCTCGTTGACGGGTTGACCCCCGCACACCACTACCCCTATGAGGAAAAGTTAATTGAACTGCGTGGCGAAGGCATAGAAACGAGAACGACTATTAAGGAAAAGTTAATTGTCCCTGGCGATACAAGGCGTGACGCGGTTAAAAAGAACTGGAAAGTATGGGGTCCAAAAGGACTCATTAGTACGCACGGGTTGTTTGAGTTAGGCATCGCAACACTCATTTTGCCAATGAGTTTTCAGCAATCAATCCCGAGTCAACACGACATTTCTGTCGCTAAGGATATAGGTATAGCTGAGTGGTTTAAGCGGTCTGCTCGAGAGATCGCAGTTCTTGATATGTACGACCGATACTACAAACGAGGTTGGACGACGCGGTTAGCGTACGATGTACGTCAGCGTTTAGCACCAACGATTATAAAAACGGTTGCACTTGCTTGGTACTGTGCGCTGCATGATGCGGGCTTGTTGAAAGCAGAAAATGCGGATCATAGCAGGTAAGATGGGTGGGCGTCTGTTCGATGCACCTAAAGGGCATCGAACACACCCAATGAGCGATAAGATTCGTGGAGCACTATTTGGTGTCCTAGGGGACATCAGTGGTTTCTATGTGTTAGATGCGTTTGCTGGCAGTGGCGCGCTTGCTCTAGAGGCGGTTAGTCGTGGTGCAAGCAAAGCCATTGCGATTGAGGCAGATAAAGGGGCGCATAGTGTCGTCCAAAAAAACGTTGAAACATTAGGCGTCGAAGATCGCATTAAGGTCATCCGCGCGTTTGCCAACGCATGGTCTACTCGTCACCAGGATCAACTCTTTGATCTAATACTACTTGACCCGCCCTATGACAACTTACCTTATAGAGATCTTAAAAGCATGCCGCGACATTTAAAGCCGGATGGGACTTTGGTGTTATCTTGGCCTGGTCCTGCGGACACGTATCCCTTCGAAGGGCTTGAGATTGTTCATCAGAAGCATTATGGTGATGCCCAACTGGTTTTTTATCAGAAAATTAGCTAGAATACATCGGTACCAAACCTGCGGATGTGGTGGAATTGGTAGACACGCTAGCCTTAGGAGCTAGTGCCGAAAGGCGTGAAGGTTCAAGTCCTTTCATCCGCACCAAGAATTGATACAATACTGGTAATGACTTTATCTACACAACCATACAAGGGTGCGCGTGACTTCTACCCAGAAGATAAGCGACTCCAAAAGTACTTATTTTCTACTATGCGTCGCGTGGTAGAGAGTTTTGGCTACGAAGAGTACGACGCACCAATACTTGAGTCTTTAGATCTCTACACTGCCAAGACAGGTGAAGAGATCGTTAACGAGCAAACCTATGCATTCAAGGACAGGGGTGGCCGGTCTGTTGTTATTCGTCCAGAAATGACACCATCCGTCAGCCGTATGGTGGCTGGGCGAAGGCAGGAGTTAGGGTATCCTGTGCGTTGGTATAGTATCCCAAATTTATGGCGCTATGAACGCCCGCAGCGTGGCCGCCTTCGTGAGCACTGGCAATTGAATGTAGATATTTTCGGGCTAGCTGGTTTAGAGGCAGAACACGAAGCGATTACAGTCGGTGCATCGATATTGAATGCATTTGGTGCAAAACAGAGTATGTATGGCATACGGATTAATAGCCGGCAGCTCATTAATCATTTTTTGGGTAATGTTCTAGGTTTGGATGCTGTCCAGCAGTTAACAACTATCAAGCTGATCGATCGGATGCACAAGATGGAGCATGTTGCATTTGTGGCGAGTATCGATGCTATTTTAGTACCCTCCCAGCGGGAAGCCGGCGTAGGCGAGCGTATCCTCGCGTTCCTGAACGCACAATCTCTTACTGAACTTCCTGATGATCTTCGTGCTCATGAGTCTACAAAAAAAATAATCGCCCTGCTTGCAATGCTAGAGGAAAGTTCTATCCATAATGCACGTTTTGACGCGACCGTTATGCGTGGATTTGATTACTACACAGATATCGTTTTCGAGATGTTTGATACAAATCCAGAGAATAACAGGGCAATGTTCGGCGGCGGCAGGTACGACGGGCTAGTTGGTCTGTTTGGCGTAGAGCCTGTCCCTACTGTGGGGTTTGGACTTGGTGACGTTACTTTGGCGAATTTTATCGAGAGCCACGGTCTTACCCCAAAGCTTCGCTCGGAAACAGACGTGTATGCCATACTTGTTGGTGATGTGTATAAAAAAGCACAAAACGTAGTGAGCGCGTTGCGCGAAGAAGGCGTTCGCGTTGCTGTAGATGCCACGGGCCGCAAGCCAGCCCAGCAGATTAAAGTGGCGTTAAAAAAAGAGATTCCTTACGTACTTTTCATTGGTGATAAAGAGCTAGAAGAGGGGCGATACACGCTCAAGGAGCTTGCATCGAGCAATGAACAGATGCTGAGCGTTGAGCGAATCGTCAGCGCCGTCCTAGACAGCCGCCACTAAAAATTCGCCCTCTAGTGCTGTCTGTTGTATACTTTTGAACTATGCATATTACACTTACAAAAAACACACCAACGAGCGTAACTATTGGCGTCGTGGCAGACGACGATACGTTAAAGAGCATCAAAACCGCTGTTCTACGCAAACTTAACACCCCTGACTTAAAGGTGCCAGGTTTTCGAGCCGGGAAAATTCCTTTGGAAATGGTTGAAAAGCATGTTAATCCTGAACTATTACAAACAGAGTTTATCGATACGTTACTTAATCACGCGTACGCGCAGGCCATTACAAAAGAACAACTCCGCACGGTTGGCCAGCCAGAAGTGAATCTTAAAAAATTTGTACCGTTTTCAACCGCTGAATTTGATATAAAAACAGATGTTATTGGCGAAGTCACGTTGCCGGATTACGCAAAGATTAAATTAGCAAAGCAGAAGGCAGTTGTTGAGCAGTCAGAGGTAAAAGATGTAATTGTATCTTTGCAACGCCGCTTGGCTACAAAAACTGATGTTTCCCGGGCTGCAAAAGACGGGGATGAAGTTTGGATTGATTTCAAGGGTGTTGATGAAAAGGGTGCACCTGTCGGAGGAGCAGACGGAACAGATTATCCGCTGCTGCTTGGAAGCAACACTTTCATCCCTGGTTTTGAGCCCGAGCTATTAGGTATACAGCCAACAGAGTCGAAGTCATTTACTATTCCTTTTCCAAAGGACTACGGCGTGCGTTCACTACAAGGGAAGCGTGTGACGTTCACTGTCACGTGTAAAAAGGTGCAGGAAGTTGTGCTGCCAAAACCTAATGACGAGTTTGCATCTAAGGCCGGGCCATTTAAGACCCTGGCTGAACTGAAATCAGACATAAAAAAACAGCTAACTATAGAGAAGCAACGAGAACTTGATGCAAATTATCAGAACGAGCTCATTCGAGAGATAGCTGCAAAAAGCAGTGTCGCAATTCCTGACACCGTTATCGATCAACAAGTTATCGATGCAGAGAATCAGGAGAAGCAAAATCTTATTAATCGCGGCCAAACCTGGCAGGAACACTTAGCTGAAGAAAAGCTAACAGAAGAAGAGCATCGTAAAAAGAATCGTCCAGATGCAGAAATGCAAGTAAAAACTGGCGTTGTTCTTGGTGCTATTGGTGACAAAGAAAAGGTTGTAGTTACGCCGGAAGAAATTGAAATTAGGATTCAGCTATTGAAGGGTCAATATAATGATCCTGGCATGCAAGCGGAACTCGACAAACCAGACGCTCGGCAAGATATTGCATCTCGGATTCGTATCGAAAAAATCATTGATGTGCTAGAGAAAAAGATCAAAGCCTGACTAGCACTCTTGACATGTGAGTGCCAGTGAAGGTACCATATTTCTATGAACAAGACACACAACTCAGTACTTATACCTACAGTCATAGAGAGTGACGGGCGCATAGAACGAGCCTATGACATATATAGCCGTTTATTGAAGGATCGTATTATTTTTCTTGGTACAGATGTCAACGAGCACACGGCCAATCTTGTAGTGGCGCAGCTCTTGTTCTTGCAAGCAGAAGACCCAAAGAAGGACATTTACTTCTACATCAACAGTCCTGGCGGTAGCGTTTATGACGCGCTTGCGATTTACGACACGATGCAGTATGTTGCCAACGATATCCAGACAGTCGGTATAGGCGTGCAGGCATCAGCAGCCGCTTTTTTGCTCAGCTCTGGGACTAAAGGCAAGCGAATTATCTTGCCAAATTCAACGGTCATGATTCACCAACCAAGTAGTGGGACCAGGGGTAAAGTAACAGATATGGAAATCGATTTGAAAGAATCTCTTCGGATTAAGCAGCGCCTCAGTGACATCATGGCAAAAAATACTGGTCAAACAGTAAAAAAGATTCAATCTGACATGGAACGTGATTACTGGATGACTGCTGAAGAAGCAAAAAGGTATGGCGTTGTAGACAAGGTCATAAAAAGCCTCAAACAAATATAATAAAAGACTTGACATTTGTGACTCTTTTGATCAGACTTATAATCAAGAAGTAGAGTAAGTCGGGCACTGCTAGTTTTGTTACAAAAAACCTAAAAGTCCACTTAGAGATCTTCGTTCGCAGCAAAAACTACAACAAATAATATCTACAAATCTAAGCGGAGTACTCTAAAGCATATGGCAAAAGGCAGCACACCAGCCCGAAAAGAACGAACTTATTTTACAAACAAAAAAGAAGATATTGTTTTACCCGACCTAATCAGTCACCAAAATACCTCTTGGCAGTGGCTTGTGGAAGAAGGGCTTGGAGAACTGTTTCACGAAGTCAGCCCAATCGATGACTACACAGGCACTAAATTATCACTAAACTTTAAGCACTACCACTTTGATCAACCAAAGGTGACAGAGGCGGAAGCTCGCGAAAACAACGTAAGCTATGATGCTCCCCTTAAGGCTGTCGTTGAGCTTATCAACAAGGTTACAGGAGAAGTAAAAGAACAAGAGATTTATCTCGGTGATTACCCATGGATGACAAGCCGTGGAACATTTGTCATTAATGGCGCAGAACGCGTAGTTGTAAGCCAGCTGATCCGATCGGCTGGTGTTTTCTTTACGGCAGATGCGGGCGCAACAAAAAATAACTATGGTGCAAAGGTCATTCCTGGTCGTGGCGCATGGCTTGAATTCGAAACAGCTGCAAATGGTGCGCTGTATGTCAAGATTGATCGAAAGCGAAAAATTGCGGTAACAACACTTCTTAAAGCGCTTGGTATGAGCGAGGCTCAGATCAGAGAGGCGTTTGCGCATGTTGATCAGGGCAAGACAAACTATGTTACGGCAACGCTTGATAAAGATCCTTCAAAAGGTGTGAATGAAGCGCTCATTGAAGTGTATCGTCGTCTACGCCCGGGCGATCTTGCGACCGTCGACAATGCACGCAACCTGATTGAGAATATGTTCTACAACTTTAAACGCTTCGATTTCAGTCGCGTTGGTCGTTATAAGATTAACAAACGACTTGATTTAGACATCCCAAACACCACTGAGAATCGAGTGATGCGACTTGAAGATTTGATAGCAATTATCGCAGAAATCATTCGTCTTAATAACACACAAGAACCTGCTGACGACATCGATAGTCTGGCAAATCGACGCGTAAAATTGGTTGGTGAATTAGTGCAACGACAATTCCGTATTGGTCTATTGCGCATGGAGCGAAATACAAAAGATCGCATGAGCATGAGCGAGATAGAAACAGTAACACCTGCTCAGCTGATTAACGCACGGCCAATTGTTGCGGCTGTCCGTGAATTCTTTGCGAGTTCGCAACTTAGTCAATTTATGGATCAGATTAACCCTCTCAGCGAGCTTGCTCACAAGCGTCGCCTAAGCTCTATGGGCCCTGGTGGTTTAAGCAGAGAGCGTGCTGGGTTTGAAGTTCGCGATGCG
This sequence comes from uncultured Candidatus Saccharibacteria bacterium, assembly GCA_964643545.1. GTDB lineage: Bacteria > Patescibacteriota > Saccharimonadia > Saccharimonadales > AWTP1-31 > DAISWP01. Next base: position 75,169 of record CAZXTE010000004.1, read on the forward strand.
CATGCTACTCATTATGGAAGAATTTGTGCAGTTGAGACCCCGGAAGGTGCAAACATTGGTCTTGTTTTGAATTTGGCCAGTTATGCACGCATTAATGAATATGGTTTTGTTGAGACTCCATATAGAAAAGTAATCAATGCACTTCCTGCTTCTAAAATAGCAGGGGCAATTGCAAGCGCTGACCTTGAGGATGAAAGCGGAAAAGTGATCGTAAAAGCGAATCAAGTTGTCACTGAGGCTGCCGCAAAGAAACTTGCTGCCATAAAAGGTCAGGCAACATGGCCCGTCAAAGCACGCGTAACAAATGATCTTGTCTATCTTGATGCAGCCGCTGAAGACAATGCAGTCATTGCGAGTGCGAGCGAACTCTTGGATCAAGACGGATATTTTGTGAACGAACGAGCAAGTGTTCGCAACAGACTTATTGCAGGTGAAGTAGATACGAATGTTGTAACGCACGTTGACGCATCACGACGCCAGATTATTGGTTCGAGTGCAGCGTTAATCCCATTTATTGAGAAGAATTATGTGTATCGTTCGCTTATGGGCAGTAACCAGCAACGACAGGCGGTTCCACTCATTCGTCCATCTGCACCTGTTGTAGGTACCGGTATGGAATCTGCAGTTGCTCGCAACTCAGGACAGGTTATTTTGGCCCAGGATGCTGGCGAAGTAACCAGTGCAAGCGCCGACAAGGTAGTCGTCCAGTATAAAGGCGGTTCAGTTACGTATGAACCACAGCACTTTGTTCGAAGCAACGAGGGCACAAGCATTAATCAAAAAGTCGTTGTTACGACAGGCGATAAGGTTAAAAAAGGCGACGTCCTTATAGAAGGAATGTCTATTGATGGCGGTGAACTTGCACTTGGAAAAGACCTCTTGGTCGCATTCATGCCATGGGGCGGTTACAACTTTGAGGATGCGATCATCATTAGTCGAAAGCTAGTAGAAGATGACACGCTAACAAGCATACACATCGTTGATTACATGACGGAGGTTCGAGAGACAAAACTTGGGCCAGAGATTGTAACGCGAGATATCCCGAATGTCTCGGAAGAAGCGCTACGCCACCTCGATGAAGACGGCATTGTTCGCATTGGAGCGGAAGTCCACCCTGGAGATATCTTGGTTGGAAAGATCACACCAAAGGGCGAACAAGAGTTAAGTAGCGAAGAGCGATTGCTCCGAGCAATATTTGGTGAAAAAGCAAAAGAAGTACGCGATACATCTCAGCGAATGAGCAATGGGAAACATGGCAAAGTTGTTGGTGTAAAAATCTTTAGCCGAGAAAATGGACATGAACTAAAAGCTGGCGTGATTATGCAAATCCAGATCTTCGTTGCCCAAATGCGAAAGATTGCTGTCGGCGACAAGTTGGGTGGACGACATGGTAACAAGGGTGTTATCGCTCGAATTTTGCCAGTTGAAGACATGCCGTTCACTGCGGATGGAACTCCTGTAGACATTGTTCTAAACCCTCTCGGCGTCCCAAGTCGCATGAACGTTGGTCAATTGTTTGAGACGCACTTAGGCATGGCAGCACGTGCCCTTGGCATGACGGTAGCCAGCCCATCATTTGATGGCGTTGAAACCAAGAAGATACAGGAACTGCTTAAGGAAGCCGGTTTGCCTGAAGATGGTAAGCAACAGCTGTTTGATGGTCGTACGGGTGAATCCTTTAAAGAACGGACTACAGTCGGTAGCATGTACATGATCAAGCTTAATCACATGATTGCAGACAAGATCCATGCCCGCTCTACCGGTCCATACACCATGGTCACACAACAGCCACTCGGTGGTAAGGCACAAAATGGTGGTCAGCGCTTTGGAGAAATGGAAGTGTGGGCGCTAGAAGCATATGGTGCTGCGAACACCCTGCAAGAAATGCTTACCATTAAATCTGATGATGTGTACGGTCGTTCAAAGGCCTATGAATCCATCATCAAGGGCACTGAAATTGTCGGGCCAAAGATTCCAGAAAGCTTCAATGTGCTTGTCAAAGAACTACAAGGCCTTAGCTTGAAGGTGGATCTAGTGAGCTCAGATAACGTTGTCGACGCCGAGAATGTGTTGGCACAAAGCATCAAAGACGCTGGTGTCCATCAGTCTGAGGTGGACGTGCCCGCACCAGAGGCATCGGAAGTAGACGTTACTGAAGACGCTGCGATTGATGAATTTGAAATTCTGGATATCGAAGACTCAGTTTCTAAGGACATTGCTGCTACAGAAACACAAGAAGAAGATCTAAGTATCGCAACAGATGTTGCAAAAGAGGAGAAACTATAATGCGACGATATTCAACCGGAACCGATATTGCCGACTTTGATGCTGTCCGGCTTGCAGTCGCAAGTGCGCAGGACATTCTCGACTGGTCATATGGCGAAGTAACAAAGCCAGAAACAATAAACTATCGCACGCAAAAACCTGAGCGTGACGGATTGTTCTGTGAACGCATCTTTGGTCCTGTAAAAGATATTAGCCCTCACGACGCAAAATATAAAGGCGTTCGTTCCCGCGAAGCTGCAGTAGATAAGAACGGCGAAGTTGTTACTAAATCTATCGTTCGTCGTGAACGAATGGGACACATCAACTTAGCATCGCCAGTTGCTCATATTTGGTTCTTGCGCGGTACACCATCCGCAATCGGGCTTGTGCTCGGCATGACCGTCAAAAATCTTGAGCGCGTTGCATATTTTGCAAGTTACATTATCAAATCAGTAGATACAGAAAAGCGAAATCAACTGTTGGCTGATAAAGAAGCAGAATTTAACGCAGCCAAAGAGGCGATCAAGATTCGCTATGAGGAACAGGCTAAAGCTGAAGACGCCAATGTCAAAGCGCTTGCCGAAATGCAAACTAAAGAGCTTGAAGATGTTACTGTCGAGTATGAACAGATAAAACAACAACTAGATAATCTCGTCTACCTACAGTTGATTAACGAGACCGACTATCGTAACCTGCCCGACTCGCTCCGTGAACTGATTAAAGTTGGCATGGGCGGGCAAGCTCTCAAAGACCTTCTTGACAATGTCGACCTGGCTGACCTCATAGAAGTACTCACCAAAGAAGCAGATGAGGCCAAGGGTCAGCGCAAGAAGAAGCTAATGAAACGACTTCGCTTGCTTGAAAGTATGCACCGTGCTGGTATTACACCAGCAAGTCTTTGTGTTACTGTTCTCCCCGTTATTCCTCCAGATCTTCGTCCTATGGTACAGCTCACGGGTGGTCGTTTTGCTACGAGTGATCTAAACGACCTCTATCGTCGAGTGATTAACCGTAATAATCGACTGAAGAAACTCATCGACTTAAATGCACCAGAAGTAATCCGACGCAATGAACAGCGCATGCTACAAGAAGCTGTCGATGCATTAATTGACAATAATAACGCCCGAAGTGGCCGGGCGGTTGCCGCAACAGGTCAGCGCCGCCGACTGAAAAGCCTTAGCGACATGCTTAAGGGGAAGCAGGGTCGTTTCCGCCAGAACTTACTTGGAAAACGTGTTGATTATTCAGGTCGTTCCGTTATTGTTGCCGGTCCTGAATTGCACATCAATCAATGTGGTCTACCTAAAATGATGGCATTAGAGCTATTTAAACCGTTTGTGATTGGTTATCTTATTACAAACGAGTTTGCACATAACATTCGATCGGCAACACGCATGATCGAGGCTGGTGAGATACCAGTTTGGGACGCTCTGGACGAAGTAATCAAGGGTAAGTACGTGCTTCTTAACCGTGCACCTAGTCTTCACCGTTTGAGTATCCAGGCATTCCAACCAGTGCTCATCGAAGGTAAGGCTATTCAGCTCCACCCACTTGTCTGTAAGGGCTTTAACGCTGACTTCGATGGCGACCAGATGGCGGTACACTTGCCACTGAGTGATGCTGCTCAAAAAGAAGCACACGAGATCATGGCAGCTAACAAGAACCTCCTCAAACCCGCCGATGGCTCACCAATATTGCATATCGAACAAGATATTGTGCTTGGGTGTTACTACTTAACCTACGAGCGTCCTGGGTTGGCACAAAAGCGAACATACTCGTTCTCCAGCATTGACGAAGCAATCATGGCGCGTGATGCCAATACGATCGTATTACAGTCAAAAATCAATATCATATTTCGTGGCGAACGTCGCGAGACGACATTGGGACGGGCTCTGTTTAACGAGTTGTTTCCGGACGACTTTACATACCAAGACCAGCCAATGACCAAGAAGCGTCTGGCGGCAGTCATGTCACAGGTATATGCCAAATATGGTCAAGCAAAAACCGCTGAAATTGCAGATAAACTCAAGGATCTAGGTTTTGAGTATGCAACATACTCGGGCTTGTCTATGGGTATGGATGACTTTAGTGAAATCCCAAACCTAGAAGCGCTGTTGAACAAGGGTGAGGACAAAGCGAGTGAGATTAGCAATCAATACGAAGAAGGCTTTATCACAAATGATGAGCGTTATCGTTTGACTATTGAGACATGGCAGGATGTTGTCTCTGAAGTGCAGAGTGTCTTAAGTGAACAATTCGTTAATGAAGACAGTGCTATGTCTATTGCAGTTGTATCTGGTGCGCGAGGAAATATCGGCCAGGTTATGACCGCTGTTGGTATGCTTGGTATTACAACCGATGCAACCGGGCGCCCAATTGAGCTGCCTATTCGTTCTAACTACAAATATGGTCTTAATCCTTTGGAATACTTTACTGCAACACGTGGTGCTCGTAAGGGTATGATCGACACCGCTCTTAAGACAGCTGACTCAGGCTACCTTACACGGCGTTTGGTTGATGTAAGCCAAGACGTATTCACTGTTGATGAGGACTGTGAAGATCCTGGATTTGCTATTCATCGAGCCGATGCGGCAGAGATTGGCGTGAGCTATGCATCTCGACTTCGGGGTCGTTTTGTAGCAAACGAAGTTAAGGGCATCATAAAGAAGCATCAACTCATAACTCCAGAAATTGCTGACAAGATTGATGCTACGGCAGACCTAGACGGTGTGAAGATCCTAAGCGCGCTAAGTTGTAGCAGCGTCCGTGGTGTTTCGCGAAAGTCGTATGGTCTCGACCCTGCAACTGGTGAATTGGTTGCTTCACATCATCCAGTTGGTGTCATCGCAGCACAAAGTATCGGCGAACCAGGTACACAGCTTACGCTAAAAACATTTCACTCTGGTGGTGTCGCAGGTGAAGATATTACGACTGGTCTCCCCCGTGTCGAGGAGCTCTTCGAGGTCCGTACACCAAAGGGCCAAGCGTTCCTTGCTGATATTGAAGGTGTTGTGAGCACATGGGAAGAGGGTGAGCGTTATATTGTGCAGATCAATGCAGATGAAGATGCAAAAGTTGAGCTACCATTGCAAGCACGAACACCGCAAATTGCCGGTGGTACAGACGTCGCTATTGGTGATGTTGTAGCGAGCGCCGAGGGTGGTGCGGAACCACTCATCGCCCCAATTGCGGGTAAAGCTGAACTGACCAAGAAGGCTATCATCATTACTCCTGCTAAGAAGGGTGCCGTGAAGTACGAAATCCCGGGCTATAAACAAGTCGTAGTAAAAGATGGTGATAAAGTTATCCCAGGTCAACGACTGACAAATGGTTCGATCAATCTTCATGAGCTCATGCGCTTGAAGGGTGTTGAGGCAACCCAGCGCTACATCATGAACGAAGTGCTTCGTATTTTTGCTAGCCAAGGTCAAAACATTGCCGATAAGCACTTAGAAATCATCATCAGGCAAATGTTTAGTCGAGTTCAAATCGAAGAAGCTGGTGATACTGAATTTGTTATCGGTGACACGGTGAGTAAACTATCTGTCATAGAAACAAATGAGCGACTTGTCGCAGAGGGCAAGAATCCTGCTAAATACATCCAACTGCTCCTTGGCATCACAAAAGCATCATTGTCTACGGATTCATTCCTTAGTGCTGCCAGTTTCCAGGACACAACGCGTGTACTTATTAGTGCAGCAACGAGTGGGAAAGTTGACCATTTGTACGGTCTTAAAGAAAACGTTATCCTTGGTCGAAGGATACCGGTTGGTACGGGTGCATTGCCCCTCCATGAAGAAGTTGATCAGATTGACGATCAAGAATAAACCTGTTAGAGTAAAGAGTCTATGCCAACTATAAATCAATTAGTCCGCAAACCCCGCAGCAAAGCGACAAGCAAAAGTAAGTCGCCAGCCATGCAGCGTGTGGTTAACAACCTAAAAACGAGAAATTATGATAAGCATGCACCATTCAAACGAGGTGTGTGTGTAAAGGTGACTACCAAGACGCCAAAAAAGCCAAACTCAGCGCTTCGTAAGGTAGCACGTGTGCGCCTCTCGAATGGATACGAAGTTTGGGCATATATTGGCGGCGAAGGCCATAACCTTCAGGAACATGCCGTTGTGCTCGTTCGTGGTGGCCGAGTACCTGATTTACCTGGTGTCCGATATCATATCGTTCGTGGGAGCCTTGACCTTCAGGGTGTACAAAACCGCAAACGTGGTCGCAGTAAGTACGGTACCAAGAAGGAGAGCAAATAATGCCACGTAAAGTCACTAAATCATTAGTCCGCCCTATCGAACCAGACCGTATCTATAACAGTGTTATGGTGCAAAAAGTCATCAATCGAGTTATGCTGGACGGTAAAAAGCAGCTTGCAGAACGATTGGTGTACGGCGCAATGCAAAAGGCCGCAGATAAGCTAAAGATAAAGAACCCTCTAGAAGTATTTGATCAAGCCATTAAGAATGTTCAGCCACACACAGAGACTCGTTCTCGTCGTGTTGGTGGCGCAAACTACCAGATTCCCTTTGAGGTTAAAGGGCAACGCCAAACGCACCTTACCATCATGTGGCTTGTTGCGGCGGCCCGAGCGCGCAAAGGCATGAGTATGGAAGATCGTTTAGCGCTAGAACTAGTGGACGCATACAATGCTGCCGGTTCTGCCGTTAAGAAAAAAGAAGATACGCACAAGATGGCCGAGGCCAACCGTGCCTTCGCTCACTTCGCTCGGTTCTAGTAGACATAAACAGACAACATTAAGCAAGGAACGCGATGGCAGCAAAGAAGTATACATTAGATAAAATTCGAAACATTGGCATTATTGCGCATATTGACGCAGGGAAGACAACTACAACCGAGGGAATTCTCTACAGAACTGGTCTCAAGCACAAAATCGGGGCTGTTCACGAAGGAGAGACTACAACAGACTGGATGGCTCAAGAGCGAGAGCGTGGCATCACCATCGTGTCTGCTGCGGTTACTTGCTATTGGAAGGACCGACAAATTAACATTATTGATACACCAGGTCACATCGACTTTACTGTGGAGGTAGAGCGAAGTCTACGCGTTCTGGATGGTGCTGTCGTTGTCTTTGACGGCAAAATGGGTGTTGAGAGTCAGTCCGAAACTGTATGGCGTCAGGCGACTAAGTATGGCGTACCGCGCATCTGTTTCATTAACAAGATTAACCAAACTGGTGGTGATTTCTACAAATCTCTGGAGTCGATTCATAATCGACTTAGCAAGCATGCGTTCCCAATTCATCTGCCGATTGGTTTTGAACAGTCAATCAATGGCATTGTCGACCTTGTGTCGATGAAAGCCTACACCTATAAAGACTTCACTGACCATGAATTGATAGAAGGCGATATCCCTGAAGATATGGCCGATCAAGTGAAGAAAGCACGAAGCCTGCTCATAGAGAATGCCGTTGCCGAAGATGAAGCCATGCTTGAAAAATATTTCGAAGTTGGCGAAGAAGGTCTTAGCGAAGATGATATTAAGCAGGCCATCCGCACAGCAGTCTTGTCAGGTAACTTCTTTGCTGTTACCGGTGGCGATGGTCGCGGTGTGATAGTAGAAAAAGTGTTGGACCTCGTTGTTGACTTGCTGCCAAGCCCATTAGATCGTGGCGGGACATGGGGAACGCATCCAAAAACTGGTGACGAAGTAGAGCGAAAACCCTCTGAAGATCAACCATTCTCTGGTTTGGCTTTCAAGATTGCCACGGATCCTTTTGTTGGAAAACTCGCATACTTTCGTGTTTACTCGGGTACCCTGAAAGGTGGTAGCTATATCCTTAACAGCTCTACAGGAGAGAAAGAGCGAGTAGGTCGTATTGTCCGCATGCAGGCTGATAAGCGTGAAGATGTTGACGAAGTTGGAGCTGGTGATATTGCGGCTATCGTTGGGCTAAAAGGCACAACAACCGGGAACACATTGTGCGACACTACAAATCCTATCGTGTTAGAGTCTATAACCTTCCCCGAACCACCGGTTTCTATTGCTATTGAACCAAAAACCAAAGCCGACCAAGAAAAAATGAGCCTCGCGCTGCAGCGGCTTGCAGAAGAAGACCCTACATTCAGAATTCGCGTAGACGATGAAACTGGTCAGACGATTATTAGCGGTATGGGTGAACTCCACCTCGAAATTCTGGTGGATCGTATGAAACGAGAGTTCAATGTAGAAGCTAATATTGGCCAACCGCAGGTAGCTTATCGAGAGACAATCAGAAAAGATGCTGTTGAGGTACAAGGTAAATTTATTCGTCAGTCCGGTGGGCGTGGTCAATATGGCGATGTGTGGTTGCGTCTTAGCCAGAACGAGGCTGGAAAAGGCTTTGAATTCATTAATTCAATTAAGGGCGGTGTAGTTCCTGGCGAGTACATTAAGCCTGTAGAACAAGGTATTGTCGAGGCGATGAGCAACGGTGTCCTCGCGGGTTATCCCGTCGTAGACATTAAAGCCGAATTATATGATGGTAGTTACCACGAAGTTGACTCAAGTGAAATGGCCTTTAAAATAGCCGGCTCAATGGCTTTACAGGAAGGCGTCAAGAAAGCTTCACCCGTATTGCTTGAGCCAGTTATGAAAGTTGTTGTTGTTACTCCGGAAGAATTTATGGGTGATGTTATCGGAGACCTTAATAGTAAGCGAGGTCGCATTGAATCAATGGAAGACCTGAGTGCTGGCATTAAGGAGATTACTGCATTTGTGCCCCTTGGTGAAATGTTTGGCTATACAACCAACTTACGTAGCAATACCCAGGGTCGTGCGAGCAGCAGTATGGAACTAGACCACTATGCAGATGTTCCAAACCACGTCGCTGAAGCAATTATTGCAAAGAACGCTAAATAATTTCAGACCAAACACTTTACAAACCCCTGTTTATTGCCTATAATTTACAGGTAACTCGCATGAGTTTAATATGCTTATGCAAAAATTAATTAAGAGGAGACATAATTAAATGGCAGATTTTGATCGAAGCAAGCCACACGTAAACGTTGGTACTATGGGTCACGTTGACCATGGTAAGACAACGCTAACAGCAGCAATCACTGCTGTATTGGCAAAAAAGCTTCCGAGCGATGTAAACAAGAAAATTAACTACGACGAGATTGACAACGCCCCAGAAGAAAAGGCTCGTGGTATAACCATCGCTACATCTCACCAAGAGTATGAGAGCGAAAAACGACACTACGCACACGTCGACATGCCAGGACACGCCGACTACGTCAAGAACATGATTACCGGTGCAGCTCAGATCGATGGTGCAATTTTGGTTGTTGGTGCAAACGACGGTCCGTTGCCACAGACACGTGAACACGTGCTATTGGCTCGACAAGTTGGTGTACCTAAGATCGTTGTCTTCATGAACAAAATGGACATTGCTGATGCAGAGCTTGTAGAGCTTGTAGAGATGGACATTCGTGAGCTGCTCGCTAAGAACGGCTACGACGAAGATGCACCTATCATCAAGGGTTCTGCAACAAAAGCACTAGAGGGCGACGCTGCTAATGAAGATGCAATCATGGAGCTTGTTAAGGCACTCGATGATTATATCGAAGAGCCAAAGCGAGAACTCGACAAGCCATTCCTTATGCCTATTGAAGACGTGTTTAGCATTAAGGGTCGTGGTACTGTTGCAACTGGACGCGTTGAACAGGGTGTCGTAAAAGTAAACGAAGAAGTCGAAATCGTCGGTATTCGTGATACTCGCAAGAGTGTAGTGACTGGTGTTGAAATGTTCAAAAAGAACCTAGATCAAGGCCAGGCTGGCGATAACGTCGGTATTCTTTTACGAGGTATCGAGCGTGATGATATTGAACGAGGCCAAGTTCTTTGCAAACCAGGTTCTATCACACCACACACTGAGTTTGACGCAGAAGTTTATATTCTCACCAAGGAAGAGGGTGGTCGTCACACACCATTCTTTAAGGGCTACAAGCCACAGTTTTACTTCCGAACCACGGACGTAACAGGTGAAGTTGAACTTCCTGCCGACAAGGAAATGGTTATGCCTGGTGACACAATCACCTTTAAGGTAAAACTATTGGCACCGATTGCAATGGAACAAGGTTTGCGCTTTGCTATCCGCGAAGGTGGCCGCACTGTTGGTGCTGGTGTTGTTACTAAAATCAACAAGTAATCTAACCTAGATTACCGAGAAGCCGTAAAAGAGCGACCAAAACAGTCGCTCTTTTTATTGGACCAGGGTTGGTGTAATGTATTCCCAAAGAGGAGTTAAGCAATGAGTTTAGAGATCAGTGTTAAACAAGACTATATTGTCACAGTTGGTGAGAGATTTGACTGTAGCTGCTCAGAACAAGTTTGGAGGTTGACACCTGAGCTCGGTGGAATTGTGATGACGTCAGAAGTTGATGATCATACGACTGTTGATATCGCTGCTGCGCATAAGCTGTTGCAAGAACCATATGTCGGCATGGGTGGGTCTGTCGGACCCGGGCCAAAAGAAATTCTCATCTGGCCTCTAGGGACGTGGCAAGAAGTCCAGGCGGACTATCGCATGCCTGGTTCAGGCCAAGATGTGGCATAGAGTGGCAGTATAGAATCGCTGATATGGTTGAACGGTTGTGTTATTTGTTATAAAATATCCTACGTAAACTAATCGTGATGACTAAAAGTCGTTAGTAAGGCTCTCTATAGCCAGCTAAAGATGTTACATCGCAAGAAAGAAGGAGCCAACAAATGGCAGAAGTAAAAAAAGAGCCTGCGACAGCGAGCACTAAACAGCGTATTCGTATTCGCCTGAAGGCATACGATCATAAAGTAATTGATCAGTCAGCAAAGCAGATTGTAGATACCGCTTTACGAACTGGTGCAACCATTGCAGGGCCAATACCGCTACCAACAAAACGAACGGTATTTACGGTCATTAAGAGCCCACATGTGTACAAAAAAGGCCGTGAGCAATTCGAAATGCGCGTTCACAAGCGCCTTATTGACGTTCTAGATCCAACCCCAAAGACAATTGATTCACTTATGAACATTAGTCTCCCAGCAGGTTGTGACGCTGAAATAAAGATGTAGTACGCAGGAGACTACGTTGGTACATTGCAAAATAAAGCATAAGTATATAAGCTAGCTATATTCGTATGAAAAAAACAAAATCAAAAAATAGACCACAAATGGATACCACCTATATTCTTAAACTTACGCTATTCTTGATTGTAGGATCACAATGGCTGTATCTTGTTAATGCTAACTCCAATACACAAATCCCTGTACCAGTAGGGCTAGTCGTCGGTCTTGTATTTGCCTCACACGACCATTTTCAGATTGATCGTAAAATAGAATATGCGCTTCTTTTGCTAGCTATGTTTGTTGGGTTTTGGTTGCCGATGGGCGTCATTGTTAGATATTAGCCGGCTATAAAACATAACGTAGAATACACAACGGATTGACAGATATGGGTATCTTCTGGTAATCTGTTATGGTATCTCAATTTATGTCCTTGGATCGTTAGAAGGTTCATCATCCATTAACAGAGGTGAATACCACTAGCACCAAGCGTTTTAGTTTCTTACGCTTTGGACAAAATCATACAAAAGGAAAGCATGAAAGCACTCATCACTAGAAAAATTGGCATGGCAAGTACAGTCTCAGAAGACGGTACGGTGGTTGGTGTTACCTTGCTTTCTGCTGAGCCAAATACAGTTACCCAGCTTAAGAACCTCGATGTAGACGGTTATTGTGCTGTGCAGCTCGGTTTTGGCGCCTCAAAGAAGATTAACAAGCCTATGGCGGGTCATCTCAAGGCGGCTAAGGCGACAACACCAATTATGTGCGAAATTCGAACAGAAGAACTACCAGAAGACCTCAAGGTTGGGGACAATCTCACCGCAGAGGTCTTTTCAATTGGCGACAGTGTAAAAGCAACAGGGACAAGTAAGGGTAAGGGTTGGGCAGGAACGATTCGTCGTCATAACTTCCATCGTGGTCGCAAGACGCATGGTGGCCGTAGTTATCGCCGTCCAGGATCAATTGGCTCTATGTACCCACAACACATTTTTAAGGGAACCCGAATGGCAGGACAGCTTGGTGACAAGAAAGTCAGTGTAAAGAACCTTAAGATTGCACTTGTAGATATGGAGCTAAACGTGATTGGCGTGGTGGGGGCTGTGCCCGGCCCACGCAAAGGTCTTGTTTTACTGCAAGGAGCTGAAAAATGAGCACATCAGCAGCTACTTACACAAAGACAGGCACCAAAGCCACTGTTGCAGCCAAGCTAGCCAAGGATGTTTTTGGCATAGAGGTCACAAGTCACGAATTGCTAAAGCAGGCTTACCAAGCGTATCTTTCCAACGGTAGAGGCAACCTTGCTGTCGTCAAGACAAGAGGGCTTGTTCGTGGTGGTGGGCGAAAGCCTTGGAAGCAAAAAGGCACGGGCCGTGCTCGTTTCGGTTCTACACGAAACCCAATTTGGCGTGGTGGTGGTATTGTTTTCGGCCCAACTGGTGAAGAAAACTACACAAAAGCATTGCCGGTTAAGGCTAAGCGCGTTGCCTTGCGCCAGGCATTGTCTCTAAAGACTGAACAGATAAAGATTGTTGAAGATTTTGTTTGTGCGGATGGCAAATCACAAGGGGCCGTGAAATTACTTGAAAAATTAGGTGCTACGCGCAACATCCTAGTGGTCGTTAGCGAAAAGACTGACACCGTTACCAGAGCTACGCGGAACCTGCAGAGCGTCATTTTAGTTCGAGCGACCTACCTTAATGTATATGATATCTTGAATGCCGATACTATTATCATGACTAAAGACGCACTTGCATCTGTACATGAGTGGCTTGGAGAAAAGAAATGATGAACGACATTGTCTTGAAGCCACGAATTAGCGAAAAAGCATACGGCTTGAGTCAAAAAGGACACGTCTATGTGTTTGATGTTCCACTGACAGCAAACAAGCTTACTGTTGCTCAGGCTGTCGCAAGTCAGTTTACTGTTGCAGTCGATAGCGTGAACATTGTCGTCATGAAGGGCAAGGCTGTACGGAGTTACCGCAAGCGAAGCAAAGCTATCAACGGTAAGCGAAATAACCTGAAGAAAGCATACGTAACCTTGCAAGAAGGCAATAGTATACCGATCTTTGAGAGTGATGAGCCAAAGACAAGCAAAAAGGCTAGCACTAAGAAAGACAAGGAGACAAAGTAATGGCTATTACACTATACCGTCCCACAACTCCTGGTCGCCGTGGCATGACAACTCAAGATATGAGTGAAATCACGGTCAAGGGTGGTGGCCCCAAGTCTTTGCGCATGGTCAAGCGACGTGGTAATGGCCGCAATAACCAAGGCCGTATTACGGTACGTCATCGTGGTGGTGGTGCTCGTAAATTCTACCGAATTGTTAACTTTGGCCTCGCACCAGGCACGACGGCAACTATAGAAGCGATTGAGTATGACCCAAACCGAAGCGCACGCATTGCTCGTATTAAGGACGATAAGGGTGTATATCATTACGTACTCGCTGCAAAAGATATGACTGTAGGTCAAAAGCTTGTTAGCGACGAAGAAGCACCGATCGAAAATGGCAATAGGCTACCTATCAAGAATATCCCCCTTGGAAGCACAATGTATGGAATCGAGCTGCAACCTGGCAAAGGCGCACAGCTTGTTCGTGCTGCCGGAACTGGCGCACAACTTATGGCTAAAGAGGGCGCATACGCACAAGTAAAGCTGCCAAGTGGTGAAGTTCGTATGATACTTGTTGAGTGCACCGCTCAGATAGGCCGCATCGGCAATGAACAGCATCAGAACATTAAAGTCGGAAAAGCGGGACGCAATCGTCGTAAAGGTATTCGACCAGGTGTTCGTGGTGTTGTTATGAACGCAGCCGATCACCCGCACGGTGGTGGTGATGGTGGTCGTCATGGTACTGCCAAAGATCCGCGTACTCCTTGGGGTCAAAAAACACTTGGGTTCAAGACAAGACGACGTAAAAGTACGAATAAATTTATTGTTAAAAGCCGTCATATGGCGAAGAGGAAATAAGCAATGAGTCGATCACTGAAAAAAGGACCATTTGTAGACCCTAAACTTGCTAAGAAGGTAGCAGCTTTAGGTGGTGAAGACCGAACGATCATCAAAACATGGGCTCGTGCGAGCACCGTGTCACCAGATTTCGTAGGTAGAACCATTGCTGTACATAATGGCAAAGTGCACGTACCTGTCTTTATTACTGAAAATATGGTCGGCCACAAGCTCGGTGAATTTTCTCCGACACGGAAGTTTCGAAGTCATGGCGGTAAGCTAGCGAAGGGTCAAAGGTAGATACCATGGCAGTACGAGCAATTGCGAAAGGTGTTAGCATGAGTCCACGTAAAGTAGGCGTGGTTGCTGCGTTAGTTCGCGGCCGTAGCGTCGCCGATGCGCTTGTTATTCTGTCTCATGTGCCACGTCGCGCAGCACTGCCTGTTACAAAAGTCGTGGAGAGTGCGCGCGCAAATGCAGAGCACAACCACAACTATAAGGCTGAGACGCTCATGATAACTGAAATTTCTGTAACACCGGGTGTCCGTCTTAAGAGATATCGTCCAGCAGCACACGGACGTGCCTTACCATTCCAACGTCGAACGAGTCATATTAGAGTTGTAGTAGATGGTGAAATCCGACAAAAGAAAGCCCCCGTTGTGGCCAAACCTGCAGTAAAGAAAGCTAAGGAGACGAAATAATGGGCCAGAAAGTTAACCCTATTAGCATGCGTCTTCAAGTCAATAAGGACTGGCGAAGCAAATGGTTCGCAAATAAGCGTGATTATGCAAATTATTTGAAGCAGGACTTGTCGGTTCGCCGAATGATTGCCGTAAAGCTTGGCAGTCGTGCAGCTATTAACAAAGTTGATATTGAACGTTCACCAAATCTTGTCAGCGTAACAATTCATACTGCGAAAGCCGGTGTGGTAATTGGGCGTGGCGGCGCTGGGGCTCAAGAACTAAAGCAGACGATCGAACGAATTTATGGTGTCCCAACGCGCGTAAACATTGAAGAAGTTAAAAAAGCAGAACTACAAGCAAAGTTGGTGGCTGAGAACATTGCACATCAGCTTGAGCGAAGAATTTCATTCCGACGCGCAATTAAATCAACTGCAGCAGCTACAATGCGTGCAGGTGCCAAGGGCATTCGCATCGAAGTTGCAGGACGACTTAATGGCGCAGAAATGTCTCGACGAGAAAAAGAAGTGCAGGGTAGCGTACCACTACATACATTGCGTGCCGATATCGATTACGGACAAGTTGGCGCTAAAACAGCTGCAGGAATTATTGGCGTAAAGGTCTGGATTTACAAGGGAGAGGTGGCATAATGTTACTCCCAAAACGAACAAAGTTCCGAAAAGTACGAAAGGGAAGAATTCGCGGCGTTGCGACGTCGGGAAACTATATTGCCTTTGGCGATTTTGCACTGCAGAGCATGCAGTCTGAAAGAATTACCTCTCGTCAGATCGAAGCTTCTCGTCAAGCTATGACTCGCTACATTAAGCGTGGTGGAAAAATTTGGATTCGCATATTCCCGCACACCCCTGTTACTCGAAAACCACAAGATGTAAAGATGGGTAGCGGAAAAGGAAATCCAGAGTTCTTTGTAGCAAAAGTAAGACCGGGAACAATTTTATTTGAGATGCAGGGTGTAAGTGAAGAAATTGCACGCGAAGCAATGCGTCTTGCAAGTCATAAACTTCCTGTCAAAACCAAATTCCTGGTTAAGGAGGAGGTGTAGTTATGAAAATCACTGACATCCGAAAATACTCGACCGCAGATCTAACAAAAGAAAGCACAAAGCTACGCGATGAAATTTCTGAATTGCGACGTCGTGTGCACATGGGAGAACAAACGAATGTGCGTCTTATCCGGAATAAACGAAAAGATCTAGCACGCATGCTAACAGTACTAAGCGAACAGCTCAGCAAGGAGACACTATAATGGCAAAGACACTCACCGGTACAGTTGTATCCGATAAAACCGACAAGACAATTGTCGTTGCTGTTCATGCACACAAAACGCACCCAATTTACCGAAAAGCTTATTCTGTGACGAAGCGATTTATGGCTCACGATGAAAAGAACGAAGCAAAACAAGGTGATACTGTTGTGATCGCAGAATGCCGCCCAATCAGTGCACGAAAACGATACACGCTACAGTCAGTCATTGGGCGTGCCATTATAACTGCAGCAGATTCAGTTGAAACAGTCACCGCCGATGTCGCAACAGAGGAGAAGAAATGATACAGCAGGAATCACGTCTTGGTGTCTGCGATAACAGCGGTGCAAAAGAGATTCTTTGTATTCGTGTCCTTGGTGGTACGCGGAGACGATATGCACGCGTTGGTGACGTTATCGTCGCAACAGTTAAGCAAGCCAACCCGCAAGGTAACGTAAAAAAGAAGTCAGTTATCAGGGCTGTCGTTGTGCGGACAAAGAGCCCAATTAAGCGCAAAGATGGGTCGACAATTAAGTTCGACGATAACGCAGCGGTTGTTATCGGAGAAGACAAGCTTCCCAAAGCTACTCGTATTTTTGGCCCCGTCCCACGAGAACTGCGTGAGTTAGGCTATGCAAAGATCATTAGCTTGGCACCGGAGGTCCTATAATGAATACTTCTATCTTTAAGATTCGTTTGAAAAAAGGCGACACCGTTGTTGTGCGAAGTGGCAAGTACAAGGGCAAAACTGGCTCAGTTATAGCTACGCATCCAACGCTGAACAAGGTTACTGTTGAAGGGATAAACATTGTTAAAAAGCATGTGAAGCCAAATAAGACAAACCCACAAGGCGGTATTATCGAGCTCACAAAACCAATTTGGGTTTCAAAAGTAGCAATCGTCGAACCAACAAGCAAAAAAGCCACAAAAATTAGCTACACATTAGCCAAAGATGGCAAGAAAGTACGCGTGTACAAGAGCAGCGGGAAGGAGATCAAGTCATGAATACAACCAGCACAGTACGATTAAAAGATCTCTACAAAACTACTGTTGTCGGCGAACTCAAAGAAGAGCTAGGCCTAGAGAACATTCACCAAGTGCCAGTGTTGCAAAAGATAGTTGTTAATGTTGGACTTGGCCGCGCTAAGGATGAAAAGAAGCTTATCGACATAGCTGCCAACACATTAAAGAAAATTACAGGACAAGTGCCTATCGAAACGGTTGCTAAAAAATCAATCGCATCATTTAAGCTTCGTGAAGGCAATAAAATTGGGCTAAAGGTGACCCTTCGCGGTGACAGAATGTATGAATTTGCTGATCGACTCATTAGCGTTGTTTTGCCACGACTACGTGACTTCCATGGCGTAAAAACAACTGCTTTTGATCGCAGCGGGAACTATAGCATCGGACTCGTAGATCAATCCGTATTCCCAGAACTTACATTTGAAGAAACAACCACGACACATGGGCTACAAGCGGTGTTTGTTGTAAAAGCCCAGCAACCCGAGCACGCGCGTGCGTTGCTCACTAAATTAGGTATGCCTTTTGAGAAGGAGAGAAAGTAATGGCTAAAAAATCTATTATTGCCCGAGACCTGAAACGTCAAAGGATGATTGCGCAATATGCAGCAAAACGAGCCGAATTAAAGACTATGGGTGACCAAGAAGGCCTTCATAAGCTTCCTCGCAACTCATCGCCAACGCGCCATAAAAACCGCTGCCTAGAAACAGGCCGCCCCCACGGTTACATGCGAACGTTTGGCTTGAGCCGTATTTCATTTCGTGAGCATGCAGTTAAGGGTGAAATCCCCGGTGTAACGAAAGCTAGCTGGTAAGGAGCGCCTTATGTCTACAACATCTACTGACCCAATTGCCGACATGTTATCTCGAATTCGTAACGCAATTGCCGTACGAAAAAACGAGGTTGTTATGCCGCACTCAAAAATCAAGCAAGCTGTTGCTGAAGTACTTGTCAAAAATAACTACCTCGATTCTGCTCGCGTCACTGAAGCAAGTATTGGAAAAAGTTTGCACCTTTCGATCAACCCGGAAAACCAGAATGCTCGAATTACAGAAATTGTCAGAATAAGCACTCCTGGCCGCCGTAACTATAGTTCAGCAAAAGAGATCCCTGCAGTTAAAAGTGGTCGTGGTATTATTATCGTCTCAACGAGCAAGGGTCTTATGACTGGTGCGCAAGCAAAAACTGCTGGTGTTGGCGGCGAATTAATTTGTAGGGTGTACTAATTATGAGTCGCGTAGGAAAATCACCCATCGAAATACCAAATGGCGTTACGCTTACTGCTGAAGACGGTATGCTAACTGTTGTGGGTCCAAAAGGTACTCTTTCACAGCCACTACTTGACGATATTATGGTTAGCCAAGAAGATGGCAAGATTATTGTTACACGTGCAAATGATGAGCCAAAAATCCGTGCGAAGCATGGACTGGTTCGTGCACTCTTAAACAACATGGTTGAAGGCGTAACAGCAGGATTTAGTAAACAGCTGGAAATACAAGGGGTTGGCTATCGAGTTTCTCTCGCAGGATCAGAACTAAAATTCAATCTTGGCTTTTCACATGATGTTATATACAAAATCCCACAAGGGGTTACAGCGGTGGTAGAGCAAAATACCATCACCATATCAGGTATCAGCAAGCAGCAGGTAGGCCAAGTTGCAGCCGAGATACGATCTTTAAAGAAACCAGAACCCTATAAGGGCAAAGGTATCCGATACGTTGGTGAGAGAATTATACGAAAAAGCGGTAAGTCAGGTAAGGATAAATAAATGAACGGATTAGCACATACACTACAGAAAGTCGCACAGCGCAAAGCTCGTGTACGATCAAAAGTCTATGGGACCGCAGACAGGCCTCGTTTATCTGTATTTGTCAGCAACCGACACATCACTGCTCAGGTAATCAATGATGACACCCGTGTAACCATTGCATATGTGAGCACGACCGGGCTTAAGACAACAGGCAGCATGACCGAGAAAGCAGCAGTCATCGGTGAACTGATCGCAAAAGCGGCGCTAAAAGCAAAGATCAAGAAAGTTGTTTTTGATCGCAACGGACGTATTTACCACGGAAGAGTCAAAGCACTGGCCGACGCAGCGCGTAAAGCAGGATTGGAGTTCTAGCATGCAACCAAATGATCGCAGACCAAGAAATAACAGAGACGCACAACCTGCTGAAAAATTATTTGATGAGCGCGTTGTGAACATTGATCGTGTTGCACGTGTCGTAAAAGGTGGACGAAGATTTCGATTTCGTGCGCTAGCCGCTGTAGGTGACCGCAAGTCACGCGTTGGTATTGGTTCAGCAAAAGGCGCCGACGTAACGAGTGCTGTTGCAAAAGCAATGGAAGTAGCCAAGAAAAACATGGTAACAATTAATTTGTACAAAGGTACATTACCGCACGAAGCCACTGCAAAAGTTGGAGGTGCACGTATACTCATAAAACCAGCTGCGCAAGGTACAGGACTCATAGCTGGTGGTGTTGTCCGCACCGTTTTAGAAGTTGCTGGGGTAAAAAATGCACTTAGCAAGTCTCTCGGGTCTGCAAACAAGACAAACACTGCTTACGCAACCCTAGCTGCCTTGCAGTCTACTGAACCTGCAAAGAACTGGATAACCAATCAAGTTGCCAAAGAACAAGCAAAGACAGCTGAAGCGAAGGCGAAAAAGGTAGCAGCATGAAATTCAATGAACTAAAGACAGTGAAATCAAAGCAGACGAAGCGTGTCGGACGCGGCATTGCAGCAGGACAGGGTAAAACTGCTGGAAGAGGAACAAAAGGTCAAAAAGCGCGTACTGGCTATAGTGCGCGGCCCGGTTTTGAAGGTGGTCAGAACCCCCTTTCACAACGCTTCCCAAAACTGCGCGGTTTTCGCTCACATAGAGTAGCTGCAGAAGTTGTATTTACCGATCAAATATCATCACTAGGTGAAACGGTCGACAACCATAGTCTCGTTAAAGCAGGCCTTTTAGAAAACCCTCATACTCGTGTGAAACTTTTAACGCGTGGTGAGTATACAGCTAAGCAAACGGTTAAATTGCAACTTGCTAGCAAGAGTGCTGTTGCGACACTAGAGAAGGCCGGTGGTTCCTTTGTAGCAACTAGTCAAATACCTCGTGTAGCAACAAAAAAGACAAAAAAGACAGATTAGTATTTTTTGAGCGACCAATAAAGCTGATATACTGTCGAATATAGTTAGGTAGAAGGAATACATGAGCTGGAAAGTTATTTGGCGATCTTTACGAGCGGGTGACATGAGGAAACGGCTACTCGCTGTCATGGGAATGTTGTTTGTGTTTCGTATTTTCGCACATATTCCAGTCCCACTGAGTGACGCAAAAACACTGCAACAGGTGTTACAAAATGTATTTGCATCAAATGACTCACCACAGCTGTTAAGCTTTATCAATGTTTTGTCGGGCGGAGCACTAGCCAACTTTTCGATTATGCTCGTGGGATTGGGTCCATATATCAATGCCTCAATTATCATGCAGTTGCTCACCAGGGCCATCCCTAAGCTAGAAGCATTAAATAATGAGGGTGAATTCGGCAGACGAAAAATAAACCAGTACACCCGTCTCCTAACTCTCCCGCTTGCTATGGTGCAGTCAGTTGGTGCAATATATCTCGTTCGTGAATCTGCAACCAGAATAGGCGGATTGGGCGATATTACTGCTAATACATCTCTTTTGCGTTGGGGTTTGATGGTTGCCGCACTAACGGGAGGTTCTATGGTGCTTATGTGGCTCGGCGAGCTAATAACAGAGCAAAATGTAGGCAATGGGATATCCTTAATTATAACTGTCGGTATCGTCAGTAGCTTGCCACAGACAGTAGCTTCGCTTATTGAATCCCTGACTGCAAAGAGCGATAAGCTCAGTGTTTTCGGGAATCAACTACCCATAAGTGGCAGCGCACTCCTTTACGCGCTACTGATCCTTGTTCTCGTGACAATTGTGACGATTTTGATAGTTAAGTTGAACGAAGCATCAAGAAAGCTAACAGTTAATTATGCTAAACGAGTGCAGGGTAATAGGGCGTATGGTGGCGTAACCACAATTTTGCCAGTTAAATTAATTACAGCCGGAGTTGTCCCGATAATTTTCGCAGTTGCTTTCCTGAGTGTTCCTAGCTTCGCAGGACAGCTGCTTGTCAGCAACTCCAGTCAGCGATTGCAGGAATTAGGGACGACCCTTGTCCGATTATTCCAAAACCCGAGCGTTCAGAGCTTTCAGCAAGGCGGGTGGCAACCGTATCTATACCCAGTAGTCTACTTTCTCCTCGTCGTTGTATTTACGTTCTTTTATACGTCTATCGCCTTCAATGCAAAAGAGATTGCAGAGAACTTACAGAAACAAGGTGGATTTATCGCTGATATCCGCGCAGGTAAGCAGACAGAGAAGTATTTGTCTGCTGTGGTTAACCGTCTGACGCTCTTTGGGGCTATATCTCTGGGGCTTCTCGCGTTGCTCCCTATTATTGGACAGATATTCTTAAAAACAAACATAACCATAGGGGGTACAAGCATCCTCATCCTTGTTTCCGTAGCTTTAGAGACACTTCGTCAAATAGAGTCTAGGGCACTCATGGTCACGTACGATCAGTACGAGCAGCCTGACTTCTTTACAGATGCAACCGAAGAGACAACATCAACATCGTCAAGGCGTACGCTATTACGTGGACGAATCCGCCTGTTCAATCGCGTGAAAACAACCCTGTCAAGAAAAAACCGTAAAAACCCTTTGCAAAAGTAATATATATCTGTTAAACTTGAGACTTAGTTATATTTATGGCCGTAAACAAGGAAGTAATAGAACTCACGGGAACGATCGTGGAGACATTACCCGGAACGCAGTTCCGAGTAGAACTTGAGAACGGGCATCAAATTATAGCTCACGTGGCAGGTAAGATGCGAAAACATTATATTCGGATCGTACCAGGCGACAGCGTTACGGTTGAGTTGACCCCTTACGACCTTTCTAAGGGAAGAATCACCTATCGCAAATCATAAATAAGCAGTGTGTTATGCGTTGCAGCAACAAGGAGCATAATCCGCATGAAAGTGCGTGCAAGTGTCAAGAAGATAAGTCCAGACGATAAAATCGTACGCCGTAAGGGCCGCGTTTACGTCATTAATAAGCTCAAACCGAAGCACAAGCAGAGGCAGGGTTAGTTTATGGCGCGTATATCTGGTGTTACTATTCCAAGTGAAAAACAAATTCAAATTGCTTTAACATATGTATATGGAGTTGGGCCAAAAACAAGCAGAGATATCTTAGAGGCTGCAAAGGTAGAGCCAACTGTTCGTGTTAAGAATCTTACCGACGCAGAGATTGGCCGTATCCAAGATTTTATAAACGACAAATACACCGTTGAGGGTGAGTTGCAGCGTATTGTTACCAGCAACATTAAACGATTAAAGGATATTGGTTCGTATCGTGGTCTTCGGCACAAAGCTAGTTTGCCAAGTCGTGGCCAGCGTACTAAGACAAATGCAAGAACTCGCCGTGGTAAGAAGATTACTGTCGGTGGTACCGCTAAAAAGGTAGCGTCTAAGACATAGGATAATTATGGCAGATACAACAGTTACTAAGAAGAAAAAAGCAAAACGATCAGTACCAACTGGGCAGGTTCATGTGTACGCTAGCTTTAACAACACTATTATCACCTTTACAGACACTGCAGGCGGCGCATTAACGGCATCGAGCGCTGGTGCATGTGGGTTCCGGGGCTCCAAAAAGGGCACAGCCTATGCCGCACAAGTTGCAACAGAGAAAGCCGGTCAAGAAGCTCGGCAAGCGTATGGTCTGTCCAAAGTCGACGTCTACGTAAAGGGGATCGGACTGGGTCGTGATGCAGCTGTTCGTACGCTTGCAACGTTAGGCTTCCAAGCAGAGAGCATCAAAGACGTTACAGGAATCGCACATGGTGGCGTTCGACCTAAGAAAGCACGAAGGATTTAGTTTATGGCACGCGATACACAATCAATTGTAAAAATGAGCCGACGCGAAGGCTATGCACTACATCCAAAAGCCCACAAGGCGCTTTTAAAACGCACATCCACTCCCGGCCAAGTCGGAAACTATGCAGGTCGCAATAAACCAAGTCAGTATAGTCTGCAGCTTCGAGAGAAACAAAAGGTTAAGCGACTATATGGATTGCTGGAGAAGCAATTCTCAAACCTTATGAAAGAAGCCAGCCGCCGCGAGGGTCAGTCTGGTGAAAATCTTTTGGCTTACCTTGAGCGTCGTTTAGACAACGTCATCTATCGAAGTGGCCTTGCAGTCAGCCGCCGCGCAGCACGACAACTTGTCACCCATGGACACTTCACACTCAATGGTCGCCGTGTTGATATCCCATCAATAAGAGTTTCAGAGGGAGACAAGATTATACTACGAGAGAGTAGCGCCAAGAACGAGTACTTCAAGAAGATTGATGATGTTAGCCCCGCTAACAGCGATCAAGTACCCTCTTGGCTAAAAGTAAATCGCAAGAAGTTTGATGTTTCCGTTGTTAGTATGCCTACGCGAGAGGATGCTGAAGCGGACATTAACGAGCAATTAATCGTTGAATATTATTCAAGGTAAGGGAGACCAATTTATGTCAAAGCACATTCACACGCCAGCACTCGTTAATATCGACGACCACAGCAAAACGTCAGCAACGTTCAGTATTGAACCACTGCATACCGGCTATGGCATGACGCTTGGGAATAGCTTGCGCCGCGTATTGCTGTCCAGCATAGCAGGGGCCGCCGTTACTTCATTCAAGATTGAAGGCGCAACACATGAGTTCACCACACTTAAGGGTGTTAAAGAAGATGTCGTAGACATCATGCTCAATCTAAAGAATCTTCGTTTCCGTGTATTTAGCGACGAGCCACAAACTGTTCGTCTCACAAAAACTGGCAAGGGCGTCGTTACCGGTAAAGACATTGCCACGAATGCTGACGTAGAAGTTGTTAACCCTGCTCAAACAATCGCAACAATTGGTGACGAAAAGGGCAAAATTACGATTGATCTCGTTGTTGAGACTGGTCGCGGTTATCGCACCGTCGAAGAGGGAGCCAAGACCAAAAATAGCGACATGATTGCACTTGATGCGATCTTTAGCCCAGTTTTGCGGGTTCGCTATAAGGTAGAAAACACTCGTGTCGGCCAAATGACCGATCTTGATAAGCTTCTTCTTACTATCGATACCGACGGTTCAATTACGCCACGTGACGCATTCGAAGAGGCGTCAGCAATCCTCGTCAATCAGTTTACTGCTCTTGCAGGCCAAACACGTGTTGAGGCACCCGCTCCTATGACTGCGGGCAATAGTGATTCGCCTGCGAGCAATGTTGATGGTGATGATCCAGCGGAACTTATGACATCAATTGAAGATCTTAATTTGTCAGCACGTACAACTAACGCACTTATCAACAATGAAATTCATACACTGAAAGATTTGTTCAACCTAAGTGATATCGAGCTACGCGATCTTAAAGGTTTTGGCAGTAAAGCACTAGATGAAGTTAAAGAGAAATTAGCTGAGTTGGAGTTATAAAGCATGCATCGTCACGGGTATAAAGGCCGCAAATTCGGCCGAGAACGAGACCAACGAGAAGCTCTTTTGAAAGGGCTAGCAGATGCATTGGTCCGTGAGGAAGCTATCAACACAACATTGCCGAAGGCAAAGGAGTTGGTCCCCTATGTCGAGAAGCTTATCACAAAAGCGAAACGAGGTGATCTTCACAGTCGTCGTCAAATCATTAGTAGTCTACAGACGTTGGATAGCGCGCACAAACTCGTTGATGAAGTAGCGCCAAAGCTCAAGAAACGCACAAGCGGTCATTTGCGCATTGCAAAGACAGTGACACGTCGCGGCGACAACGCACAAATGGCGCGTGTGTCATTCGTTGACGACCTAAACGAGGCTCCCGTAGCAAAAGCTGCTGCCCCAAAGGTAGCTGTTTCTGAGAAAGCAAAAACCCCAAAAGAAACGGTCGCCAAGGTAGCTACCAAGAAAGCAGAGAAGAAGTAAAATTATGAAGACTTATAGCCAAAAACAAAGCGAGGTTGCACGAAAATGGTACGTCATAGACGCATCAGAGGCTCCTTTGGGCCGCGTATCTACTGTGGCTGCCTCTCTGCTCATCGGAAAAGGCAAACCGTCCATCACCCCGCATGTCGACAATGGTGACTTTGTTGTAATCATTAACAGCGACAACCTAAAGGTTACTGGCGGTAAAGAAACAAAGAAAATGTACTACCGACACAGTAGCTACCCAGGAGGCCTAAAATCTGCCACTCTTGAAGAGAAAATGGCTAAGGATTCAACACAGGTCATTACTCTAGCGATTCGTGGCATGCTCCCTGTTAATAAATTACGTCCTGATCGCCTTGCACGACTAAAGGTCTACAAAACAAGTGAGCACAATCATAATGCTCAGAAACCAGAAGTCTTAAGTGTGAAAGGTTCAAAATAATGGCAGCAAAGCAGTATCATTACGCGTTAGGTAGACGAAAAAGTGCAACAGCACGCGTACGCCTCCAGTCTGGCAATGGAGTGTTCGTTGTCAATCAAAAACCAGTAGATGAATATTTTGCGACTAGTAAAAAACTGCTCAATGAGTTACAGAAGCCCTTTACAGTCCTAGAGCAGAATAATAAATATGACGTTTCGGTCGTCGTGACTGGTGGCGGACAGACTGGTCAGGCCCAAGCCATACGACTTGGTATCGCAAAGGCCCTTGCTATTATGAATGAAGATCTGAAAGCAACATTACGACGTGCTGAATTGCTCGGCCGCGATCCAAGAGAGAAAGAACGAAAGAAATTTGGTCTCAAGGGCGCACGCAAACAGCGTCAATTCACTAAGCGTTAAAATATCTTGACACAATAGCTATAAAAGCGTAAGATCTGTCACTATGGTAAGCAAGCTTAATAGTAAGTTTTATTTTTGGTTTACGAGTCATCGTTGGCGGCTTGCTTTTTGTTATACATAAATAACTAGATGATCAGAAATCAAAACCGCCCAAACAGGCGGTTTTTTAATAGAAAAATGGAGAGAACAAGCCATGAAGAACATATCTATCGGAATTATTGGAGGCATGGGGCCGCAAGCCAGCGCACTATTACATACAAAAATTGTTAATGCTGCAAGCGCCGAACTGGGTGCACACGACTGCAACGAATTTCCACTCATAACACACGTTTCAATACCTGCCATTGACTTTATTACCCAGCCAAATTTACGGCATAAAAATAAAGCGATGCTTGAATCAGCGGCCAAAACTTTACGTGCAAACGAACCTGATATTGTTGTAGTTGCCTGCAACACTGCACATCTTCTCATTGAGGAGGTGCCCGCCCTGGCAAACCTGCCACTTGTTTCATTGCCGGATTCTGTAATAAAAGATCTCGAGGTAAAGGGGATTAAACGGGCAGGGCTCCTGGCTTCGTCTACTACTATCGCCACAAAGCTATACCACGAGCATGCGGCAAAGGCAAAAATTGATATTGTGGTCCTCCCACAATCCGAACAGCGAAAGACAGCCGAAGTGATACGCAGCGTGATTGCTGGCAAACCCCTTGATGACCTCAAATTGGAATTAAGTAAACAGATAGGACATCTGCAAGCGCAGGGTGTAGATATAGTTATCCTTGGGTGCACCGAGCTCTCAGTTCTCAATAATGGTCTAATGGTGGATATCGCACTAGTTGACTCACTTACTGCTGCAACGAATGCAGTAGTCAAACGGGCTAAAACGATTATGGGTGAGTCAAGATGAGTGTTAGCAGAGCGGACCTCTCTGCCGCATTAGTAATGGGTGTTGAAAATGGCGTACACCCATCAGGTACACTTGGACCTACAAGAATACACGGCTTGGTTGATAGCGTTCTTGGCGAGCAGCTTGATCTTGTCCGCCAAGGTTGCGCTCATGCAGGGGGCGCAGACCCCGTCTACTCAATTGGGTTCGTTGTTGGCCGCACCTTGACGTCTCCTGAACTTCGAGTTGGTGATATAAAAAAGCCAGCAAATAGACAATTAGTGCTGGAAATTGCACGACACGCACTGCTGCCTGATTATACGCTAGAGTTGGTAACAGCATTGGGCGGGTCGGAAACTCCGCCAACTCTACGCGCAATTGCATATGTGACTCCTGCCTTAGAGCTTGCCAAAGCATGCCAAGAGTCTGGCCTGGCCCAACCGGCGGTACGTCTTGTTGCGGCACATGCGGTATCATCCAGTCTCAATGGGCTTGATCCAGAAATCGCAGAAATGCGTGCTCACCAACTGCTGAATTTAGTAGATCGTTTACAAGAAACGGTTTACCCCAATATCAAGGTTGCGAAGGAGCATTTGTCGGTCAGTGCGCTGAGCAAGAAAGGACATGAATCTGATACGGAGCATCTTTTAACAATTCTGCAAGATGGCTCTGTAGAAAACGAGACACCAATTCATCGTGCACTGAGAAAACTAGCCCAACGTGCAGTGAAACACGCCTCAATTGATGACGGTGATCAGCATGCACGCGTTGTCGCAGGGTACGGTGCTGCTCACGGATTAACATATCGCAATTACCGTTACCCCGATACTGATGGCACAATCAAGATCGGTGGCCAAGGTGAAGCAGCTTTTGATGTTGTTCAACAATATATGGCTGATAGAGCAAAGATAAACGGTGAAACCGTTAGCAACCATGACAAACAAGGTAGTCCGGTTCTGGTGAGTTTAAGAACTGTTGCGGGAACTATACCACCCTATTATCTAGAGGGGCCAGCTGAGTTGACGGTCGAAAGTCCAAGCACCGCCATTCCTAGCACGGTGAGTGCCGCTGCTGAATATTACGCGCAGGCGGGTCTTCGTTCGGGTATTGATTTTGCAAATGTGCCTGATCCTGTCAGACAGCAGTGGTCAAGAATTGTAAGATAGTCACACAAATGTATAAGCCGATTAGGACAATGTCACACCGATTCGCACGCTTAAACCATAAATATCGTATAATGAGTATATATCATGTCAAAACCTGTAATTTTAACTGGTCTTCGAGCAAACAGTGATTTGCATATTGGCAACTATTTTGGTGCGCTATTACCCACAATAGACATGGCAAAAAATCGGGCAGGCGAATATAAGGTTCATTTATTTGTACCAGATCTTCATAGCTTTACAACCCCTATCGACCACTCGACCTTACATGATCAAATTATGGATAATCTGCGCATGTTTGTAGCCGCCGGGCTCCCGATTGATCATAATGACGTTTGCATTTATAGGCAAAGTTACGTACCTGCCCATAGTGAGTTAACCTGGATCCTAGACTGCTTTACTGGCTTTGGGGAAATGTCTCGAATGACGCAATTTAAAGACAAATCGTCAAAATTGAGCGCTGAACGCACGAGCGTTGGTCTTTTTAATTATCCTGTACTTATGGCAGCGGATATTCTACTGTATGGTGCTACGTATGTTCCTGTGGGTGATGACCAGTCTCAACATTTGGAATTCACGCGAGACATTGCCATGCGAATGAACGCACAATTTGGCAATCTCTTTACCGTCCCCCTAGAAGTAAAAAAACAGCACGAATTCTTTGGCAAGGACCAAGGTTTGCGTATTAAAGATTTGGTGGACCCATCAAGGAAAATGAGTAAATCAGATAATACTGGTAAAGGCGTTATATTTTTGACAGATACACCCGAAGTTGCTCGAAAGAAAATAATGGGAGCAACAACTGATAGCATCGGTTCAGTAAATTTTAACCCCCAGAAACAGCCAGGTATTAGCAACCTACTTCAGGTACTTGCCCTGTTCCGGGGCGAAACAGTTGATAATATAGCGTCAGAGTATGCCGGTCAAACAAGCTACGGCGACCTCAAGAAACACGTCGCTGACGCAACAACAGACTTTTTGGCTCGGTTTCAGGAAACGTATGCCAGCGTTGATGACAGACAGCTTACCGAGAAACTGCATCAATCCGAGGTTTCTGCTATCGCAATTGCAAATGCCACGCTTGATCATGTTCAACACGCTGTTGGTCTAAGGTAAGGCGTATAAAACCATGCCTCACAAAGAAACATTGCAACAATTTACCATTGGAGAACGCCTGGACAGGACGCTCGTTGCTGCGTATCCGCAGTATTCACGATCGGTGCTTGAGAAGATCATTGCCAGTGATCTCGTTACCGTAAATGGCATGGTTGCACGTTCTAGTCATAAAACCCGCTTTGGAGACGTAATTGTTGTTGACCTGCATATGTTGAGGCAACCCGTTCCAGATATCTCCCTAACCGTTCTCTATGAAGATGCAGACGTAATCGTAATAGACAAACCTTCTGGCGTACTCACCCATGCGAAAGGGACACTTCATAATGAAGCAACCGTGGCAACATTTATCAAGAGTAGGCTCAATGATTCTTCAGACTGGAGAGTAACGAATCGAGCAGGGATCGTGCACCGGCTGGATCGTGCAACCAGCGGCCTGATTGTGTGTGCAAAGAATCAGATTACACAGACATTTTTACAAAAACAATTTGCCGATCGAAAGATTAAGAAAGTATATATTGCGGCAATTGCTGGCACACTAGAAGCTCCTGAGGGGATGATAGATATTCCGATTGAAAGAAATCCAAAAAAACCGTCTACATTTCGAGCAGGTCCGAATGGTAAGAGCGCACAAACCCATTTTAAAACTGTTGATGTTCAAGAAAAAAGCTCATTGGTTGAACTCCGGCCAATCACCGGTCGAACGCATCAGTTGCGCGTACATCTGCAATACCTTGGACACCCGATAATAGGAGATACCGTGTATGGAGGGGCGCCTTATGGACGCCTGTGTCTTCATGCGGCATCCATAGAACTTACGCTCCCTTCCAAACAGCGAAAAGTTTTTAAAAGCAACCTCCCGCGCGAAATTAAGGATGCCTGGAAGGCACTATAAAGGTACGTATGCTCATAAATAAAGTTTCGTGGAAACAACTCGAGACATTTTGCCAAGCGCCGGCACACACACTGCTAGTAAGTGGAGAGGCCGAGACAGCAGGGTTTGCGGCCAGTACAGCTGCGTCTACGTTGCTTGGGATTGGCATAGATCGTCTAGCAGAAAATCAGTATGTTCTCATAGTCGGGTCCTCGGGGGCGTCCATTGGCATAGACGAGATACGCACGTTAAAAAATTTTACTCGCCTTACGGTCCCAAGTAAAAGAACAATCGCGCGCGTCTGTATTATTCAGAATGCCGAGAAGTTAACAAACGAAAGTCAAAATGCTTTGTTGAAACTGCTCGAAGAACCACCAAGTAACACCGTACTTATACTGTCGACCGTGAGTGCAAGCAGCCTATTGCCAACCATTCTGTCGCGGGCTCAACATATCCAAATACAGGAACCAACGCTACAGGAAGTGATCAAGCATTACTCGCTTCTTGGTCATGCACCTGCATTAATTACACGTGCATTCGCGCTTGCGAATGGGAGCTCCAGCGCCATCGATCAGATTCTAAATGGGTCGGACAGTGCAACGCCAAGCGCTATAGAAGAAGTGAAAGAAGTGCTTAGCTTGCCCCTATCTGCAAGGTTATCTGCTGTTGGCGACCTATCAAAAGACACCACAAAACTGTTGCGTTGGCTGGATGCACTGGAGCAGATTTGTCATGGTGCATTGCTCGCAGCAGCAAAAAAAGATTCTCTTGCATCATGTAAGCGTTGGCACAAGGCACTGAAACTAACGTTCGAAGCAAAAATAAACATTGGCAAGAATGCCTCACCAAAGCTTGTACTGACAGACCTGCTACTACACATGTAGGTTTGATTCCATGGTACAATACGTATCACAATGTTTGAACTCGTATTAGTTCTAG
Organism: uncultured Candidatus Saccharibacteria bacterium; assembly: GCA_964643545.1. Taxonomy (GTDB): domain Bacteria; phylum Patescibacteriota; class Saccharimonadia; order Saccharimonadales; family AWTP1-31; genus DAISWP01. The sequence continues at coordinate 106,239 of CAZXTE010000004.1, forward strand.
GATTTGGGATTATAGCAATCCGCAGCAGTAAAATTCGTGAAGAAGAGTTATCTGATTTCCCACGAAAAATCAGCGATAAAGTAGGCCGATTGTGGGACATAGCCCACCAAGGTATGCGAGAAAACCGCTTTTTACGCGCAGAGAAGGCACTGTTAACTATTCTAAAGATTGATCAAAAAAACGCTGCGGCATACAACCGACTGGGCATTCTTTATGCGAAGCAAAAAGAGTATAAAGATGCGATAGACTGTTTCGAAATTGCAAGTAGCATAGAGTCTACGCCATCAAGTTTACACAACCTAGGCCTTATCTATTACGAAACGGAAAACTACGAAAAGGCAGCCATTGCATTTGAGCAAGCCTTAAAACTAGAAGATGAATTTGCAGCTCGACACATTGCCTACGCCAAAGTACAGGAAAAACTTGGCAATGGTAAACTCATGCTACAAAGTTTGCAGCGTGCAGTTGAACTTGAGCCAAATAAAGAGACATACCAGTTACTCGAAAAAGCGTACCGTGAGAACAATATGGATGCCGAAGCAGACCAAGTGAACGAGAAATTGCGCAAATTGATCGTGCCTGCTGGCAAGCCCAAAAGGGTTCTTCGTCCGAGAAGGGTTGTGGTTTAACCCCTGTTTTGGTACACTTACCCAGTATTTTTAGGCCGGCATAGCTCAGTTGGTTAGAGCGGCTGTTTTGTAAACAGTAGGTCGTGGGTTCGAATCCCTCTGCCGGCTCCA
>CAZXTE010000005.1:0-61770 GCA_964643545.1 uncultured Candidatus Saccharibacteria bacterium
GGGGTGCTTTACAAAAAAAGAAAGACCTGGTCTAGGAACCAGGTCTACCTCTGTTACAAAATTTCTGGCTCCCCCTGCACAACTCAATCAGCAACCTATCTTTACAGTATAACGTGGACGGAAATTACCTTAAAGATTTGGCTGATAGAATTGGATTGCACCGTCCGATGCTGCTCAATTCGACTAGCTAATTCTGGCACTCGGTGCCCCAGCAACCAAGCCACCAACAGCAACCTTTTCCTTACCCGCTGCACGTATAAAAGAACCTTGCCCATGTTTTATTAGAAGATTACGTTGGAGTTTGTGGGCTAGAAGCATTGAGCCTGACCCATTGGCTTCTTTCTCAACTATGCCCCAGTCTGGTGCGAATGTTCTTGCTCTAACTTTTCCAACACTAAGACCACTATCAACCCATGCCCATGCAACAGTATGTTGCTGGATTGTTTCATTTGTAGGTTGCAGTCTATCTACTACTTCTTGATTTTCAAACTGTTTTAAGTTCCAGGGCGGCAAGGTCGATAACTTATCGGTTACAATCCAAGTCAAGTTTTCTTCGTGAAGCACTTCGATACTATTACCTTGGCATGTTATCGAAGTTATTTGGCTACCCTTCAACTTATCTAGATACCAAGCTGTACCCACTAATGGCGCACCCGCAAAAGGTATTTCATTTTGTAGTGCGAAAATACTCACGTCACATTTTTCAATATCGTTAATAAAGACTGTTTCGCTGAAACCGAGCTTTTTAGTAATTTCCTGCCTTCGCTTAGTAGATAGCTGTTTTTGTTCATCAACAATAATACCCGTTGGGCTACCAAAATCACCGTTTTTATCGACAAATACTTTCACGATATTGACATCAATCATGCCAATATAATATCAAACTGACTATGGCAAAACTGGGCTTGGCTTAGGTCGCTTTGTAAGTGCAAAAGCCATGATAGTTGATGCGAGTAATGTGAATGTCCCTGCTCCGTCAACCAGGAACTTAACATCTTTGTTTATGCCAAAGGAGATTGAGCCGAAACCAACCACCAAGGCAGCGGCAATCGAAAACCATAATGCACCCTTTTTAACTCGTTCAGTGGCAAGCCCAACGATAACTGGTCCAAACAATGCCAGTTGTGTGATTATAACGATATAGACGAAGTCGAATAGGTTTGCCTCCGTTATACGGAATATTAGCTTTACCCCATAAATGGCAATCAATGCAATCAGAATAAGTGAAAGTCGCATCAATAATAGCTTTCGTTTTGGACTGTGAGCAGCCTTGTTCCAAATACTATCCTTTTTTAATTGCAACAGGTCGGTCAAAAGTGTGAGCGATGAAGCCAAGAGTAATCCATCCAACAAAGACATGATGCACGATATTATGACCACGAACATACCAAAGGTCAGCAATGTACCATTACCAGGCAGTAACTGGACTGCTTGAGACAGTACATTATCTGGGGTTATGCTAGCCGAGCTGACTAGTGCCACTCCAATGAGTGTGCCAAGCAGCCCAATGGTCAAAAATATAGCTAGACTGCTTAATCTCAAATTACGAACTGTGTCTTTGTTCTTTTTCTCGCCACCAGCAATAATACTTTGCCAAGACGAATTGTCTACAAACTGCCACGATACGTTAAAGACAATATTCGTAATCAGTCCCCAAACCCCAAGGTTTTCAGCCATTGTTTTGAATGAAGGAAACATAGCTGTCATGAAACTGTTGTTGCCAACCCAAAAGAAGTGCCTTAATAGCAACACTGTAAGCAAGCCAATAAACACTACTTTCAAACCATTCAAAAGCTTGTCTACTATGGCATTGCCCCGCAAGCCACCTAAAATTGTATAAGTCAATGTTCCGAGTACGACGCCACCAATTAGCAAACTAACTGGCGAAAAACTAGTTGCTGTTTGGTTGCTTGACTCAAGAAATAGCTTAAATGCTCCTTCGCCGATGGCTACCTCCCAGCCCATTAAGTACATTAACCCTACCAACGAACAGAGTGCAGCTAGTATCTTGGTTGCTACGCCAAACCTCTTGCCCAGAAAATCGTGCAAGCTATTACCCGACCTCAACTTTTTGGCATATGGCGTTAGTAGTAAAAAGCTGACTGCCCATGCTGCCTGAATAACCAATCCCCAAACTCCTACTGTATACCCTAGCCAAATGGCGTAGAACAACGCATTAATTCCAAATGATGAAGATAGCAGAAGGTTTATGACAGATGTCCTGTCGAGCGTCCTACCACCGAGCAGGAAGTCTTCAACGCTTTGCACTCTTTTCTGCTTGGCACGAGCAATTCGATATACAACTAATGCAATCGTGCTGCCACATGTAATAGCAAAGGCAGTTACTGCCAGATTGAGGTTCATACTAAAACATTACATAATAGTATTAGTTTTAACCAAATTGTGTTAAAATGAATTTATGTCATTGTCATATATTCAAGCAGTGCCTAAGCAATCAACCCACGTATATAAAGTATTGTCAGCCAATGGCGACTTGTCTGCAAAACAGATAGCCGAGAAGGCTAACATACTACCCAACGCTGTGTATCGTGCAATGAAGCCACTCATTGAGTTGGGTATGGTTGAAGAGTTGGCTACATATCCTGTAACTTACCGAGCAAGTTCAATATCGGATGCAAGAGACTGGTATTTACGAGCTGCCTTACAGAGTTTTCGGAAAGATTTTGGTGTTGCTTCTAGTATCTCCCCTAAAAATCAGCCGACAATAACTTTTGTTAAAGACAGGGACATGATGCGAATTGTTACCGAACAAGAAGCCCAGAAAGCCAAGAAAGAAATTAATTGTATATTGTCAGGGCATAGAGTAGCAGACAGTACCATTTCGGTTTACAGAAAAGCGGTCACTCGTGGCGTTACCTTCCAGGCAATTATAGAAAACGACCCAGCCTCGCCAGATGTTGACCTTCAAGCTTTTGAGATTATGGGCGCCAATGTAAAGTTTTTGCCAAATATTGGTATGCGTTTGTTCATCTTCGATAAAAAAACTGCGGTAATTACGTCTTATGACCCAGAAGTTCCAAAGCAAGCATTTGGAATTAAGTTTACATACTCGCCAGTAGCAAAGCAGTTAGACCAGCTTTTTGAGCAGCGATGGCAACAAGCAAAGTCTATAAGTAAAAACTAAAGACCCTTAAATAACTGCTCGAGAGAAATATTTAGGGACTTTGCGATTTTATAAAGTGTAGAATTACTCAGACAGAATATGACCAAAAGCGAGCCAAGTGGCGTTCACAGCAGAAGCTTCATGAACGAAAGCTATCAAGGCTCACGGAAGTCGATGAACAGTTTTACGTTACCATTGCCTATCTGTTAGAAATTGCGACCCGTGGTAGCGAGCTATTTTTAGCCGCTGAACCAAATGAAAAACGAGAGTTGATTGGTTTGCTTGGTCAGAACCTGCTTTTGGACGGTAAATCCGTGCAGATAACACTTTACAAACCCTTCGACACTCTCGCTTCATGTTTTGATAGTAATCTATGGCTCCGGGGAAAGGATTCGAACCTTCGACCTAGTGGTTAACAGCCACCCGCTCTACCGCTGAGCTACCCCGGAATATAAATGGAAGGTACCTACTTTTAATGCGAAAAGTAACTGATGGATTATAGCTTACTCTCTGTTGAGTAGCAATATCAGCGCAAGAACAAATCATGCCAATGCTGGACGGCGCTCGGTACATACTGCTCGGGGTGTAGACGCAGATCGTTTTTAAGCCAATCCTTGCCAACCCACTTTACTTGAGCAACAGCGTCTTCGAGCGTAAATTGCTCAGGTACTTCATCGAGAATCCCTATAAAGGAGTATGCAAAACGTCGTGTGCCGTCGAAGTAGTCTACGGGAGTTTTGTTATGAAGGTGCAACGTAACACCAGTGAGGCCAATCTCTTCCTCGAGCTCCTTATACGCGTTCTGCTCATACGTTTCACCTTTTGCTACCCCGCCTGCTGCTGCCGGCCCCCACAGACCAGGATGTAGCCGTTTGCTCTTTGAGCGTTGTGCGATAAGCACATTGCCGTGTTTATCTTCGATCCATACAGTCGTTACACGTATGCGGTCGGTCGGTTTTAGTTTGCCACGCTGCACGTATCGTAGCACTCGATCACTTTTATCAACGACAATACTAAGTTCTTCGTCACTATTGATCATGTACGGACGCGATCCTTGATCATTGCGCGCGCCTGTCGGGTTTCGTCGCGTGCTTTTAGGGTTTGTCGTTTGTCGTACAGCTTTTTACCTCGTCCGGTTGCAATGCGCAACTTGATGTATCGCCCTCCCGTTAACAACTCAGTAGGCACAATTGTTTTTCCCTGCTGTTTTTCCTCGATCAGCTTATCAATCTCGCGTCGTTTTGCGAGGAGTTTTCTGCTTCTGGTTTGCTCGCTTTCCTCGAGGGGTACACCGGGCAAACCGGAGATGGTTGCGTTAATCAGCCAGAGCTCATTTTCCTTAACGGTTACATACGAACCGCGCAATTGCCCATACCCATGCCGGAGCGCCTTTGTCTCGCGACCCGTAAGTTGGATGCCAACAAGCAAAGACTCGTCGAGCGAGTAGTCATGACGAGCACGTCGGTTAGAAATGGTCTTTGGCTGGGCAGCCTTTTTCTTTGCCATAACTATATTGTATCTGACTCGCTCTCTACGGAGAAGCCTGCGTAGTTAATAGCAGCTTGAACACTGCTGCTCGCGAATGGAATCTTTGGCGGCATTCCACAGGCTAGCATCGCCCTTATGTACCTTTCTCCAGTACCACATCTCGGCTCCCCACAGATCTACTTCTTTCATTCCCGTTGCTTTCCCATAGCTAAAGCGATGTTTAAGACGCTTGGCATCGAGTGACTTATTTTGCTCTTCGATGGTCGCGTCTTTGATACCGCCACTTGGTGTCCAGGGCTCCGCCTGCAGCTCGTGGATGATCATATTTTTGCCCGTTATTAGCTCGCCTGCCCCCGCCAAAAACGCATAGAACCAGGCGGGATACGGATACTCTACGTAACGGTGTGTGATGGTCTTGTCCCACACTCGTTTATAAACCGAAATACCGAATTTATCGGGAGTGGGCTTGCCGACCGGTAATCCAACCCAGTTGTTGCTGCGGCTAATGATAACGGTATGATTTGGGTCTTGCTGCTTGACGAACTGGAACTCATCTATAAGACGATCCCGGCTAAAGTCGGTGCACTTACCAAAGACGGACAAGAAAAATTCGTTCTCGAGCTGATAGCTTTCTAGAACAGGACTCGTTTTATAGCGGTCAATAACATTTGCCATGAACGTTTTTAGCTGCGGATACCAAACATCTTTGGGTTGTTCTTTCGCCCACGACGGCATGTGGCATTCTGGCCAACGAGGTTGGCGCAACCCGATTGCTAAACTGACCGTGCCGCCTACGGCTTCCACTTTTTTCATCTGCCAGTCGAGTTCTGAAAAGTCGTATGTACCTGGTGTTTTTTCGATGTCATCCCAGTAACTAACCAAACGGAAATGGCGCAGATTAAGGTCGCTTATCATGGCTTGCATGGTTGCTTGCGGATCAAGGCCATAGTAACGAGCGTAGCGTGGAATAAATGTAGCGCCATACTTGAGCGGTTCATGGCTATGTTTGGCGATATACCAGCGCGCAATTCCGTACATTGACCCAACCATCAGCAGCACCCCGGTTATTACAAATACACCAAGCTTCTGCCAAATGGTTCGATCTTTCCACCAATAACGCGGCTTTTCTATGCGGACGTGACGCAGTAACCGACTGCGCAGGCGTTGTTCGTCTGCCCCGTAGTGCTTACGGAATAAGCTGCGTTCTTTTTGCAGCTCGAGGTTCTTTAAAAGTTTGCGGTTTTTTTTGTCTTTCATCTGCTACTATCTAGCTATCACCTTATGAAAAAAGCATTAACATTATCGATTATTATACCGGTTTATAACGAAGAGCACCACCTGCCCGCATGTTTAAAGGCCATTGCCAAGCAGACAGTTAAGCCGAGTGAGGTTATTGTTGTTGATAACAACTCGACAGATAAAAGTGTAGAAATCGCCAAGCAGTACCCGTTTGTGCGTGTTATCCGTGAGTCAATACAGGGTAGAGGTGCCGCCAGGAATGCCGGCTTTGATGCGGCGAGAACGGATATAGTAGGGCGTATTGACGCTGATAGTCTTATTGCGCCAGATTGGGTTGAGCGCGCGTTGCGTGATTTTGAGCAAGATTCAGCGATTGTTGGCTTAACCGGGTTGGGCATCACGGCGAGTCTGCCGCGTTATCGTCAGTTTCATACGGTTCTCTGGACATGGCTCTATTTCCAATGGAGTGCAGCGCTTTTTGGTGTAACCGTGTTATGGGGCGCAAACATGGCTATTCGACGCAAAGCGTGGGCTGACGTCAAGGACAAAACCTATCTGGACGACAGGTTAATACATGAAGATCACGACCTGTCCCTCCTGCTCTCAGCTAGGGGCTATAAAGTAGTGCGGGACAACCTTCTGCGTATTCAGACAAACGAACAGTCGTACCATTATTTCCCGAAACTAGTTCGGTACACCTGGATGCGCACCACAACGAAACATCACCACAGGGACATCGGTTCGTTTAAAACGATTCATAGGCAATTTAGCCTATTGCGTCGAGCACTTACCTACCTTGCACTTACTGTCCCCGCGGTTCCATTTTATACGGTTAGTTTTTTGCTGTGGCCGCTGGATGGGTTGATGAAAATTGCGGGGCGTGCAAAGGCCTGGCTAAGCTGATAGCTAGTTTGTATCGCTCGATGTGTAACCACCGTATTTATTGAGTTCGGGCTGGCAGGAGCCCCATAGACCAAGCTTCTTGGCTTGTGCCTCTGTCTGGTAATTCTTAAACTCCTCCAATTTCTCAAACGGGAAGCTCGTATAGGCAAAACCATAGCCTTGTTTGATGATCTCTGCATTCACCAACCGCCCATCGGGCAAATATACATAACGCAGCAAGCGACTATAACGATCTCGATTTGTATTCTGAGGGTCAGCTTCCAGGCGCACCTTGTTCGTGCCGAGGATTGTTTTTGTAAAGGTTGCAGCGGCCAACCCAAAACATTGCACTGCCTTTCGTGGGTCATGTGTTTCGGGTGTATCCACACCAATGAATCTCACTTTTTCTTTTGTGCCATCCATGTTGACGGTGATTGTGTCGCCATCAGTGAACTCGACAACACTATAAAGACCCGGTTGGTTTTTCTCTGCAAGCGTCGCAATTGGCGCAACAATATTGTGTTGCTGCAAAGCCCCAATGGCTAAACCAATCAGCCCCAACCCAAGGGTTATCAGCTGCTTACGATTTCGTCGACTCATTATCGAGTCCCAACCGACGAGCTACATACTCGGGTGTTAGCTGTGTCCCATCCAGTTCTACAAATGTCTCGTGTCGAAGCGGTGGCTCTAGATTGTTGCTAATTCGCTCAAAAACATCCAACGACATGTTGCCTTGGATGCGCGTTTTTTGCAGATGGGCGTTCTGGATGGCTCGCTCTTTGGCGATTGGTTTGTGGGTCGTCACCCATACAACTACACAGTCGGCGTTGTGGCTAAAGGCGATGTCGCGCAAACGTTCACGGTCTTTATAGTAGTTGAAACTGGTATCAAAAATGACACTTTCACCTAGCGATAATAATTGCGCGGTTTCTTGGTTCAGAATGCTATAAATGTCTAGGTTTTCCTCGTGCGAGTAAGTTGGCTCGCCATAGCGAGTTAGGCGCTCTTTGTCTGTCCACAAATGTACCGCCCCCGTCAGCTCGTGAATAATCTGTGCGGCAGTCGTTTTGCCCGCTCCAGGGTAGCCGAGCATTAAGTACAAAGTTTGCTTAGACATATAGCTATCCTAGCGGTAACTTCAAAAAAAGTATACGTCTTTTCGGCAAGACGTATACTTATGCTGCGTGGCGACCTCGTCGTTGAGAAGGTCGCTGCGCTTGTCGTTCATTTTTAAGATTACGAGCGATGGTTAGCGCGCCATGACGTCCATCCGATGTGTCTATCCGTTCTGTCAAAACATCTATAGGGCAATCCGTAAGTATCCTCAAAATCGCACGATATGGGTTTAGTCCTCGTTCTTCAAATTCGGTACGCATAGTTTCCCACTCCTCACGAGAACCGTGTTTGGCAATAAGCATTGCAGTTGAATGGATGCGCTTGGCGCTCATAGACCGAATTGGGTTTGGTTTATCGTATACGGCCTGCATAACTTCTGCGGTCTCTACCCCGAGCATTCTGCATGCGGCACGTACTATTTTTAACTTTTTCTCGGTTAGCTCAGTTTTATTTCCGAGCAGTCGAGGTGCCTCCCGGTTAATAGCCTGAATGTCAAACCCCATTGCTTCCAATTCTGCTACGCGACACTCAATAAAGTCAGAATCCATCTCAAGCAATATGGGGACTTGCCTGAGGGTGTTGTCTAAGTTGCGATCAGCTAAAAAAGATGCGGTTTTTTTTGCACGACCAATATTTTGGACTGCCATGCCTGCTTCGTTAACTAAAGCCCGCCTGTTTACTCCAAAAGTTGCTAATTCTTCAATGTTGGCTTGAATGGAGTCGACTTTGCTGAACACGAGGCCGGGAGATCTTCGATATAGCTTTCGTGCATTCCCTCCAAAAGCGGCAACGTATCGGCTGGTTTCTATAAGATTTTCTGGTATTGGCAGATGAATTTTCGCTCTTAAATGGGCAAACTTCTCAATTTCTTGGTCGCTATAGCCCAAAAATGCTAAAAAGTCATGTCGAGCCGATGCTACCGCTAATTTTTCTTCAGGCGCAAGCGGGGATAGATGCTGGTTCCCTAACTTTTCAAGTTGATCTAGATACAGGGCGTCGTCTGGTGTTATGGCTGTAACTCCCCAGGCCTTTAACCAGTCGAGTGCGTCTGCTTGTAGGGACTCCCCACTAACTATTTGGTCAGTGTCTGGCGGTATCTGAAAATGCTCACCACTATCAAAGTGCACTGCAGCGGGCACAATATCCACGACGCCGACACCTAGTTGACTCATGCTAATATAATAAACTAATATACAAAAATAGTCAAACTATACTCCTGTCGACTTTAATAGTCGATGCCTGGATTTGCGAGAAATTTATCGTCGTAGTGGTGTTTGAGCTTAGTCATGTTAGTGGCAATGTCTACTTTGACTAGCAAATCTTTCGGGAAGTTTCTGCCCGTTAAGCACAGGCTTGTCTGTGGGTGACGATTTTTGAGAAGCGTAGTAAGAGCTGACTTTGGCAACAAGCCATCGTGGACGGCATTATTGATCTCGTCACAAATAACAAGATCGTACTTACCTGACGAGACAGCCTGCTGTGCTTCTTTTAGTGTATCCTTTGCCGCCTGCTTGTGCTGCGCTGCAGTAATATGCCCGGGGCTTAGGTCGCCAGCTTGGAAGAAGCCTTTCCCGCCTTTATAAAAGTACAACTGGTCTTTATACAGGCCTTGGATGTCGCGGATAAATACGTGTTCCCCAACGCCCCAGTACTTAATAAATTGTATAAATGCTACGTTCCAGCGACTACCCAGTGCGCGTACCAGTAAACCAAGACTTGCGCTAGTCTTCCCTTTGCCCTCACCGGTATAAACAATTACAACAGATTCTTTTGTCTTAAAATCTTCGAATGCCATTATGGGCTATTGTAGCGCAGCGTCTATTTTGGGTCGATCAAAACCGACAACTATCGTGCCATTGATATCCAGAACGGGAGTCACCACCTGGCCTACGTGTGTTTGCACCCACTGTGCTGCTATTGGATTTTCACTTACATCTGCGACTTTAAAATCAACTTTTTTCTGCTTTAGGTACTCCATAGCCATATGACAATATGCACAGGTTGGAGATGAGTATACAGTTACCATAACACTTTAATTATAGCATGGTGAGCATCTTTTCTGATGAAAATAATCATACATATTGCACCAGATACCAGCCCCTGTTATACTGAGCAAGAAATGAGCATGTTGAACGCCGCCATTCGTATGACGACGACTGACCTGATTGGGACTCCCAGAAAGGTCGCATGTTAAACGTACTCTCGAATTTTGCTAATAGCGATGGACCACACATTGCGCTGAGTCCAGAAAAGATTACCAGTGTGGCAGGCTTCACTATCAGCAACTCCTTTATTTACGGTGCTCTATGCGCACTACTACTTAGTATCTTGCTTGTATCGGTTCGGTTGAAGATGCACCTAAAAGCTGCCCGGGGTGTAGGCCAAATAGTCGAAATCTTGGTGGAGTTTATTATTGGGCTCGTCGAAGGCCCGCTAGGATCACGTGCAAAAGCCGTAAAATATGCCCCAATCTTTGGGACATTTTTCTTGTTTATTATCTTTAGTAATCTTATGGGGCTATTGCCTATTGTGGGGCCAGGCGTTTTCGCTCGAACGGCCGAGGGCAACACCCCGCTATTTCGTCCCTTTACTGCCGACCTTAATGGCACCATTGTCATGGCAGTATTTGCAATTGTCACGATTCAGTATCTATCGATCAAAGAATCCGGTTTTATGGGACACCTAAAACACTACTTCACTGATAAGCCGTTCAACCCGATTAACATGTTCATTGGCATTTTAGAGGTATTTGGAGAGTTCACTCGCATGATCAGTTTAAGTTTGCGTCTCTTTCTAAACACCGCTGTTGGTGAAATTCTTATCAGTGTTTTTGCCTATATTGGGAAAGATTTTCGTTCGTTTACCATATTGCCAGTTGCGACATTTGAGATGTTGGTAGCTGGTATTCAGGCGTACGTATTTACCGTACTGTGCGCTACATATTTAGGCCTGGCGATTAGTCATGGCCATGACGATGAACATTCCGCCCATGAAGTTGACCCTGTGGTCGCCGCATTGGAGGGGGATGTTAGCCATTAATATAAATAATTCCATAGACTGTTCGCATGCGGGCACCTATGGCAATAAGGGATAAAAAGGAGTAACAATGGCACCATTACTAACAAGATTTGCTGCGGAGACTACAGAAGTAGTGTACCGTGGTGGATGGAACCCAACTGCAAGCAAGGCATTTATGCTGGCGTTTGCATTTGGTTGTGCAGCTATCGGCCTCGGCATGGTAGGTGCAAACTACATGAAAGCTTTGGGTCGTAACCCAGAAGCTGGTAAGGCCGCTGGTCAGGTTGTGATTATCGCAGCTATGATCGAAGTCACCGCACTATTAGCCTTCCTTGGCTCATTAATCGTCAAATAAAGGAATAACTACGTATGCTTGAGCTATTAACAATCACTACATTTGCAGAGGCTGTTGCCGAAGAAAAAACCGGCATTGCCGTACTGGGAATAGACCCAAAAGTTTTGCTTTTACAAGCAGGAACATTTGTGTTGCTCTTTCTGGTTATAAAGAAATTTGCACTAAGTAAGATTGTTGATACGCTCGAGCAACGGCGGGTGACTATCAATAAAGGCGTTGATCTTGGCCTGGAGATGGAAAAGAAAAAGGGCCTTTTTGATGAAGAGCTCAAGAAACTGCAGCAAAAAGCACGTGAGCAAGCCGACAGTATTATTGCTGCCGCAAACAAGGAGTCTGCCGACATAATCAAGGCGGGTGAAGCAGACACCCTTGTAAAGATTGATCAAATGCTCAAAGACGCCGAAGCACGAATTGAGCGCGAGATGAGCAAGGCACGTCAAGAGCTCAAGGCAGACATGCTCGGATTGGTTGCTGAAGCAACCGAAGTGATCGTCCAGGAAAAACTCGATGCGAAAAAAGATGCCGGTCTTATAGAGCGTGCCCTTGGAAGGTTGCGCGCATGACTATAACAAACAAGATGCTCGCAGAAGCAGTATTGCACCGGCTCAATGAGGGTGCCACTATGTCTACTGTCGCCAAAGAACTGGCGGCCTATGTTGTCTCTGCGCGACGGACAAAAGATGTGGATGCTGTTCTGCGCCAAGCGATTCGTTTGCAAGCAAACGATGGCAATGTTGAATTGACGGTGACGACGGCGCACGGGCTTGGGGCGGATGTCCGTACACAAATCGAGAAGCTGTTTGCAGCAGATGCAAAGCAAGTGATCATGAACGAAAAACAAGACAGCGCTGTACTTGGCGGTGTGTTGGTGGAATCGGCCGAACAACGGTTAGACTTGACCATACGCCGGCAACTACAACGCTTAAAAGGAATGGGAGTGTAATACATGGCAGCCGTGTCAGTAAAAGAACTATCTTCAGAAATCAAACAGGCCATCGACGCCTTAAAGGCAAGTCCTGAAGTCGAGAACGTTGGCATCGTTACTCGAGTTGGTGATGGTGTTGCATGGATCTATGGTCTTAGCAATGCAGGCTATTCAGAAATGCTTGATGTTGAAGGCGCAAATGGCATCGTGCCCGCCTTCGCCCTCAACCTTATGGAGGATGAGATCGGCGCCGTGCTCATGGGAGACGATATCTCTGTGAAGGCTGGTGCGCGCGTTAAACTCACCGGGAAAGTGCTCGAAGTCCCTGTTGGCCCAGAGTTGGTTGGTCGTGTCGTTGACCCACTTGGTCGCCCGCTTGACGACAAGGGGCCTATCAAGACAAAGCAAATGGGTCTGATCGAGCGCGGGGCGCCCGGTGTATTAGATCGAAAATCTGTTCATGAACCACTCATGACGGGGCTTATGGCAATTGATGCCATGGTACCTATTGGTCGTGGACAGCGTGAGTTGATTATTGGTGATCGTCAAACAGGAAAAACAGCAGTTGCTCTCGACACGATGATTAACCAGTTCAAACAAAAAACTGGTGTTATCAACATCTATGTTGCAGTTGGTCAGAAGCTTAGTAAGGTTTCTCGACTGGTTGAGCGTCTAAAGCGTGAAGGTGTGATGGATCAAACGATTGTTGTCGCAACGGGCGCGAGCGACCCTGCTTCCTTGCAGTATCTTGCACCGTATGCGGGTGCAGCCATGGGCGAGTACTTTCGGGATAATGGTCAGCATGCTCTGATCATCTTTGATGATTTAACAAAACACGCTGTTGCCTATCGCCAAATGTCACTTTTGCTGCGACGGCCGCCAGGGCGCGAGGCCTACCCAGGTGATGTGTTCTATTTGCACTCTCGTCTACTTGAGCGTGCAGCCAAGCTGAGTGACGAAAAAGGCGCAGGTTCGTTAACGGCTTTGCCGATTATCGAAACACAAGCGGGTGATATTAGCGCCTATATCCCAACAAACGTAATTTCGATTACGGACGGTCAGATCTTTATGGAAACGAGCTTGTTCTACCAGGGTATTCGCCCTGCTGTCTCGGTGGGTCTATCGGTGTCTCGTGTTGGTGGCGCGGCACAGACAAAAGCTGTTAAGAGTGTGGCGGGCTCACTCCGACTGGATCTTGCTCAGTTCCGTGAACTTGCAGCCTTTGCACAGTTTAGTACTGACCTAGATGCAGATACTAAGTCTAAGATTGAGCGTGGCCAACGACTTACAGAACTTCTGAAGCAGCCTCAATATTCACCATTGTCTGTTTGGGAGCAAACGGCGTCGTTGCTTGCTGCAACGAAGGGCGTTTTTGATCACTTGCCCGTAAATACGATCAAAGACGTACAGGCAAGTCTTCTACATACGCTAAGAAGTGAGCACAAGAAACTAACCGAGCAGCTCGATAAGGGCGATAAGCCTTCTGAAGAAGTGCTCGAAACAATTGTGCGTGTTGCAAAAGCAGCCGCCGCAACCTATGCCGATAAGAAAGCAGTGAACAAAGGCTAATTCATGGCATCACAGCAGCAGCTAAAACGACGCATCGGTAGCGTGAAGAACACCAGGCAAATTACAAAAGCTATGGAGTTAGTCAGTGCCAGCAAGATGCGTAAAGCCCAGGAAGGCGCTATGAAGGGTCGTGAGTATGCTGCGCTTTCGCAGCAGATTCTTTCGCGCCTTCGTGAGTTGACTGATGTCAGTGAGCACCCTCTGTTTGATGTGCGTGAAGCACCAAAGGCCCGGTTACATATTGTTGTCACAAGCGATCGTGGTCTTGCTGGAGCATATAACGCCAATGTTCTAAAACAATTTGCGAGCGAGGTTCGCGCAGATCGTGACGACGGTCTCACAAGTTATGTGATTACTATTGGTCGTCAAGGTGGAACATTCGCCGGCAAAGTGGAGCACGTGCAGAGTCTTGCTGCCTATACCGACTTCCCTGAGCACCCAACCGCCAACGATCTAAGGCCCATTCTCGACACCGTTATCTCGGCATTTATAAAAGGTGCAAAACGCCCACAAGAAGATCAGGACAAAGAGGTTGATTTTGGTAGTTTCTACGAGTCGAAAGAAAAAGAAGCCGAGATCCCTGAGCCGGTACCAGCATCTGAAGAAGAGTTAACCGAGCTCCACGTTCCGGGTGTTGATTTTGTGGATATTATTTATACCGACTATAAATCCAGCATTTTGCAAGAAGTAAAATCAACCCGGTTGTTGCCTGCTGCGTTTACGGATGTAGTTATCGAGGCTGACCTCGAGCAAGCGACCTTCGAGCCAAGCACCGGCGCAGTGCTCGAGAGCGTGACGCAACGTCTGGTTGAAGTGCAGTTGTACCAAGCGCTGCTCGAAAGCATGGCAAGCGAACAGAGTGCTCGCATGATGGCAATGAAGAACGCCAGTGATAACGCCAATGATATTATTGGTGATCTGACCCTTGCCTTTAACACAGCTCGTCAGGCTGCAATTACCCAAGAACTTGCAGAAATAACCGGTGGTGCTGAGGCGATTAAATGAACAAACAGTATGCAACTAAGGATGAATAAGGAGATAAGATGGCAGTAGCAGAAAAAACCAAAGACGGAAAGATTAGCCAAGTTGTTGGCGTGGTGGTTGACGTAGAGTTTAGCGAGGGTAGCTTGCCTGCTATCTACAATGCACTAGAAGTTAGCTTGGGTGAGCGGACGCTCGTTTTAGAGGTTGCACAGCACTTAAGCGAGTCGAGCATTCGTGCCGTTGCGCTTAGCAGCACCGATGGTCTTAAGCGCGGAGCTGCAGTCTCAGACACGGGCGCGCCTATTAGCGTGCCAATTGGCAAAGATGTTATGGGCCGCATGTTTAATGTGATCGGTGAGCCAATTGATGGCAAAAAAGGTGTATTCAAGACTCGCTCCCCTATTCATCGTGCCCCTCCAACGCTTGCTGAACAGTCGGGTACCACAGAAGTACTCGAGACAGGAATTAAGGTTATTGACCTGATTTGTCCTATCACCAAGGGTGGTAAAGTCGGCTTGTTTGGTGGTGCCGGTGTCGGTAAGACCGTGCTCATCCAGGAATTTATTAACAACATTGCCAAAGAGCATGGTGGAACCAGTGTTTTTGCTGGAGTTGGTGAGCGTACGCGTGAAGGAAACGACCTTTACAACGAAATGGCAGAATCCGGCGTTCTAGACAAAACCAGCCTCGTCTTTGGTCAAATGAACGAACCGCCTGGGGCACGTCTCCGCGTTGGCTTGAGTGGGCTTACTATTGCCGAAGGTTTTCGTGATGAAGGTAAAGATGTGCTGCTGTTCATAGATAATATCTTCCGCTTTACACAAGCAGGAGCTGAAGTTTCGGCATTGCTCGGGCGTTTGCCGTCTGCAGCTGGCTATCAGCCTAACCTTGCAACTGAAATGGGTACCTTGCAGGAACGCATCACAAGCACAAAGACTGGCTCTGTAACGTCCGTACAGGCTGTCTATGTGCCTGCAGACGACCTTACTGACCCAGCGCCCGCAACAACGTTTGCTCACCTTGACTCTACCATTGTACTTAACCGTGCGCTGACAGAGTTAGGCCTCTACCCTGCGGTTGATCCACTTGATAGTAGTTCTACTATTCTTGACCCAGAGATCGTTGGTAAAGAGCACTACGAAGTCGCCCGTGAAGTCCAACGTATCCTCCAGCGCTACAAAGACTTGCAGGATATCATTGCTATTTTAGGTATGGAAGAACTGAGTGACGAAGACAAGCAAACCGTTGCCCGTGCTCGTCGCATCCAGAGGTTCTTGACCCAACCATTCCATGTAGCAGAGGTCTTCAGCGGCATCCCTGGCTCATATGTTTCCCTCAAAGACACAGTTACAGGGTTCAAAGAGATCTTGGACGGAAAACACGACGACAAGTCAGAGTCTGCCTTCTATATGAAGGGTAAAATCTCAGAAGTTAAATAGACGCTTCACGTTTGCTGGATCATTTCCAAGGGTCTAAAACCTAAGCGCCTGAGCGGCTGCCCGTTACTTAAGTACTGGCAGGCTGATTGAAGCAGTTGTCCCCTTGCCTGCAACACTCTCTATACCCAGGTCTCCCTTGAAGGCATGTAAGATCATCCTACTAAGGTATAGGCTTAGGCCAGCACCCTCTTTGTTGAACGTTTCTGTATCGTCTATACGGCCGAACGGCTTGAACAGTGCGTCTTTTTGCAGCTTACTCATACCTACCCCATGATCGATCACGCTAACGGCAACTTTGCCACGGCTGACGTGTGCTTTGATGGTAATATTCGACCCCTCTGCGCTAGCATCGATAGCATTACTTAGAAGCGCCTTAACGGTAAGTGATAGCAGCGTTGGTTCGATACGAATCTGTGGGTTGTCGTCCAGACCGGCGATATCAACATTCAGCTTCTTTTCCTGGATCTTGCCCACGAGCTCTTTGACGGCATCGCCGATAGCATTATTGACGTGCACAGGTTTAACGACACCGGTTACTTTGCTATTCTCTAGCTGTGTTACGAGGCGGAATGATCGAAGTAGTTCATTGTATTGGTTTACGCCTTTCATAATGTAGTTTCGATACTGTTCGTTCGGTACTTTTGCAGTGAGTTCCTGTATCTTCTGCAACGAGAACCCAATTGAATATTGTGCTTCACGGATAAATTCGCTTCGCATTGCATCCAGTCGTTTCTCGAATCCAATAAGTGCGACCATGCGTGCATTCTCACGCTTGATCATCAGATTGTTGTGGACGGTGCCATATAGAAGTTGAACAGTTAGACCTAGCCCAAGAATCTGTGTCGCAAAATTCACTGGCGATGTGCGTACGCCACCAATGACAACGAAGAATAGATAGAAAAAGCCGAGTGTTATTGCCAGAATGATTGCCGGAACGGCAAAGTACTTATTGCGCATCACATCTTTTCGAGGGACCTTGTAAACGGGAGTGGTATCAAGCGCTTTTAGTTCTGGCTCATTTTCTACTTTTTCCAATAAGACCTCTGTTGTTTTCGAGAGATTCTCGGCTGATTGTGCCAAGACCTTATGAGTTTCTGGGTGCGTATCTGTCTTTGCCATCTCGATACCGCCGCTAAGCACCGTGAGTGGCGTGCGGAGATAATGGCTGATCAACTGCAGGAAATTATTCTTCTCAGTTGCAAGCAAGCTAGCAAATGCCAAGCGCTCATTTACGGTACGATTATGTTTCAGTTCACGGCTCGTCTGATAAAGAAAGCTTGCGATGACTGCTAAGAGTAAGATAAGCAAGATGAACGGTGATGCCTCTAGAACCGTGCGGGGCAGCGACGCGGTGAAGCGGCGAATAGCAGCCACGATGCGGCGTAGCATCATTACTGTGCCGTTTGGTTTTGCTTTATTGCGAATGTCGCTTAAGGTTGTCCGAGCGGTTGGTGCGGGATTGTCGATGGGTGGAACCACGACCGGGCAGGTATTTGTCTGTTCGCATGTTTTGGGGGGCTCCGGACATGTATTTGTTTTGGCGCAACTGGTTGTCTCGCCGAGCGTTATGCCTATATCGTCCGTGTACTTTGCGCCGGGAACCTCACCACTAAAGTCGTCGCCAACTGTAAAGTAGGAGAAATCTTTGTTGAATAGTTTGTTAGTGAACAAAGTATTCTCATCTCCTTGGGTTAATCCGAATAATATGGTTGGGACGTACAGCTTAGTTTTATCAGCGTTGAATCCCACACCGAATGGTATTGTTAAGATGGGGCTATCCAGTGCATTTGGGTTGTATGAGATTAGCTCATTGAGTTTATCTGTATAATAACTGGGCACCAATACATCTTGACTGTTTGCAAGGGTTTTGTTGGATAAATTGAGGCTGGCGACTTTTGTGCTAGCGCCAGTCGACATATACAAGCGCAGACTTTGCTGATCTGGAGACAGGGCGCCAATGATATAGAAATCAGTCCCCGGGATAGTTATCGTGTCTTTCAGTTGCCCTGTGAGTGTGTTGATTATCGTTACGGTAGTGCCGTCGGTCTGGACCGAAGTATCCGTTCCCACAATGTAAGCCTCGTTTCGCTGGTCATTCACGTACACAGACCGTGACTCCCGATTGTCTACTTCTCCAATCGTTACTACCGACCCTGACGCTAGATCAACCGTGGCAATTTGATGATAGTAGGGTACGACTAATTTCTTGCCATTTTGCGCCAAGCGAGAAAACATGTTTGGTGGCAATGCGTCAGAAAAAACCGCGTCGTTGGTGGGCGGCAAGGTAACCTCGCGTTTTAGTGCACCGGGCAGTAGCGTACTGGTCTTACCGCTTGCAAATAACTTCTCGGTATCGTAAACAACGATTTTATCTGCGCGAGTTGCAATTAGTTCTTTGCTATCGGGTGATAACATGTATCCCACCCCTATGTCTACTCCACCCTGCCACGAGACCGTGTCAAATTGAAAGCTCTTGGTTACTTTGTTCGTCTTAGTGTCCACAAGCCACAAGTTGACGCTTGGCTGTTGTTGGCCCATCATCGCCTCGAATATATTGCCCAGGCCGTACACTAAAAGATTCTTGCCGTCGCTACTCAGCTTGCTGTAGTAGCTGATCCCCCCGTTTGGAAGGGCTATCTTGCCGCTAAAGGCTTCTTTCTCGGTATCAAAAACGTCGATAATACCAGGCTCTTGCATCAAGCCAAGCGGGCTTAACAGCATTCCGTATAGTCCAAATTGGCCTATGTACAGGTTATTCTTTTTGTCTCTACCATATTCGGCGTGGATTGAGTGTTTGCCAGCATTTAAGGTGCTGGCTTTAATGCTCCACTTGCCCTCTTTCGTTGCCGTTGTCGTACCCAGAACATTACCATCAATAGAAACGGATATAACTGAATCGCCAGGGGATGTACCCGTTATCAGGGGGTTCTTTTCCGTCAACTGTTCGTCGTTACGCGGGCTTGTTATTTTGATGCCGTCTCCACCAACTTTTATCGACTGCTCTACACTTTGCGTCTGGTCGTTTACCGCGAGGCTAGCACCGAACATGAAGGAATTAATAGCCAGATTGGCTGTAGTCATTTCGTCCGAAGAGAGTTGCGAGGTAGCTAAGTCATGTTTGAGGACGGCAGTTCTAGAGCTAACGTCTATTGCAGTCAGGGATTGTGTGGTTTTATAGCGAGCAGCACTCTCTGATTGGCCTAGACCTGCAAGAGCATAATTAAGACGACTATAAAGTGTCTTTCCATCTACGGAGAGTGCCAAAGATGCTATGTAACCAAAACCAAGCTGGCCACCTGGCGTCGAAAGTTTTGGGGCTGCCGAGAACGAACTCTCTATTGCGCCAGAAGCGAGATTAATGTAGCTAATTGTAAAACCTTTTATATACCCACCTACGAATAGACCCAATGAGCCCACGTATAGGTGATCTTCACTACCCGCGAAGATTAAACCAAGGAAGAAACCAAATCCACCAGCGACACTGGCAGAATCTGGGACTATGTCTACCGTTCGCTCTATAGTCATGGTACTTGTATCTATGACGGTGTAATTGTTGATCTTTGACTGCAGCACAGCCTTATTGCCGCTAGGTGAAACCGCAAAAAGGTTGCCAAGCAGTGGCAGAAATGAACTATCAAAAACAGCATTGTCGTTGTTCTTGTCTGCTACTACTACGGTAGAAAATGCGTCTGTATTTACATTAAGCTTTATTAAGTTCCAGGCTGTGTTGTTCTGAGCTATGATGTATAAATTATCTCCACGCATCTCTACGTAGCCAGGCGACTGATAGCCTGCAAAAGACGGATACGTTCTGTCTATGCTATGTGTGAGCGCATCCGCACGATATATGACCGTCTCGCCTGTGGCCTCCAGTACGGCGGCAATGTACAGTTTGGTTTTTGCTGCATCCATTACTATGTTAGCTGCATACGCACCTGTTGGTAGATCGATTGTGTCTTTAAGCTCACCAGATGAACCATCCAGCACAGAAACTTGTCGCGAAAGCAGATAGTACGAAGGAAGAATACCTACCGTATATATTTCGTCGGCAGCTTCATTGAACTGGAGTTTAAGCGCATTCCCCGAACCATGCGTTATGGCGGCATCCAGACTGTTATCACTTAGATCAATAGGTACAATTGCATCGGGCATGCTCCCCGAGTCCACGAATAGGCGATTAGAAGCAGTGTCGAAGGTGATTGCGGGAGCGTATATGAATGACGACATCACGTCATACATAGTTGGGGTGCTCTGCATGTTTGCAAGATCAACCGTGTTTAAGATGGCCCGTTGCGTAGCCACATCTTTTGTGATTTGGTACAGCTTATTGTTAGTGGAGTCGATGGCTACATTGACCTTGCTGCCATCGCTTGCACCAAAACTACTAACGGTAAGTCTACCTTCTAAGCCAATTGCATCGTTAATACTATAGTCACTAAGATTGAGCGACCGTAGGTTAACTTGTTGATCAGTGCGGTCGCTCTGTATATAAAGATGGCCACCTACATCATATTTGTTTAAGAAAATACTATCATTCGCAATCTGGGCGCTGTCATTTAGGAGGTTATTATCCGCGGTGGCGTATGTTGCCACATGATACTCGGACGAATCACTTTCGTAGATAACAGATACTTTGCTGCCATCTTGGCTCAAGGCTAAGTCGTGAACGGTTGTTACGTTGTTATTGGCTGTTACCAATATATTATCGCTTGTATTGTTGCTTGGCGAGAAGGTGAAGACCGTTGTTTGGTTACTGACGCTTGAATAATAAAAGGAAAGATTAGCGGGGTTATACACTATTTTGTTGAACGCCCCGCCGCCTGGCGGTGTCGCCCATTCATCGGACACTGTATTGGTCTGGGTGTCGATGCGCCTCACCGTAGTGCTGCTGAGTACAAATAACTCGTCTTGATTTGGCGATAAGATCATGCGCTCAGTGTCCGCTGCTGATATTTGTATTTTTGTTTGCAACGTCTGGGCCGCCGTGTCGACAACATAAATTATGCCACTCTTCTGGGCCATAATAAATAACTTTTGGTGCTGTGTATCCATGCCAAAGTCAATCTTATTTTGTCCGCTAAATCCCAGCAATGACTGGTTTGTTCCTGGTTCTAGCTCAATATCCTTCACAAAATTCCGTGTTGCTGCGTTGACGACACTCACGGCACTGTTTGAGCCATTTATAACAAACATTAGATTGTTCGCAGGATTTATTGGCATGCCAATAACACCGGCAAAACCGGAGCTGCTTTGTACCTCTTTTTGCCCGCTGTTCAAGTTTAGTGCTTGTGTGGGTGAGCTTCCCCACCACGATCCAGCGTAGCCGGTCCCATCAATAACGGTTGCACGAAAGTTGTGTGTCCCCGGCGTGGCATCTTCCCACTTAAAGCTCCACTCGCCGGCAGCATTTGCGTCTGTATTCCCCACCCATGTGTTATCTGCAAACAAAGAAACCTTCTTATTTGCTCCTGCGGTGCCACCAATATACGCGAAGCTATTTGCAATAGTATCGTCCGGTCCAGGATACGTGATCCTAACTGGTGTCGGCGTCGCCCTGGCTTTGCGGTTGTGGGTATTTGTTGTGATGGCAAACACATTCACACCCACTAACGCGAGTGTTACGCTCAAGTACACCAGGAATCGCTTCTTTTCAACTCTCACAGACATAACCTTAAGCTGTATTATAGATAGTTTCTTCCAGAAAAGAAACCACAACAAAACATTCATAAATTATGTAACGTTTGGTATACTTACCCCAGTAAACAAATAGAAAGAGAGTCTATGATCCGGTTCGAGCTTGTTACATTGGATGGCATAAAATTTGGTGAAGAGGTTCACGAAGTAGTTTTGCCGACGTCAGATGGCTACATTGCTGTTTTCCCCGATCACGCTCCACTGGTCAGCATTGCCGTTCCCGGTGTTATCTCTGTTAGAAGAAAAGCTGGTGATGCAGACTCAAGATTAGAATACTTTGCTACCAACGGTGGTGTTATAGAAATTGGTAACAATGTGGTCAAGGTGCTCGTAGATGAAGCCGATCGCGAAGACGAGATTAGCGAGCAAGAGGCGCAACAAGCTTTCGGGCGTGCCCAAAAATTACGCACCGACGCACGAGACCGCGTAAGCATTGAACATGCGCAGGCATTGGTTGACCGCCAAGCGTCTCGTCTTAAAGTTGCCGAACTTCGCCGCTACAAGCGTCGATAGTAATAACGTTCTAATCAGAGCTCGCGGGATCATCCCAGGGTTCAAGCATTGCAGTAGCAAAGTCGTGTGCGTCCGCAAGGGCTTCGCCGGTAATAAGGACAACCGCAGCGGTTGCATCAAGAACTGCAGCAGCAAGGCAGCCACGAAGCTGATCATCCGATACGAGCAAAGCACCGGACGGATCACGTTCAAGTTCGCCTACTTTCTCGCCAAAAACATGTTTAGCAATGCCGTGAACACGCCCATGTAATTCAGGCTGTTGCTCCTCAAGTCTTGCATCAAGCTCAAGAACGACCGCTTCACTTAAATCAGGAGCACTGCCACTATCGATGTGGGGTGGCAAGGCGCCCAGGGCTCGTTCGATACGTTGCGTAGTTTGCATAATTGTGTTCTATTCCTGTGGATAGTATACATAATAATCTTGATTTTTGCCAAAATTAGGCGTATCATTTTGCGGTTAAATCAAAAAACAGATACCTGGGAGTATTATGGTTGATAACGATATGTTTATTGGTAGTTCTGAAGAAAGGATGCGCATGAACCTCAATGTGATAACTGTCAAACTAACAGACGGTCTGGCCTTCGGCGATGGGGCGATTTCTGTCGAGGATAGAATTGATGAGCAACATCAACACGCGCTTGATAGTGAAACGCTACGCACTGTCGAGGCAGGGATTCATTCCGATAACATTCTCGTACGGGTTGATAAAGAAGACAATGGCGCTACTGTTGAAGACGATGGCTGTGGTGACGGGCGCGGGGTTAAAACAATTTTTAGAAAAGTTGAAGAGAGCCTTACATACATGAAGCGATCCTTGAACCGCTACAAAGTATTTGGCGCTGGATCAACCATGGCGACAGCGAGTGTTGTTGGAATGGGTGAGGCAACCGGGATACCAGTTCAGAATATATTCCACAAAGGGATCAACCTTCTAAAGCGAAACCGTGTGCCTTTTGGTGCGCACACAGATGACCATGCTCACGGAGATAACTGTGGCTGTGGTGCGATTGACCGGTTTCCTCTTATTGTTCAGAACGCTACTCGGTATCGCGACAACATTGCTGATGCCGCTGCGTTGCTTACGGACGATACAACAGGTTTAGATGAGGTCCTTGATAACTTTGAAGCATATGGTGCGGAGATAGCCGACCAGCCGTATCGTGGGCGGGATGTGATGGAAGAAATTGTGGACAACGGCAAGGTTGTGAAAGAGTTGGTTGGTCCACATCTGGAGGTGGCGATTGTTATCAACGCCGTCGAAGGCTACACGGTCAACCAGGACTATATTCGACAGATTAGCGAAGGAAAAGCACAGGTTTTTGGTGTTGATGTACCAAGGATGCAAGAGCTTGCCGAAAAGACGTATCCAGATGATGCCGTAAAGCAGCACAAAGCATTCTTGAGTATGCTTGTGTACACGCTGGCAACAGCGGCCACTCTGACAAAAGGCGATTTGCCTGTCTATGTTGTCTCTAAAAAACAAACTGAAGTACCTGCACTAGCGGAGTAGTAGTAAATACTACTGCGTACGTTATTTGCAATTTGTGCTTGTTCGTATTATTGTTTTAGACAGTTATTAGTCTTAAGGAGGGAAACATGTTTTCACGACAAAAAATTGCCATGGTGGTGGCTGAAGTTGTTGGTACCGCCACATTGGCAGTATCAGTTTATTCGATGGTGGCACGCACCAGCTTTCCGCTATTCGGCGGATTAGCAGCAGGTTTGGTGGTCGGCTTAATGACCGTAGTGGTTGGTAGCGTCACAAATGCGCACTTTAACCCTGCAGTCACACTCGGTTTGTGGACCGCACGAAAAGTAAAAACTAGCACCGCAATTGTACTCGTTGCATCACAGATGCTTGGTGGTGTCCTCGCATGGACGCTACTAAAGTACCTCGTAGGTCGTCCATTAGAAAGCCTTGTACAGGGTAAGTTTGACTGGAAGGTTCTCGTCGCAGAAGGCATTGGTGCTGCTGTATTCACCTTTGGTGTCGCATCTGCAGTCTACCAAAAGTATGAAGGCGGAAAACTAGCTGGCACGGTCGGCGCGTCACTACTAGTTGGTATCTTGGTTGCGTCTATGGCAGCAAACGGTGTCGTTAACCCAGCTGTTGCAGTCGGTATCCAGTCGTGGAGTTGGGCGTACGCAGCGGGCCCACTCGTAGGTGGTATTGTCGGAACGCAGCTATACGCACTGCTATTTGCAGGTGACTTCCCTGCTGTTCGTCTTACGACTGCTCGACCAGCATCACGTACCAAAAAAGCACCAGCTAAAAAACCAGCATCACGTGCCAAAAAAGCACCAGCTCGACGTCGATAATGCACAGTAAAACGTGAAACTAGAGGCCCCAAAAAGAGGGCCTCTATTTATGTAGTAGATCTTCTTCGAATTGCAGTATACCCTGCATGTCCAAAGAGTAAATATCTGTTTTAGGCATATTGAGTTTCATGATTCGTTCCCAAACACGTTGCAACAGAACTTCCAGTCGTTCGATCTCCTGGTTCGTTGGTGCATAGTCGCGGAGTAATTGCTTGGCGGTGCTGGCTTCTACATATACCATTTGGCCCGTCACATCTGTGATGCCTGCAAAGCGGCTGCTATGACGAACCAGAAGCGCATAAAAAATTAGCTGTGTGCGTTGACGCCATGCCTTTACGGCAAGTGTTTGATTGGCCGTCGTTAAACTTGGTAGAGGTGTGCCGGTTTTATAGTCGACAATGCGAAGTTGCTTGGCGCCAAGTGGGTCTATGCGGTCCAGCTTGCCGGTGAGTCTGGCGTGGCCAAGTATGACATCGTGTATCGATTGCTCCGCTAAACTGTCCTTTGGCAAGCTGTATGAAAGCTTTGTGAATAGATCCTCGAGTACACTCATGCCATGTTGCGCGTACCGTTCGTATTCGCTCTTGGGCAAATGCTGTCGCACCAGTGCTGCAGTGAATGAGCTCTTTACGAGCTCAAAATCAAATCCATCATTATTCGTCAGACGTTGTGCAGTTTCGAGCGCACTATGCATGGCAGATCCAAATGCCAGGTGTGGCGACTTTGCTTCGGGTAATCTCAACAGATTGCGCTCAAGAAAGTGCTCGGGCCCACCGTGTGTTAAGTCAAGAAACTGCAAAAGCCCCGTTGCACTTAACCGAAATTTCTCTAACCTTGATGCCAGCAATGCATTCTCTTTTGCGTGATTCTCTAGTCGCGGCCAACGGAAACTATTTTCGAGCATGGTTACTATGTGGTCTGGGTCGACAGGCGGCTCCTCAATAACAGTGTTGAATGCGGCTGTTACGACGGTTGAAGGCAATACGTCTTCTCCCTTTTCATCATGTGAATAGCTTGTAATTATGAGTGACTGCTTTGGCCGTGTACTGGCTACGTATAGGAGACGTACATAGTCATCGGCATCGTCCAGAGGAGGTCGTAATGGTAGATTGCCTGGGGTTTTTCGACCGCTCAGTCTCGGTCTCCAGTTTGTATCTATTGCATCGATAAGGTAAACGGTATCAAACTCTAAGCCTTTCGCCTTATGTACCGTAAGAAGCTGTACGGCGCGTGTGTTACTCACAAATGGCGTCTCATCAGCAATGATCTTGTGATTCGCAATGTGCACGTCAATGAACTCATTAAAAGCTCCCACAGTGGGGTTGCTGGCATTGGTAAACTCTTCAACGAGGCTCCGCAGCAGATGTACCGCCGACAGTGTCTTTATGTAATTGTTTGCAGTAGGATGCCCATTAAAATAATATGTTCGAAAAGGACTGGCAAACTCCATGATCTGTCGAAGTCCAATGACATGCTCTACAAAAACAGGGAGTGGCTCGGCCGTAGCGAGTTGCGCCAGCTGCATAAACCACTCTCCAATAGACCGCAGAGCCGGTTGTTGGCTGTGTAATAGCGTGCTCATCCAGTCACTTTTTTCGTAACTTTCAACTGCAATTTCCCATAGTTTGTCTGGATTGATACGCCACATTGGGTGTCGAAGAATTTGGCTTAGATAGTGGCTCGTAGCGCTTGCATCGCCATCCTGAATCGACTGAACACAGCGTGAGATCAGTAGGATATGTTTGACTGCTTCATCTTCCAATATGTTGCTTTGCTGCTCATAGCGCACAGGGACGCCCTGTTCTAGTAACTGTCCGGCCATTTGGCGTAAGCTATCGTGCCCACGAGCAAGAATGGCGATCGTCTTCTGGCTGTTCTTAAATTCTTTCTTTACAGTCATCGCCACAGAATATAATTGTTGTGCCCGTGAAGGATAAATGGTGTGGGCAATCTTGCCATCCTCTCTTGGCGGCCGAACCGATCGTAAATTCTTGGTCAATTCTTTTTTGGTATGTACTAATCGATTCTCTGCTTGTTCTATAACTTTTTGTGCTGTGTCTAATATGGCCTGCGACGAGCGGTAGCTCTCTTCCAGTACGAGTACTTTTGTAGATGGGTACGTACGTTGGAATGACAGCATGTTGCTGAGTTCTGCACCATTAAATTTATAGATTGCCTGGTCATCATCACCTACAGCCATAAGGTTTGGTCGACCACCCGCGGAGAAGTGTTCTGCCGTTAGATGTGCTAAACGAAATTGGGCAGCATTTGTATCCTGAAATTCATCTATCAGTACATACAAAAATTGCTCCTGAACACTTGCCCGAAGGTCTGCATGCTGTTCCATCTGTGAAATAACCTCAACGAGCATATCTGCATAATCATAATAGCCACGACTGTGCAGTGCTGCTCGATATTGCTCGTATACCCCCGATAGCGCAAGCCACCACGCATTTCGCTTGCGCTCATCGAACATCCCTTTGTTCCCATCCTGGTTTTGCACCCAACGCGCTTTCCATTTCCCCGTGTGCTTTGTTTTGCCCGATCCTGTATCGTTCTCCAGTGCAAGAGCAAGCCCCTCTTTTATGACGGTTGCGAGCGAAACCAGCGGCACGGTATCTGTGTCTGTTTTTTGATCTAGCAATGTCTCTATAGCGTCTTGAAGTTGACCAAGTGCCTTGGCGCTCAGTGGTGCCTTCAACATGTCGACAAGCGCGGGTTCTATCATGTCGATGTAGGCAACATTGTAGTTAATGATCGAGCGAAGTTTTTCGGGGGTCAAGCCTGCTTCCTTTGCAAGTTTTAACCCATCCTGAACAGCAGAAGTTGCGGTAAACTGGCCAGCAAACTTTAAAGCCAGCGGATTATCAAGCGGTAGTTTAGATAAGATCGACTGAATCACTTCTAGCTGTACAGCGTCTGGTGCAATGACGAGATTTGCTCCATTCCAGAAATGCTCGGGGTAGCGATTCATTATCTCTGCGGCAAATGCGTGAAACGTTTTGACCACAACTCGCTGCGCAGAACTTCCCACCAGACTCATTAACCGCTCGCGCATGTTGTTAGCCGCCTTATTGGTGAACGTTAGGCATAGAATGCTAGACGGGTCGGTATCAGTTTTTTGTAATATGTTTGCCACACGCGCGCTCAGCAGCTGCGTCTTACCTGTCCCGGGGCCGGCAATAACGAGGAGGGGCCCATCTATAGTATCTACAGCTTCACGTTGCCGCGCATTTAACTGTTTGTATGTCGTCTCAAAGTTATTCACTCTACTATTGTACGGTGTTATTCGTATTCTAGGCCACCAAAATGTACTTGCTTGCCGTAAATGGCAGGTCTATGATGATATCAGAAATAATGGGAGGCAAAGAGATGAGTAAACAACTCAATGGTTTAGAGACAAAGCTCGATAAGACGGTCAAAGATCTGCCGTTTCAGCTACCAGAAAAATCGCGTAAAACAATCGTTGAATACATGCCATGGATAACGCTATTTATTGGTGTTCTTTCACTGTGGGCAGCATACGCTTTGTGGAATTTGGCGCGGGTGGCGGATCGTTTCATCGATCTAAGTAACAGCCTTTCTAAGATATATGGTGGCGAAAATGTAGCACGAGGCAACCTTACCCTGGCGGTATGGCTCGGTATAGCCCTCCTTGCAATCGAGGGTGTGCTGTATCTACTGGCATTTCCTGCGCTAAAAGCAAAGAAAAAAGCAGGCTGGAATTTGCTCTTCTATGGTGCGCTGCTTAATCTTGTTCACGGTGTAGTCATGCTCTTTAATGACTACGGTGGTGTAGGTCGTTTGTTCAGTACGCTTCTAGGGAGCGCTGTTGGTTTATACTTCTTGTTTCAAATCCGGAGTCACTATACTGCAGCCAAAAAATAAACAGTACGTTGCATACAACGTTCAGTAGCAAGTTGTCTAAACTTTGCGCGAAAACACTGTTACTGCGAAGTGATAGAATAGAGTCATAATGGCTTCAAGACAAAAAAACAAAAAAATTGTTACCCGAGGCCGAGTTATTGTGCTCTTCGCACTATGTACTTTCGGTTTGGTGCGGTTGGGGTTATCTTTTGCGGAAGGTCCTACAAGTATTCGGAGTGTCGATAGGCTTTCTGCAGTCAAGAACACCACTGCTCCGCAACCTCTGTTTCGCGATGGCGGTTCATCTGTTCGTCTGGGCAACAAAATATTATGGCTATTTGGGGACACGTTGTTTACTGAAAAAAGTTTTGACGGCACGAATGGTCGCTCGAATACTGCAGCATGGGCCGATACTACACAGCCGTATCGCTTGTCGGAACCGCTGGATGCTAAGGGAGCACCGAGCCAGTTTATACCGTTTAATACCAAAGAGGCCGCATATAATGCGGCCAGTACTGATCCGAACGACCGGTATGTTATATGGCCAACTCAGGCAATTAATATTGACGAAAATACGGCCTATATATACTATTTGCGTTTAAAATCTTCGCCAAATCCTACCACATTGGTAAAAAAAGGAATCGGAATCGCATCCGTCAGCACTAATTCATCTGCTGCCCGTATAGTCAACGAATCGGTCTTTTCCGAGAACGATGCTCAGTTTCGGCCGACGGCAGTACGCGGTTCGTTTGTGTATTTGCAGGACTGCCGCCAGAATGGCTTTGTATCGGACTGCGCGGTCGCTCGCGTTCAAAAAAGCCAAATGGTCATTCGTTCGGCATATGATTTTTGGGACGGTAGTACATGGCAAAAAAATATTGGGCGTGCTGCGTATAGTATTCCTGGTTCTCCGAGCACCATGGCAATTACCTGGAACGCATATTCGCAAAAGTTCCTTATGCTCTCTGCTCCGGCGTTCAGCCGAGACCTTACCTTACGGACTGCCGATGAAATACAAGGCCCATGGAGTGCTCCAAAGCTCGCCTATACCGACACAACATCCAAATTTCCATCGATTTTGTACTTTCACGATGAGCTGTCTAGCAATAGCGGTCAATCTATCGTTTTTACAGCTACACAAAATTATAATTCATTTAATGAGGGAGACGGAATATTTGCCTTCCGCATAAATTTTGATAACAAATCGGTGGTTACGAACCCAAACGTTGGTGGTACTATAGGCGCAAAACCGACTACACCACAAAATTCCAAGAATGCCCCAACAGCCAGCCTGAATGATTCCGAAGCCCTCGCCAAGAATACGGTAAGCCCAAACAATGCTGATAGCAGCTTGCCTGTTATGGGGTTGGAACCTCGCCGTCAATACCCTCCAGTTTATATGTTTCTTGGGGTGGCCTGCGTGGCTGGTGTAGCAGTTATTGGTCGTTTTGCCTATAGACGACGTAAGCTGAAAAAGAGCAACAACTAGTTCCCTATCGCTACTAAATGTGTAGTATGGTTTCCTGCCGTTAAGAAACAGTACGCTCTAACAAAGCAAGATAGCATTTCGTCTAGCCATTCCGCGAATTACTCATTTTTGTTGTTCGCTGGGTAAGGCCATGGTTCGCCATACGTAGCTAAATTTATGTATTATTGTGATTTAATCGCGCGGAGTACTTGCTATATACGCTCCAGCAATGCACAGTCCTGCTCCTCCGATAAGAGATAACATTGCACCCTCTTGAGCGCTTTCGGCGCTCTTTAGGGCGCTGTCCGCTCTCAGGGTGAGTTCATCACCTTCCCTGCGCAACGCAACTTCTTGATCTGAAGGGTACTCACCAAGCTGTATTTGGTAATCAATTGCAGCTGCTCTGCTGTCATACGCTGCAGCTGCTTGTGCCGCATCATTCATATCTGACGTGTGTAGAATAGTACCTGCAGTTAGAGCGCCAAATCCTACCGCTAAGGTAAGACTGCCAACTGCTCGAACAATGCCATTCTTTAGATCTATATAACTGGGGTTATTGCCTCTTTCCATGAGCTTATATTAACATAAAAAGAAATTATATGCAATAGCGCTCCAATGGTATTGCTTTTATGACACAAAGATGCTATAATAGATAACTTATGGATGGCAGTAACGAACAATTTACCGGTATTCCCGATAAATACTATACCAATGAAATGCGCCGAGAGGTCACAGCCCTTGCACAAGGTGACTTTGATGCTGAACTTGCTACAGCGCACGAATTTATAGATATTGGTGCAGCAGCAAAAATGATAGCGGCGGGGACAGCAGCAGGCCCAGAGACGTATACGCAAGTAATTCGCGACAATCAAGGCGTGAGAGACGGCCTTTGGAAGTTATTGGAGCATGGCATCAATCAAGCACGAGAGGAGCGTGGTTATGATCGTCATGACCCCCGTGGTACTGTCGTTGCCTTGTGTTCTGCTGGTGTGCGGGTGGCTCGAGTGCTCGACATCGTAAAAATGAATGCTGTTGGCTCGGATACCTCCGCACACTTTATAAATGCTTTTACCACAACGCTTATTAGCGATGCAGCTAGAGGACTGATAGCAACCAATGCCGACAGCTTTGGACGCGAACTATCAGACTTTACACGCACAATCAGCGACCAAGCGTTCAGTAAAATAAGCTATGCACCAAACCTAGAGTCATGGTCGTGGGCAAAAGTACATGTTGCTGCAGAAGCGATAACCAACTGTCTTGTACTCCGCGATGTTCTTGCAGGGCTTCCCGAAATAAGCGCCCCTGATGTAGAAATGTTAAAAAGACAGAACGAAGCCATGGGTCAATCCGCACAGGCGCTTCGAACCTACGGGCCCAAACCTGCGGTTGGCCGCTTAGAAAGTACGGATATTCGTAGCTTGTTTATAGATAGAGAAGTTGTTAATGGTACCTTGCTGGGTCGAAACTCGGCAGCCGATATGACGGCGGTTCAGCTATACCCTGGTGTTGATATTACGAGTAGTAATGCTCGGTTTGAGTTTGCGTCTTCATACCAGAATCGAGGTGGGCACTCGAAACGAATCGTTGTTGAAGACCTGGATCATAATGAAGCGCACCATACGGATGTGATCATCTATAAGAGTGCTCGCATTACGTTTCTAGGGGCGTATCTAGAAGATTTCGCAGACAGCTTAGGTCTTGGCGCACAAGCAACATTACTTACATCAATGCTCCTAGCACAGAATTTTGACTTAACTGTACCCGCCTATATTGTTGCTCTAGCAGATGAAGAGGCGACACGCATCGAGTCGGAGCCTGGCCAGCCACAACTAGTCGACAAGTTGCGTAGGTTATTGTTGGCACGAACACGAGCACTGAATGTGCTTGGTCCAGACATCAATCAAGCACTACAAGACGAAGACGGCCAGCAAACGGGTCAACACCGCGATATGGCAAAGCACGATGTTATCGATCATCTTCGTCGGCTCCCCCCTGGGTATAGCGCCAGCCCCAAAGCGCGCGCATTGTGTCTAGAAGAGTTCGGGCAAGAAATTCCTGAAGGTCACACCTATGTCCGACGACACAATCGTGGCAACATAGATGTCCCGCATAAAGGTCACAGAATGGTTAAAAACCCACGTGCTGCAAATATTGGTCGCGTTACCCTTTCCCACAATTAAGTAGTAATCTGCATCTGTTGGTAGCCTCTATAAAATGTCTCCAATTTGTTGCCTCATAAATTTGTATCAAGTCAAGATGCCCTCAGGTCTTGTTTTGCTGAGATGACTGTACCGAGATAGTCTGATGAAATAAGCGTACGTATTTACTCTTCTTGGGCGTTGGCGGCTTCAATCATAAGTTCGCTGACTTGACGTACTGCGTCTGGTGTTACTCCAGGCACTCTTTCAATGGTCGTGTATCCTTCTGGCGAACGAATGAACATAGTGTCACGTGGAACAAGTAAATTACCGTCAATTTCGATTCCGTCAGTCATTTCGGCCAATTTTTTCTAGTACCCCTTTGCGCTTGACGATATTCTTGTAGTCCCACTGAATTTCCCTAGATTTCTTGAGCCATTTTGCAAGATCCTCTGCGCTTACCTGTTCGGGACTTGTGTAGCGGGCTTCAGCAGCTTTAAAGTTGCCTTCGTTTTTTAACCCGGGTTCGTTAAACGATTGACCGCTCCAGAACAATAGCCTGACGCAATCTTTTAGTACGTCATAACCTACAATCGGGTTGTCGTTTATAAACCACACGGGTGCACCGTGCCAGATTTTACTCGTAGCTTCTGGCAAGCCATCGGCAATCTCCTTAGCAAGCAATTCGCATATAGTTTTTCGGTCAGGACTTTGAGACTGATTATATTCTTTGATGGCGGTATTCATAAGATCATTGTACCAATAATAAGCAATGCCTTATCACATTTTGTGCATAACTCGGCTGTACGTCAGGTTATGAAACCGAGCGCAGTGAGTCTTGTGACCATAATCTCTAACCGTCTTACTTTGTGCCTGATGATAATTCAAAAGCGAGCAGCACAGGATCAAACTGAGCGACATGATCAATAATTTTTGTAAAGTGCTGTTCTTGTAACTTAGGATCACGCGAATGCCAAATTCGAGAAGCGCCCTTCTGTCGAGCTTCGGGTTTAGTGAAGCCAAACACTGTCTGCCAGTTTTGATCGTCCTCTTTCATGACATAGGTTGCATTGTCTCTAGTAGGGTTCTCGCCAATTGCAACTCGACGGCTAGCCCCGTTAGGCTGCTTGATAGCAAGTTCAAGTACGTAATAGGGGAAACTTTGCTTCAGCGAGCCTGGCAATGCACGATACAAATTCACCGTAACGCCTTCCATTTCACCGTAATAATCGTATAAAAGAACTAAGTTCTCTAATTTCCGCCACTGGATGCGTTCCGCTCGTTTGGTGCCCTTCCCAACATGTTCTATTAACTCATCCTTTAGTATCTCAAAACTAGTATCAGGGGGAAATAATCTAAAGTCGAGCTCAATTAAGGAGCCAAGTATCTCTTGTGCACGATCGTAGTTAACCAACGAGGTTGAGTCGTTGTTTGCGGCTGGTGTTTCATGGTCTGGATCTAGACTATTCCAATATTCATCGAATGCACTCAACACTCGGGATACATACTCTGGTAAAACGCGCAGCATAGTACCAGAGAGTTGCAGTTCGTTAGCCACATACCAGCTTAGTCTTTCACGCAAACTACTCCCACTATCTGCAAGCAACGCTCCTTCGCCAAAACCACCAAGGCGTTCAGTCAACCAATCTTCTCGTTCTACGTCCAATAGCAGTTCATCGAACACTTCGCGGGCATCACGATGGGTTAGATCATCTGCAATTTTATACATAGTGGATAGAAAGTCTCGGGCAAATTCTTTAGAAACTGGGTTGGTCAACTGTCGGCCCATCAGTATACCTGTGAACCCATTCACTAGATTTCGAGTGTGGTCAAGATTAGGATCTGCATGAGCTCTAAAGTTTGCGCGGGAAAGGCTATACTTGAAGCGAAGTGCGCCGAGCTCAGTTAATGTTTCAGTCATTGCCTCATTGCGCGTAGCTTCCTGTTGGCTTGCAGCGAGCATACCGATGTACTCATGAAGCACACGCCGACGGGCGGTGATAATATCAGATTGCTCAAGACCATCTGCGGGCTTTATTTTTGCGCGTGGCGGTTTGGCGTCTAATATAGCTCCGATTGCTGCATCGACGCGAGCTTCAAGTGCAAGCCGTTCAAGCAATTGTTCCTGGGTCTCATTCTCTGTTGCAAGCAGCACGGAGGTAAATTCTTTCTTCCGAACCAATGCTTCTCTGACTCTTTGTTCATAGAGTTCTATCTGGGTGCTTAACGCTTCTTCAAGGCCTCCCTCGTACTCAGCCGCACGGACAGCACCATCTTGATACAAGCTATTCAAAGACCTAAAACCAACCAGTTTTAAGCGTGTCGATTGACTGATCGCAAGCCGGTTCGGATTACTATCATCCGGTGTTATTTTACTCATAACTGTGCCAGATGGGTCTCGTATCCAACTATCAATTGCTTCAAGGAGCACACTGGCAGCCTTGTGCGCACTCATGCTTTCTGGGTTACAAGTGGTTCCCAATGCAGTAAATGCCTGCTCCCACGGTTCATCCATGTCTATAAAACTAATAGCAATTATGTTGTCTTCTACAGGCCACTCCTCACGGAGCTGCGTAAGCGCCGCCTGTACTTGCGGGTGTTTAAAATATGTAACGAGATCTGCAAACCGTCTGCCAAAGTACAGTTCTATGTCACGGCCGGTAGCTTTTCCTTGGCTAACTTCAACAGGGTGTTGTGTTATGTCAGGAACGGGTAACGCAGTAACATCTTCTGGTGGTTCGGGAAGCATTTCTGAGACAGCACGCAATTGTTGTGCAAACTTTCTTATACGCCCACCTTGCTTAATGTGAAATTGGCCCAAATTCTCTGCACCTTCAGGTAAAGCGCCCAATAGTCTGCCGCCAGTACGAGAAACGAAGTTTCGCCCAAGAGGAAGTAGGTGGTCAACAGGAAAGATTGCGCCTATTTCCATAGAGTCCTTGCCAATAGTTAGCAGGCGTTGATTGAGCAGCTGATCATCTGTAAGCAATGAGTCGCCATAGCTAGATAAGCCTG
This sequence comes from uncultured Candidatus Saccharibacteria bacterium, assembly GCA_964643545.1. Classification (GTDB taxonomy): domain Bacteria; phylum Patescibacteriota; class Saccharimonadia; order Saccharimonadales; family AWTP1-31; genus DAISWP01. The sequence continues at coordinate 35,158 of CAZXTE010000005.1, forward strand.
ATTCACGAAAAGTACGTAGTTGTTCTTGTGTGGCTGCGGCTTCAGCGCCAATGGTCATGCCATTCGTGGCAATTTGCTCAATAGAACCGGCCAGTTCATTAAGCTTGCCTGCCTCTACATGGGGCTGTCTCTCACCACTGTTTTCGGGTGCATCTGTCATGCGATAAATAATACAATGTAATCGCTCATAAATCAATAATATTGAAAGGCTTGGCTGAGCGTCGCGGTCTGAAGCCTAAAGGCTATTAGCCAGGTAGTCTTTAAGGTTTGCTAAAGCTTTCTCGCCGCGTCTAAAATTCGACTCGTAAGTGTCACCAGCCACTTGAGTAGAAAAAATGACTCTTGGGATCTCTTTGTAAAGATGATAGTTTTGCTCATTTGCAGACATTTCGAATATAGAAAAATTGCCATCTTGTTTCATCCATTCATAAAAACTTTGCTTATCAAATGGGCTACCTCCACACGCTTGTACTAAAACAGCTCGCTCTTTCATGTCGCTAAATTCTTTTGGACCGAGTACCTCTATATTGGTTGGGCTACAGAGCACAACAATGTCAGATTCTTGAAGTAGTTTAGACTTATCAAGATATAATACGCCACGGTCTTCCCAGTCCGGCTTGCGGTTTGGGCCAAAGTAAAATGCATTCATGCCATAAGCCAGGGCCAAGTTGGCTATGGCTTGACCGACATGCCCCAGGCCAATGATCCCGAGCGTCTTATTGGCTAACTCGTGAGCTTCGTGGTATTTCCATGCATACCCATGGCTTCCCCTGAAAAGCGATACCAGATGCATGAAATAAAATTCTGCCACAGCTTTTTTATCGGCCCATACAATGTTGCTGAACTGTATTCCGCGCTTTTTTAGTTCTTCTAGGTCAATATTGTGCGTTGAGGTGCCGCAAAGTCCAATATATCTAAGATTCGGGCATGAATCTAAGTACTTTGCATCAATGATATCCCAGGGAGTAACAAGTGCGACATCTGCATCACCTGTTCTAGCAATGCGTTCAGCGACAGGACAACGCTCAGTCGGAAAATCGATAATGTTACTCGCAAGAGCTTGCAGTTCTTCTTTCGTTTCTGGCAAAATACGATAATCCAGAACGGCTATTTTAGGCATGGATTCAGTATAACAAAAGCCCAGTAGCATCAATGCTTACTGGACTTTAGTTCAAGTATCTTGGCTGTATATATGGGCCTAGTCCCGAGTATGAATTCATAATATTACCGCACTACTCAAGCTGCTCAATCTAAAGCGTAGCTAAAATCCAACGAAAGTATCTAAATTAACCACCTGTCGATAATTCCATTCCCATATTATATGGATCAATACCATCTGGTACTGCCTGTAGAAAAAGCCGAGCGACTGATGATCCTGCCATCTTTACACTGCCGTCGTTGGAGTCTCCAATGACCTTAGTTTTGAATGTTAAGTACTTAACACCGCTTTCGTGAAGTCTTATTGAAGAAACATTGCATTCGGTAAGGTAGGGTTTATGCTTTTGTTTTACGTACATAACGGCATCTTCGACGTTTTCTAATATACAACACATTATTCTGAAGCTTCTTGAATGAAATTTAGCTTTATCTGCACCGAATGGCAAAAGAAGTTCGTAGAGTTCCAGACACATTTCCTTTTGGGTGACCACTTCACTGTTGTTTGGCACAACAAGCACATGCGCTCCGTCAGTGGTAGGTGTCATGAAGTTGCCAACTGCTTTCATAAGAGTCTCGGCCAGCTTATAAGATTCACCACGATTTCGATAGTCATGTGCGACATAGTCGGCAATATCAGCTAGCTTAGATTCCGCCCCATAAAGAGTCCTGAGCTTAATTAAGAGGAGGGCAATTACTCTTCTATCAAAATTACCATCGTTAATACGACTCGTGATTCGACTAATATCTTTTATGGTATTTGGGCGCATATTTTCCATACGCCACATTGGAATTAGGGACATGGGTCTGAAATTCTAGTGTTGCGTTTGGCTGGCTACGTGTCCCGTAGGTGGAACCAGCTTTACCCTAGTTTACTCCGAATCTACGAGAAGCTGAATGAATTAGGTTTGGAGGTGGACGGTGTTTAAATTTCGTAAAATGCCACCCAAAGACTTATTAACTTCTGGACTCTATAATGATCAGACTTTCTATGGTTCATTTCTCCGTGATCTAAAACATGCCAAAAAGGAAGTAATTATCGAAAGTCCTTATATGACAACTAGCAGACTAGCTGTTTTAGCACCTGTATTGCGAAAGCTTGTCAAAAAAGGTGTCAAAGTTCGAGTTAATACTCGTTATCCTGGCCACCATGACGAACTTTTAAGAATTCAGGCATGGCTAGTGGCTAAATCATTAAAAAACATGGGTGTAAAAGTTAAGTTTTTTAATAATTACCTGCACCGCAAAACGGCGGTTATAGATGAGCGAATTCTTTGGGAAGGAAGTCTGAATATTCTCTCTCAGGGTAATAGTTGTGAGTTTATGCGGCGCATTGAGTCCGAACAACTTACTAAACAAATGATTAAGTTCTTGGGGCTAAAACGGTTCTATTGGTAGAATGGAGGTATTATGAGTGACTACGAGATTAATGAAAAAGACATTGATACTGTTTTGAATCAACTAAAACGGGTTCATCCAGAGAATGCTACACCGGAAATGGCGATTGATATTCTTGAGTATATGCAGGCAAAAGCTCACTTACTCGTTCACGAAAACCCAAATGCAACCCATGAGGACTTAGTAGAGGCAATGTACCAAGAAATCACGAACGGCAAAAAGAAAAGCTAAGCTAGAACGGTAAAATCTCGGAAGATTTAATCTTTAGAGCTTTTGTTATCTTCTCGAATACTTCAATTGAGGCTGATACCTCACCTCGCTCTACGCGTGCGTAATAATTAGTGCTGATGCCAGCCTTTTCAGCTACTTCAGTCTGAGTCAGGCCTTTTTCAAGTCTAACTTGCTTTATTCGCTTGGCAATTTGCTTAATGATTTTATCAGTCATACTCATTCTAATTATCCCATATCTTTATGAAAGATATGATTTTTTAATTGCTTCAAGATTACCAATGAAGCCTTTTATAATTCCGGGTGCTGTTGACGCCCCGGAATCATGGCTACCAGGGTTGCAATCATGTCTTACTCTCTGTATTGTGCCCGCGTCGGTAGCATTAAGCGGATTATTGAGCAGGTCTTTAATATGTTGTTCCAGGTCACCGCCCTTAGTAAGAGTGACTTTGTTCTTTATAGCTATACCCTTGACCAAACTTTCGATAGCCTTACGAAGCGTATTGAAACCAGTTTCACGTTGTACGCTAGGTCCATCTGCACAAATGTTTGCATAATTCAATAGTTGATCAAATCGCTGGAGCTGTTCTCTTATTTCGGGAACAGGACTTTTATCAGTTTTGACGATCTCATACTCGAGATATTTAGAGTGGTGCGTAAATTGTGACGCTATACTGTTTTTAAAAGATCGGTCATGTGTGAAAACAACTATCTGATGAGTTTGATCCAATGTGCTCAACAGGGTTATAAGATTACCTTTGTGGTCATCGTCCATTGACTGAACTGGATCATCAAGAATAATACTTTTCCATCCGGGATTTCTATTTACCCGCTGAGAGAAGTACAGACTTAAACCCAAACAGTTTCCTTGAGCTTCACTAAACATGGATGTAGGATTGACAGGTACGTTATAGGCTGTAGCTTCAAGAACCGCTTGTCTACGTACGCCAGGCTTAATTTTGAATCTTTCAAATTTTAGAGATTTGGAGCTACTAAGTTGTTCAAGATAGTTTTTAACATCATCGGCAAGTTCTTTTTCAAGACCCTGAACCGTATCCTTCTCTCCTTGCTCAAATGACCTTACAAACGCATCAAGCTCAGCTTGGCGTTTACTAATTTCCCAAGCTTGTTGAACATACTTTATATCAGTAGCAAGACGCTTAATTGCTTGGTGTCTCTCAAGACTCGCACGCTCCTCAGTGGAAAGGCCTTTAAACTTTGCTTGAATACGTTCTCGGGTTTTCTGAATGTCTTTGCGAAAAGTAGCATACTCACTTGCAAGTTTCTTGGCGTTATTGAGTAATTCCGATCCAAGCTTCTTAACATCTTCAATAGGCGTTTTATCCTGACTATGAGTTGCCGTTAGATAGCCTCTGGCTTGGCTTCCCAGGCTAGTGAGTTGATCGTTTAATGATTTTTGGATAGCAGGTAGAGCTTCCAGTTCTGTAACAATTTCAGGGACATCAGATAGGGCATCTATTAATGAGCCTAGGACAGCAGAATTCAACGGGGCAGTCTTTATAACTTGAAATCCAGCAATGACTTGAGAAAATTGAGCGTTTAGTTCTGGTGGCTCTTTCTCACCGTTCTCAACGTATTTTTGCAGCTTCGTAACCTTTTCATTTGTGATGGTTTTTTCTTCACAATAAGGGCACTCAGGCAGGACAGTAATCTTTAGGCCGAGTTCTACAAATTTTTTCCTCTTATTTGCATCGTGCCATGCACGGTGACTCTCAAGCCCGTCGTTAATTCTTGTAACTTCGGCATCTAGGCCATCAAGTTCAATTTCTTCTGGGCCCGCTATCATCTGTTCTAAGCTCGCAGGTTTTTTATCCATACTCAGTAATGCTGTGATTTTCTTTTCCGCGAGTACTATGACTTCTGGCCATCCTGAGCTTTCTTGCAGGTTCATTTCTTCACGCAAGCTTCGCAAGAGTGCAGTAGGTTCTTGGCCTAGGGGATCGCTACCTACAGGAATAAGAGGTGCTACGGCGCGCCTTGCTGACTCCCGTACTTGCATAACATCTAGATTCTTGTCGGTATCCGTTTTAAGTTTCATGAGTTTATCTCTTACGACCTCAAAGCCTCCTAAGCCAAGAATCGCGCTTATTTGTTTCCAGCGCTCTTTTGGCTCGGTATCAATGAAGGCCTTGATCTCGGACTGCCCAAGACATGGGCGGAATGAGAGACCAGTTTCAATAGCAATTTCAGTAACATCATTGATCTTTCTACCGTCTACTGTTAAGACTGTTTCCCCGCCTTTATTCATAGTGCGTTTTACGGTGATCTTTTTGCCATCGTCTTTAATAAGTTCAACCTCTGCCCAAGTTTCATCGTTCGAGTCGGCGTGTGCAGAACGTAGGAATTCTTGTCCAAATTCTCCCGGTGTTTTTGAGCGAAGTTTACGAGCAACTTCTCCGTAAAGAGTCCACTCAAAAGCTTCCGACAATGATGTTTTACCGGAACCGTTTGGAGCAAATATAACTGTTATTGCTTCACTTAAACTGAAGTGAACAAGACCAGGGAAACCCCTAAATGCCTGGGCTGATATTCTACTTATTCGCATCAATCGTCTCTCTAAGTATTTTCTTCCAGCACTCATCAAGCGCCTCGACGCCATTAGCCTTATATGCTTCAATTAGCTGCTTCATACTTTCAGGTGAGGCTCGCTTGAGTTTTTCAAGCACCTCCAAAACTGGGTCTTGATTTTTCATAACAATATAGTACACCTTGATACGCTTTGAACCCACCATATTACTTTTGAGTTCACCCCATAACGCTTAAGCTATTAAGAAATAACTTGCATATAATGCAAGTGTTGTGTTATATATTCTGGCATAAGGAGGTAAGCGATGTTGAACCGCACAAAACTTAAACTCTTAGCACTCTATGTGTCTATCGGGGTGCCGTTCGTGCTTACCCAGACTGCTTTTGCGGCCAGCGGTGATGTTGGCCAGGTGGAGAGTTTTATTAGAAGTATTATTCAAGTTGTCGCTGGACTGGCCGGTCTAATCGCGACCGGTTTTTTCGTTATCGGCGGCTTTAGCTACATTACAAGCTCTGGTAATCCGGAACACCTCGACAAAGCTAAACGTACTCTGATGTATTCAGCCATAGGATTGGCTATTACTATCGGTGCCTTTGTGCTCAGTAATATTGTGGCGGATCTCGCCCATAAGGCATTCGGAGGTTAAGCCCGAATGCTCGGACGCTTAGCCACCCACTTAAACCTGGTGGCTGACGCGTCTGCAGCCAGCCAGTCTATTAAAGGCTACTTGGCTCCATTGTTAGTCACACTTGGCGGACTTGCGGTAATAGTCTGTACATTCTTCCTAGTTGTCGGCGGCATCCACTACATGACCAGTGCTGGTAAGCCGGATAAGCTCGACCACGCGAAGCGAGTAATCCGTAACGCCTTGATTGGTCTTGTTATTGTGATCGCGGCGGGAACGTTTACTGCAATTCTACTGAGTGCCTACCACAGTGCAGGCGGTAACGGCGTCGAACAACTTCCAGCACTAACGCAGGTTAACCCTGCCGATACTTCGCCGGGACTGGTTGATGTACTCATCAAGGCCATTACTGGCTTGCTTCAACATTTACTTGAACAAGCCGCTAAGCCATTCATTGCTGCACTGGATTACTTTACGAAAGCAACTCCACTCATGGCCGTGAACTCCAGTGTCTTTAACTTGTGGCTAGCGGTTGTTGGTATTGCAGACGCACTATTCGTGTTAGTCGTTGCACTACTTGGCTTTCACATTATGAGCTTTGCGGCACTTGGCTTGGATGAAATTGAGTTTAAGCATCTTTTACCTCAGCTGGCTGTTGCATTCTTACTGATCAATACATCGATCTTTTGGATTGATATGGTGATAAGCCTGTCTAACGCATTAATCACGGCTATTAACGCCGCGTTCCCAGGCCAATCAGTATGGAAAGCTTTGTCCGAGGTTACTTCGCTCTCGGCAGGCATGGGCTTAGTGTCGCTGCTCATTATGGTGGCTTTTTTGGTGCTTGCCGTAATATTGATGGTCTACTACGTGACTCGACTAGTAACCCTGTACATTGGTGCAGTATTGTCTCCACTCATCATTCTGATCTGGCTCCTACCAGGCTTTAAAGATTTTGCAGTAACAGCTATTAAAACTTACGTCGTCACAATCTTTGTACTCTTTGTCCATGTGATCATTTTGCTTCTAGCGGCCTCAATCTTTGGCGGAATGGTGGCGGGTAGCCCTGATAAGTCTCTCAACCCTCTCATGGCCACAATTGTTGGCTGCGCCACTTTGGTTGCGCTACTCAAGACTCAAGGACTCATGAATCAATTGAGCTACGTCAGTATGGGGCCAAAAGCTATGCGCAAGCTTGGTAGCCAATTTATGACCAGCGTCAGTTACATGACCACCAGGATCAAAACGGCGAAAGCGACAAGCAAATGAAATCCACCACCGTACCTGCCCAAGTCACCACTGTTGAAGATAAAATTGCTGGTAACCTCAACCTAGCCCAGCTACTGCTACTAGCAGCCTCTGTGTTTACGGGCTTTGCTCTATACATTCTGGTGCCGCCAGGAATGAAGTTTTCGATACCGAAGATACTGCTTTGTATCGTCGTGATGTTAATCTTTGCCTCACTCGCAATTCGTGTGCGAGGTAGGATTCTGGCCTTATGGATTGGCACGATGCTGCGCTATAACTTGCGACCACGCTATTACGTCTTCAACAAAAACCAGAGCTATTTACGCGACATACCGAAGAAATCCCAAGAAGAAACAAAGACAAAGAAAGCCGACCAACCAGAAGAAATCACTATGAAACCGAAGTTTGAAATCCCGCTACCGCAAGTCGTCCAACTTGAAACCGTGGTGGCTGACCCAAGAGCACGATTAACATTCCAAACCGACAAGAAAGGAGCCTTAAGTGTTCGCATTACAGAAATCAAATAAAAAAGTTAGCAGCCGCGTCCAGATTGCTATTAAAGGTGCTCGTGACGGTATCTTACTACTGCCAGGCAATCAGTATCGTATGGTGCTGTCTATTTCTTCTATCAACTTTGAACTGAAAAGTGAAGCCGAGCAAGATGCGCTGATTGAAACATACCAAAGCTTTCTTAACTCACTCGGGTGCGACATACAAATTGTCGTACGTATTCGAGAAATGGACATGGACAAATACATCGCTGAGTTCACCAATCGCATGAAAGATGAGAAAGAAACAATCTACAAAGAGCAGCTAAATAACTACACCACCTTTGTTAAAAGCCTCATTAAAACCAACAAGATCTTAGCCCGAACGTTTTACATTGTAATCCCCGCTTCAGGCAAAGACGAATTTGATGCCATCAAAGAACAGTTACACCTCAACGCAGATATCATCGCGAAAGGTCTGGCTCGCATGGGTATGCACAGTACGGTGCTTACCAGCCTCGAAGTACTTGATCTATTCTATAGCTTCTACAATCCTGGCCAGGCGAAACGCCAACCTATTACCGATCAAACATTAGACTTACTCAACAGGAGTTATCTATGAAAGTAAAAGTCCCTAATCTACCAAAACCAAAGTTGCCAAAGCTTAATAATATAGTTGCTCCCAACAGTACGATTGGAAAATGGAAGAAACAGCGCGACGAACGACCAAAAGAGCTGAAACTACTACTTGGTGAACAAGACGCTATGGATCTTATGTCCTATGCTGGCCTGGAAGAACAAGCCGACCATCTCTGCATTGATGGACGCTACACTCGTGTGCTGTTTATATCTGGTTATCCATTTGTTGCGAGTTCCGGTTGGTTAAATAACCTCGTAAACTTCAACCATAACGCTGACCTGAGCTACCACATCAGTAGTGTTGACGCGACCCAAGCCCTGCCAAAACTACACCGCAAAATTACCGAGCTTGAATCAACCAAACGAGCCATGATGCGCGTTGGTAAGATCATTGGCCCAGAAGTTACCGACCCACTGGAGTCTGCAACTGCCTTGCGAGACAAAATCTTGCGCGGGCAGGAAAAACTGTTTCAGGTCTCAATTTACGTGACATTGTCTGCCGACTCGCTTACAGAGTTGGATAAGACAACTAAATTGCTGGAAACAGTTTTATCAGCACGCTTGTTCTACATGAAGACCGCTCGCTATCAACAACTCGAAGCCCTGCAGTCTATATTGCCTCGGGCTCAAGATATCCTGAACCAGAAACGCAACCTGGATAGTTCCTCCGCAGCTTTGACGTTTCCGTTCATGAGTTCCGAGTTGGTGCAGGAATCGGGCATTCTTTACGGTGTCAACAAATCAAATAACTCGCTAGTAATCTTAGATCGTTTCGGCCTCAATAACGCTAACAGCATCGTCTTTGCGCAGTCAGGCTCTGGAAAAAGCTACGCTACCAAAGTAGAAATACTACGACAGTTGATGCAGGGCACTAAAGTTATCGTTATTGATCCAGAACGCGAATACAAACGCCTCAGCGAATCGGTAAATGGAACCTACATCAAACTATCTGCTAAGTCCAAAGAGAAGATTAATCCGTTTGATTTGTCCGCTACATATAGAAACAGAAAAGATCTGTCTGAGCACACCCAGGACTTGATTGAAGTTATCTCCTTGATGGCCGAGGGGTTAAGCCCACGCGAGAAAGCAGCAGTTGATAAGGCTATTCTAAAAATCTATAAAACCACTAAGAAAACAGCACCGCTTTTAGAAGACCTCTACAAAGAATTGCACGCACTCGGGCAATTGAAACTGTGTGATCGCTTGGAGAAGTATATCAGTGGTTCATTGGCTGATGTGTTTAATGCGCAAACGAACATTAAGCTCGAAAATCGTCTGGTGATCTTCGACATTAAAGACTTGCCGGAATCATTACGCCAAATCATGATGATGATCATCTCAAACTTTGTGGCTAATCAGGTAAAAGCAAAGCCAGAAAAGCGACTACTCGTGATTGATGAGGGTTGGTTGCTCCTAGAACACGAAGAATCTGCAAGATTTGTTTCTGGGCTAGTGCGTCGAGCACGTAAGTATTACCTTGGCGTTTCGATCATTTCTCAGCAAGCTAACGACTTCTTGAAGAACGACTATGGCCGTGCTATTGCTTCTCAAAGTAGCTTGAGGATTTTAATGCGCCAAGATACCACAACCATCAAGAATGTGGTCTCGGAGTTTCACTTAAGTGAATACGAAGAAAATTTCTTGCTAACCTGCGATAAAGGTGAAGCCCTCATTATTGCCGATCAGCATCATGTGGCTGTTAAGGTGGTGGCTTCAGACAAAGAACATCCTCTCATTACTACTAATCCCGCGGAACTCTATCACCTATGAACTTTCTCTGGAAAGTTGTTAAATCTTGTAAAACCGAACTAAAGATCATTGGTATCACGTTCGCCATACTATTCATCTTGCCAATTTTTGCTGTGGTGGTGATTGCCAACGCTGGTATTACAGAAGTCGCCAACGCTTTGGTGGGTGTTAACCCAGTCACTCATAAAATTGAGATCAAAGATGCAAACGGTACGATTGTTGCTGAGTTTGAAGCCTCAACCGTCTGGCCAGTTCGCGGCTACATATCGGACGAGTTTGGTTCACACGATCTATGGCGAAGACTGATGGGGCTTGGCCCACACACTGGCATCGATATCGCTAACGAACGAGGTGATCCTGGCGATCCGATAACGCCGTTCATGAAAGGTAAAGTTGTTAAGACCGTTTATGACACCGACAATAGTGGCTACGGCAATTACGTCGTCGTTGATCATGGCCGCAACGTTGTTTCTATTTATGGACACTTATCTGAAATACGAACGTCCAAAGACAAAGATGTTCAGCCGGGTGATGTAATTGGCCTAGAGGGTAAGACTGGCACTGTGACTGGAAACCATCTGCACTTTGAAATCAGAGTATTCGGCATCCCTACAAATCCACGCACCTTTATGGTTGGTGTACCAGAGAAGAATCCGTAGCCATGAATATAACCAGTCTCATTGATACACTTTCTAAAGTCTTGCCGGTCATTGCAAAAGTATTTGTGCTGATTGTTGTTCTAGCTATTGCAGCGTGGCTGGCTCGCAAAGTCTATAATCTGCTTCGCCAGCTACGACAGAATGTATCCTACCTAGAGATCACCCCACCGGCAAGAACTGATCGTGTGCCAGAGGCTACGAGCAGACTATTCATAGCACTCCATGGCTTAGGGACTTCAAAACTATGGTACGAACGATTACTTGGCCAAGTAGATGTATTCTCTATGGAAATTGTCTCAACTCGAAAAGAAGGTATACGCTTCATTATTCGCGTTGCGAGCGATAAAGCAGAGACAATTAAACAATCCATTGTGGCGTATCTACCTGATGCCAAAGTAAAGACCGTTGATGACTACTTACCTGCAAAAGCCAAACACAGTCGTATCCTGTCTTTTAAACAAGCACGGCACTTTGCGTTTCCACTGCAAGGACATGACCTTCTAGAAAGCCATGATCCAATAGCCTACCTCACTGGCGCTATGACCAAACTTGAAGATAATGAACTAATGTCATTACAAGTAGTAGCTACACCTGTACGCGTTCACCAAGCCGAAGCACTGCGAGAAAAGATTCTGCATAACGAAGACTTGTTAGCTAAACTCTCAGGTAAGAGTTCGTCGTTGCCAGCCGTTACCACGGGCATAAATAGTGCTCTATTTGGACTAACTGATATAGTTTCGGGTGCATATCACGGGCCATCTAAAGCCCAATATCAATCAGCTCAACGAGATTTAGAGTATAAGAAACAAGTAGCTAAGAATATTAAGCCAGTTAGAACACTAAGCTACTTTGAACATGAGCTAGTTGAATCTGTGCATCGCAAGCTTGGTCAGCCACTATTTCACACTGAAGTCCGTGTACTTTTGGCCTGTGATACCAAGCAAGAAGTAAAGAAACGTCGCAAAAGCGTCGAGTCAGCACTTAGCCTCTTTACTGTTCCAAAATATCAAAACTTGCGAGTTATTAGGACACACTATAGTCTGGCCCGGAGTTATGTCCGCTATGCTTTTACGAAACGCTTGCCGTCTCAATTAAGAGCTTCAAATATCTTTTCGGCTTCTGAGTTATCAAGTCTTTTCCATTTCCCGCATTCAGTCACAGCAAAGACAGAAAATGTCGTTAAGTCTTTGAGCCGAACACTTCCAGCACCAGTATCACTCAAGAACGGTACAAAGCTCGATATTCGACTTGGCAAGAACGAGCATCACGGCTCAGAAACGCCAATTGGTTTAACAGAGGATGAGCGCCAGAGACACGTCTACATTATTGGTGGTACGGGTAATGGTAAGACAACCATGCTTCTGTACTCCATCGTACAGGATATTCAGAATGGCAAAGGTTTAGCCGTTCTTGATCCGCACGGTGACTTGGCCGAAACAATCCTGCGACATATTCCAGAAGAACGCATTAAAGACGTGATCTACCTTAATCCTGATGATTTGACGCACCCGATCGGCATTAACTTGCTTGAACTTGATCCAGAGCTTACAGGTGATGAGCTACTTCGTGAAAAAGATCTGATCACCGAATCGACCATCTCGGTGCTACGTAAAATCTTCTCAGAAGATGATAGCGGTGGCCACCGTATTGAGTATGTGCTTCGCAACACGATTCAAACGGCTCTAACGATGGAGGGTGCGACACTCTTTACAATCTTCCGCTTACTGAACGATGCCAAGTACCGGCGTGGTGTGGTGAAAGGCCTGCAGGACGAAGACTTAAAGAACTTCTGGAATAACGAACTTGGAAAGGCCGGTGAATTCCAGCGAGTAAAGATGGCCGCCGGTATTACCGCTAAGATTGGGCGCTTTCTATTCTCGGCTAGCGCTAAGCGAATGCTAGAGCAAGAAAAGTCTACCATCGACTTTGATAACATCCTCGACTCTGGCAAGATACTGATTTGCAACTTCTCGAAAGGTTTGCTGGGTGAAGATACCTCAACCTTGTTCGGTACAACCGTACTCGCTAAACTTCAGGTTGCCTCGTTAAAACGTGCAAGGCAAAAGCAAGCTAGTCGCCGCTCTTTCTATCTCTACGTGGATGAGTTTCAGAACTTTGCGACTATGAGCTTTGTGCAAATGCTCAGTGAAGCTAGGAAGTATAAGCTGTTCTTAACTATGGCTGAACAATCTACTAGCCAGCAAGACCAGCAACGGTTAGTGGATATTATTTTAGCGAACGTTGGTACGGTAATTTGTTTCCGCTCGGGAAGTCCAGCAGATGAACGCCTAATCTTACCGCTTTTCCATCCATATATTGAACAAGGAGAAATTGCGAACCTACCAGCCTATAGCTTCTACTGTCGGATTGCGGCGGTACATGCGCAGGAACCTATGTCTGGCATTACCGTATTGCTAGATAGTTCGGGCGACGAGTTGATGGCAAAGGAAGCAGTCAATTATTCAAGGACTACTTATGGAGTCAAAATTGCCCCTAAAGCCATTGAAAAGCCCCCTCAGCAAGAAGCATCTGCTAAGAAAGTAGTCAGAACCAAAGCAAAGTCAAAAACTCCTTCAACTACTAAGAGTACCTACAACAATACTGGCCCGATGTAGGTCAATGCTAATTGCTCATGCTTGCACTTTGGAGTGCAAGCTGTAATTATTTTCTTTAATGAGTGACGTGAAAATTCCTCGCGCTATCCCGCTGCCTGAAGTTGGTGAATATACCGACGACGTTATTTTTGGGAATCTTGGCTTGCCCGTTGGTTTTGACGATGAAAGACTTTTAGTAAATCTTCGTGGTATTAATCGTATCAGAGCTATCGCAGGTCTGGGTACTGTTAGTATTGTGGGCGAGCGAGGTGACATCTCAACCTATGATTACGATGTTACTGGGTCAAATGATGGTGCTGCCACACTAGGTGCAGTCTCAAAACAGCCGAAAGTTAAGAGTTCTAATGGTTCGGTGGAGTTCCGTTTTGGGAGTAGCTTATATGGTGACGCCGATACGACGGTTGCCGTAAATAATTCTGAAATTGAATAGCGGCTTAGGACGCAATATGGTACCGTGGGTCTTTTCCAGCCAGTTCCAAGAGCTCAAGAACTCAACAAAGCGATCAAATACGGCTTAACCCAAGCATCGATTGATGCCAATATCGATAAAGATAAGCTTAAAACTGCTGCCCGAATGTACGGTATTCTATGTGGTATGACTATGATTGGTGGATCGAGTTTTCCTAGATCATTAATCGTACCCTTGGTTGCTGCCCCAGTATTTTTAAACCTTGCCGTTATCCGTAATGCAACTGAGCAAAAAATGTTTGGTGAGATTGAAAACCCTATGCAAGTTTGGAAAGAACTAAGGCAGTCGTTATTTGTTGGGCCGGCAGTAGACCGAATGCTTGTTGCAAACGGCATAGTAAAGGCTAGCCGATTAGTTAAAGCACGAAAATAGTAACGTGCTCATGCTTGCAAAATAACAGATATAATAGCAAAATATTACTAATATGGCTATAGCTGAGGTTGAACCAGGCTTCCCTGATCTTCGTGAACCAGGTGGTGGCAACGACATAAATGATGTAATTGCCTACGCTTCACGCTATCTTTTAGATGGGGAGCCACCTTTTCCTGTAGGAGATTCTCCTCTATCCGCACATGAACTGGCCATGCATTACCCTGCACGATATGACTATTTAGGTAGGATACTCGAGCAAGTCAATGCGGGAGAGTTTGACGAAACGGCACAGACTCAAGCCATTCAATGGTTTGGAATGTTAAACAATGTGGCTGATTATGTAGATCGTGCAAAAACAGATCCTCACACTAGAGTGCTTTACGAAAAACAAGTACCTGTTATGGAAGACTTGCATCGTTTCTTGGAGCGAGAGGGACATGAGAGTCCTAAGGGCTACGTTTCTCTGCCTATGGCAACTGGTAAGACAGTTATCTTCACGCAGTTTGCCCAAGCCACGGGCGCACGAACTCTCGTAGTAGCACCATCCAGAGAGATTGTTGATCAAACAGAAGAAACTTTTAATGAGTTCTCTGGTGATGAAGAATTGGATATCGGGCGCGTATATACGGATGAAAAGCGATTTGATGGACACATTACTATTACTACGTATAAATCATTATTAGATCGAACAGATGAGACTGCCGATCGAGCAAGTGGCATTAACCCAAAAGACTACGGCTTAGTTATCCTGGATGAGGCTCATCACGCACAAGGTGAAAAAACACGAAAAGTACTTAGAAAATTTGATGGAATTCCTATCGTTGGCTTTACCGGTTCAGAAGATTATTCGGCAAAACGCAGACTAGAAACTGTTTTACCAACACAAATTCACAAGTCTGAGATAGCTGAGGTGGTCGAATCAGGATTGATTGCTCCTTACATTAACATTGTTATGAAATGTCATGCAGACATGTCTGGTGTGGAGATCACTACTACAGGACAATATGAACAAGCTTCCTTGCAGCGTGCAGTTAATACGCCAGAGCGAAACAGCGCTCTTGCTGAAGTGTATGAAAGAGTCTTTAGAGGCCATAAAGCCATAGGTTCATGTGCAGGTGTTAATCATGCTATTGATCTAGCAGCAGCCTTCAGGGCGAGAGGTATCAATGCTCAAGTTATTCATGGAGGGATGACCAAGCGTCAAAGAAAAGCAGTTGTAGATGGACTAAAAAAGCCGATTGATGAAGGTGGCATTGAGATAGTATTTAACGACAAGGTACTTACAGAAGGAGTGAATTTCCCAGGTGTTTCACTTTGCTTAAATGCTGCACCAACTTTGTCTTTTGTGCGCGAGAAACAAAGAGGTGGTCGTGCCCTTCGCCTTAACAAAGATGATCCTCAAAAAGTAGCCATTGTCTGGGATACTGTCGACGATAACTATCGTAAGCCGCCAGTACTATTTGCTGATAGTGAGGTTTCTGGCGCTGCTATGGCATTTCCTAGTTGGATTGATATTGAAGAGCACGGATATCGTGTTCCGTCGTTCGATGGACTTGATACAAGCGATGCATACGAGATAGTATTCGACCCAGAAAGCGTAGCGGGTTTGGCTGCAGAATTCGCCGCAGGCAGAACTAAAAGTCGTCAGCGTGCACCAGAAGGTTGGTACTCGGAAGATTCTCTCTTTGGAAGCTTTAATGTACCAAAGGCAGTAGCACGCCGTGCTCTTGCAGAGCTCAGAGAGATTGACCCCGAATTTGTAGCTGAAGAAACTGCACGATATGCCTATGAGCACCCGAATAAGGTGGGGCTTGCTAGTGGTATGCATTACTCAGAGCTTATAAGAGAGGCTTTGGCAGAATTCATTGATGAGCCTTCCGTTGCTCCTATCTTATCCAGAACAGCAGAGCATGTAGTTGCCATGTATGACGGGCTATTGCCGATGAGTCCCTCAATAGCTGGGCAATGTCTAGGCGGTTGCGTAAAAAAGGTAGGGGTTGATGTAGTTGAATGTGTGCCTTTCCGAGGAGAGAGCAAAAAGAGACTTTATTATACCGCGAGAACAATCGCGGCATTCGCAGAGTATTATGGATTGCCAGACTATAGTGCTGCTCCTCCGCCACGATGGGAAGCAGAAGAGGACACAAAAGCGAGACTAGGTAAGGATGTTTACACCGCTGTCATGGAACGAGTGTACGAACGAGACAGCAGGCTCGTCTTCAGTGACATAATCTCTTATGAGCACGAAGGAAAAGATCAAGGCATGCGATACTTCTCGCCTCATATGCAGGATGTCGTAAAAGAAGAAGCCACTCCTCCTTCTAATTATCTCGACACTGAAGATATTGCTGATGCACTGGAAATATCGGCAGAAGAAGTGGAAAGCATTATCCAAGAGCTACGAGAGAATAAACGACTTAATAAACGCAATACATTTCTTGGTGTACGTAATAATATAGCAGGGACGTTCTTCAGAGATGATATGCCAGAGTATATCCGCACTTACTTTAGGCACAAAGAAGCAAAAACTACTGATGATCTAAGGCGCCAGGAAGCACTTGGTCAAATGATAGGTGAACTTACGGTTCCTCAATTTATCCCGCCACAGCAGAGTGAAGTTAAGGACGAATCTCCTTCTAGTAGTCAACGACGACAATCGGCTAACGCTGCGAGAGCCTCAGAACCTTCGCGAACAAGCACTGCGCCCGATGACGACAGGGTTATAAGTAGGGCAAAAACTAGAACTCCTCTTTCCAAACCGGAAACTACTGTTTCGAAAGATGAACAAGATCGAGCGATTGTGGCAACACTAAGCCCTACTCTGCAGGCACTCTATGAAGAGCGTAGAAAAGCCCAAGAAGCTAGCCAAAATCAAGGCACGCATAAGAGCTCTTCAGACAATAGTCATGGTACTCATAACGGTACTGCGCAGCGGACAAATGGTAGCACACGCAAACCAAGAGTAGCTTCAAATGGTAATAGCGGTGGTGAGACACGTAAGCGTAATAATAGCGAGCGGAGTGCAACACAGCCTACACAAGGAGCCTCCACATCTTCATCTGGCACCGAACGTCGTAACCCAGTCAAGATTTCCGCTATTGAACGATCAAGAATGCGCCAACAAGCCCTAGCCAAGTTTAGCCGTACTTAAGAGCTTTTCTTGTCAGTTGATTTTTCTTTATTCATTTCTGCGATAAGCTCATCAAGTGTTTTCGTATGGTTATGAGCACGTCCTTGCATTCGACTACCTTTTCTACGGAAGTTTCTTCCTCGTATCCGGGGATTTGCTTTAGCCTTTTTCCCTGAATCCTTGATTGCTCTGATTTCAGCAGTTCTTTCTTCTTTTTCTTCTTTGCGAAGCTCTGCTTTAGATAAGCCGCTTTTGTTTGTACTGCTGCTTTCTGTTGCAGAGTCGCCAACTATACTATCAACAAAACGGAAACTTCCATCTGGTAGTGGCACGAGTCGCGGATCAGTAGCTATTTTTGCAAAGAACTCGTGTGTTTCGTCATTTGTGAGAAACATCCCAAACGACCTAACAGTACCCAGAAGCTGCTTAGGTGTTAGCTGTGGGTAAGGAGCATTAGAGAGCAGGGTTGATATTGCTTCATCAGCAAGCCATGACATCTGTGCTGTAGAAATTGCATTCTCATTGGCAGTGGCATCAGTAATAAACCTACCATCTTTATCTACTAAAACTTGAAGGTCTCCACTATCATTGGCGGCTAAACGGATATCTGCACGAACTGCTCTTGCAAAGTCTTTAAATGCTTTTCTAGGTATTGCTTTTCCAAAAGCAATATGTGAGAGTTCGGCCATTGATACGACAGAACGGGGACTACCCTGAAGATAAGTATCTATCGCTTGTGCCGCCGATAACATTGCTGCTTCCGATGGTGGTTGTGATTCTCTCTCCTGAGTAACAGGTTCGGCTTCTGTTGCTACTTCAGGTGGCGTTAATACTTCCAACGGTACTTGAGCTGATATATCTGAATCAAAGTCTTCACTTATCTCTGATGTGTCTGTTTCTGCAGCTAAAACTACACCTCCAATATCTCCAGCTGGATCTACATATTCAATAGAGGGTTCTGTTGGTTCTTCCGAAGCAGGTGCAATAATCTCACTTGGCTCTACTGCGCATTTTGTAAGACGAGATTCATCTAATACTTCAAAGGTAAAAGCGTAAATATCTGAAGCGTTAGTCGTCATAGCTTGACCCAATTATTCTCTTTTGGTTTACAAGTCGGGCTAGTAGTTTACTTTCAATTTGCCGTACACGTTCTCGTGTCAGGCCAAGAAACTTGCTAGTGTCTTCAAGAGTCATACCTTTACCGTTTACTAATGCCCAGCCAAGTGCATCCTCATAAGCGATCTCAGTTCCATTCAGCTCAATAGTTCGCCCCATCAACGAGCTGATGAGTAGACCGAACCGTGCGCTTAGGATGAACTTATCACGGGGTGTAAGCCCAGAGTTCTCAATTAGCTCTTCAACTTTTCGCTGATCTTCAATATCTTTCAGATATTCCTCTAGGTCTCCTTCACCGGAGCCAGCAACATAATCTTCTACATATGACTCGCCAGCTTCTGAGCCTTTTGCTGCTTTAACTCGAATCGGCTCATTAAGGGATACGCTACTTGCATCAATTCTACCGACTCTAGTTAAGTGCTCGACTGCCTCCTTGGTAAACTCACCCTCTGAAGCTTCGGCTATCTCCTCGTCAGTCACACTTCGTCCGAGCTTTACTTGTAGTTTGCTCCGAATACCACCTACCTTATATATCTTGTCCAGCATATGAACAGGTATGCGTATAGTCTTGTCTTCGTTAGCAATTGCACGTCTGATGTGCTGATCAACCCACTGGGTTGCATAAGTGCTAAACTTCCAGCCTTTATCTGGATCGAATGTTTCAATAGCACGTGCCACACCCATAGTGCCTTCTTGAATTCTAGCCATTAAATCCATTGTTTTACTGGCGTAGTTAAGTCTTTTTGCGCGATCAACAGCCAGACGCATATTACATACGATGAGCACCTGACGGGCAGCAACTGCATCCTGTACTTGGTGAAGTATCTCTGGATCTGTACTAAGTAGGTTTGGGTCTAAATCAATTTTATCCTGCGCCTCAATTCCGGTAGCAATAGCCCCAAACAAAGTAACCTCTTCTTCTGCAGTCAGAAGTCTATACTGAGCAATCTCTTGTAAGTATCTGCCGATTGGATCGGACATTGGACTTTTGTGTGGGACTACACTAGTTCGATAAGCGTCAACAAACCTACGAACCCGACGACTATCTTGATAGAGCACTACCATGCGCTGGATCGCAGTGGCATTTTCAGCAATTTTTTCTTCGTCTAGTGTTGGAGGAGCCTCGTTTGACTCAGCTTCAAGCGCAGCCCTAGAAGGTGTAGTTATTCGTTTCTGATACTCTCGGCGAGGACGACGTTTAACAATCTCGCCTGCAAGTACATCACTGTCGGTCGGGATATAATCTGGGCTGTTAGGATCGCGCCCATCTTCGAGCACAAGATTCGGGTTTACGATATACCGTGTCCCTCGAGCTGCACCAGTCTTTTTGAATAGTTCAATCCCCGCTGTGGAGTTTAGCTTCTCAATTAAGCCATTCATGGCTTTTGAGAAAGTTCCAGCGATAGAACCATCGCTACTTGCCTCTGGGTAAAATCCGAAAGCACGTAGTTCTCCACCTGTACGCACACCATCCCTAAGCATGAGCATAGCGTTAAACAAGTACAGTTCGTGTTTATCCAATGTGAGTACACGATCACCTAGTCTAACGTGATTGTTTCCAGCCACCGTAAGCTTAATAACAGGAGCACCTTCAAGAAGCTGGATAGCAGGAAAAGCTTCCAAGTCACAAACTCGTTTGTACAGATCACGCTCCACGACCTCTCGCTCTTCAGAACTTCCTGCAGATTCAGGAGAAGCTGAGTCGCCACTAGCTTGAGGAGGTTGTGTATCAAGTACCGTATCTTGAGCCAGCACCGGCTGCGCTGTAGGTTCTTGTCCCCCCCCCATTGGATTTGTTACAGCTGGCACCTCACTCACAGAAGGTTCGGTGATAGCAGTATCTTGTACTGGCACTTCGGTGTTGCTCGTAGGACGTCCAGGAGGTAATGCAGGCTGCTCAACAGGCTCGTCAACTAACCGCGGAGCACCGCCGTTCATATGAATGTTTAGACCAGCGAGTGGCGCAATATCTTTCAGTAGATCAACTGAAATTCCTGCAATCGTTATGAGGCTGCCTGCGATTTCTGTTAGGCGTTCTACAGTATCTTGGTCTGGCGCCCCACCTTGATCAAGATAAATATCAACCAGTTCTAATCCAACAACTTTTGCAAGTTGCGTGATTGCTGCTTCAGTGTTTGCAACGCGATCAGCAGCCGCGCCCAACAACGAGTCCGGGAGTTCACTCATAATATCTGGGGTATTTTCTCATATAAGGCACCCTATGTCAATTATTCTACCTCTGTACATACATAATAATACTTATGCTTCTTGTTTGTCATAAAATAGGTAGCTAACTTAGTAAAACTTCAGGGAAATCCAACGAATCTTTAAGTTGGAAATGAGAGTTTGTCTCGCCCTCATTACGTTCAAAAGAAACTTCAAACTCATCTCTTACTACTGCACGTATGATCCGCCAGTTTTTTGGAGTAAAAATCCTGGGTGGTACATCAAAACCGTTATTCTCGTGATCATCAACAAGAGTAGCTAAACGTTGTGTACCTACGAGTAGCTGGTCACGAATGCCGTGGTTTGGATTGCCGCTTATCCAACTCGTGGCATAGAAAAGTTCCCAAGTGGGTGAATGCCCCATATCACGAGCTAAATACACTACGGTGGTGCCAAAGGTACGACTTGCGTTCTGTGGTGCTACACCAATATCCAAACATGCATTGCGGAAATCTGTAAGATCCAAATGTTCGCCAGTTTCAAGCAATTCTGGTACTTCATCTGGTGTTGCATAGTATAAACCTGGAGCCAATTCACCTGGAGTTAAAGTGTTCATTGTATTTTGTTCCTAGAAGATTCTAATAATTCACGATGCCGCAGGTTGTCTCGCTTACTTTTACGAGAACTTCGCCTAATCAGACGATACGGTACTACCCAAAGACCAAAAATCATATACCAGCAGAAGACAAGCGTCCAGACCATTGCAATAAGGACTAAAGCTAGAGGCATAAACAATAACTTCAGTATCACATTATCTGTGTTAGTAATCTTCCAAATACGGGCCGCTGAACCAGAAAAAGACATTGGTGCAGATACTATTACTTTTTCGGAAGCTGGTTTATTACTCATAGTTAGTTAGATTGTAGCAGCTTGATCGTCGGTTCATACTCTTCGGCTTTTACACTGCCGTATCGCATAATATGAAGTGCATCGAACCATAGCTCTTTTTGCTCCTGGATTGCTGCATATGTCTCTTGTGGGTCTTCTCTGCGATATCCAGCAATCAAAACCATTAAACCCTCCAAGCATATAGCATGAGCTTCGTTGGCAGTAAGGTCGGATCGTTCTAGAAGAGCTTCCACAGTACCCGCAAATGACCGGAATGCTACAGTAAGATCAAGTGCTTTAGATAGATCAGCATCTTTAGGCTCTATATCATTCGCTGTCTCCCAATCAGCCACATATATAAGATTGTCACCATTAGCAGTTTCAAGGGCTAGAACATTACCAAGTGTTAGTTGGTTATGCACCAATCCATCAGCATGAATATCCGCTGCCACTTCTCCAGTAAGCGAGAGGTTTTGCATAATTCCAGGCATGTACATGGCCAGTGCTTCACGCAACAATTCTGGTCGTTGAGCTACTGCATTAAAGATTGGAATGACAAGTGCCGTATCAGTACGTTCACCAAGCTGAGGCACAGCAAATAGTAATGCCGTTGCATTGCCGCCCTGACCGTCGGAAAGACCAGTGAACTCGTATTTACCAAGTACCTTAGGTACTATGAGAATATCACTTGGGATTTTGCTAGCACGAACAGTCATAGCTAGTTTGCGATCCGCCAACTCTTGCGGATAAGAACCCATTGGAGAATGATCGTTTCGCTCGACTAACTTTCCATCTTCAGCAACATGATATGAATGGGTGAACTGTTTCTCCGTTTGCGCTGGAGGAAGGATCTCTCTAGGAGCATTCGGATCTCTAAATGCAATGCCGTGAGTCGTATCCTTGTTACTCTCAATGCCCATAGAGATGAAAGCGCCACCTGATATTTGTACAGCGTCATAGCCAGTTGGCCTCGGTTCCACCATCGCAATGGTCGCGTTTCGTCCACCTGCATGATAGACATTATCAGTAAAGGAACCGTCATGCGCCAAAAAACTCATAACACGGGCAACGTCTTCTTGGCCCATGAACTTTTCAATATCTTCTCGTAGTGCTAGCTGACCATCTAGTTGTGATTTTGGTGCTAGCGTAGGATCAAGCTCGGCCATACTTAGAGCCTATTCAGGTTTGTGATCAAAAGCGCCAGCTTCTCGCTGAATCAAGAAAAGAGCCGTTAGGGCTTTAGTATCAAGCTCGTCAATCTGTCCGATTGATCCATCTAATACTTTTTGAGCGGTTTCAAGTCGCAGGGTTACTTCTGCTCCAGCTACAAGCATAGCTTCGTCTGTCATTGGATTATCAGCACCGACTGAATCCATCATCATTGATTCTAAAAGGTCGCTTGCGGTTAGGTCACCAAGACCATCGCCAGAACCAGTAATTGCTTCACCTGCCATAATTTGTAAATATTACCACTTTACATACTATTAGTCAAATATCTCTCACCATAAAGAAAGGCTTCTGTAACCTCGCAAGGAAACACAAACCTCTCTTGTTTACATAGTATCAAATAAACATAAGCTTCAAACTTCTTTTTCCTTAGAAAAAGAAGGAGCCTCTAAAGCGTTCCGCTTTAGCGCCTACAAATTAACGCTACATTTCTATAGTTTGCATCTTCTTATGCTTTGAGCTGTATTGTCGCAGTGCCAGAGTTGCCATTGTCAGATTGAAGACGAGGAAGTAAAGTGCAAATACATAGTTTTTCAAGGAGCTTTTGTCGGCTGTCATAACTGCGATACCACTCGCTATAGCAAAGAATGTCCAAAACAATACGTTCTCGGCACTAGCACGTTTAATAACGCCTCGTAATGTTGGGATGCCACCAATAAAGTGAGCCAGTAAACTGATAAATAGGTTAATCGCTGGATAGTTGCCAAAGAGCCATATTGCACCACTGACCATCAACAAGGCTGAAGCTATCTTTTCTGTTTTTCCAAATTCAAATATCGAATACTTCAGTGAGGCTAAAAGGATACAAAGGCTACCAAGGGTTTGCATAAGACTAAGTGCCACGACGTCTTTACCATTACCTAGCCGTATAACTCCCACCAAAGCATTTACAGCTAATAAGAACCAGATAATCCGAGAGTATAGGCTAGGTTTGTATTGACCCTTAAGAACTGCCCTTACCCCAGTAAAGTATGAAGCTAGTGAGAAAAATGCAATAAGTAAGAGTGCCATCGTAACTGATTATAACGTAATGAGTGCTGCTGGATGCAGAACATCCGTCCATACAGCCTTTTCTGTGCCGGCTAGAGCCTTCAGAGTCGTGGTGAGGATAGTGATTTCATCTTCCATGCCGGTAGCGTCAAGTGTTTTGGTTGCATACTCTACAAACCCGTCTTCTGCTCTAGCATCGGCTAGAACAAAGCAAAGGTCTGGGTACACATCTTCTTCCCAATCTCCGTCATCATAATGCTCTAAAAGCTCAGATAGTCTCTTACGAGCACTTATTGGTGGCTTGTCATGCCAGAGCTCTATAAAGTATTGATTCGTCCTGGTATCGGATTTAGGAGTTCTGTTTAAGAAAAGATCTGGTTGGGATTCTGGAAAGGTATCAAAACTGGCTAGCTCAGTTCGAGCGAAGATGTCGAATGTATTAGGGTAGTTGTTGTTCAGGTGGAGGTAGGCGCTTGTCACGTCTATTTGGTGGTCTATAAAGCCCTCCGTAACGGATTTGTTTTTGTACATGCTGTGTAGGACATGTTCGTTGAGTTGAAGATTATCTTTCAGAAACTTGAGGCCTTTAGGTGCTAGGTAATAGCGAGCACCTTTGCCCAGCAACTTATAACTCGCATTATAGTGACTACCTAAATAGTCTTGATCCTTTAATACTTCCAATGATTTATGACTAGCAACATGACTAATCTTTTTATAACTAGCTAGAAAATTGTTTGTAATGAAACGAAACTTGTATAAGGTTTTGAGTAATTGGATTTGATTGGTATTGAGAGTATATCTCTTGGTTGGCTTGCTCATCAAATATTGTCCTTGGCTCTCCCCACACTTCTTCTTTTATCTCTCTATAGTATATAGAATAGAAGGAGAATATATAAGAGTAATATAGCCTGTTAAATAATGTCAAAATAGTTAATATCGGTATAAACCTTTCTTGTGGATAAGTATCAACAGAATCTACTTGAAACTATACCGATAGAGATAGTATACTATACCCACAAAGATAGTTCTAAACAGTTATGAGGGTACAGTAATGACTAGAACCAAAGGGGCGAAAAACAAGAATACAGACGCACTGCCTCACTACGCGAAACTGCCAGTTGAGGAACGATTACAGTTCTTAGCAACACTTATAGTTGACCGTATACAGTCTGACCAACAGTCAGGCAGCAAGCTGCTTAAACAAGCGGAGAGACAAAAGGATGCAAGACCAAACCTATTTGCCTAAGAATGCTGTTGCAGCAATACGTGTATCTTCTGTCAAACAAGGAACACAGGGTGATTCGCCTGACGCTCAAAAGGAGCAGATTGAGCGTTATGCTGAAACGCATAATATGGTTATTAAGAAATTCTTTGTGTTCTTGGAATCTGCCTCTAAAGAACAACAGCCAATGCAGGAAGCAGTAGATTACTGTAAAAATCCTGCCAACAATGTTCAGCTGTTCCTGATTAAATCCATTGATCGCTTTACTCGTGGCGGCTCATATTCCTATGATCACCTAAAACTACAGTTAGAAAAACTAGAAGTTCAGCTTGTAGATATCTATGGTGTTATTAGCTCGCAAAAGATCAATACACTTGATCATTTGGGTGTTGAATATAAGTGGAGTGTTTACTCGCCTACGCAAAAAGCTGAGATACTCGAAGCAGAACGCGCCAAAGACGAAATGCGGGACATTATGAGTCGTATGATCGGCGCTTCAATCCGATATGCTCGTATGGGCTACTGGGTACGTAATGCACCCTACGGCTGTCAGACTCAGAAAATAGAAACGGCGAATGGGAAACGATCAATTCTCATACCTCACCCAACCGAAGCCGAATTTGTCTTAAAAATGTTCGAGTTACGGTGCCGAGGCTCGTTAGATGATGTCGATATTGTCGATGAAATCAATAAGATGGGCTACAAGTCACGAACAAACCTTTTGCGCGACAAGAATGACCGCTCACGTGTAATTGATAAAAAAGGCGGACAAGAACTTAGTCTCAAGACTTTTTGGCGCATTATTCAAAATCCAGTATATGCAGGAGTCAATCCTGAAAAGTGGACGCAAGGAAAACCTGTAAAGTGCCATTTTGATGGCTTAGTGTCTTTTGAAACCTTTAATAAAGCCAACCGTGGCAAGATTCGTATAACTGAGCGTAATGGCGAAGTTGCGATACATAGACGTAAGCCCCCTGAACACTTGGTTAAAAAAGGTGTCCGTAACCCTGACTTTCCGTATAAACGTGTAGTTATGTGTCCTGAATGTGAGAAGCCGTTATATGGTAGTGCATCAAGAGGTAGACTAGGTAAATATTACCCCGCCTATCACTGCAATAAGCGAGGCCACTATTTTAGAGTGCCTAAAGCTGATTTCGAAGAAACTATCGAGCTTTTCGTAAAAAGCCTACGAGTCGCACCTGAACGTATCACTGAGTTAGAAGAAGCGGTGATTGCTGAGTGGAACAAGCGACAAGAAGGTTTAAATAAGGATCAGATTAACCTAGATGCACGTATTACGGAGCTTAAAACATCTGCCACCATGGCAATGGACAAGATTAAGTATTTAAGTTCGCAGACTGCAATTAAATATATGGAGGAGGAGCTATTAAAGACAGAGGAACAAATTGAGTCTCTCATGACTCAAAAGGAAGCATTAGCAACTAATAAAACCACAGAAATGGGTACCGTTATGAAATACGTTCGATATTTTCTGGAACACCTAGAGTACTTACTGCTCCAACAGATGAATCCAGTAGCGCAAGCTAACTATTTTGCCGTAATTTTTGACAAAGCTCCCACGTACCAAGAATTAATTTCTGGAACCGAAGATTTAACAAAAATAACGGGGGTGAATGAACTTTTTTTAGCCCTGAATTACAATTCGGGACACTTGGCTGGG
>CAZXTE010000006.1:0-35149 GCA_964643545.1 uncultured Candidatus Saccharibacteria bacterium
AGAACCCCCTGCAAACCCGAACCAATCTGGGTTGCAAGACGAATACGCTGTGCTTCGCCACCACTAAGCGTGACTGCACTTCTAAGCAAGTCTAAATAATGAAGACCAACGTCAATCAAAAATGTCAGCCGAGCATTTATTTCTTTGCGAATCTGCTGGGCAATCTTTTCTTCTTTTTCGGTGAGTTTTAGCGATTCAAAAAACGCATGCGCTTCACTAATAGACAATTGACACACGTCCATAATTGACCTGTCGTTTACGGTCACTGCCAACACTTCTGGCTTAAGCCGCAAACCATGGCATGCATGGCATGGGCGTTCCTGCATGAATCGCTCTATATCCCGACGAATGAAGTCGCTTTCTGTTTCTTTATGACGACGCTCCAAATTTGGCACTACGCCTTCATACGTCGTCTCAAAAGAGCGGCCGGCGTTAAGAGCAACACGATATTTCTGATCACCCGTTCCATACATGATAATATCGAGGTCTTTTTGTTTGAGCTCGCCGGTTGGTACATGCAAACTAAACCCATGAGCATCCGCAACCGCCTGCAGTTTCTTCATGTACCAGGCGTCGGTACTCACCCGGTTATACGGACGAATTGCGCCTTCGGCAATGGTGAGGCGACCGTTCGGGATAACTAATTCGGGGTCAACCTCAAGGCGAGATCCTAGTCCGGTACATACTGGGCAGGCACCATGAGGGCTGTTAAAGCTGAACGTGCGTGGCTCTAATTCGGGTATGTGCACGTCTGGGTGGTCCACGCATGCGTACTTTAGTGAGTAGGCATGCTCCTGCTCCGTATCTGCTTCTGTTGCGATAACTTTTCCATCAGCGATTTCTAGGGCCTGTTCGACTGATTGCGTAAGGCGGCCACGACTTTCGGCATTATTAACGAGTCGGTCAACAACAACTTCTATGGTGTGCTTATATTTTTTATCAAGTTCTGGGAACTCATCCAGCGCATACACGACACCGTCAACGCGCACTCTGGCAAAGCCAGCGCGCTGGTACTGCTCGGGGACATGCTCGAATGCGCCTTTTTTATCAATCACAACTGGTGCCATAATCATGAGTCGAGCGTTCTCTGCAAGTCCCGCTATTTGATCAACAATGGCCTGTGTCGTTTGCCGCTCTACCTGTTTGCCGCACTCAGGACAGTGAGGAACCCCAACACGCGCAAATAACAAACGCAGGTAATCGTAGATCTCTGTAACGGTCGCAACTGTACTGCGCGGGTTTCGACTCGTTGATTTTTGATCGATACTAATTGCAGGCGACAAGCCATCGATCTGGTCTACATCTGGCTTTTCCATAAGGCCCAAGAATTGGCGCGCATATGAACTTAACGACTCCACATAACGGCGCTGTCCTTCTGCGTAAATAGTATCGAATGCTAAGCTTGATTTACCCGAACCACTGAGGCCCGTGATGACCACCAATTTTTCACGGGGAATCTGCACAGATATATTCTTAAGATTGTGCTCTCGCGCACCCTGGACCGTAATAAACTCACTCATAAAGTTGGTTCATTATACGCGCTAAACACGTATTTTTCCAGCATATAGCCAACTTGCCACCGCAAACATAAGCATTAAAATATATTATTGACATTAATGCAAATAGGTATAAAATTATCAGTCACAAGTAGGAGTGGCAATGTTACAGTTTCTTGTTCTTGGTCTTATCCCAGGAACCAAAATTCAAATAACTTTTATTGACGTACTGTTAGTGCTCTTTATAGTTTCTATTTTTACCAGCGTATACGTTGAGCGAGAAAAGCTTGTTCAGCTGCTACGAAACGGAAAAAGCAGCAAAAGTCAAAGCAAAGTCCAGTCTGCTTAATCTGTAGGCAGCAGGCTTTGTCCATATAGTCGAAGATCCTCCAGCAGGATCTTTTGTTTTTTGGTTAGGCGTTTACTTTCTTCTAACTCATCGATTCGCTGGAAGTAGCGAGCAATTTTACTTTTCTCGCCACCGTCAAAGAGACGGGCGTGAACCACCTTCTCCCATTCACTGCGTTGTGTGTCCGTTAACGATTTCGGGAAGTTACGCGCTTGATACAGCAGCAAAAGTTGGTTGAGCCGATCGTCGTGAAACGTGTTTTGGAATGTTAATAACTTTTCTGCATCAGCAGTAAGGATCCGGTTAGAAATATCTCTGTCGTGATCGTCGAAGAATCCATCGTATAGTTGCGCATCGACATTTTTTTGATCACTTAGCAATCTGCCCTGTTGCGCTTTGTCTAGAATATCCAGCGCTTCAAACAGCCTTTTTGGCCATACTGTATTTGAGCGTAGTATTGCCCGGTTGCGTTCAATAACATCGAGATCAATGCTCAGGCGTTTCTTACTAGATTCGTCCAGTACCCCGATAGGGGCAATGGCCGGGCAGCGATTGAACTGCATCAATTTTATTGGTAACCGAGGCTCCTCACTATCGGCCGGCTTCCATTCCCATGCTTTGGCAAGTTTGTCTGTCGACATGTCGAGAAATTGGGCGGGGTCAAAACGAAGGTCATACACCAACACCCCGTTCTTTTTTGGGTGATCTGCAATGCGCGTAACGACTGTTGTCTTTTCGAATTCATTCGCATACTTGCCCGAGCTATAAATAAACATGTCGTTACTTTGTACAAAATTTTTCACCGCTTCTTTCGTCCGCGTGTTAAGCAGATAGTCAAAAAGTTTGGGTTGTTTCCTTCGCAACAACTGCGCAAGCGATATGGTTGCCCGCACATCACTCAGCGCATCGTGTGCACCAACATGGGAAAGATTGTTCACTGCGGTCAATAATTCTAGACGATTTGTTGGTTTGCCGCTCGGGTCGAAGGGCCATTGCAGACCATCTGGTCGAAGAGCTCGGGTCATTCTGACAAGATCAAGCAGATCCCACCGAGATCGGCCGTCTCGCCATTGCCAAGCATATGGGTCGTAAAAATTGCGATAATGCATGTAGCGCATAAACTCGTCATCGAAACGTATGGTATTAAAGCCAACAAAAATAGTATCTGGCGTTGCTATCTCATGGGCAAAGGTGGTTAAGAATTCAGCTTCGCTGATCCCCTCTTCGTGTGTCTGCTGGGGAGTAATGCCGGTTATCAGGATCGCATCCGGGTCGGGCACTACCTCTTCAGAGAGGCGAATGATAATGTTGTGCGGTTCGCCAATAGGCTCTAGATTGAGTCCTGTTCGTTGGCCCGCAAACTGCATCACACGAGCTTCGCGCGGGTTTACTCCACTTGTTTCAAGGTCGTAAAAATATAGTGTTTGCATTGTCGTCGTTAAGTCTAGCACGACTTTCCTTTACCCGCACACGCAGCCTTAGCAATAGTTATCGAGCGCAAAGAGTTCTTCGATGCCGATAACTGTACCTGGCCACGGAAGTATCTGTTGCTTTAAACTTACTGCTGGATTCGGCATTTTTGAATCTTCCTCGTAGAAAATCCGCTTGGGCTTTGTGTGGTGCACAATGGCAGCCAGCGTAATTTTTGTATCGCCAACCAATGCTATAAGAGGTATGCCATACGCTTGCAGCAACCGCTCGGTCTCCATTAATTGTTCTTTTACTTCGGGTGTTGGCTTTACTACGCAATATACGACTGCGAAAGGGAGATGTAACTTGAGAGCTTCTGCCTGCGCCATAGCAGCTAAATGCATATCATCAAAAAGTGTGGCAGTTCGTTTAACGTAAATAATGCATGCCGCAGAACTAGTATTCGATGCGCTGACTATCATCTACGGTACCTATGACAATCTTATCGCCTGGATGGATGTCTTGTCGCTCTAGGCCATGCATAATCCCCATCTTACGCATGATATCGCGCAGACGGTCAACGCCAGCCCCCGTAGAGAAGTCGGTACGTTGGGCAAAACGCTCTATCTTTCTACCGGTCACCCGATATGTCTTGCCCTCTTTCTTGATGTGCCACGCAGCTCCGGTGTCCTTGAGTCGAATAACGGTCATCGTCTCGGCCTGATTCTCTACTTGTACTTTTCGTTCTTTTAGCACCAGTTTATGCAGTGCGTAAAGGAGTGTTTTGACGCCATCGCCACTGTTTGCAGAAATTGTATGTGGTTTTGTGCCCTTTGGCAGAACACGAGTAAGCTCTTTGACTTTTTTGGCAAGAATCTTTGGCTCGACGCCATCTGCTTTATTGAGTGCCACAATCTGGGGTTTTGCCGTTAAGTCTATTTTATATTCCTGCAGCTCTTGCTGGATTGTTTTATACGCCACAGCTACATCTTCATACACATCAATCAGGTGGAGTAACACGCTTGTCCGTTCCACATGTCGCAGAAAATCGTCACCAAGTCCCTTGCCCTGACTGGCACCTTCTATCAGACCGGGAACATCTGCGAGCAATAGGCTCGTTTCTTTGTCGAGGTCTACGACACCCAGGTTTGGCGTCAGTGTTGTAAAAGGATAATCGGCAATCTGCGGGCGGGCATTGCTCACGCGAGCCAAGAAGGTTGACTTGCCAGCATTGGGAAGCCCAACAATACCCACATCAGCGATACTTTTTAGTTCTAGCTGCAGTTCGAGTCGTTCGCCCAATTCGCCTTTTTCGGCCAGTCTTGGCGCTTGTCGAATAGAGCTAACGAAGTGTGCATTACCAAAACCGCCCTTACCTCCCAGTGCGATAACCTGGCGAGCACCATCAACCTGTAAATCTGCAATCACGGTGTCATCCTGCATAATAACTGTCCCAACAGGCACAGCAACGATTAAGTCTTTTCCGCTCTTACCGTGTTTACGTCGTTTATCGCCAGCCTGACCACTTGGTGCCACTATTTCTCTTTGATACCGGAAGCTTACCAACGTGTTCTGGTTTCGACTGGCTGCAAAGATAATGTCGCCACCCTTGCCGCCGTCACCACCGTCTGGACCACCTCGATCAACAAATTTTTCATGCCGAAAACTGACGATACCTTTACCGCCATCGCCGGCTTTCACCACCACTTTTGCAATATCTACGAACATAACTCTCTATAGCATACCGGAATAACGGGGGTAAGGCCAGCTGGCAATTAGTAGATGTAGGAGTATGCGGCTGCTTCGGCAGGCGAAAGTGTCTTGCGCGAAACCCGGCCCCATCCAGCAACATTCATCTCGGAGACATTAACACTGCCATCATCGTTCACTGATTCTACGAAACCAACATGTCCATAATAATCACGAGGCGGCGTCCAGATGACTGCATATTGCTGTGGTTTATTGCCCACACCAAACCCGGCTCGTTGCGCCAAAACTTTCCATGTGCTTGCGTTACCCAAATTGCTTGGGATTGGCTTCCCTACCTGTGCTCGGCGAACTGCAGCCCACCACGTGCAATACCCGTAATCATAACCGTTGCCACCGTAAACTGGGCCGGCACCACCCCAAGCAAATCCAGCATACGCTGTGGTTGCGCTGCTGCGAGCCAACGGTGCAGGGGTAGCATTACCATCTGGTATGACAATACGTTCCCCAACCTTCAGGCCGCTCAGCTCTGCATCGTTGAATATAATAATTTGCTCTTTATTAGCTTTAAATTTGGCTGCAAGACTATCTGCTGTGTCGCCCTGCTTCACCGTGTATACAATGCCGTTTACTGGCGAAATAATAAGCTGCCGCCCTACTGCAATAGCGTCACCGGTCAACCCATTTGACCATCGAATTGTGTCAGAAGTAACCCCAAATTGCGCAGCAAGTTTAGGAACCGTGTCCCCTTCTTTCGTTACATAGGACTGAATATCTCTTCGTGATTTTAATGCCGTAGCCACCACCTGTGGTTTTGCCACGATGGTTTCATCCGCCGGAGAAACAGCAAGCTGCGCGTTGACCGTATCTGCCTTGTTTGCGACTGACACTGCTTCTTCCAAACCTGTTAACCGCGCAACATGCACTGCAATATCTGCAGCAGACAGCTGGTCGAGTGCATTGACGGCATTATTGTCGCTGTTAATACTCGCCGATACGCTGTTGGCAGCAGTCACATCAACATTGTGGGGAGTGCGTAATACAAAAAAACCAACGGTTACTAACACGGCAACGTTGGCAATAACAATACTAACCTTTATAAGGCGTTTCTGAGAACTTTTACCAAGTCGCTTATAAAAACGCTTTGGTGATTTGGCCTTCATTCCTTCTTCGAGCTGGTTGCTTAAAGCAGGGCTCAATAGACGAGTTGTAGCACGAATACGATTCTCCTACCCACTGATTGGGTAACCGATGCTGCTGGGGGTTAATTGCTTATTTCGATGGTTCGACCACATCGATTTTTTGGCTAAAAAACAGCTTCGGGTAATTTGTGCGTGTTGTCCGATTTTTCGGATTTTGCGCAAATTACAAGGTCTATTCTAGCACAAAAACACCCCAACACCAAGGCTTACAAGATGATGTTCACCCCTGTTATTGGCATAATTTTTTGCAGTGTTCTGCGGTTAACGCCTCATGTTCACTCAATGTACGAGAGAAATAGGTGTTCCCGTCGTCGCCTGCCACAAAATACAACCAATCGGTTGAGGCTGGTTTTGCCACCGCCAGCAAAGAACTCTCGGTTACATTACTGATTGGCCCAATTGGAAGACCGGGGTGAATGCGCGTATTGTACGGTGAATCGTATAATACAGACGGCTCTTTGCCCGCAATAACAGCACCATAGAACGCAGTTACGTCCGAGCCAAGCACCATTCCGCTATTGAGTCTTTTTAGGAACACCTGGGCTACTTTTGGCCTATCGGACGACTTAGAGACCTCTTTCTCTACCATAGATGCTAGCGTGACTGCTTTATAGATACTCAGCCCCTGTTTCGCAAATGTATCACGCAAGTCTGGTGTGAGGCGTTTCTGCATCTCGTCTAGCGATTTGCGAATAATGAGTTGGGGCTTGGTGTCAGCACTCCGCTCAAACGATTCTGGGTATAGGAAGCCCTCTAGGTTGGCACTAGCAGGCTTATCGGTTAGTGCGGGGTGGTTATTGTACTGAGACGGCTCAAACGCAGCCTCTACTTCCGCTTGGCTGTAGCCAGCATTAAGAAACCCTTTCTTGACTTGGTCCAGGCGTTGCCCGGGCAAAATAGTGACAAGGTTCGTAGCGACTTTACCTTCGGTGATAATCGAGACGATCTGCGACACATCATAGCTAGGATTCAGCTCGTAGGTACCGGCCTTGATCTTGTCTGCTGCATCCTTATTCTTGACGTATCGCTCAAATGCCCATGCACTTTTAATGACCTTTTCGACTTGGAGTTTATCGGCTGTTTCGCGCAAGGTTGCCCCTGTGGGGATCGTAACCGTTACGCTTCTGCCAACCTGGCTGGCGGGGCGTAAGTTTGCATGATAATAGCTCCGAACACCAACTACTAATCCAACGCCCAGAAGGATAGCGAAGGCAAAGAGGCCAATGATCATCTGGTGCAGATAGCTGCGTCGATTCATGGCTTTCATATGGCCAAGCCCTTACTTGTGTTTATAAAATCTTCTAGTATGTATGTTGCAGCCAAGGCATCGATATCTTCTTTTAAAAATGTTTTTCCTCGATTACTCAGCTCTTCTTCGGCCTTTACAGACGTAAGTGTCTCGTCCTGCATATAGACAGGCACCTGCACCGCGGCCTTAAGGTGCTCAGCGAACGCACGCGTATCTTTTGTTTGCTGCGTCTCTTGGCCTTCCATGCCTCGTGGCAATCCCACTACAATAACCTGTACCGATTCTTTCTCTACAATACTCAGAATATCCTGCAGGATTGTCTCGGTGTGCTGAAGCGTACTGTATGGCGAAGCCAGCTTAGCAGCAGCTGAAGCAAGGGCAACGCCGATACGCTTTTCTCCTACATCCAACGCAAGTAGTGAGCCATTTTCTGTCATGATTTAGGGTTTCTGGTATACAAAGTTGATGCTGCTGGCTTTTTTGGGTGTTTTATAGACCCAGAATGGACTGTAGTTAACGGTCACTTCCTTGACGCCAGGGAGTGATGAAATAGTCTGCTGTACATCACCTCGCTTCTTACCAGCAATCTCTTTTTTGAGCTGCGCTTCGTCGATCTGCGCGCCAGTCGAAACGGAGCTCTGCACGGTTATTTTTTGTTCAGTTGCAGATTTCTTTTCGGTTACACGAAAGGCAGCTTTGCCAAGTCCATCATCAGTAATCTTTTGCTTCGTCGTGTCGATGTCTTTTTTGGCCGCCTCAGTTACCAGTTCGTGTAAATTCTCTTTTTTAATGCCAAGCAGGGTATAGACGACCGTACTCGTTACCGTTACCTCGCCAGCTTCTTCGCCGACTTTAGGTGCACTCGTTACACTTGGATCTTTGTTCGAGATTGTCTCGCCGATTGCAAATAAGCTGTCGTCTTCTAGCTTTTTAGTTAGCTCAGTTTGCGCTGCTGTTTTGCTTTTGTCTGCAAGCTGTTGCTTCGCCGTGTCGATGTCTTGATCACTCACCACCGTAACGTTCTTAGTCGTACCGCCGGTCATATCTGTACCACTCGCGTTGATACCGCTTATTGATGAGACATAGGTTCGTGCGCTGAGGTTATACTGATCCCCAGCTGCAGTCGAGGCTACAGAGATTGTCTTGCTCAAACCAAATGTGGCGCTCTTACAAGTTGGTCCACTAAACAAAGCCGGGTCTAGCGTTACAGCCTCTGTGCTCGCAAATGATAAACCGCTCGCCGAAAAAGTCGTGCCCGCAGGCAGGGTATGCGAGGCGCCGTCATTGATACAGTTTGTTACTGTCATTTTGCCTGTTGCCTTTTCACCAACATTTTTCTTGCCCGTTGCAGTTACTTTAACGGTGTCAGTCTTAGTGGTATCACGACTTTCCGCGGGTATAACCTTATTGGCTTGGTCAAAATCCTTGATGGCAGTGTTGGCCGTGAATGCCAGGTCGATATTGCTAGTGAGCGTGTCCGTTTTTATGGTTACCGTTGCTTTGGGTAGAACAAAATATGCGACGTACCAAAGGATGATCAGCAAAATGAATCCACCTGCTGCCAAGAAAATACGCTTTCTAAACTTATTAAAGTCAGGGACGCTTAACTTCTTGTCGGACTTATTTTGATCTTTGGTTGGCGTTTCTTCTGGGCTATCTTCGGGCTCATCTTCTAGGTCAATCGATTCCTCTGGTTGCACTTTCTTGCCGGGTTTTGGCTTGTCGCCAGCGAGTTCACCAACAGGCTTCGAGGTGTCGAGCTGCTCGGGTTCGGGACCTTCTAGTGGTTCTGCTTCTTCGAGCGCAACATCTGCAGAAGGTACGTCGGGTGGCTCAGGAATAACTGGTTTTGACTGCAATGTTTTTGCGACATATAGCTTGACGGCGCCTGCTAGTGGCAACAGGCCGGCTTCGCTCGTAATAAGCACGATTCGTTTGCTGCTCCCATCGGCAGCCCGCTTCAGGAGTTTCATGTTCACAATGCTTTGCAAAACAGTGGCACGCTTAGGCAACACCAACGCGACAATTTTGTGTTTGCTTTGGCGCACTTTATCGATGATGCTAGTTATTTCATCATCGATGTCGATATAAATAGTGTCTTTTTGTGCTTCTGCCATTGTTTTATACCCTCAAAAGCCGATCTATGCGTTGGCGAAATGTGTTGCTGCCCGTAGCCGTATCTTCCTGTTGCAGCGTATCAAGACCAACACGCAATAAACCCATAGCGGTTATGAAGGTATGATCGGTGACGGTGGCTGTTTTGTCAACAATACCCACAACCTGATGTGGCTGAATATGCTGCACAACGGGCTTGCGCGTAAACGGCAGATCGCTATACCAGTCGCTCGACGCTAGTTCTTGCATAAGCATGTCCAGACTAGAGCCACCACCGCACAGCAATAATCGGTACGGCAGATGATCTAGTTGGGTAAACTCGCCCAAAGCAAGCTCTACACCAGATGTCCACACTTCGAGCGTCTTGTGCAAAGCGTCCTCAACAAGTGGTTCTTTCTTTTCGGGGATTTTATTCGTGCCAAGTGCAAGTTTTAGCTCTTCTGCTTGCACAAAGCTAACGCCCAAATCCCGCTCGACACTGCGCGTATATGCCCGACCACCGATGCCAAACATTTTGGTACCCTGAACACCACCATCATTAATAACGGCTATGTCTGTGGTGCCACCGCCAACATCCATCAGAATGGCACTCATGCTCGCATTTGGGTCATCACCAATAACTGATCGAGAGACGGCAAATGGCTCTGCCGCCACCGCCAACAGTTCAAGGTCTAGCTCTTTCGCTGTTCGCTCTAGCGCACCGATGTGGATCATAGGCGCAAACGCTGTGTATAGTTGGATGACGACTTCTTTGCCCTTAAACCCCACAGGGTTTGTTACTGGATAACCATCGATCTCTATATTAACCAATGCACTATTCACCAGTTGTATCTCAACTTCTTTGCCGCCTAATTCCCAGGCAAGTTGTTGCTTGGCGCGTTCACGTGCGCGCTTTTGCACCAACGTAATAATCCGCTCTACTTCTTCTGCATTCATTTCTTTTTCTGCAGTCTTGCGATTTACGCGAACACTTGTGGTTGTGCCTTTTACGAGCTCTCCGGCGATCCCTAGAATTGCGGCCTTAGTGCTCACTCCCGCTTGTTTTTCTGCCTGGTTGAGTGCCTCGTCGCAATTACGAACAACAGAGGCAATGTCGGCAATGGCACCCGCCTGCATGTCGTTTAATTCCTGATGGGCGCGGCCCACACCCACTATCTCTATACCAGCTTCGGTTACACGACCAATCAGCGCTTTTACAAATTCTGTACCGATGTCGAGCGCCACTAAATATTGATCAGTCGTTTTAGACGACGATGTTTTGGTGCGAACTTTTTGTTTTAACTGCTTTAAAGTATCAAGCATAAGCCCTAATAGTATACCATCTCTTTGAAGGGATCGAGTCTAATCTGTTGGGAAATTTGGTCAATTAGACCAATGCCGCTTTTATGCGCCTTACGCCAGATGAACTGGCCTCTTCTTTAAGGATTTTGAACTTTTTACCATCTTCGAAGAGCTGCAAGGTATGGTCTACGTGCGGGCCGCCACAAATCTCAAAACTGAACGGCTTGTCTGCCCCGTCGGCAATCATTTTGTACACTTTTACGGTGTCACCATAACGGTCGCCAAATTGCCCGAGCGCGCCAAGGGGCCCAGTTGCTTCTGCGGTTGGGTACTCTGCCCATGTCACTTTGAGATCTTTGCCTATCTGTTCATTCACAATCTTCTCAACCTTGTCGAGTTGCTCACGAGTTACTTTTTCTGGGTGGCTAAAATCAAAGCGCAGACGCTCTTCGGTAATGTTTGAGCCACGTTGGATAACATGATCGCCCAATACCTGCCGTAATGCCTGATACATCAGGTGCGTAGCCGTGTGGTATTTCTTGTGCTGTAGGGTTTGGCCACCAAGTCCACCCTTAAACGTTCCTTTGCTGGCGGTTTGACTACGCTGACGTTGCTCGGCCATACATTTTTCAAACACTGCCTGCCAATCTTTGGCAACAGCAACGTTTTGCTTGGCTGCTTCCTCTATACTCAATTCAACCGGAAATCCATATGTGTCGTACAAGGCAAAAACTTCTTCACCAGTCAGCCCATCGCCACCCAGCTTGCTGAGCTGGTGGATGCCTTTACGAAGCGTCTGGCGGAAAACCTTTTCTTCGCGTACTAATGTCTCTATAACTTTTTCACGATTCTCGGCGACTTCGGGGAAGTCGGCATGATACAGGTCGGCAATAATGGGTACAACTTCTTCGCAGAAATTTTGTTCGACACCAAGTTCAAACGCAAAACGAATAGCTCGGCGCATCAGGCGGCGCATAACGTAGCCCTGCTCCTTGTTGCTTGGCGTTACGCCATCAACAGCTAAGAATGTGGCGGCACGCAGATGGTCAGCGATTACCCGCATACTTTCGGTATGGTCGGCATAATTTTTGCCTGATATTTTCTCTAGTTCATTAATGATTGGCCAAAGTAGACTGATTTTAAACATGTCGTCACTGTCAATTGCCGCCTGCGCTATGCGCTCTAATCCACCACCAAAATCAACATTCTGCTTAGGAAGTTTCTCAAAACCTTTTTCTGTCCGTATATACTCCATAAACACGGAGTTGCCGATCTCGATATAACGACCACAGTCACAGTTTGGATGGCATTTTGCTCCATATTTTGGATCGTGTTTTACGTGTTCTAATAGATAAAAGACTTCGCTGTCTGGACCACACGGCTCACCTACTTTAACTTCTTTGGGGGCACCATTGCGGCTCCACCAGTTTTTTTCGTCAAAGAAAAAGATTCTACCACCTTGTTCCCCAAGTTTGTAGCCGTTTTCTTCTGAGCCAATTTCAACTTGTTTTGCTTCGATACCCTTTTCTTTAAACAGCCTTGCCCATATTTCCGCGCTCTCCGTGTCTTTTGGCACACCATACTCTGGGAAACCAGCGCAACAGGTGACATAGAGTTTGTGCGGATCAAGCCCTACTCGCTCAGTCAGGAACTCCCAAAACCAGGGGAGTTGTTCGGCTTTAAAGTAGTCACCCAGGCTCCAGTTACCGAGCATTTCGAAAAAGGTAGTGTGGCGATTATCGCCTATTTCATCGATATCCATGGCGCGTAAACAAGTTTGGCTATCGACCAAGCGCTTACCGTCTTGATGAGGTTCGCCGAGCAAGTATGGAATAAGTGGCTGCATACCCGACCCCGTAAACAGTGTAGTGGGGTCGTTATAGGGCACCAGCAAAGCACGCGGGATAACACGATGGCCTTGTTTCTTCATAAAATCTAGGTAGATGTTGCGAATATCTTGTGCGTTCATTTTTACTATTTTAACAGATTAGTTTTGCTTAATACAGAGCCCATCTTCGGGTAGTTGCTAGTGCTTGCGCCGCCTGGGGCTTTGCCGTAAGGTGAATTTATGATTTTTGTAGATGGGCTAGAGCGTCCTGACCGCGTCGACATATGCACGGACAAACGCGTTGCTGATGTGCTTTTTGAAGTCGGGCCAAAACTTTCTTTGTCGGCCCTCTCTTTGGTCGTACAGTTATACAAAGCAGACCGTAGCGGCGCAGCCAGCATCGGGGCATCGGTTAGTCGTGGCTATCTGCAGAAGACAGCCCAACGACTACGACGGGATGCTCCAGCACATGCTCACCACCCGCCAACACCACCGGAGTCACCACACTACGTCGAGTTTGGCACTCCCGCGAACGATCAAACTCGTGGCAAGCTCGCATTAGAAATTCTAAGCTTTCTATCTCCACCCGAGCCGCCGCAGGGCAATATAGACGTTACTGCGCCACAATAATGCCGCCGCCAACGACTATGTCTTTGTCATAGAGCACAACAGATTGCCCCGGCGTAGCTGCACGAATCTCATCCTTGAGTTCTAGGGTGGTGTTCGTTTTATCGGTCTTGGCTACGTGCGCCGTAACAAGTGGTGCGCGGTGTCGCGTGCGTACCAAATAGGCACCTCCAGCGGTGGCACTTTCGTTAATCCAGTGTGCGTCGCCAAGCACCAGTTGCTTGGTCCATAACTTCTTATCATCCAGATCGGTCGTTACATACACTTCGTTCTTTTTCACATCTTTACCGATGACGTAATACGGTAGACCACCACCAACCTGCAAACCATGACGTTGCCCTATGGTGTAGAAGATCGCTCCTTCGTGCTTACCCACCATCACACCCGACTGGTCGACTATGCTGCCTGATTTTTGTGGCCCGAGCTCATGAATAAGAAAGTCTTTTATACCCACCTTGCCCACAAAACAAATACCCATGCTCTCTTTTTTCGTAGCAGTGACCAAACCAAACTTCTGAGCAAGATCGCGTATTTCCGGTTTGCTGTAGTCACCAATTGGGAATAACGTTTTCTGGAGCGCATCTTTCGTAACTCGGTACAAAAAGTACGTCTGGTCTTTATTGGCATCTTTTGCCATGAGCAGCTGTCCCTCTTTGGTACGAGCATAGTGCCCTGTTGCAATCAGATCAGCACCATCTTCGAGCGCCGTCTCTAAAAAGAGCTTGAACTTAACTTCTTGATTACACATGATATCTGGGTTGGGCGTGCGCCCCGCCTGGTACTCACGGACCATGTAGTCAACGACTTTCTGGCGGTATTCTGTCTCAAAATCATAAAGCTTAAAGGGGATGCCGAGCTGCACGGCTACACGTTTGGCATCTTGGTAATCCTCTTTCCAGGGACAAGGCATACCGGGAAGGTCGGTGCTCCAGTTCTTCATATACACACCAGTCACGTCGTAGCCCTGCTGTTTGAGCAATGCCGCGGTTACCGATGAGTCTACCCCGCCGCTGAGACCAACATATACTTTTTTAGTCATGAATCAGTTCTCTCATCGTCCGAACAACGAAAGCAAGCTGTTCCTTTGTGGTCTGTCTACCCAGCGTAAACCGCAAGCTGGCTTGTGCTTCACCATCAGTTAGGCCAATGGCTTTGAGCACATGCGACGGTTCGTCATTGCTGGCGCTACACGCCGAGCCAACTGCGCACTGAATACCTCGTTCGTCCAACTCCATCATAATTCGTTCGTTGTCGATTCCTGGGATCGTGATGTGCACATTGTTTGGCAACCGGTGTTTTTTTGAGCCATTTATCTGAATGAACGGCAATGCTTCTTTGAGTAAGTCTATGAAATGCTGACTACATTCTGCGAGTCGTTTAGATTCATCGTTGCGTTGCTGCTGTGCCATCTCGAGCGCTTTTGCAAAGCCAACGATGGCAGGAACGTTTTCTGTGCCACTACGGAGGCCAAACTCTTGACCACCACCTACAACTTGGGGCTGCAGGTTTACACCCGTCCGAACAAACAACGCACCACTCTGTTTGGGGCCATATATTTTTCCCCCGTTCAGGCTCATCAGGTCTATGCCAAGACGACCAGGGTGCAGGTCGAGGTACAAGGGTGCTTGCGCTGCGTCGACATGCAAGAACAACGGTGTTTTATTAGCAGCGCCCACTCGCTCACTCCGAATTTGTGCAATAAGCTTGGCGACTTCGTGCACTGGTTGCACCGTCCCGATTTCGTTGTTCGCGTACATAATACTCACCAGTACAGTCTTTGGCTGAATCGTTTTAGCCAAAGCATCGACATCTATCCGACCATCCGCCAATACTGGCGCTACCGAAGCATCATACTGTTTTGCGGGTGCTAAAACAGACTCATGCTCAATAGCACTGACAACGACGTGGCTGCCTGGAAACGCCTGCATAACCCCGTGGATAGCCAGATTATTGGCTTCGGTTGCGCCAGCCGTAAAGACTATTTCTGCAGGCCGTACACCAAGCACCTTTGCCGCAGTGTGCCGGGTGGTATCTACAGATTTTCGTACCTGTTTTGCTGCAAGATAGCCTGCGCTGGGGTTATAAAACTCTTCTACAAAAAAAGGCTGCATAGCCTTTAACACGTCTTGATTCACTGGCGTAGCGGCGGCATGGTCTAGATAGATTGGTGTCTGCGTGCCGTTTTTGCCCATAAAAGGCCGCCCTATTCGCTTGGGTTAGTGATAAAACTGTAGACTTCTTTGCCTACGCGCTGCTGGTATTGCTGCGCTGCGTCGTACAGATGCTGTGCCTCTTCTACGCTGACATGCTGATAGTTTTGGCCGTTCTGCATTTTTACAATACCAGAAGGTCGAACATCGTAACGAGTAGTGCGATGCTTGCGTTCGCCACTTTTTGGGTCTTTCCATTCTTCGTGCCAAACCC
Source organism: uncultured Candidatus Saccharibacteria bacterium (assembly GCA_964643545.1). Classification (GTDB taxonomy): domain Bacteria; phylum Patescibacteriota; class Saccharimonadia; order Saccharimonadales; family AWTP1-31; genus DAISWP01. The sequence goes on from CAZXTE010000006.1 coordinate 15,689, forward strand.
ATGTTCGCTCGTCTAAGCAAAAGAACTCCCTGTTTCCGCCCGCTGGAATAGGCCCAAAGAGCGTACCGCCAATTTTGGCCTCATGGCGAATGAGCTTGCTGTATAGCTTGGCTTGGCGTTCCTCTTCGTTCTCGGTTCCTAGGATTGTGCTCAGTACTTTTTTAATCATGCTGCTTGCCCCATTTCTTGGGCTGGATCCGCCTCGTACCGCAGTGGTGGAAAGTCGATAATCTGCGCTGCTTCTGGTTCTGCAGGAGTTACTTCTTCGTCCTCCTCTAAGGAAGCGCCGTGGATATCTTCAACTTGGGCTCGTGCCGCTGCAATTCGATCTTCTGTACCGCCTGCTGCGATCTCTACCGAGCGAGCTACTGGGGCCGTACTAACTGCGGACGCAACCTTTGGTGCAGCCTCTATGCGGACTTCTTCCATAGCAACAGGTGCTACATTGAACCCTCGGGCCGCGCCGTTGCGAGGAACCATGTGCTGGGCAATGTTGTGCACACCCGCACCAATGAGGTCTAGTCGGATGGTGCCCAGGTACGCTGCAACCTCAGCCGCGCCAGATTGACGTTCGCCTCCGGACGATAATAGTTGTTCGAGTTGTTGTTTATCACTCATGCTCATAAGAAGTTAGACATTATAGCAGATTGAATAGTTTTTGTGCATTACTGGTCGTATTGCGTGCCAACTCTTCAATCGACTCACCTCGTAATTCTGCCAGAAACTCCGCAGTATTCCGCACATGTTTCGGCTCGCACACTTTACCACGAAATGGCTTAGGAGTCAAGAACGGCGCATCTGTTTCGAGTAATAATTTGTCTTTTGGAACTCGCTTCGCAGCCTCCAATTGTTCGGGCTCTTTCGTAAACGTCATAATGCCATTAAGCCCCACATGCAAGCCCCTGGAAAGCACTTGTTCTACATCTGCCATATTGGAGCTAAAACTGTGCACAACACCCCGTATACCCGTATACGAGTCAATAATCCGCCAAAAATCCTCGAATGCCTCTCGCACATGAAAAATAAATGGCAAATTATGTTCTAGCCCAAGTTCAAGTTGGAAACGCAGCAGTTTCTTCTGATCGACTTTAGAGGAGTGATTATAGTGATAATCTAGCCCGGTTTCACCTACGGCAACAACCTTTGAGTGGATCGCTAGTTCACGAAACTGCTGTAAAGCATGGTCGTCATGGACGTATTCACTGCCTTCGTGTGGGTGCAGACCAATACTCGCCCAAATGTTGCTATGTCGTTCAGCAAAAGCCACCGCCTGTCTACTGTCACCCAAGGTGCAGCCAACGCACAACATCTTATCCACCCCCGCAGAGTGTGCAGATGCAAGCACTTCAGCAACATCTAGCGGGTAGTCAGAGAAGTGGATGTGACAGTGCGTATCTGTTAGTGCAATCATCAATACCCCTAGTATAGATTATGTTGGCACGCGCAATAATCATATTGCACGAATAGTTAGTTAGTGTACTATGTACTTTATGCATGCCAAAAACTTTGAGGGGCCTCGTGCTTCGGTTGATTCTGTTGTCTTTCAGCTCATTGGTGACGAGCTATTTGTACTGCTCATCAAGCGAGCGAAAGATCCGTTTGCGGGGCAGTGGGCGCTGCCGGGCGCCTACTGTTCGGGTACCGAGACCATTGGCGAGTCAATGCAGCGCGCATTGGTTGAAAAAGCCGGCATAAACAGAGAAAAGTTGGGCATTGTAGAACAGCTGTATACGTTCGACTCGCTAGAAAGAGATCCTCGTGGCCACGCTATCACGGTTAGCTACATGGCTCTTAGCCGGAATCTTACACCGAAGTCCGGGCCAACAACCCAAACGCCTCAATTCTTCCCCGTCAGTGCTCTGCCAGAGGTTCTGGCGTATGACCATAGGGACATAATCGACTATGCGCTGGAGCGATTGCGCAGCAAGATTTTATATACTAACGCTATCTTTGCCATGCTCCCCCGCATGTTCACCTTTGCAAAACTACAAGGTGCCTACGAAGCAATCCTGGGCAAAACTTTAGATAAGCGCAACTTTCGTAAGAAGTTTCTGGGTCTAGATATGATCAGCCCCACCGAGGAGCTGATAAAAGAGGGCGCGCACCGACCTGCGCGGCTCTATCGGTTCAACCAGCAGCGACTTGTTTTCCTGGAACGAAGCTTCGACTAACACCTTAGAAGCAAACTTATCCACACAAAAAACAACCAAAACGCTTATGTTAGTGTTGACATTACACGAACTAGATCAAATACTAGTTAGTGTAAGTATTACGTTAAGGAGGAGGGGCTATGAACACAACAACACTACCCAGCAACCACGCAAGGATTGGTCTAACCATCAGCAACCCTTTCTCTATGACGAAGCAATCTCTTGAAGCCAAGCAAGCACAACGGAAAACCTTGCGGCTTGGCGAGAAGGTCTGGCTGCTTTTCAGCACCCAGCAAGCAGAGCAAGAAGTACAAAAGATATACCGAACACTACGAAAGCGAGAAAGATATGGAACTTTTTAGATACACACCATTTGGCGACACCTACCTGTCGTATCTGGACCAGCCCGAACTGAGCGATAAACAAAAAGACGAACTGTGGTGGGACACCCTAAACGCGTCGACACTACCCTATATGACTCGTTGGATCATCTTCCGTGCATTACGCGGTAAACGAGGTCTTATTTGGTAGCCGGTTTCGCAGCTGGCTGGTGCTTTGGAAAGAGGGTTCCTTCGCTCGTACGGATAACGCCCTCTTCGAACACGTGGCGAATTTTGGTAGCGGTTTCTGGCATAAATGGCTCAAGGAGCTCGGCGATTTCGAGCAAGCAACTTGTCTGGTAGGCCAATATCTCTCGCAGATGTTCGCTGTCGCCTGACTTTGCGACTACCCACGGCTTTTCTTCTTCGATATATTGGTTCAGCCCGCGGACTTGCTCCCATACATCGTCGAGTGCACGGTCGAATTTGCAGAAGTTTAAGGCTGCCCAATACTGCGCATTGTCGTGCTGAGAGGCTGGTATCTCACCAACGATGCCGTTTTGGTATTGCTGCACCATGGCTGCAGTACGTTGCACGGCGTTGCCCAATTCGTTAGCTAGTTCGTTGTTGTAAGCCTTTTCTATAAGGTCCCAACTAAAATCTCCGTCTTCGTAACTTGGTACGTGCCGTAAGATGAAATACCGAAATACATCGGCGCTATACTTCTTGACGACTTCTTCGGGTGTTACAAAGTTACCGGTGGATTTACTCATCTTCTGGCTATTAATATTGATGAAGCCATGCACAAACAATGCTTTGGGCAATGGCAAACCAAGCGACATCAACATCCCTGGCCAGATTGCGGCATGAAAACGGATAATATCTTTACCCAGTACTTGCACATTGGCAGGCCAAAACTCTTTAAAGTCTTTGTGCTCCGGGTAGCCAAGCACGGTTATATAGTTCATAAGCGCTTCAAACCAGACATACATAACTTGGGTTGTATCACCCGGAACGGGTATCCCCCAACTGATCTTGTCTTTTGGCCGGCTGATACTAATATCATCTAGCCCACTTTTAACTATATTCACAATTTCATTCCGGCGAGATTCCGGGACGATAAGCAGTTCACCAGACTCTATTTGTGCTCGGATCTTATCAGCATAAGCACTCAGTTTAAAGAAGTAGTTTTCTTCTTCTAGCTTCTCGTAGGGTTTCTTGTGGATCGGGCAAATGCCCTTGTTTTCTTTGGCAGTGGCTTCCGTAACGTACGCCTCACAGCCAGTACAATACATACCAATGTACTTGCCCTTATAGATATCCTTGGCCAGTTGTTTCCAGATTATCTGTGCTCGCTGTTCGTGGGCTTTGTCGGTGGTTCGGATAAAGCGATCGTTACTAATGTTCAGTAGCTTCGTCAGGTCTTCGAACTTCTTGCTCATCTGATCGGCCTGCGCTTGTGGTTCTAGCTTGTTCTCTTTGGCCTTCTCGGCAATCTTGCCACCATGTTCGTCGGTCCCCGTACTGTAGATGACCGGTTTGCCCTGCTTTCGAGCTGCCCGAGCAAGCACGTCGGCCATGACCAGCTCCATGCCAAAGCCAATATGTGGCTCGCCGTTTACATACGGAATAGAAGTCGTAACGTAATAATTCATACCTAACCAGTCTACCGCGCTTTTCTATCTTAGAAAAGCTATTAGGGCACAATAAACCAGGGCTCTACTTCCCATGCTCAACAAGGGCGACACCTTGGGCACAGTAGCCGTTAGGGTCTGTGGCACACGCTTCAGGGCTAAACATTGGCAGTGGATCTAGTATGACTGCGTGATAAGGAACCCTTGCTTCTTCTAGTTTAGTTAGTGTCTGGTTTCGCTGCCAACCGTTAACAGATTCAACTCGACGAACCCCTGCCGCCCGCAGCGCGTTAAGAGCAGTGAGTGTAGTACTCCCCGTTGTTCCAACATCCTCTACCGTGGCAGCAAAACGAACATCATTGTCTTCGATAAACCCAAGGGCATCATCATCAAGCGCCACCGTTTTTGCATCTAGCTTAGTAGTCTGCAGGCCCGGAATGCCCAAAAGGAATCCCACGCTTACAGAGAGCCTATTAGCACCATTTGCAATTCCAACAAAAGCATCAGGCATTCTGTCGGCAAATATTTCTTTCACAGCGCGAGCATATATCGCGACCCAGTCTATGTAAAAATCTGACCCGGTTTCAATTCTGTCAAAATCCAGTTTTCGTCCATGGTTACCACTCACAAATTCGTGATGTTGACTTTCAGGGTCTAAAACCCCTGTTTCATCAGTGAATACCCGTTCTCTTAATCGATCGATGTCTTGTGTCAATCGTTCTGAATACCCCATATTTCAGCCTAGTTCCCCAGCCCAGTCTTGATTTCTTCCCCAATTGCCTGTGCCGCTTCAGCTTTTGTCATCCCATAGTCAGAAGACTTGTTTATTGCACGCCCGACCACAACAAGATCTGCGCCAAAATTCATTGCATCCCTCGCGGTTGTTGTCCTTGCTTGATCTTCAGCTTTTGTTGCAAATTCTGGTGTAATCCCAGGAGTCACGACAAGAAGACCATCAAAGTTGCTGTTGTCCCGAACGGCGCGTGCTTCAAGTGGTGAACATACGATACCATCGAGACCTGCGTCTAATGCAAAATGGGCGAATTGTATGACTTTCTTCTTTATGCCATCTTCCTCGTCTTTTGGAATACCAAAGATTGACTCACAATCTGTAGCATCGAGGGAAGTTAATACCGTAATCCCCAACACACCACCTAGTTGATTTGCCAAAGCTTTCTTGAATGGATCTTTAATATCATTACGTCCTTGTTCTGCGCCCCTAGCAGCAGCTTCTAACATCTTTACCCCGCCGCCAGCGTGAACCGTGATAAGAGATCCTCCTGCCATTGTCGCCTCTCGAACACTCAATTCAACGGTCTGTGGAATATCATGAAACTTAAAATCTAACATTGCCAGCTGGCCCTGTTCAGCTAGAGTATCAACAACATAGTCAGCTCCTGGTCTTACTTGTGCAGAATTAGTTTTACCCAACCCAGTATGCGATCCTACATCCTGGGCCGTTTGTATTATTCCTTCCCAACCCATGCCATCATACGCAGTAATAATGTGACTGCCTGGTGTATTGAGACCTTCCCTAAATGTGTTTGCCGACAAAATCTTACCCTCCGCCACCCATTAAATTACACTGCTTACGATTGTATTCCTCTGCAATAAATAATAGAACTTTACAACATTGTGCTATTGTCTTCGTTTATGTGCCTGTTTATTGGCTGTCGTAGTCTGTGGCAAGATGCCATAAACCGCAATGCTTGCAACGGTAGACTTTTAGTTTTGGTGTGAGGCCGCGCTGGTATGCACTGGTTGCTGTGACCGCTTTGGCTTGTTTTTGGGTATCGAATGCCAGCTTATCTGCGCACGGAAATGTAGTATCGTCTGTATCCATCTGTTCTATGCTACAATTTGCCGTAAGATATGTCGAAAAAACAATCAATTATTAACCAGGCAGTACCCCTGGCACTAACCGCAGTGACCTGTCTCGTCCTTATTGTTGTACTGTGGTTAGAAGTTCATTTTCTAAATCATTTCTCGAACGAGAAAATATTGCTACATGTCCGAGTCCAGGACATTCTAATTGGGCTAACGGTTTACCTAAAAACCGCTATAGACTTTGCTATTTTTATTGGTCGACTGATGGACCAAAACCGAGGCCTAAAGGGACGCATTGGCATAGAGATCGGTACCGCCCTTGGCAATGCCTTGGGGACACTGGCTATTTTGGCGGTGTGGACATTCTTTAAAGAAGTCGATTGGCTGCTTGCAATCATGGTGTTCATTGCTGGATTGGTACTATTCCGCCTGGCAGAAGACGGCTTGCAGCATGTTGACCACGAATCTACACGCTACCCAGCTGCTTTTCGCCATTTCGTAAAGAATTTCAAGAGGGTCATTATACGCACCAATAAAATAACCCACCCATTCTTGTCTAAAATCGTGCCCTCCCACAGCTTGCAGCCAAAAACAAGCACTACCTTTCTTGGTTTACTTGGGCTGTCTTTTACCGTCCCCTTCATTTTAGGGTTAGACGACTTTGCTGGGTACGTACCGCTGTTTAGCATCGTAAATGTTTTTGGGTTTGCCATTGGTGTCTTCCTCGGCCATATGGCACTCAATATTTTCCTGTATATCTCGCCAAAGCGCACCATAAAAGCAGTCAAAAACCCCATCATTTCGCTTATGGGCAGCGTCGCCTTTTTGCTTCTTGGCCTCTGGGGAATTTACGAAGCAATACGCCTGATTTTTGGTCTCCACTAGCCCGGGTGTCGTGTACAATAGTTGGATGAAGAAAAAGCTTACCCATATTTATAAAAAGATTAGGCCCGTCGCAATACGCCTATTCAAATGGAAAATAAAATTCCTAAAACAGTTTGGCCTGACCATACTTGGGATAATCCTTATTGTTGGCTTAAGCTTCTGGGCTGGCGCAAGCTATCAAGAAAAGAAGATGGAAAACGCAAAGAAAAAAGCAGGCCCAGCCAGCGTTGCAGCACGATCTTACCGCGCAACTATTACTGATATCAAGGGAGCCCAGATTACAGTAAAGAGCAGTACAAATGGGGTGGTGCAAAAATACAAGATTACACCGTCGACCGTCATAACCGACAAGGGCAAGACAGCAAAGATAGATGTATTAAAAAAAGAGCAGCAGCTTGTCGTCTATCCAGACCGCGCCGACACTACACTACTAGAGCGTATCGTCATTAACCCAACCACACCGACAAATAACAGCAGACCGAATTCTATACCAGCAATCCCAAAGACAACCTCACCACCAGCGAAAAAATCATAAGCACGTTTGCTTAATTGCCCTCTCGATGATATAATTTGGGTTACGGGGCTGAATTTAGCTCGACGTTGGACTTTATCGGTTATGTTTGCAGGTCGCTTATCAGCGTTATAGGTAAAAACCTTTAATTGCAAAAATTAAAGAACAGCTTCTAGCTGCTTGGGGCAATTTTGCTCTCAAACCAGCTGAAGCATTCGCTGTAGCTTAATTGTCTTCAGCCGTACCGAACGTGACGTCAGATAGCATTCGTGTGCGCTATATTTTCTGAATGCGCATTTCTTACTGCCCATAAGATTTGTTAAGACTTAGGGCTGGACTGCTTTGCTTTTTGGTCGTTTACCGGCCGAGTGGTCAAGACAAATTCAAACGACCTATACCTGTAGAAGACTGGCCAAGATAAACCTACGGACGCGGGCGCAATACCCGCCAGCTCCACCATAAGAGACTTTCGATCATTTCGAAGGTCTTTTTTGTTTTGCTTATGCTTGCAATAACCTTACTTTGGTGTAAGTTAGCTTCATGACCGATGATAGCTCTATACACAGCCATGGCGAAAGAAACCTAGGGACATTAGTCCCAATACCAATCAGCGACACCGTTGATGTGTTAGTTGAGCGAGCAATGGATGTGGGTGAAAGGACTACTCGAAAGGAGCTTGTAGGTGCATTAATTTTTGCCTTAGCTACTACCGAGGGAGATCAGCTCAGGGGACTTATCCATGACTTTCGTTTGGCAACAATGGGTCAGCTCCCTGATAGTTGATGTCTTAGATTCGACGACAGTGCATCCCCCTTCGTGCGTTTAGCAGCCCTGATGCCCAGCCCAATCCCCATATGCGGTACCGCCGACCACATGCCACAGCTTACCTGTGACCGGCCCGTTTTGCGTAAAGATCAACCTGCCCCAAAAGGTATTGACTATTTTATTACTTTGTTGTATAATCTTTTCTTATGTTCAAACCCTATCCCACTATCGACATACCCGTGGCGACCGAGCGAGCTGGTGTCGAAGAGATGTACAAGCGCCTCATAGACACAGCCCTTCCGGCCTTTGTTATCGAGTCAGTTGATGAACAGGGAGTAAACAACAACTGGAGGCTACTCCGCCCGGTAATTTTGGGGCACGGCGGTACGATGGCAAACCAAGAGGTTGATGGCATAAATGTTATGGGGCCAGAATTTGGTGGGTCGCGGGCAACAAACCTACATTTCGACTTCGGCGTATTGCGAACCACTTCCAATAAAACCATAAACGTCCATGATACAACCCAGGGAGAAGCAGAAGTAACCATGCTAGTACCTGGCCCAGATTTTTTTACACATCGTAGTGATGGAAAATTAGAGCCAGTAGATAAGACAGAATTTGGTAATGGGAAAATCGATGACGATATTTGGCAACCCAATGCCCTCCAGACCCGCACCAATCCCAAAAGAACCCTGGTATTTATCGGTGTCGGTGCGGGTGCCGTAGCACACGCTTTTATGACGACGGGGTTTCCTCGTAAATCAAGTGTGACTCAAGTAATTCAGCAGGCAGCCTAGCGCCTTCGGCGAATGCGTTTTTAAGCGCTCTTGCTAGCAGCTTTGTTCTTGCCAACACTCGAACAAACTGATGATTCTCTACGCCTTTAACTTCCTAAGGACTGGGCGTACTATTATTCACCGGTGCAAGCAGTTTATGACTACTATTCGCTTGCCTGTTGGCCGATTGAACGCAAAGCCGCTCTTTCTTCGGCAGAAAACCTAGATTTTTCAGGGTCTATATTTTTCTGAAATTGCAACATTCGTGTCGCCGCCGCAAATTCGTCTACTGCTTGATCAAACTCGATGCCGCCCAGCTCTCTAACAGTCGCCTTCATGCCGTTTGGGAAAGCGAATTGGATTTGACCTAAGGAGTCTCTGGTAATCCCACTCATTTCTATGCCCGACATAGGATTGATATCGAGTGTCACTGTGTAGACTTTGACCGTACCGTGCTTTTTATGACGCACAGCAAAGATACTTGTTGTGCCGAGAAGTGGCTCGCCTTTTGTTGTCACAAGTCGTCCTGTTGCTTCTTGACTCGGAATAAATAGACTGCTTGTCACCCCTGTCTCAAGCGGAATATCGTCGGCTTCCTCTTGAGGTGAAGCGAAGAGATTCAAACCAAAGAATTCAAGATCACCATCCGTGTTATCTGCATCACGTCGTTGATCTTGTGGTGTTTTAATCATAATTGCACGCGTCTCAATCTTTACACCCCCGCCTTCTACATCAAAAGCATCGTGTGCGGGCGCAGCAAAAGCTTCAATAGAGACCACATCGCCTTCCAGACTAATCATGCGCATTGCATTAAACCCCGCTACACCCATAACGTCGTAGTTAAGACGAGATAGAGCGTTGAGTTTTGCTGGTAGTGATGGTTCACTTAGCGGTGATACAACCGGATACTCTTCAAATTCAGCCGATAGCTCGCCTAGGGTTTGTTCTGCCTTCTGTTTGCGTGCAAGCTCCTCAACGACAATTGGAACGGAAGCTTCAACATTTTCAAACAGTTCGGGATTATTGTGTGGCCCCACTAAAACTCCTTGGTTTTATTAAAGTTTCAATATATTATAGAACTTTATTGTTTATTATTCAATAATAAATTATAGTTTGGTAGATAATTGACTATAGTGTGTTTTTATTCTATTATATAATAAATGTCCTTGGAGTTAACGCAACCACCAGTGCTAGAAAAGATTGATGCAAAATTCATGTCTCTCTTAAGAATGGCCAAACCGCCTAGGCGTGAATTATTTGACGGATCAGATATAGCAATACTGCCTCTATACGACGAACTGGCACGGATCGCGGGGGTCAAACGTGACGCTAATTGGAATATGGTCGGCCGATCTAGTCTTGTACAACCTGGTGCCGCACAAGAGCCGGTACGTGGGTGGCATCGTGACACAGTGAATGGGTACATGGCTGCAGATGAGCTTCCGACAGAATTTCTAATAGGCGACGATGAGGTGGTTAGGAATTTTATTGTTGAGCGTATGCACAGAGGGCGGCCTTCGTCCGAACATATGACACCCGATTTGGTGACGGATATCGCTCTGGCTGCAAAGTTCTGCACTGCTGAGGAGTTGCAAGATGATTATGGATTTGGGATCTGGAGTCCTGCACCACGGCAGGTGGTAGCAGTCAGTTCAACCTATATTCATCGCTCCACACCAAATCCCCAAGAAAATGCCGTGTGTCGCAACTTCGCATTGTTATATGAAAGCTTCTAGTCATTGACCTATTTGAAAATTTATGTTATCGTATTGCAATGAAAAATCCAGTGCCTGGAGAGTCCACGCTCCAAGTTACCGAGAATGTAGCTTACCCCCTAGCAGCGATCATGCTACTTGCGGCTACCTACGCGGCCTTGAACGGTGTGCGAAATATTTTGCCGGAGCCGTTTGATGTTCCTTCACACGTAGGAAACGTTGCGGGGTCGTATGTAGTTGGCTACATAACAGGCATTATCGTTGGAGGTGAATACGATGGTGCGCATGAGACACCCGGCAGAGTTCAACAGAAAGCAATCGCTGCGGGCGCATGTGCGGGTGTACTTATGAATACGCTTTTCGAGACCAAGCTGGGCGTGAGCATTACACAAGGGATTTTGGCGCCAAACACCCCCGACATGATTGACCTTGCATACGGCATAGCCGGGGCAGCCGTTGGTGGCTACAGCAGCAACAGAATAGAAGTGGTCAGCGAATAAACCATGGCAACTATTTTCGTTATGCTTGCAGTTTTTGGCCCTAAAGGCGAGAATTGATTAACAGGATAGGACATGCCCAAAGACCCATTACGACATCTTACCCGCGGTATCGCTGAAGCAGTAGAACATACTCCAGCATTTATTGCCATGACAGAGGGCAACGGCGTCATCCCCACAACCTGGGGAGACCTGGCTTCCCGGCTGGTAGAAGCAGATATCATTGAGCCGAGTATTGAGGAGGTGTGTGATTTTCTTTCTCTCGAACCGGAGGACCTACGTGACTCGCGACTGGTTATAGCCGATCGCCAAACTGCCAATTTATTCGAAGGCTTCATTATTCGCAAATATAAGGACCGGTTCGCCGCTCAGCATGAAGAACGTGCAAAAACAGACATAGAGGCCCTTAACGACCTGTTCGAAACTTGGCGCGTTGATGATGGCGAAGAAAGGGCAGACAGACTCCAGGCTGAAATTAGCATAGACGCTAAAGCACTCAGAGAGCATACGGACGATCAAGAAGAACAATGGAAACAAAGAACTGAACTCAATATTAAGTGCATGATGCGTGATGCCTACGGCTCTGGCTATGCAGTAGGTATGGAAGAGCTGGTAGCAACGCTGCTAAGCAGGAGTGATCTGGACTACTTCACTCTTGGCAATATTGCAGAAGCGCTAGCCTCCATCGCCGAGAGTGCGTGCTATGAATATAGGCTAGATGAAGAAGACGTGAGTGCGACAGATATCGTTGTGGGCAAGAAGGCGCTTGTGGATCTTATGAACTCTCTTGAAGGACAATTCCGAACCCACATGAGAACCGCTGCCGAAGCCCATTGGGAAACAATCAGACCGTTCATATATGCTAGCCGTCTTCGTGATCACTTTCTATTTGCCGGCAACGAAAAGTAGCTAGTCACGTTCGGCCTTCAGTGAGACTATGTCAGGAAGATAGCCGATGCATTACGGAGCTGATCGACGAGCAACTAGCTCTGGGGCTGCGCTCGGATAAGTCGCGTTGTGGCAGTAGTCACTAGCGAGAGAGCCAACCGATCAAAGTAAGCACCAAGTAAAACAGACTTCTGGCGAGGAGGTAAGTCAACACTCTGACTAAGGTGCACGCTTAATAGCAAGTGCTCTATCGCATTCATCGTAACTGCCGCTGCTAAAAGCGGGGCAATTACTATGGCACTGTCCATCCCCTGCATTTTCGCTGCTTCTGCCGCAAACGCACCCAGTACGACAGTACTCATAAACATTGGCACATCGGTGTCATTCAATATTGATGCTCTTGCAGCATCCATCATTCCTCTTCGTACTGCGGTGTTCATGTATGTTGCTCGAGCTTGGGCATCGTATAAACCACGATCCCACTTGGCACCATCATTTCTTATACGCTCTTCAATCTCGGCATTATTGACCCTGAGACTAACCGCCTTCCAGCGGTACCCTCTGGGCATTCCGCCGCCATGAACAGGGTCTAAATCGTGAACTTTTGCACGAGCAATCGATCCTGTACGACCTGCCGTTGCGCTTCCGTCTTGACCAACCCCACCAACATCATATCCTTGCTGGGTTGTATCACCTCTGTAGCCAGATATAGTCACATTCCCTATGTTTCCCCACGTTGCGGCTCGTTCAAGCCCCGTAACGTTGAGTTGCAACATATCAATGTCAAGTCCTACCGGTAGGCCAAGTTCTCCCACGGCTATTCTGTCGGTATGTTCTGCGACTTCGGATATCGGCACAAAACCACTCTGTCTACTCATGATTGCATACCATAGTACTCTTACTTACTTCTGTCAATTGTATACACAATGTCCCACGTTGTTGACAAAGAAAACGTATAGTGCTAAAATTGACTTAATTGTTTTTGATGAATCTAAGTTCGTTTAGTTATTTACTTTGACTCATTTCAACAATCAAAGTATCAACTAAATAAACGAAGGATTCTTTTTTTATGTCAAGCTCTTATCGAAGTAGCAGACCAACTGCTTTTGGAAATAAACGACGCTATAGCTACCCACAGGGTGGTGCATCGAAGCGTGGCGGTCAATATATCGACCCAGCTCGCTTTGTTCGCAAGGCAACCCTTACTGCAACCGAGGAATATACTCCTCAGAACCAGTTTAGTGATTTTGAAATTCATGATTTGCTAAAGGCAAACGTCGCTGCAAAAGGCTACACTACCCCTTCGCCAATCCAAGACCAGACCATCATCCCTGCCCTTGCTGGTAAGGACATTATCGGCGTCGCAGGAACCGGTACTGGAAAAACAGCTGCTTTTGCACTACCAATTCTAAACCGACTTATGAATGACCGGGATGCGAAGGCTTTGGTGATTGCACCAACCCGCGAACTTGCACAGCAAATCGAAGCTGAATTTCGGAGCATCGCAAAAGGAAGTGGCCTGTCGGGTACGCTTTTGATTGGCGGCACTAACATCAGCCCGCAACTTCGCGACCTACGAAATAACCCTCGCGTTGTTATGGGCACACCGGGACGAATCAAAGATCATTTAGAGCGCAACAGCCTCCGTCTCGACGCCTTTAACATAGTTGTCCTGGACGAAGTGGACCGTATGCTTGATATGGGCTTTGTGCAAGATGTACGCACCATACTCAGCAATCTGAACCAGACCCGTCAATCGTTCTTCTTCTCTGCGACATTAGACAACCGCGTACAAACGCTTATTCAGACGTTTGCAAACGACCCAGTCACCTTCCAGCTGAAAACGAATGATACCAGCGAGCTCGTCAACCAAGATGTTGTCCGTTACTCTGGCAACACCGAAAAAATGGAAAAACTGCACGATATTTTGAACAGTGCGGAAGCTAAGAAGGTAATCGTTTTTGACTCTACGCAGCGTAGCGTAGAGCGACTCAGCGTAGAACTCACGCAGCGTGGGTTTAGCGCCGACGCTATTCATGGCGGTAAGTCGCAGGGCCAACGCCAACGAGCCCTTGATAAGTTCAAGAACAGCCATATCAATATTTTGGTTGCAACAGATGTTGCAGCCCGAGGTATTGACGTCAAAGACATCACCCACGTCATCAACTATAGTCAGCCACAAACCTACGACGACTACATTCACCGTATTGGTCGTGCAGGTCGTGCAGGTCAAGTTGGCCACGCTCTGACTTTTGTTATTGGCTCGTAAAAAACTCGCCGCTTGCGCTTGCAATAGGGAGTTAGTCGTTCCATACTCTTACTTACTGAAGAAAAAGAGGAGTTATACGTGGCAGAAGTACAATACGAATGGGGTCCGGACGCAGCATTTGGTAATGTTCAGCAACTCGGAGCAAACGCATACCCTGGCCGAGGCATTGTTTTGGGAAGAAGCCCTGACGGAGAAGCAGTGGTTCAGGTTTACTGGGTCATGGGACGAAGTGAACCATCACAAAACCGGATATTAGCAATGGACGGTGAGGGGCTGCGAACGGAAGTTTTTGATGAATCAAAGCCACACGGAGACCCAAATAATACGATATACAATGCAATGCGTCCTGTCAGACGCAATGTGAATGTAGTATCTAATGGCAGGCAAACTGATGCAATTGTTCTAGCAATGCGAGAGCATAAAGGCGAAGGAGATGTTGGTGCCCACCAGGCGTTTGTGGAGACTTTACGCAAGTGGAAGTATGAAAACGATGGGCCTGCTTACACATCCAGAATTAGCGGCTTTACGACCAATACCACCTATGGCCTCTCTACTATTTCACGCAACCCGCTTACAGGTGAGCCTGTTCACGTGTTTGGGCGAGGAGACCTTGTAGATATACCAACTGGTCACGGCTTGGCAACTCACACGTACAAGGGAGACGGCCAACCACTACCTGCGTTTACTAATTATCCCTTCCCCGTCCCTATTCTTGGGAGCGCCCAAGAGACCGCAGAAATGTTCTGGCAGGAAGGTCTAAACCCAGTTAACCGCGTTGCCATAGCCGCTCGCTTCATCACCCTTCAAACCGGTGATGTTGACCAAGCAATTATTAATGGTCATGGTCAGGCGAGTTAAGCATGCCTGAACAAGCAGCACCTTTCGAGACTATTACCAGGTTAGAGAAGGCTGCAGCTGCATTGGGCCTAGTTGGGGGGGCGGTCGTAGGACCCATGGTTGCTATTGACTATCTTTCTCCTCAAATAGCAGAGAACGATCGAATCGATACGAAGTTAGAGCCGCTTGAAGCAAAACAGGCGAAGCTTCAAAAACAACTGGACATAGCCACCACCTACAGAGAAGAGATAGCAAAAGACGAGGAGGCCTTTACCGTTTCGTCTAATATAGAAACCCTTCGACAAGTAGAATCCAGCGTTGCAAATAGCCGCGCTCAAATCGCGGCTCAAAAGCACCTCAACGTTACGCCGGATGCGATTGCCATAGTTGGAGGGATTGAGTTGGGTAGTGTCCTCGTCTTTGCAGGGATAGCGCATGGTATTCGCCGCTTAAAACACGGGAGATTCCCGATTGTAAGCAAGCTCTTTCACTTGACGTCTCAAGAATAGCAATAACCAACAAAAACACTGGTCATGCGTGTGTTTCTATGATATAATTTAAGTAATAAGTAAAGCGCTTATGTAGTAATAAGCGCGTTTTTATTAGGAACAAAATGGCCCAAACAATCCAAGACCCGAAGAAAATTCGTAATATTGCAATTATTGCCCATGTTGACCACGGCAAAACAACGCTTGTTGATGGCCTTTTAAAACAGTCTCACACGTTCCGAGACAACCAGTCCGAAATGACACAAGAACTAATCATGGACAGCGGCGACCAAGAAAAAGAACGCGGCATTACCATTACCGCAAAGATCACTGCGGTCCAGCACGATGATTACCGTATCAACATTATTGATACACCTGGACACGCCGACTTTTCTGGCGAAGTTGAAAGAACATTAAACATGGCCGATGGTTGCATCTTGATCGTCGATGCCCAAGAAGGGCCAATGCCTCAAACAAAATTTGTGCTGGCAAAAGCGCTGGTGAATGAGCTCAAGCCAATCGTGATTATCAACAAAGTAGACAAACCTGGAAGTCGCATTAAAGAAGTCGAAGACGAAATTGCTGACCTGTTCTTAGAACTTGCTGTGCATGAAGATCAGCTCCACTACCCCGTGTATTATGCAGTTGGCCGTGCTGGTAAGGCATGGGAACAACCACCAGCAGACAGCGAAGCACCCGCAGATCTGTCTATACTGTTCGATGCTATTATCTCCCACATTCCTGCACCTGCCATCGAACAAGACAAACCCTTCCAGATGCTCGTAACTGCACTAGCCTGGGACAGTTTTAAGGGGAAGTATGCTATTGGGCGCATCACACGTGGACGCCTGTCGCCCGGCGATCAAGTCGTTTTGTGCAAAAAAGATGGCACCCAAGTAAAAACAAAGGCTGAAGCGATTTATATAAGCCACGGTGTGTCGAAAGCCGAAGTGCCTGAGGCGGTCGCGGGAGATATTGTACAGATAACTGGCGTAGCAGACGCCCGCATCGGCGAGACTATCGCAGATGCCAACCAACCAGAAGCACTGCCCGTACTCGAAATAGAAGCGCCTACACTAAAGATCTACCTCGGACCTAACACGAGTCCTTTCAAGGGAACCGAGGGAGACTTTAGCACGAGTCGACAAATCGGTGATCGTCTCAAGAAAGAACTGGAAACTAACGTTGGTTTATTGGTAGAAGAACAAGGTATCGGATTCTTGGTATCGGGGCGTGGGGAGCTGCACCTGGGAGTGTTGATAGAAACCATGCGCCGCGAAGGTTATGAATTTGAAGTTGGTCGCCCACAAGTTGTTACCAAAGAGGAAGACGGCAAGACTGTAGAGCCCCTAGAGGAGCTTATCATCGAGGTACCTGCCGAACATGTCGGTGCCGTACAGATGGAACTCGGTACAAGGCGAGCAGAGCTCAAGGAACAGTTTGCCAGCCCTAAAGGCGTTACTAAATTGGTTTACGAACTGCCCACCCGAGCACTGTTAGGCCTACGTAACATTCTGGTCACCAATACAAAAGGCACTATTATCATGAACTCCCTCATGGTTGGATATCAGCCACTCGGCACCCCCCTGCAACAACTCCGAAACGGGGTGTTAATTGCATTCGAAACTGGCACCACCACACCCTACTCGCTACAAACTGCTGAAGAACGTGGCACTTGTTTCGTTGGACCAGCCGAAAAAGTGTACGCCGGTCAGGTAATTGGCCTGAACAAGCGTAGTGACGACATGGAAATCAATGTTTGCAAAGCAAAACACTTGACCAACATGCGGAGCTCCTCAAGTGATGGCGTCGTTCAACTAACTCCGCCAACCATTTTTAGTCTGGAACAGTGCCTCGACTTCCTAGAGAACGACGAACTACTAGAGGTAACGCCAAAGAATCTGCGATTGCGTAAGCGAGAACTAGACCCCAACAAACGTAAACGCCAAAATAAAGTGTAACCTTTTACTTGACTGGGTAGGCTAGGTACCCTAGCCTTGTTATATGATTCAGTACCGGAAAATATTTCGCCGTCTCAGCAAAAGACAAGGCAACCTTGATGCTTTGCATGTTGATGCAACGCTAGCATACATAGATTCATACTGGGATACGTTGACGTGCACAAATAAGGTTGATCATGGCACCATTATTGGTTTGCCCCATCCATATATTGTGCCCGCGAATGACAAAAAAGCAGCCTTTACCTTTCAGGAGCAATACTACTGGGATAGTTATTTCACCGCACTTGGACTCGTTAATACAAAGCGCTGGCCTATTGCCGAGGGGATGCTAGAAAACCTTATTTATCTTTTTGAACGCTTTGGGCTGATCCCCAACTCGAGCCGTGCCTATCACCTCAGCCACTCCCAGCCGCCCGTTTTGACCAGCTATATCCGTTTGGTCTACGATCAGGGGCGCAAAGACCATGCATGGCTTAAACAACACATGGCGGTGGCCGAAAAAGAGTATGACACTGTTTGGATGAATACCGCCCACCCACTGTGGCACCAAGTTCATAAAGGCCTCAGTCGCTACTATGATATCCACGTCCTGCACGACCTGGCCGAGACAGAAAGTGGCTGGGATATGACACCCCGCTTTGAGAGAAAATGCCTGGACTACTTACCGATTGACCTTAATTGTTTGCTCTATAAATACGAGCAAGACTTGGCGTGGGCTGCCAAAGAATGCAGTCAGCCAAAGGCAGCAGAAAAGTGGCGTCGTCGAGCGGCAGATCGTAAAAAGACGATTAGCGAGCTCATGTGGCATGAACGAAAGGGTTTTTTCTTTGACTACAACTACAACACGGGCAAGCTGAGTGACATATGGTCATTAGCTGGTGTATTCCCCTTGTGGGCAGGGGTTGCGACAAAAGAACAGGCGGCACGAATTGTAAAGAATCTGCAAAAATTCGATCACGTTGGTGGGCTGTCTATCACAACAAAGCCACTGATTGACATGAGTATTTTTGGATCCATAAAAACACAATGGGCATACCCAAACGGCTGGGCTCCACCTATTTGGATTGTTGCGGAAGGACTTAAGAACTACGGCTACGATGCAGAAGCAAAGATCGTCGCTAGAAAATGGCTGCACACAAACCTACTGTGGTTTGAACGACACGGTGTGTTCTTAGAAAAGTACAATGTAGTTAAACCAACCAAGCACCCTGTGGAAGGAGTCTACCCAAGTCAAACCGGATTTGGTTGGACCAATGCAATTTTTGCAGCACTGTGCCGCGAGTGGTTAGATGGTGAAGGTTAGATAACTTGATGTAAGACGTGTTTGCTGGGTCGATAAAAGACGTTAAACATAATCCCACCAAGCAAAACGATGCTTCCACCAACTACGACTGGCATATTTATACCAAGCGTGGCTACATAACCACTGATGATTGCGGGCACTGATTGAGCGAGCGCCTGTACACTTGCATCGATGCCAAGAACCTCGCCCTGAATCTCTGGGCCAACCGACTTGCTGACAAGCGCCGTGGCATTGGCTAAAGTTAAACCGTTAAAGATGGCTATAAACGGCGCAACCAACAATAGCTGCGTAGTATTATCTGGAATGAGCTGCAAGAACAGTGCAAAGCCAGTGCCAAGCAAACTGAAGCGTAAGATAGAATGGTTCTTAAAGCGCACCAGTAGTGGCGTCAGCACCACTTGGCTAATCACAATCCAAATTCCAATGTATGCAAAGAAGTCACCAATGTTGCTCTGCTTAAAGTTGAGTTTTTGAATGAGGAATATCTGGAAGAAAGTCGTAAAGAACGTAAAGCCGCCCCAGTAAAGGAAGTTAGCACTAAAGACCACTCGTAATCCCGGGCTTGTTGCTGCCTTGCGGATATTATCAACTGCCTGCCCCCAAGCCATTTTTAGTTTTTTATTGATGTGTTTATG
>CAZXTE010000006.1:35249-39834 GCA_964643545.1 uncultured Candidatus Saccharibacteria bacterium
GCGCGCGCAAAGAACAGTAGCGGAATATTCTTGGTGATGATCCCAATTGCGAACAGGACGTAGCCAAGAGCCGTACCAATGAGACTAAGGCTCAAAACCTTCTTGCGCCCAAAGCGGTCCGAAAGCTGACCAAGAATTGGTGTCGCAAAGAATTGCATAAGTGGGTATATACCAGTCAACCAACCTAACAGAATGAGCGATTCGTTGTTAGTGAACCCGGCAGGTATAAATATCTTGAATATAAGCTGTGGTAAAACCGGTATAAGAATGCCTACCCCCAGCACGTCTAAGAAGATCGTAAACAATACGATCGGTAGTGCTTTCCTTTCAAGCTTTTGTTTCACTTTTTCCACTTTTCCTCCTCTTTAGTTATCAAATACGTGATGACAAGCGCCTGGCTTGTCGGACTCACAGGCTTTTTCGTGCATTTGCTGTAACGACGCAAGAACTACAGCTTGCTGTTTTTCGCTCAGACTCTCAAACACTGGTGCATGATACGAGTTTAGTATACTCATTGCCTCGTCGATAAAACGCTCGCCCTTTAGTGTCAACGCGGTAATGTGTTCTCGACGATTCTCTGGTCGCTTCACGGACTGCAAAAAGCCTTGTCCTAGTAGCAGTTTAATCTGACGGCTTATGCTCGCTTCGGTTTGACCAAGCCGTTCGGCGATTACTCGCTGCTGAATATGCGGGTTCCAGCGAAGCACCATTAATATTTTAAACTGGCTGAAACCAATACCAAGCCGTTCGAGCAAAACTTGGTCCGACTGACGACCGAGCACAAATGCAAGGTGATTCAGTAGGTAGCCTATGTTATTGCTTGGCTTCATGAGAATAATCCCATTGTACAAAAGCTAAGCTTAACACGTCAAGTATTAACTAGGGGGGACAAATCCCTGTCGCTGATCTTCTATCATTCTTAGTACCCGGTCGAGATTGGCTTGAGTCGAGGAGATAAATAATGGGTCCGTATCAATCAGGGTTGGTTGTGGGTGCTGTTCTGGCTCCAACCCCGCCATTAGGTACTGCCAAGCCCAGTAAACATCTCCCAGGAATGGTTCTCCTGCAGCAACTGATTCTCTGGCGTATGTCTCTAAACCAGAGTGTAGCTTGTCGACTGCACTCGAAACGTCTGGGGTGACAGGTTGTGGCGCATCATCAAGTTTACTACCTGTTAAATAATCCGAGACAACTTTCATACCAAGCTGGAAACTTTTTGGCTTAGCCTGTAGTCCCGCAAAATATGGTATTTCTTCAACTGTAACCGTGGATCGTACCACGGGCACACCGGCAGTACGAAGACAATCTAGGTGCGCTGTTAACCGTGCTGCGTTCCGGTTTAATGCCCGGTCGAGATCAACATATCGTGGTCCACCAATAGCTCGGAGCATATTTACAGACGCGTCCTCTACCGATCCGCGTACGTAGCGTACTACTTGGCCATCTACCTTTCTTAGCCACGGCTTGTTATGGACAAGCGGCTCTCCTGGAATCATTGCATGAACGTTAAACGGGTTTCTCATTAAGAGACTATAGTAACACTATTTGTTATTTTTGTCTATAGTTTCTATAGATAGCGTGCCACTGTTCCAAGGTCAGCTCCTGTGGCCTACCGTTTGGATCTATGTTACATGCTTGAAGCAGTTCGTCGACTGCAGTTTTCGATAGATGCAGCCCTGCTGCTAGGCTGCTCCTGAGCTTTTTTCGTCGCTGGGAGAAACCCGCCTTAACAACCCTGAAGAACTTCTTCGGATCGACATCATTAAAAAGCGGCTCTGGTCGATACGCAAGTGCTAGAACCTGCGAGTCGACTTTGGGAGGCGGCGTAAACAACTGTGCTGGGACGATCATACCAAGCGTTGCCTCGCAGTAGTACTGGACGCTTACGCTCAAAAGAGACATAGCACCGGGCCTTGCAGCCACGCGCTGGGCTACTTCTTTCTGGACCAAAAGAGACATTTGCTTTGGCGGATTGTTGGCCTCACAAAGCACCTGCAGTAGATTGCTCGTCAGGTAGTAGGGGATATTGGCCACCACCTTGTAACCTTTCGGCAAGTGATCTAGGTCGAAGTTCAGAATGTTTGCTGCCGTAACTTGCAGATTGCCTGCAGTAACAAGTGATGGTAGCTTAGCGGCTAGCTGCAGGTCAAACTCTACCGCTATAACCTGTCGTGCTCGCTGCACCAAAAGTTGCGTTAGCGTCCCCAGTCCGGGACCAATCTCTAAAACCACATCATCTGAGTTCAAGTCTGCCGCATCGCAAATACTTTCCAGCGCAGTTGGGTCTGCTAACCAATGCTGGCCAAGTGATTTCTTGGGGGTAGAGTTATGCACTGGCATTAGTGCTATTGTAGCATCTTACCACCAGTGGTTGACTCGCCAGAAATCGGCCGCACCCTGCCAGCCACCATATCGCTTTGCATATCCCGTGCACCAGCGGAGTTGCGTAACCGGGTTATACCCCCAGTCGGCACCAGCAGACGCCATCTTACTACCCGGCGTTGACTGACAAAGACCATAACCAATGTTTGTTGACGGTGTGCCATGATAGGCCGGACAACCCCCGTACTCGCCCTGCCATTTTGTTGGGCACCAGCCTGATTCTCGACTAATAATATAGTCGACTGCTGCGTATTCGGCGGGGCTTACGCCGGCAGCGGCCAGCCATTCACCGCGTGTCCCGAGTACAATGACTTTTGTACCTTTTGCAATAATTGTCTTAACCGGTTGGACCGCAATAAATTCTTGGAGGGGTCGTTTTGTGCGTGCCACTGTGTCGGTAATTTCGTAGGTTACTACTTTTTTTCCGGGTCTGCCTTCTTGAACGGTGCGCGACTGGCCGGAAGGCAGTTGATCATCGGTTACCGTCTCCGTCGCTGCTGGTATATCTTCTTCGATCACCTCGATAACTTTGCCTGTTTGCACGACAACGATCGTAAGGTCGGGTGTTATTTTAGTCTCCAAGCCTGGCACAACTTGCTGGCTGCTTTGCACTTGGATGTTCTTTTCGTCCAGTAAACCCTTGACTGTGTCTGCCCGAGTATTTAGGTTGATGACGTTACCATACAAATTAAGATGCACTGCTACCGATCTGTCGACAACAATCTTCTGCCCCAGTACCGACTCTTCGGTTGGGTCTGTTGGAGCATTTGTAATAATGCCGTCGTCTGGCGATAGTTTAAAGCCCGCAGCTTCGACCGCTAAGCGAGGTTGTTGGTGCGCAGTAACAATTGTTACTTTTCGATTGCCATCTACAACCGTAACTGGTTTTGCACGATATACGCGCACCTGTATGCCATCTTCGAGTATGGGCGTATCAACTTTTGGCTCAACAATATCTTGTGCCGCCACAGATATGTTGAGCCGTCGCAGCAAATCCTTCACCGAGTTAGCTCTTGTGGGCACTGTTCGCTCGTTACCGTCAATAGACACAGTAACTATACGTGAATCGTCGGCGCCAATAGTTTGACCGCTAAATGCAATTATCCCACTCAAGGTCACGAAAAAGAGAACAAGAAGCGTAATAACAGGCACCACAAACGGATGTTGCCGGATGAGCTTGACCCTCTTTTTAGCAATCTTTTGTTGACGAGCAACATAGCGCCGCGTGAGTCGTTTAGATTTTCGCATAAGCTTTGCCCCATTGGGATGGCTGTGGTTAAGAAAATCCCAAAGGTTACCTTCTATTCTACCAAAGAAGCAAGCCCACCAAAAGCCTGCATCATGGTAGAAACCTTTTCGTACTCAGGCGTTGCTAAATCATCAAGAGCAACCCACTTGGCCGCAAGGATCTCTCGCTGCTGTAAGACAACACGTGGTTGTTCTTTAAGCTTCGCAACAAAAAGAATTCCACGGTAAGTCAGCAGCCCCCGCCCAATCCCTAACGGTTCGTCTAAAATCTGGCGGAGTCGGCTAGCTGGAATCTGGATACCAACTTCTTCTTGTAATTCACGGGCAGCCCCTACGCTAGGGAGCTCGCCACGATGCAAGCCACCCCCCGGGAGTCCCCATTCGTTGGTGCCAAAACGATTCTTAACAAGTAAAGCTTTCTCATCAACGACAAGTAAAACCCTTGTGCGTGGTGGTCCATAACGAAAATAGAAAAAAAGCACTGGCGATAGAAGAAAATAGATAATTTGAGCGAAATTATTCCCCGCCTTACTCATCCTAGTTTCTCGAGTGGGGCAAATGCGATGTTCAACTTCTTTACACCTTTCCCTTTAAAATAAATCGCTGCGTTCTCGCCTTCTATCTCCATAACAGTACCTTCGCCGAATAACTTGTGTCGAACCCCATCACCTTCGTTTAGATCCAGCACATACGTCGGCTCGTCCAATGCACTGTTATTGTTGCGCGCTGGTTGCTCGAATGTTTGCAAGCCTGCATTCATGTACGAATCTGGGTTAAACTGCCCATCTATCTCTGACAAAAACCGGCTGGGAGGATTATGCTGGACACCACCGTAGAGAACACGACTACTAGCATAGATGAGTTGCAGCTCTTCTCGCGCCCGAGTCATACCGACATAGCATAAGCGTCGCTCTTCCTCCATCTCGGCTTGGTCATATAAGGCACGTGAATGCGG
>CAZXTE010000006.1:39934-45653 GCA_964643545.1 uncultured Candidatus Saccharibacteria bacterium
TCTGATAGAAATGCTAAATAGTCTATCCGACGCAACAGCGAATCAATGAGGCTCGCCACATTGGCCTCTGCCATTACGATTCTGAGTGCAGCCAATATGTCAGCTACTTCGGCCAAGCTTTTTCGTGCTTTTGGCGTGATGTCTTCGCATTGTGCAACTTCTTCTAGTGCCGCCTGCAGACTGAGTGCGTTTGTGGTCTGCCACAGCAAGAATTTCTGCATCGATGTTGTGCCGATCCCGCGCGTTGGCACATTAACGATTCGCTCAAAACTAACCCGGTCTTCTGGCTGAAAGATAATGCGAAGATACGCGATGATATCTTTTATTTCCTTGCGATCATAGAATCGTTGACCACCGACAATCCGATACGGGATACCATAATGCACGAGCGCCTCCTCGATGGAACGACTCTGGGCATTGGTTCGGTACAGAACGGCAAAGTCCTTGTAATTTCTTAGGCCGCTATCCACCCCGTTACGGATGCGCCGTACAACAGCTTCGCCTTCCGCACGCTCACCGCTAACTTGCGTAATCTGCACAGGGCTCCCATCGCCAAGTGCGGTCCATAGCTTTTTGTCGGACCGCTTTGCATTCTTGCTAATGATGGCATGAGCAGCGTCTAATATATGCTTCGTGCTTCTATAATTCTGCTCGAGTTTAATGGTGGTGCACTGCGGATAGTCTTTTTCGAAATTTAGAATGTTCCTAAAATCGGCACCTCGCCAACTGTAAATGCTTTGCCAGTCGTCTCCCACCACTGCAATATTCTTGTGCTCACCCGTCAGCAATCTGATGAGCTTGTACTGGGCGGTGTTCGTGTCCTGATACTCGTCTATCATTATGTACTTGAACTGCTGTTGCCATTTCTGCCGAACTTCAGGATGGTGCTGCATGAGGCTGACTGTCTTTGTAATGAGGTCATCAAAATCAAGCGCAGATGCGTCTTTAAGAATTCGCTCGTATACGGGGAATATTTGGGCAGCCGCTTTGGTAGTGGGGCTATTTGCAGAACCTCCATACTCACTGGCTCCGATCATTTCGTTCTTTGCGCTACTGATAAGGCCCGATATAGTTCTCGGAGGAAAGCTTTTTTCGTCTATCATCAGTTGCTTACTGGCCTGCTTAATTGCACTCAGACGATCGCTTTCATCAAAAATCACAAAACTTTTTGCCAGCCCAATATGCTCACCATCCTGCCGTAGCAAACGCACACAAATACTGTGGAATGTTCCCATCCAAGGCATAAAACTACGATTATCTGCGCTTTGACCCAGCAATGCCGCAACCCGTTCACGCATCTCACGCGCTGCTTTATTGGTAAACGTAACGGACAGAATGTTATAGGGAGTCGCCTTATGTTCGGCAATAATGTAGGCAATTCGGTGGGTTAGCGTTTTGGTTTTACCACTACCGGCACCCGCCTGTATCAGCAGTGGGCCTTCTGTCGTTTCGACAGCACGCCTTTGCTCTGAATTCAAACCCTCGAGTAAGTCACTTTTCACTTATCTATTTTAGCAGAGCCAGACGACCTGAACTATTTTAAGATTATTTTTTTAGAAACGTTACACCATAGTAGCCAACTGCAGCCATTGCGACAAGCACCCCGACAAGCAGGAGGGTAAGAGATGCCATTCGACGCATTTTTGCACCACGGATATGTACAATATTCGCCACGTTTGCCGGCTCTGTTAGTTGCGCTGTGGCCGTTTCGGGTCTACTGTCTTCGCTGGTAATCTTAGCCTCATCATTGCCCAGAATTGGCGCTTCGGTGTTCGCGATTGTTGGCACCGGCTGGATCATTGGCTTTGATTCGTCACGCATCATTGGGTCTTGTAAAATTGGGCGATTGGACACAATAATCGGACGCGATCCAGACCCTGCTGCAGTGTTACCCGGTTTTGCTACGTCAAAATACTTTTTGGTTGGTTCGTTATTCATGCCGTATCCTTTTTGCGCGTTTGTAACCGATAGGCTACTTCCACTAGATTTGCGAATCGCTCGTAGTTTAGACTCGCTCCACCGACTAACGCTCCATTGCAACCATTAATATTTAAGTAGCTGGCGATAGTCTGATCGTCAACACTCCCGCCGTACAACACTCTCACCCTGTCGGAGACAGCAGAACCAAAGAGTTCATAAATATTACGCCGAATATACGTTATGGCCTCTTCCACTTGATCCGGTTTGGCGATGTCTCCCTGAAATGTACTGATTGCCCAAACGGGTTCATATGCAATAACCACTTTATCTATGTCTTCGCTGGTAACATTCGCCAGGGCTGTTGTGAGTTGATCATGCAAGACTTGCTTCGTTTCGTGATTTTTTCGCTCCAACTGGGTCTCCCCGACACAGACAATTGGAACGATGTCATTACGAAGCGCCGCAGCAACTTTATCGCGCACATCATCGTCGGTTTCATGAAAGTACAAGCGTCGTTCCGAGTGGCCGACAATAACGTAATGGGCAAGGTCTTGCAGCATAGCAAATGATACTTCACCAGTAAATGCGCCTTCGTCTTTATCGTGCGCATTTTGTGCAGCCAGTCTAAACTTGCGTCGATCGATTTGTAGGCTCAATGGTTGCAAAGCAAGCAAACTTGGCGCCAAAACAAGTTCTATGTCGCGATGTATGCGCAAACGTTCTGTGAGCCTGTGCACAAGCAAGCTAGACTTTTGTACATCAAGATGCATTTTCCAGTTGGCTACAATGAGTATTTTTTGATTTGTCATAACTGCTTATGTTTTCTTGTCATTATTGTACATCATTCCTATCTATCCTGTAGCACCTCTATACCAGGGAGCTTCTTACCTGCCATAAGCTCAAGGCTTGCGCCGCCTCCCGTAGAGACATGGTCGAAGTTTTCTGTTAGTTTTCTAGATTCAATGAACCCAACCGTATCACCACCCCCAACTAAACTGTACGGTCGGTGTCCGTACTCACCCAAAAGCGCTTCTACAAGTAGTTCAGTGCCGTGCGCAAACGGTCCAACTGGGCCATGTACTGCCGGTGTCTCTGTTACACCAAGAGCGCCATTCCATACGACTGTATTGGCCAATTGCATCGAACCGGCAACAAATGCTCCAGAGAAGGGACCGATATCCAATATAAGCTCGTCTGCCAATATTTTACTCGCCCGTGGTTCGGGCTTGCCCGGGTAGCTCTCTACACTCGCAATAATATGCGCATCCCAATCTACAATTCTTGTTTTAGCAGTTTTCTCCACACTCGATGCTACAACCCCATCTTGTGGCAAGTAAAAAATAAAGTGCCGCTTCTTTGCCTCCCGCTTTGCTTGTTCAAGTATCTGCTGCGCGAGGGGAATTTCTTCTTTATTCACCAGACTTTTACCTGTATGTATCCCCTCTGCGTGAAGAAATGTATTTGCCATGGCACCGCCGACAACCAGCACATCTGCTAGATCGATGAATCGACTCAAAACACCTATTTTGTCTGCTATTTTTGCTCCGCCAATAACTGCCATGAGGGGCCGGATTGGTTTTGTCATAACTGCCGTAATTGCGTTCACTTCTTTCTCTAAAAGCAATCCTGCAACGGAAGGAAGGTGTTTCGTAACTGCACTCGTGCTTGCGTGAGCACGATGCACAACACCAAAACCATCTTGCACAAATACGTCTGCCAGGGCTGCAAGTTCTTTTGCAAAAGCATCGTCATTCGCTTCTTCTTGCGGGTGAAAGCGAAGGTTCTCGAGCAAGAGAACATCGCCGGGTCGCAAAGTAGCGATAGCCTTGACCGCGACGGGGCCAACACAGTCTTGCGCAAAAGTAACATTGCCGGCAAGTAATCCATGCAGGTGTTTTGCAACCGGCCACAAGCTGAAAGCACTATCTTGGGCATCTCTTGGTCGACCAAGGTGGCTGCAGATAACGATCTTGCATTTCTGTTCTTGTAAGTACTTGATGGTCGGTAGCGCTTGGCGAATCCGGAAGTCATCGGTTATGGCACCCTGTTCGGTTATGGGAACATTAAAATCTGCACGCAATAGTACCGTCTTGCCTGCAATAACGCTGTCTTTGATAGTTTTTTTCGGAAAGCTCATATTCCCACCCTAGCGTCTCTATATCATCCGAACTTTTATGGTGTCTGTCGTTCCCACAACACCCGGGTATTTACCATATATCATTACAACGGTATCGCCCTTTTTAAGCACCTTACTGTCGCTCAGCCAGTTTGTTAGTTTGGTAGCCGCAAACTTGTCGATAGGGCGCATGTAACTCTTGGCACCATAGACGAGGGCAAGTTGTTGGGCTACGCGATTACTATGGGTTATACCGATAAGGGGAACCTGTGGACGTTGCGAAGCAACCTGTAATACCGTATTGCCTGAAGTTGTCTCTGCAACAATTGCCTTTGCTCCTATAGAGGCAGCCAACCCCAAGACGGCATTTGATATCGCACTTTGCCTATTGGGTGAGTGATCCAAGTTAAAGTCAACACTAACAGGGTTGTTTTCTTGGGAATACAGGATGACACGCTTCATCGTTTCTACCGCTTCTATGGGGTATTTGCCCACTGCCGTTTCGTCACTCAACATGACACAGTCTGCCGACAATATTACCGCTGTTGCTACATCGCCAACTTCGGCCCTGGTTGGTTCGGGGTCTTCTGTCATACTTGCCAACATCTGCGTTGCAACGATCGTTGGCGTTGCGTACTTTAGACCAAACCCAATAATTTTCCGTTGCAGGATTGGCACTCTTTCAGGGAGAGTCTCAATGGCAAGATCACCGCGAGCCACCATCACCATGTCGGCTTCCTTAATAATTTCTTCTACATTATCAGCGGCTGCAGCGGTCTCTACTTTAGCAATAACTTTTACATCGCTGCCTAAATTCTTTAGAATCGTTCGACACTTGGCAATGTCGCTCGCATGCTGCACAAAACTTAATGCAACGTAGTCTATATCCTGCTCTGATCCAAACCCCATATCCTTTCGGTCTTTAGGGGTAATGATATCACCCGCAAGATCTGTGTCTGGCAAGTTGATTCCCTTGCGACTGATCAAGATGCCATCATTCTCGGTACGACAAAAAACCACCCCATCTTGGATACTCACAACCTTTGTCCGTATACGCCCGTCAAATAAGTACAGCCGTTCACCCCGCTTTACCTTTTTTGCCAGATCGTACTGCGTCGGCAGGATGCCCGTTGCCGCATAGTCTGACTTGTAGCCAAACCGAAGCGTCTGTCCAGCTTGCACCGTTGCGACACCATCAAACTCCCCAAGCCGGATCTTTGGTCCTTGCAAATCTTGAATAATTGCTACTGGTTTACCGTACTCCTTGCTGGCCTTTCGTATCCAGACTATCTGCTGGCTTGCATCTTCGTATGTAGCATGACTAAAGTTCAGCCGAAATCCATTAACCCCGGCTTTTATAAGCGCTAGTACCGATGCGTAATTATTTGTAGCCGGACCCAAGGTGGCGATAATTTTGGTACGTTTAAATTTAGAAATTGGCACATTTGGTGCGCGATTGGTAGCATCCATTACCTGTTAATTCTACGTGCTTGTGCTTATTTTTACTAGGCGAATGATCATAATGGTGATCCCAAGGAGAATAAGCCTAAAGACTTGCGATCTGCAACAGTGCTCGGAGTAAACTCCTGCGTCCTGTTTTGCTCTTCGAACCTGGGTTCGATATTCACGCCGTGAATACACCAATCTAAAAACCCCACTCACGTGAGGCTCTTAGATTGGTGA
>CAZXTE010000007.1:0-28939 GCA_964643545.1 uncultured Candidatus Saccharibacteria bacterium
TTGGCTGGGGCGAAGGTTCCTTAATAGAACTTTTTCCATGCAGGAAGATGATCCGATTGTCGACGTCGAGGAGATCCGAGAACTACTTGATGAAGAAATAAAGGAGAGTGAAGATGAATAATTCATCCCTCTTTGATAACAATACGTTCTATAATGCATTTGAACGTGATTTAAGGCTTGCTAGGCGTTCTGTAATCATAGAAAGCCCCTTCATTACCAGGAGGAGGATGGAGCACCTGTTGCCACTACTCACAAAGTTGCGCCGCAAGGGAGTGCACATCGTGGTGAATACTAGAGACCCAGAAGAACATAACGAAGAGTATGCTATCCAGGCAGAAGATGCGATAGCGGCCATGCAGGATAATGGGATAAAAGTGCTCTACACCGTCAAACATCATCGCAAACTGGCCATAATAGACGAGGAGATACTCTGGGAGGGTAGCTTGAATATCTTATCTCAGGGCGATAGTTGTGAGATCATGCGCCGAACGGTCTCTGATGGCCTGGCTTGGCAAATGTTACATTTTACCAAGCTTGATAAGCTAGCTACTCTGGAAAGTCGTTGATGTCTATATCAAGTACTTTAGATAACTTCTTGATAGTTGGGTAAGAAGGCTGCTGGATGCCCTGTTCTATCTTTGCGATGGTATTAGAATGCACGCCGGTTTTCTCGGCAAGCTCAGTTTGAGTCAGGCCTTTGGCTGTTCGAGCATCTTTAACTAGTTTTGCTGCTGATTTATTACTCATAGGTTTCTTATCTTGTATTATAGCATTCTAGACACAACTCATAATTCTGTATAGCTTTAGAAATAACTGCCACAATATAAAACCTTTATGCTTGCAATAGCCACCCTGTTTAGTATAGTTATCTCAACGCAATCAAAAATTAAAGGATGAGCATGGCATATACAAAATACCGTTACGCTAATACACCGACATGGTTAGTAAGAAGCATTTATTTACTCGGGATAATCTGTTGGTTAGGCGTAATCTATGGTTATGTTCGATTCTTTGGCCTCAACCATTGGTACTGGATTACAATGTTTCCATTCTTGCTTGTAGCATCAGCATACTATCTGTTGAGCTACACAATAAACCTCTTCTATAAACAATTCGATACCGATATTCACAAAAAGCTTGTTAGCGAATACTGGGATGGTACTAAAACTACAAAGCTACCTACGGTAGATGTCTTCCTCCCGGTCTGCGGTGAAAGCATGAGTTTGCTACGACAAGTCTGGAAAGCTGTCGATGCCGTTGATTACCCAAAGAACAAGCTTTCTGTCTTGGTGCTTGATGACCATCAGCTTCGTCCAGAGGTGAAACAAATGGCTAAGGAGTTTGGCTTTAAATACCACGCCCGGCCAGATAAAGGGGTAATGAAAAAAGCCGGAAACCTTAAGTACGGTTACGAGAACTCGAAGGCTGACTTCATTACAATTTTTGATGCCGACTGTGCTCCCCATAAGGACTTCTTCAAGGAACTTCTCCCATACATGATGAATGACGAGAAAAATGCCATCGTTCAATCTCCACAGTATTTCTCGACTGAACGATCGCTGCATCTTCGATCCGCATTAGAGTTTGGTGCTGGTCATGTACAAGAAGATTTCTACCGTATTATTCAAACAGCTCGAGACCACTTTGGCGGCGCTATCTGCGTGGGAACTAATGCAATTTACCGTCGCACAGCTCTTGATGAAGTAGGCGGTACTTACCAGATAGAACACAGCGAAGATGTGCACACTGGCTACAGTCTTATTTCTAAAGGC
This sequence comes from uncultured Candidatus Saccharibacteria bacterium, assembly GCA_964643545.1. Taxonomy (GTDB): domain Bacteria; phylum Patescibacteriota; class Saccharimonadia; order Saccharimonadales; family AWTP1-31; genus DAISWP01. The sequence goes on from CAZXTE010000007.1 coordinate 1,773, forward strand.
CACAAAATTAAATACGTACCAGTAATTGTGGCTCAAGGCCTTTGTCCAGATGACCAACATAGCTACTTTAAGCAACAGTTCAGATGGGCCAGTGGGAGTATGTCACTCTTGCTCTCAAATAAGATGCGCGACAAAAATGTTAGCTGGAAGCAGAAGATGTGCTACATTTCCGGGTTCCTGTATTACATTAACCACGTCTTGATACTCTTCTGGCCACTACAGCTTTTTGTTCTTCTTGCATACCACTTCGGTGAGATCAATCTACATAACGCAATCCCATTCCTGCCGTACATATTCTATGCATTCCTGGTATTACCAATGTTCCGACTAACAAAGCCACGAATAGGCACATACATTGCTATGATTTCGTACTCTTGGGCATACGCTACAGCCGTTTGGAAGAACGTGCTTGGCGGTAAGCTAGAGTGGTCACCAAGCCATAGCGAGGACACCCATCTATGGAGCGCTGAATTCTCTAGACTAACGCTGGTCAGCTCAATATATTGGCTCGTGTACGTAAGCCTGATAGCGCTCTTTATGTCAGCACACCGTTTTCCAGTAAATAACTGGCAATATTACTCAGTGATTGTTTGGGCGTTCTTCAATACATTCCTTCATGGCCTGTTTGTTCTTAACAACTTAATGTATATGACTCGTAACCAGAAACAAGCAGTGGCTAAGGGTGAAATGACATTTACAAATTACTCAAGATGGCGAATGAAGACTATAGCCCCCGTTGTGGTGATCATCACTATAGTTGCGCTTAGTACAATTCACTTCTACCAAACCAGTACAGTCACGAATGCTATGAATGAACGTTTCCCTGTAGCAACGACAAGTCAAAAATAGCTCATACCCTCTCGCAAGAAGTACAAGCTATTTCAACTCAATAGTAACATATCTAAGCAGATAGCTCTTCAACGGTAGGCGGAGGCAACAAAAATGGCTCTCCATGATACTCTACACCTTCAATCTCAGGAGTATCACCAATGACAATACATACAGCTTGGTGGAAGCCTAGTTCGTTATACATAGCAAATGCATTATAATCATCACTCATGATTAACTTACCGTCTTTGGCGTATACATGGAGACTCGGCGGCACATCATCTCTAGCCTTAACGGTGAAGTATTTACGATATTCTTCGTGCACTGTTGGTTTGTAGTCAGAAAAAGGTTTGATAGCACTCAGTTCAGCCATAGCCATTGTGCAAGTAATCTCTCCGGTGTAGGCCTTTTTGAGCAGTTCGATCAGATGCGCATCTCGACGCTCAGTATCTTCGGTAAAATCAGCATTAGAGATATCAGAAAGTTTCATTGTGCTCATAATAGAATTATACCCCCTTAGGGATCGGGAAGTCATTAATTAACTTTTTGAGCACATTCTCATCTTTGCGAAGATCCACTTCAATCCAATTGTCTAGTGCATCATGTTCAAGCAACTCCCGTCGCTCATCTACAAAGAGGTCATCATCGAACCAAAGAAAGGGTTTTGTGAAGTCGATCGCCCTTGTCTTGGATAAATCCCAGGTAGTCGGTTTGATTGCTTTTAGTAACTCGGCAATTTCTGGTCTAAATAAATGCCCGATATGCCTTACGGGTACGGATGCGTCTCCTTGGCAATGAGTTGTAAGCCAGTACGTGCTGTCGGGATAATTAGTGAGTATGTACTCTATAAAGTCATCGGCTCCATTGGCAAGGTTTAGATCATTCGCTAACAGAACCCCGTCAATATCCAGGTATATGCTCACTAGAGGGCAGACGTTTGATTTTTATTGTCTACCACTACGAAACTATATCGCTCCCAAGTCTTAGGTTTTGGCACACCAAGCCATTCGTGGTCAGCATCGCTTGCCAGTTCACCGGCAATTACCAAATCAAAGCTAGCGAGCAGCGGTTTCGGAATGACATCCGGCGAGGGCCGAGAAGTAGAGAAGATTAGCTTCATATTAGCCTGTTTAGCATTATTGTTAATCGTAATGAGTGACTTACTAAAACGCTCCTGACTTATCATGGCCATGTCACACTCTTCTATACATATAAAAATGAGTGGTTTCGTTATACCTTCTTTTATCCTAGTCTCGGAAAGAAGTGCCATATCTTCCAGAATTTTCAGCCCTCCCTCCGAATCGATTGCCAAATACTTCTGAATATACTCTTTGTGATTATCTCTTAAGTCACCGAAATCCACAGATGTCATATCTAGTAGTACAAATTGGAGCGTTTCGGGGGTGTGACCTTCGACATATCTTTCAATAAGTTTATCTTGCAGCACAGACTTGCCGGAGCCGGTTTGTCCCGTTAGAAACATGGAGTTATCTACGTTGAACGTGAAGTAGTCTGAATTTGTTATAGTTGGGTGATTCATGATGTTTTGATACTGTCCTGATTAGTAGCGCCTTTAAGCCAGCCTTCGCGTTGCTCATCTGGAAGTAACTTTAAGACAGAACCTGATGGGGCGTATGTTGCCTTTTTCGAGTCTACCAGCTCATCTGTTAGTCGTGCGCACCTAGCATAACCATATGCCAAGTGAGCTCGTAATAATGCAGCGCTTATTTGGCCATCATTCAGCTTAAGCAGCTCATCAATAATTTGCTGGTCATGCATGCTGATTGTGTCTTGATCTACCATAGTTATATTGTAGCTTACTTAATCTGTTTAGTGTATTAGTGGGTCCTACCGGGGTATAATTGCTGAAAGAGGAACTAATGGCTATTAAGAACATAACAATCGATTGGAAGGAGAGCATGAATGGCGTCGTCATAGATTGCGCCTTAGACGTTGCAGTACATCCTGCCGATTCAAGCGTAATTCTACTCACCATCCCGGGTGTTGACGGGTCTCTCGATGGTCATGAGAACAAATACGTGACAATCGCTGAGACCGCACAGAATAGAAATGGCGTTGCTGTCGTGAGGATGGATAATCCCTTCATTACTTCGCATCATTGGGAAAGTAATGTAAGACGCATCCTGGAGTTTATCAATGATAATACCAAGGCTATTGCTGGCACCGATGAGGTTGAGCTGCGCATTATGGCGCATTCTGCCGGTGCCTCAATTATTGCTCAAATTGCCTGGGAGTTTCCAAACATATCAAGACTACTACTTATAAACCCAGCCACTAGACTTGCCGGCGATATGATAAAGAGTGGCCTCCAGAAATTTGAGGGTGATAAGGTGACCATTCTGATGGGAAGCGAAGATCCCTCAAAAGAGGAAGCCCTGAAACTCATTCCTGAGGGTGAAGAATCACGAATGAGCGTGCTAGTTATTGAAGGCGCAGATCATCATTTTGCAGACGACGCTTTCCCTGTATTTCTAGAAGCCCCTCACGTTTATTTATTTGATTAATGCAATCCGATTTGGGGTTCACCGGCAGCGAAAAGCTTTGTTATACAATCTTAGCAAGAGCCCTATATATCTCGACCATTGCAAGCGTATCCAGCTTACAATACTCGAGAAGCGATCCGTAAGTCTTCTGTGCCAACTCTTCATCCTCTGAGGTTACGGCTTCGTACCAGCGCAAGGCGGCAGCCTGGCCATTGGATATATCCATATCGTCATAGCTAAAGCCGTCAACCAGCACGGGGAGAACCTTCTTAATAGAGCTACTGCCCTTGAACTTATGATGAACATAATGCTGTTTGCTGAATATCTCCATCAAATCAAAAACTCTGTCATTGATACTATTCATGAGCCCAGCGAATTCGGGGTATTGCTCAGCCATTTCACGATTTCTACCCATTTCAAACGACTTATTCCAGGTAATGACGCTGCCTGTCGGTCCAATTTGCTGTTTAAGGTTACTCAGGAGCTCATGCGCTGGCAAAGTGGTTGAGTCATGAGAAAGGTACTCATAATGCTCCAATGTAGCGTTAGGCTCCTTTAAAACGTGCAGCGAATACTGAAATGGTATCTGTTGATAGGGCTTACAGCTTTCGTATAGGGGGAGTGCGGTAGATACCGTCTCATAGTCGAGAAAGTACAATGGGTATTCAAGTTCGCTCAATATCTCTGCGATGGCGACTTTATCTATCTTTGGTTGCTTAGTTTTCTCAGCATCAACCTGATTCTGTTGGATTAGTGATAGCTTTATATCTTCCGGCACGTCGTGAACATTAACAATGTCATTATCTATAAGTAGTGCCAGCTTCTTGCCGTTTATTCTGCTGATATTAAATACCGAATATTCTGGGATGTCTGGGTTAAGGTAGTGGAATGTTGGGCAATGTTTAGATCTTGAATTGAGCCGGCAACTACAGCCGTTCGGTTCATCGGTTTTCTTGAGATACTCCAGCGCGTCACGAGTCTGGGCGCGGACGGTTTCAGCCAGTTCGGCGACCTCTTTAGTAACATCTGACTCCATCAACAGGTCATCGGGGACAATAGTGGCACGACGCTTGTAGTCCTTATTGAGATAGATAATCTTAATTTTACCAATAGTGTAGCCCGCGTCTTCAAATGCCACACACTGAAAAGAAAGGTCGAGGATATGCTCTTTTTTGATAGAGTTGGTTGATTTAACTTCGTATAGCGTCCAGGTATCTGAAGTATCTTCTCTAGTGATGATGTCGGCCATGGCAAGCAAGCCTTCGTTTGTAATAACCGTGGCTTGGAAGATGGTTTTGGCGCCGCTAGCTACAAGTTTTTCGGTAGCAGCTTTAGCGGTTGTCCCATGTGAGGTAATGAGTTTAGCCTCAGGGAATAGGAGACGAGCGTAGCGCTCAATCTCATTACCTTGCTCAAGGCGCTGTTTGATAGCTTCATCCTCATCAGTTGGCACAACCTCAGGTTTGTTCTTCCATAGCCAAAGATAGCTAGGGCAGACGAGGTATTTTAGGTAGTCGGATTTTGAAAGAGTAATCACAATTTACTACCTAGTCCCAACTTCTACATAGAACTTACGGCCAATTTCCACAACTCTTCTAGAAAGTTTTTCATATACATAATATTTGATCCAATGCTCACCGCTATATTGTTCAGTTTCGTGATTAATGAACTCATTCGAGTTTTTGCCACCCCCAGCTGCTTTTGCTTCAAATAGTGATCCTCGTCTGTTTCTTGCGCCAGATTCTTCAGAATTTAGCACTTGCCACCTGATTCCATACTTTGAACGATCAAAGTTTTTTCGTACCTTAAATACTAGGTGCTCCCCAAATCCAAAGAACCTCAGCCTTACTCTAGATTTTCTGACTCCTGTATCCGATGTACCTTCAATATCAACTATTTTTAGACTACCGTCGAGCTGAAGAGCCCACCCTCTGTTCCTTAATGATTCTAGGTAATCGGGGTAATTGGCCCAGTCGGAAGGAAAATCATCACTTAATATATGTCGCAGTTTTTCAAGATCAGCTCCGAAAAAAGTTTTGGGCAATTCGTCTGACAATGATTTGAAAAATTGTTTAACCATGCTATAGTCTTCTTCGCTTAGTTTTAAAGCAAGGTCGTCAGATAGGACTGGTATTCTGAGAGTATATAAAGACAGATTGTCCGGTAATGATTTATGAATCTTAGCCACAAGACAAATTAGATCATCCGCATAACTTCCTTGATTTTCGTATTCGTTACAAACCATAGCTGTGATGATTATTGATGGTAAGGAATCCGTTAAGTTGGCGACGTCCCTTGCTCTTTTCAAAATCAAAACTAAAGAAGACATAAATATATTTTGCATTGAAAGTTCTAGAAACCATTCAACTAATTGTTTTGTATCACTTTTGAACCATACATTATCACTTCGCTTCGCTGCATTCCTGGTCTGTGAAAACGGTTTTATTGGTACGTAATCAACATGGAACTTTACTCCTGTCTTTGCGTCTTCATGATGATAGACACGCTCACAAGACTCTCGTTTTTTTGGATCTACACTCTCAGCATATGCGCCAACAAGAACCTTAGATAGCGATTCAAGCGAACTTCGTGGTGTATTCCAGCAGCTTCGCTCCAATACAATATCAACATCATATTCTCCGGCATCGTTTCGCGACTGCTGCTCAGTAAGTGGCTTTACTACAGTTCCCATGGCGTATGAACCCTGAGCATATATTTCCACATCGCCCATGTATTCTGAGAGGAACATCGCCAAAGTCTCGTCAAGTTTGCTTTCAATAATCTGTGACTGAGAGTCTGTAAGCGATATATTTACCAAGAACTGCTCAAATAGAGCGTCAAAGTTTTTAAACATCATAAACTTTTATTGCCCAGAACTTTCTAATTACCCCTGAGTCCCTAAGTCTCATTAATATTCTCATTGTTCTACTCATAAGCCTTCGACAATCTTTAGAGAATTGATTTGCAAGACGATTGATCTTTGCATGATCGGGCCTCTCGTCAACCTTGATCTCAACTGCTGGACCAAAAGGCTTCTTCATCCATGCATTTCGTAAACTATCTCGAGTGAGTTCTTGAATTGCAGTAATATATAGCTGATACCTTTCACCGTGCCACTTTGATTCACTCATCAAGAGTGTTTTGTAGTATTCATTCTCTTCCTGAATTTGATGAAAGATGTTCCTAATTGATATCAAATCTTCAGAACTTTTAGTCCTTCGCCGTATACGGTAATACATTTCTACTCGTTTCAACACAGACTTGCTTGCTTCAGATACGAGTTTCTTATGAGCTCTCTTGTTAAGTTGTGAGTTTTTAATATATGCTACGACTACTGTAGAACCAGCTATCAATGATAGAAATCGGAGAGCGTAAGTTATTTGGTCGCTATTCATCGAGCTTACCTTCAATAATCTGAATTTCAGCATCAGACAACTCGTAAAGTGAATAGACTAAACCATCTATTTTGCTTTCATGATCCAAAATACTATTAGACTTTTTATCATTGCCAGCCTTTTCATATAATTCGATTAATTCTTTCGCCAAGCCAATGATACGCTCAACGATAGATTCTTTGCCTACAATTTTAGGTATGGGAATATTTTCTACTTCGTAGCAATTAACGTTACTATTTGTGCTCGTTTTCTTAAATATCCAGTTTACTAAATTGCTATTGAAAATCGCGAGTATCAACTTTTCATCATAATCTGGGTTGTTCACTATTATATAGTTACAGGAGTTGGCACAAAATTGCCCAGCCGGAACAAGGGCCATTACAAATCTTCTTTTATCATCAACACCCGTAATTCCCTGCATCGCAATTCTTGGTCTCTTGTGATGCGTGCTTTTCGCTCCCTTATTATTATTCAGGTATTTCTTCTGATCAACATACTCTACGATTCCTTGGCTCATCTTGTCCGTCAAGTGATAGCGCTGAACTTGAGCGCCTTTAATAATTTTTGGTAAAGTTGAATCATCGGTGAAATAAGACTTATGAAATGTCATATTTAACTCGCCTTCAAAACATGAGATGACATCTTTGCATGATTCCTTAAAGCATTTTGTAAAGATTGATTTTTCGTTTTGCTTTAAATAGGGTATGGGCGTCGAAACAGGATCATACAGCAAAAGTTCATCCGGGGAGTAATCAACGCTGTATCCATTGGATCTCAACTTATCTTCCCATACGGCCAATGAGAATACCTCTTTGTCAGGAAGAGTATTCCGTGCAAGCATTATACATACGCTCATTTTTACGCTTTCAAATACACGCTTCTGTATGTTGTCTCTTTCTGGGAATGAATCAATCGTAAGTATCGTCTGACTATTCAGGTAGTACTGTCGTATTTTCTTCGCTGAATTATCCCCCAGGAAAGAATTCTGAAAAATAAAAGCTGTAATGCCATTATCTTTTAGAACAGATGGGGCAAATGCCAAAAACAGCTTGTATGCATTCAGTTTTCCGCCTTGCGCTTTTTTATACAATTCGTTTGCTTTGAGGGTTGGTATCTCATCTTTCATATGACCTTGATAAACAAAGTATGGCGGATTGCCAATTACAATATCGAATCCTTCTGATATTCCAAACATCCATTCTGAATCGAACCATTCTGTAGGGGCGTGACTAAAAGGATCCCAGGTTGAAAGCTTTTGGGTAACATCAGAAAATCCGTGACTATGATTTGCAATCATATTCTGTAACATACGATTTTGAGCTTGGGAGAACTGAAGCTTGATCGAATCTCGTTCACTATTATGGCTATTAAAATACTCGTCGCGCAATGTTTTAAGTTCATCAATTCCAGACTGGTCCTCAAATAATCCCGCCTGATTCTCACTATTTAGTCTTGGTAAATTCAATTTCAAAAGCGTATTTGCAGTAACGAACTTGAAATCAAGATTTGGTAATGGATAAACACCTCTATTTGGCTCTTTATCCGAAACTCTTTCGTCTACGATCAACGTAAGGAAACATCTTAACCTAGCAATCTCGGTTGCTATAGGTTGGATGTCTATGCCAAAAATGCTTTCTCGAATTATTCCAAGTTTTCGTATATAGTCGAAGTTTTTGTGCTCAAATTCACGCACAATTAATTTTTTCACTTCAGGTGGAGTATTCGCTATTTGGTTATCGAACCAAACCTTTGCATCTGGATCAATTCTTTGCAAAATGTAGACAATTTTTTGAAGAATCCCAATTGGAAACGCACCAGAGCCACAAGCTGGATCGAGTATTTTCACATTACTTAGTGATTTAACTATTTGTAACTGCTCATTATTCTCGAGAGGATGTCTGCGATCATCATTCACGTCATAGCTTATAAGAGCCCTCAGCTTTTCTTCAGAGATGCCAGTACTAAACGACAGGTGATAAAGTAGACTCTCATCAACCATATATTCTACAATTTCGCGTGGGGTATAAAAGCTCCCAGTACTCTTGCGAACTGTCTCTCCTGTGTCCGGGTTAATTCGAGCCAGCAAATTCTCAAAAATTCTTCCAAGCATTTCGGGGTCAATCGATAGATCAATGTCTACACTTGTGTTTTCGTCTACAGTAAAGTGATAAGTTTCAAGTAAATTAAAGAACTTTCGCAACCATTCATCAGGAACAAGCACCTTACCATTAGCATCCTCTAATGTTACGGCATCGAATTTATAGAAATCATCATACTGGGGGGAGAAAAGACCGCCATTCAGATATGGGATTTTGCCAAACATGCCTTCCTGAAATTTCGGAGGTCTTTTTTCTATCGGTTTGTTTAATACTTCAAAAAATAGTGGGGCCATCACAGTTTGATAAAACCTGTCTTGGGTTGCGGCTTCGGCTGAAAGTACCTCTGGGCTAATGAGGGAATTGCCTGCAATACTTCGTTTCTCACGCAAGAACCAACAAAACACTGAGCGACCTATCAACCTTACTGCAAACTGGTGGAGTGCATCGCCATCTAGGGGATATTTCAATTGCGGCTGCTTGTTATCAACACCAACAAGCTCATCATATAGCTGAGAAATTTCTTTATAAAACTCGTTGTTTACTACTTCGACAGAGAATCTTTTTTGGAGGTCAGTAAAGTCGACTACCTTGCCACACTTAATCAGGTATTTATGGGGTGTAACAACTTTTGCACTCTCGCCTAGTAGATAAGATAATCTCCGTGGGTTAGAAAGTTTGGTAAGGACCTTACCTTCGACAATAGTGGGAGTTGAGGTCATTAGCGAAAAACGCCACTGACTATCGTTGGCTGTGTGAAAAACAATTAGCGCGCGATACGCCTGATACTGCTTCATTAGCTTAAAGGCATCTGTAGTGATAGCAATACGCTTTTCGATTGAGGCATCTAGGCTTATTTCAAAAACTAGTAAATCAAGGTCGGCTGAACCACCCAACTGCACCGCCGAATCAAATAAACTGGAGTTAGATTCTACTATCCTGGTATCTTTTGCATACCCCGGTAGGAAGTCGTCCAGGAATTCCTGGAATGCCAATCTATCATATGCCTGATCTAGCTTCATGCATCAAGCTCCTCAGCGAGCAAGAGTAACTCTCTGCCCTCGTCAGCGCGGTGTGCACGGTCGATGACATTGCGTATGAACTGCACGGGGACATTTTCTTGTAGCTGAGAATATGCTTGCTCAACATTCCTAATATCCATCTGCGCAATATCCTTGAGAGTACCCTCGCTAACGTCATCATACTCCTTGATGATTTTAATGAGATCTGCACAGTAGCTTTCGCTTGATGGGATAGTTTCTTTTAGGGCCATGAGCATCTTTATTGCATCCTGTCGTCGGCCCTTGATAGGGGGGAGTGGGTTCTTGGCGAACAATTTCTCTTTCGCCTTATTAAATACTGGAGCAAACTTATCTGGAACTTCGTAACTAACTTCTTCAGGTGTAGCCTCTAGAAGAGGAACTGCCTGTTCTGCGCCAACGACTACAGGCTCAGTTGTTTCTCCAGCAAGCGTGAAGATTGACTGCTCTCCCTTTTTTCCAAAGACGAGCACGGTCTTTTCCTTGCGACCCTTTCGTAGAATTCGTGATCTACGAGGAACTTGCAGTATTTGTTTTATTAGATTCTCGTCTTTTAATGCTTGGTCATAGGCTTCCTTGTGCTTCGCATCCCAAGACAATACTTCTGAGTCTTCTTCGGCCTTACTAAATTCATCCTTGAAGTATGTTTGGACTTGTTCGTCGCTTGTTAGTGTCTTGGTATCACTCCCTACGATAGAGTTAATAAGACTCATCTTTAGGGTAGATACCTGCTTAACACGTGTTTCGGCTTCACCTATAGCAGTCGGGAACGAGTTGTACACATAAAGGGTATCAAACACCTTCTTATTTATACGATTTATACGGCCAACACGCTGGATAACTCTTGTTGGGTTGTATGGAATATCATAGTTTATAATAACGCCAGCACGGTGCAGGTTGAAGCCTTCACTTAAAGCGTCAGTGGCTAGCAAAATATCGAAGTCGTTAGTCTGTTGATCTGATGGATGTGAGGCATCAAACTCTTCCTTGATAAGTTTTCTCGATGCTGGGCTAGCATCACCAGCGGTGTACTTAAAGATCCGGTTAACGCCACGCTGTTTAAGTGCGTCATATAAGTAATTGACGGTATCAGCATAGCCCGAAAATACCACTATCTTTCGCTGAGGATTATCTTGAATTAGGGCATGAATTCTCTTCGCAAGATCGTCTGACTTGGGGTCGTCATTTCTAAATTCTGAATCGCCGAACCACTTGGACTGTATGCGTTTTAGGATCTGAGTGTCGTGCATAACATCGGCAATGAACTTAGGATCAAGCATCTCCTTGGGTATAGCAATGAGACCTTTTTGCTCACGCAGCTCATCTAGCTGTTCATCGAGCTTATTACCGTCTTCGCCATCCTCTTGGCTAAAGTCTTCTGTATCTGGAATTTGGCCTTTCTTCATGATTGGTACTTTACCAAGGTCATTCCACCAGCGCTCTACGAGTTCATTAGTTTGTATCATTTTATTAAGCGTACTCTCAAAGGCGTATTTAGAGCTTTCAAAGCGCATCACAAGTAATTTGCGCATGAAGTTTGCGAGGTTAGTCTGGGCTGTTTGAAGGTCCGATTCGTCAAGATCCTTACCGTACTTCTCGATAAACTCTTGCCTGTTCTGGATATAAATAGCTGGCTTGTATCGTGCGCCGATAAAACCGTCGCCTGCTTCGCCACTAATTGCGTTCAATGTCTCAACATAAAGATCGAGAAGAGGGCCGAGATCATATTCCATAAGCTCAGGACCCTCAACCTCAGCAAAGGCAATGTTTTGCCTCTTTAGATCCTCACGGTACCTTGTTATATGTTTCAGGTCTAATCTAGATCTTCTAATTACAACGCTCTCGATGAGCCTACGCTGCTCAGCTGCAATTGCCTCTGCCTCGGAATCGATTTCAGGTTGCTCCATGCCCTTGGTCATATTCTTTCGGAGTTTTTTGTAGCGATCGATTAGTTCCCGGAATCTGAGGCTCAGATTATCCACTGATCGAATAGTTGCCTGTCCTGGAGTCTGGAAAAGCTTAATGAGTGCAAATATATCTTTAGGGGCGTTATTAAACGGAGTTGCAGTTAATACGAGTATTTTGTTTTCTGGATTGCTTCTACAGACCTGGTGTAACAGCTTATAGTCGTTAGTATCTTCGTTCCTGTACCGGTGAGCTTCGTCGAGAATAATCAAAAGTGGTTCGTTTGAATTCTTATAACGATCATAGACTTGTTGAATATTACCCGAGCTAAAAACCCTGGATCCTCGTATACCAAATTGCTCTTTATAATCTTCCCACTGAGGAATGAGGTGCGGTGGAGCAATGATTACGGTATTCATATCCATGTTACGAGCGATACCGGAGGCTATAATACTTTTTCCGAGACCTACAACATCTGCTATCAGTACACCGTCATATTTCTGAAGGCGTTCCATGCCCATCTTAATGGCATCGAGTTGATATTCTAGATCCGAAAATTGGCCGTTCGTGATTTTGCTCGGGCTTAGAATTTCCTCGGCTTGTTCGTGACCAAATAGCTCATGAAGTACACGAATATACATCTCATACGGCGAAGGCGTCTGATACTTCCAAACGCGTTTTTTAAGCTCCTTTAAGAAGTCTTCTTTCCTGTTTATATCAGCTACTGCGATTGATTTTGAGCCGTCCCAAAGATCTTCAAATTTTCTTTGATACTCTTCGAATTTTGATTTATCTCGGTAGGTGTCATTAAGTTCTCCCTGGCCTACAAGGCCTCGGTACGTCATGTTGCTTGAGCCAGTAAAGACTGTGCCTGGAAAGTCTCCGTTTTGTGATAACTCTGTATTGTTATGAATTAAGTAAAACTTACCGTGTTCGTCGGTAAGCGTCTTTCTAATTTCAAGCGTGCCGTTCTCGAGTTTGCTTGTAAATATGTCGAAAGCCTTCTCGGCCTTAGGATCATCAAAAGTATCACTATCGTTCAAGAAACCAACAAGAGCATCTGTATAGTTTTGGATGAGGCCCAACGAAGACCTTGTGGGTTGTCTCGGCTGCCATCTTGAGAGGTCTTCATCAGCTTCTTTAGAGAACTGCACTATATCTGGTATGCAAGTGGGGTCGACTTCCATGCCGACCAGTACGCGCACGTGCTTATCCTTGAGCTGCTCAGCGAGCGCCTCAAAGCCTGAAAAGTAAAAATAACCAACTGAAATATCTACTTTATCAGCGTTGGTTAAAGCATTCGAAAGTGCAGACTGCATCGTTTGACTATTGTTGTCGATAATTCCCATTACAGTTTAGTATATCGCTTTACTCCCTGTATGAGAAGCAAGTATTTGCATAAGTCACCATTTGATTATTTGATGAACTTAGCGGAGGAGCTAAAGTGTTGAAAGTGGTTATGTTATAAAATAACTCTTGCTATTTTGCAAATCTTTGATCTATGATGAAATTACATTAATTTATCGACGGAGGGTCATATGATCAGAAGGTCCACGGATATTAAAATAACTTTGCTCATCGTAGCACTGGGATTGCCACTCGTGCTCCCGGGCACAGCGTTTGCAGCCACCGCGGGGGTAAGCAACGTCGAAAACTTCATAAGGTCAATAATCACGGTCTTTGCAGGACTAGCCGGTCTCGTAGCGACCGGTTTTTTAGTTGCAGGAGGTTTCACGTACATAACAAGCTCTGGTAACCCAGAACACTTAGATAGGGGTAAGCGCACTATTACTTACGCGCTGATTGGTCTTGCTATCACAATCGGGGCGTTTGTGCTCAGCAACATAGTCACGACACTCGCGACCAACGCCTTCGGAGGGTAGACACCCATGATCAATTTGACACTCAGTGGTCTGCCGCTCCTAGCAGACACGTCTGGTGCTATCTCAGTTATGCGGGATTACATAGCTCCAACCATGCAAGTTCTGGTTGGCATAGCCTCCATTGCATGCGTGTTCTTCCTGGTGCACGGCGGCTACCTATACATGACAAGCCGTGGAAACCCGGAGTCTTTAGAGACTGCCAAACGAGTCTTACGCAATGCATTGATAGGACTTGTGTTGGTTATTGGGGCGGCAACGCTTACGACAATACTATCAAGTGCCTACGGTAACGCAGCACAAACGAGTACCGCAGTATTACCGAAGCTACAGGCGATAGAGCCCCAGGATGTTGGCAACGGGTTAGTGGAAGTGCTCATAAAAGCCGTCACTGGTTTCTTGAATAACATTATCCAAACAATTGGTGCGCCCTTTCTCTCGGCCCTTGATTACTTCACCAAAGCAACGCCACTTATGGCGCAGAATCCGGGGGTCTTCAATCTCTGGCTGGCGGTGGTTGGTATTACTGATGTTCTGTTCATCCTGATTGTTGCCCTGCTTGGTTTCCACGTCATGAGCGCAGCCACCTTTGGCTTTGATGAGCTTGAGTTTAAGCATCTGCTTCCACGTATTGGGCTCGTGTTCCTGCTCGTTAATACGTCTATCTTCTTCATTGATGCGATCATTGAGCTATCTAACGTGCTGATTACTGCCATTGGTAAAGTTACCGGTGCAAGTTCAGTCTGGGGGACACTCACGGCTGTCGTAAAAGAGAGTGGCGGCCAGGGTGCTGCGGCACTACTGGTCATGCTGGCTTTCTTGATCTTCGCCGTCATACTCCTGATCTACTATGTAAGTCGTTTGGTAATTATCTTTCTGGGGGCAGCGCTGTCGCCGCTAGTCATTGCCATGTGGTTGGTTCCTGGGTTTCGAGATTTCTCAGTATCTGCCATTAAAACCTACATCACGACAATCTTCGTACTCTTCGTTCACGTCGTCACCCTCCAGCTAGCTGCCACACTATTTGTAGGGATGTCGGCGACTGATGGCAATAATCAGGTGCCGAATGTCCTGATGTCGATGGTCATTGGGCTCGCAACTGTTCTAACTCTCCTTAAAACGCAGGGTGTCATGATGCAATTTAGCTACGTTAGCATGGGGGCACGAAATGCTCGTAAGCTTGGTGGCCAGTTCATGAATGGCGTCAGTTACTTAACTGGCAAAGGCCAAGCAGCAGTCTCAAGTGTGAGTAGTAAAGCCAGTAGCGGTGCGGCAGTATCATCCGCTGGAAGCAGGTCTACAAAATCCACCACTCAAACCAACACCAGTTATAGGCAACCTAAGAATGTGAACTCTCAGGCGCAGGCCGCGAAACGTAGTAAACAAGCACCGACCGGTACCACTATTGAGGCCCCGAAAGTAACACCTCGTAGCGAAGCGACTCAGGCAAAGCTCACTAAATCTAAGAAGGAGGAAAAGTAGTATGAAAGCAACTGTCGTTCCCGCTCAAGTTACCACGATTGAGGACAGGATCATGGGCAATCTTGGCTTCTCACAGTTAGCCCTATTCGTTATCCCGGTTTTCGTTGGTGCAGGTTTATTTATCATCCTGCCACCAGTCATGCATGGGAGTCCATACAAATATCTGGTGGCGATCTGCATTGGCATCGTCTGTGGCATCTTAGCAATCCGAATAAAGGGCAAGATAATTCTGCTATGGCTGGTAACAATACTTCGTTACAATCTCAGACCAAAATACTATTTGTTTCAGAAGAGTTCGACTGTGTACCGCGAGGACTACCAAGAGCCCAAGCCCGATATGGCTACCGATAATGAGCGTAAGCAAGCAGCCAGGAAAGTTGCAGCAGTACCTAAGCTGGCATTCCATGATGCGATGCACGTCCTAGAGACGATTAATAACCCCGAAAGTAAGCTGAGATTTGAAATGACCAAGAAAGGAGGCCTCCATGTTCGCCTTACAGAAGTCGAAGACTAGAAGTAACAGCCGTGCGCAGATCGCTATTAAGGGGGTACGGGATGGCATTCTGATACTTCCGAATAACCAGTATAGTGCGGTACTCGAGGTGTCTAGCTTAAACTTCGAGCTCAAAAGTGAAGAAGAACAAGACGCCATTATTGATACATATGAGAGTTTCTTAAACTCGGTAGGTTCAAGTTTGCAGATTCTCATTCGTACCCGAGAGATTGATATGGACAAGTACTTAGAGGAGCTCGCTGAACGACTAGATGGTGAGACTGAAAAAGTATATAAACAACAACTAAAAAACTACGATGAGTTTATCCGCTCGCTCATCACGACAAACAAAATACTAACCCGGCACTTCTACTTGATCGTCCCGTATGCAGCCACAAACAAGACTGACTTCGAACTGATCCAGGAACAGCTCAACTTGAAGCTCGATATCGTGGCTAAGGGGATGACCAGACTTGGAATGCATACTAAGCAACTCAGTAGTCTTGAGGTACTTGATCTATTCTATAGCTTCTATAACCCAGTGCAGGCAAAGATCCAGCCCCTGACTGAACAAGCGCTACGACTCATACATACCGCCCTAATAGAGAAAGGAGATGAGCTGTGATTAGCAAAGCACTAACCCCAATTAAACAACGCAAAAAAGCTCGCCAAGAGAAACAGAAGGAACTGACTTTGACTTTTGGTGAGCAAGACGCAGTTGATGTCCTGAGCTATGCAGCTTTAGAAGAAAATACTGACTATCTCCTTATCGACGGCGTATATATTCGTACCCTCTATATTTCTGGGTATCCATTTGTAGCAAATTCCGGCTGGATGGACAGCCTGATCAACTTTAACCACGACACAGACATTAGTTACCACCTACACGAAGTAAACGCGCTACATGCTTTGCCAAAGCTTCACCGTAAGATTACTGAGCTTGAGAGCACCAAGCGCGCGATGATGCGGGCCGGCAAGATTGTCGGCAGTGAGATTACCGATCCACTAGAGTCGGCTATTGAACTGAGGGATAAGATTCAACGTGGCCAGGAAAAGTTATTCCAAATGTCTATCTATATTGCCATCCGTGCTGAAAGTCTAGAGGAACTCAACAAAACCACTAAGCTTCTTGAAGCCGCAATGTCGGCTCGGTTGTTTTACTCGAAAGTAGCCCGCTACCAACAGCTCGAGGCTTTGCAGTCCATCTTGCCACGAGGTGAAGATCAGCTGGCTCAAAAGAGAAACCTCGATAGCAGTTCGGCTGCATTGACCTTTCCGTTCATGAGCTCCGAGCTGGTGCAAGAAACTGGCATACTCTACGGCGTTAACAAATCTAACAACTCGCTCGTTATTCTTGATCGTTTTGGACTACATAACGCCAACTCAATTGTCTTTGCTCAAAGTGGCTCTGGTAAAAGCTATACCACCAAGGTTGAAATACTTCGCCAGCTCATGCAAGGCACCAAAGTACTGGTTATTGATCCGGAACGCGAATACAAGCGGTTGAGCGAAACGGTTGGCGGAACGTACATTAAGCTGTCTGCCAAAAGCAAAGAGCGTATTAACCCGTTTGATCTAGCAACCACATTTCATACTAAGTCTGATCTTGCTGAGCATGTACAGGACTTAACAGCCGTCATTGACCTTATGGCTGAGGGACTGGATAAAAGAGAGAAAGCAGCAGTTGATAAGGCAATCTTAAAGGTCTACAAGTCTGCCAAAAAAGAACAACCAATTCTTGAGGATCTCTACGCCGAACTTCACAGTCTCGGTCAGCTGCAGCTTTGTGAACGGCTCGAAAAGTTCATCTCAGGTTCAAGTGCCGAGGTCTTTAACTCACACACCAATATTAAGCTCGACAATCGGCTGATAATTTTTGACATCAAAGATATGCCAGTAAACTTACGGCCGATCATGATGTTGATCATTTCCAACTTCATCCAAAACCAAGTTAAAGCCAAACCTGAGAAGCGGATGCTTGTCATTGACGAGGGTTGGTTACTACTCCAGCACGAACAAAGCGCTCGATTCATTGCCGGCCTGGTGCGCCGTGCTCGAAAATACTACTTAGGAGTATCGTTCATCTCTCAGCAAGCAGATGATTTCTTGAAGAGTGACTACGGCCGAGCGATTGCCTCACAGTCTGCGCTACGCATATTAATGCGACAAGATACCACAACGATCAAGACGGTGGTCTCTGAGTTTAATTTGTCAGAGTATGAGCAACAGTTCCTGCTCACCTGCGAACGAGGCGACGCGCTTATCATCGCTGACCAAAACCATGTAGCGGTGAAAGTGGTCGCCAGTAGCAAGGAGCATCCACTCATTACGACTGACCCAACGGAGCTCTACGCATGAATCTAGGGCTGCTTGCTTTTGGTGCCGCCACCGGTGGCAATCTCAAAAAGCAAGTTGCGATTGTCTTTGCGACAATGGTGATTATTGTGGCGTTGCCATTTACGGCTGTCTTTGCCATGGGAGAGAGCGTTGTCTCTTTCCTGTCGGGTGTTCCGAGCCTAGCGGCTGCCGAAAATGAAGGATTTTATATGGGCGGTCCTGTTGAGGGCGACACCTATGAATGGGGCAACTGCACCTACTGGGCATTTGCTATGAGGCTACAAGCTGGATATCCAATTCCAACTAGCTGGGGCAATGCAAACACCTGGGACGATCGAGCACGAGGTGATGGCTATGTTGTTGATCATACGCCAGAAATCGGCGCAGTATTTCAGACAGATGGTGGACAGTGGGGTCACGTAGCCTACGTTTCAAACGTAAATAACCAGAACGGCCAATGGACAATTTCCGAGATGAACTTTATCGGGCTAAATATTGTGAGCAAACGTACCTTTAGTCCGGAGGCTGCTGCTTCGTACAACTTCATCCATAACAGAGTCGGGTCACATCTGTGAACACTCAGGCCTATCTTACTGGCTTAGCGCATTACGGCCTGATAGCAGTCGGGTTGTTAGTGGTCTGTTTTGCTGCATATGGACTTGTGAGACTAGTACTTGAGGTGCTGAACCGGTTGTATTTGCATCGGCGAAACATGACTTGGATTGAACTTACACCGCCAGCCAGGCTCGCGAAGACTCCAGAATCTACTACCCAGCTATTCGCGGTAGTCCATGGACTTCGATCAGCCCGGTCGCTCAAGGATCGGCTATTAGGGAGAACGCCAGTTATCAGTCTAGAAATTGTTTCAACGAAACATGAAGGTATTAGATACCTCATTCAAACCGAAGCCAACAACGCCCAGACACTCCAAAAGATTATTGCTGCCTACATTCCAGAAGCAAAAACAAAGATCATTACCTATACGCCCGACAAACCGGACGTCGTGAGAGAGTTTACGCAGAACCATCACTTTATACTGCCCCTGGCGCCAAACAAAGCGTTCGAGCAACATGATCCCTTGTCCTACATTACCGCCGCAATGACAAAGCTAGAGGATGGCGAGAACTTATCGATGCAGCTCATCATCCAGCCGATACAGTCGAAGGAAGCACGTAGGTTATCTCGTAGAATACTTGGCAATGAGGACATCTTAAAGCATGTATCTCGTGGCAAACTTTCACCACTTGGAAAAGTCGGTGAGTTATTCGGTGGTGCAATTCTGGCTACCACCGAAACGATTGGCGATGTGTACAATGGCTCGACTGCTCATTACTACCAGTCAAAGTCGAGTAAAGATGCAATGTTTCAAGCACAAGTCCAGAAGCGACAACGACCAGCCAGAACACTCAGCGCTTTTGAACTTGAAGTTATGGAATCCATGCACCAGAAAGTTTCTCAGGCACTATTTCAAGTTGACCTACGACTCATAGCTAATAGCCCGAGCGCAAAAGAGCATCTTTCTACCCTCCGATCCGCGCTCGATGGGTATTCGGTTCCGCAGTATCAATCGCTCAAAGCCAAGAAGCGACTACCGGGCATTAGTAAATACCGAGCCCGTCTCGCATTCTTACGATTGCCGGGCATCTCTAGACGCCAATCAATGATTCTTTCGGCCGGTGAAGTATCGAGTTTGTTCCATTTTCCTGCCAGTAATATCAGCAAGACCGACAACCTTATTACATCGCTTAGTCGAACACTGCCGGCTCCGGTATCTCTAAAGTCCGGCGAGCCACTATCAATCTTGATCGGCGAGAATAAGCATCACGACGTCACTACGCCCATCGGCCTTACAGAAGCTGAGCGACAGCGACATATGTATATTGTCGGTGGCACGGGTAATGGTAAAACGACCATGCTACTGTATGCCATCCTACAGGATATTAACAATGGCGAGGGCTTGGCGGTCATCGATCCGCACGGTGACTTGGCTGAAACAATATTGCACCACATTCCAAAAAGTAGAATCGACGATGTTATTTACATGAACCCCGATGACCTGACATACCCAATCGGTGTAAACCTTCTTGAGCTCACACCGGGGCTTGAGGGCGATGACCTTCTGCGTGAGAAGGACCTCATTACTGAATCAACCATTTCAGTGCTGCGTAAGATATTCTCGGAAGATGATTCGGGTGGCCACCGTATTGAATACGTACTAAGAAATACCATCCAAACTGCGCTGACAATGGAAAATCCTAACTTGTTCACCATCTTCCGACTTCTCAACGATAACAAGTATCGTCGAGAGATAGTAAAAACACTCGATGACGAAGACTTGCGTAATTTTTGGAAGAACGAGCTAGGTAAGGCCGGCGAGTTCCAGAAAGTTAAAATGGTAGCCGGTATTACCGCCAAGATTGGTCGCTTCTTATTCTCAGCTTCAGCTAAACGTATACTCGAGCAAGATAAGTCGACCATTGATTTTGGCGACATCCTTGATTCTGGTAAGATTCTGATCTGCAACTTTTCAAAGGGTGCATTGGGTGAAGACACCTCATCACTATTTGGTACTACAATCCTTGCCAAGCTTCAGGTGGCGTCACTGAGACGAGCGCGCCTTAAGCAAGCTGATCGACGGCCGTTCTATCTTTATGTTGATGAGTTTCAGAACTTCGCCACAATGAGTTTTGTACAAATGCTTAGTGAAGCTCGTAAGTATAAGTTATTCCTTATTATGGCCGAGCAATCTACGAGCCAGCAGGATCAACAACGGCTTGTAGATATTATATTGGCCAACGTCGGAACCGTAGTCTGCTTCCGGTCAGGTAGCCCAGCAGATGAACGATATGTATTGCCACTATTTTATCCATACATCGAACAGGGTGAGATCGCTAACTTGCCAGCCTACAATTTCTATATGCGTATAGCGGCTATTAAAGCCCAGGAACCACTGTCTGGTGAGACAGTGGTGATACATGAACCAGAAGATAGCGCTGTGTTCAAAGAAGTCGTACAGTCTTCACGAGAGAAATATGCTAAGAAAGTAGCCATTGAAGATAAGCCTTTAAGCACTAAGCCACTGACAAAGCAAAAATTACAAACTGCCAAGAAGCAGCGGACTCAAAAATCTAAGAGACGAGATCGGGACAAGGCTCCTGCCTAGATGATATGATTAGCTCATGAGCTTATCCGAAATAAGTGGCATTGCTGCTGGTATTACATTTGCAATAAGTGCAGGCTGGTATAACGTTGATGTTTTTAAGCGTAAAGTTACGCCAAGCATTGCTACATTCTTCATGTTCTCGGTTATCAACGCTTCTGTACTTGCTTCGCTTATATCTAAGGGTGTGTGGAATGTCGTACCGTTTACTTTTGTCGGTTTAGTAACCTCAGTTTCAATCTGTATTTTGGCACTGAGAAACAAGAAAGTTTACTTTGAGCTGCCCGATAAAATCGGATTAGCAGGTGCGTTAATTGGTTTTGTACTATGGCGAGCAACTGATAATGCTGCTATCAATGTGTATATTTTGAGCCTAGTAAACTTCATTACCTTCTTGCCACTGATAATTAAATCCTTCAAAAAGCCAAACCTAGAAACAATTAAGCCATGGCAGGTTAATCTATTAGCTTCGTTCTTCTTGCTTTTAACTATCAATTCGTTGTCGCCAGTCGTTTGGATTGTACCTGTAAGACAGTTCCTATGCTCGCTACTGCTCAATATAGGGCTATATCGCGGTTACTTAAAGACAAAAGCTAATTGATTGTATACGTTGCCACCAAGAGCGTGGCGAAGAATAGAGCAAAATAAGAAGCCTGTATAACGAGCAGGTATTTATGCTGCCCTTTATTCTTGACGTACGCTTTAACAAAAATGGCTATTATAGTCGCCATGAGTAGACTTGATACTACCGCAACTGCTCTTCCGATAGGACTTACAGTTGGCGTTAGTGCTACTAGAATAGTGGCGGGTAGTAAGCAGTCAGCTGCCAGGAATGCTAGCATTTGATGAATAAAAGTTTTTCGTCCGCCAGTTTCTGGAACTAATACACAACCATACTGACTCACTGATGCAAGAGCTAAAAAGAAACCAAACAAGGCAGGTGGATTAAACGTTGGGATAAACCAGTTAAATATATACAGCAACAGCAACGGAAGGATAATCGAAAAGAGCACGATGTAGTAGATTATACTTGCCCTGTATCGTGCGACGTGCTGGCTGAAGGTTCGATTTGTGCCATATGGCCACACTCTTAAGACAACCGACAAGCCGACGACCGTAATTAGCGACACTATTAAGATAAGATTTTTGTATTCCGCAGTAGCCATTGAGGTTATTATACCCCACATAACTTCGGTCTACTTATCTAACATCTGTCGCATGATCTGATTGGCCTGCTCTTCGCACAGGTCAGCAAAATCTTGCCATGTATCAGCAAGTTGATGCAGTACCTCAGCCAGTGTTGGATCTTGATTATTGTTACTCATATACCGAGTGTAGCAACCAAATATTAAAAAATTCTTAAATATATCGAGATTTTTCGAAAAAAGTAAAAACTGTCACATATAGCCAAACGAGATAGTTGACATTCCTCAATGGTTATGCTAATATACATACCATTAAGTAACCGAAAGATCATATACACATGGCATCAATAACCAACAACTAAGTCGTCGCACAAGATTGCGTTCTTTGTTGTTGGTTAAATAATAGATTACTTCACAAAAACCGAGTCCTTGCGTGACGATTCATTCGTTTCCAAGACTCGGTTTTTGGTATAAGGAGTTTCTATGTCTTTCAAAAATCACGAATCACTATTGCAGCATAATATGAAAACGCTGTTTCGATATGTGTTAGCCACAAGCTTTCGGCCTTACTACATTGTTTTGGTACTCTACTTTGCTCATGTGCTAAACTCATACGCATTAGCGGGGAGCTTACTAGCAATCCTGCCCATTAGCCAGGCATTTTTTGAGGTGCCTACGGGAGTAATATCAGATAAGATCGGCCGAGTCTTTAGTATTAAATTGAGTGTTGCGTTAGAAATCATAGCACTGCTGCTATATACCCTAGTTCCGATGTATTGGGCGCTGGCTTTAGGATCGGCAATATTAGGGTGCGCGTTTGCGCTGACCAGTGGCAACAACGACGCACTCATCTATGACTCGGCTCGTAATGCCGGCAAACACAACTCATTTCACAGCTACTACAGCAAGGTTAATATTGCCCTAGAAGTTTCTGGTTTTATTGCAGCTATTCTTGCTGGCTTACTGGCTGCTAGATCATTCCAGCTTGTTATGTGGGTATCGATCATGCCGCAGATCATCGGCCTAATACTGGCATCAAGGCTTATTGAGCCGGAACGGGTATCTACGGTTAGTGATAATGTCTTCGCTCACTTTAAAGACATAATCCGAGTCTATAAAACAAATGTGCGCTTGCGCGCCATGAGTCTAGCCTCGATAATCGGAGGAGGCGTGGGTGGCGCGAAGTGGAATATGCAGCCAGCCTATTACAGTCAGTATATGCCAGTTTCTCTTGTTGGTGTGTTTGTATCATTAAACTATCTATGGAGTACGGTCGGATTCTATGTTAGCGGCTGGTTCATGAAGCGTTTTAAGCCCATTAATATTCTACTAACAAGTGAGATCTACTCTCGAGCTATGAACTTTCTGGCGCTTGGCCTATCGACCGTTGCAGCTCCTATTACTATGGCTTTATCGGCTATTACCTATGGACCGCAGGATGTGGCAGGCCAACATTTACTTCACGAAGATTTTACCGATACACAGCGCGCTACCATGGCATCACTCAACTCGCTATTAACGAGTATAATTTACGGACTATTTCTGATTGTCACTGGGTTTGTTGCTGATAGATATGGGCTGATCTCAGCATTTGTACTATGTAATGTTTGCTTAGTGCCGGTCATCTTCATTTACAGAGGAATATTTAAATCTCATCAGAATGGTTAGTGTTCATTTGGATTTAATCATGTACGGGAAAAGGTAATAAGTTTTCTGGGTATAGACTTCCTTCCTCTGTCTTCTAATTGTACGGGTGAACCAAGAGTATCAAGGTAGTACAAGTCTCCACCTTGACACTCTTGGCCTACGCCCGAATCTCCTTTGCCAGAGAGGCAGAAAGTCCTCTCAAGAATTAACAAAGGAGGGTTTCATGGAAACTCAAGTTCAAGACATAGCAAAATTAAATGATAGGTTTCGCGGCATGTGCCTTGACGTGTTCTACACAGCAGGGGTGCGAGACGGGATTATGGATCTTGTCGGGTTATCTCAAGCAGTTGAAAACTTCAACGGCTTCAATGAGAGTAACGATCCACATGGAGAGCATGACTTTGGATCACTGGTCTTCGAGGGCAAGAAGATCTTCTGGAAGATAGATTACTACGATCAGGATTTGAAGTTCTGGTGCGATCCGCTGGATAAGGCGTGCCGTCGTGTACTTACGATAATGCTAGCCGAGGACTATTAGGTTCGCTGTCCTGAGCATGACGATAAACTGCTCAAAGCACTGAAGCACCGGCAATAAAGTTATCAAAACTAACCGCTAATACCTTTATATCGTCTATACCCGTGGACTCGAATACCGACTCGGCGTATTCAAGAAATGTTTTTGCCTGTCGATCATTGGCTAGAATAAATAGTAGAGCTGGATAATCGCCATCCGGCCAGCCTTCATCATCATAGTGTTCTAGCAGTTTGTTGAACCGCTTTCGAACCAAGAATGGCTGGCTGTCATGATTAACTTCAATAAAGAACTCATCGGGCTTTGTATCGCTCGGCTCCTGCCTTCGTAAGTAGAGATGCGGGCGAGGTAATGGGAAGTCACCGTCTCCAGCGATTTCAGTTGAACTGTAGATATAGAATTCGTCGGGATATGCCTGCTTGATGTAGTTAGCAAGCTTGAATGTAGCCAGGCAATGATTAATAAACGATTCGGATTTCTGGTTATACATTGCATGCAGTGCCTTTTTGGATAAATCGGTATTCTTGGTAAGGTAAATAATACCTTTTGAAGCGAGGCTGTATCGGGCACCCTTACGGTCAATACGGAACGAATCATTATACTGCTTCTTAATGTACTTTTGATCTACTAAGTTTTGAAGCATTCGATTAAGACTGTCTTTATTTACTCCACGATATGTAGCTAACAATGAAGAGGTTACAACGCGGAATTTGAATATGATCTTTAAGGTATGTAGTTGTTTACTACTCAGTTTTTCTGAGATTTGCTGCTTTGCCATGAACTACCTGCACTTTCTTTCTCTCACTTATATATACTATATATAAGAGGATGAGTAAATACGTATGTTCTGTATCTGTTAATTGCTTATTAAAAAGGCATTATGCACAACGCCTTTTGTTGTGGATAAAATTGTACATAAAACCCTTGCAACTATCCGTGCTCGGATAGTATAATAAGAGCGTAAGGATAACAATTATGTCTGTAGAGGGTACAGTCGGAACAATTCCTAAAGAAACAATCGAGGCACTACGCCTTATCCTTGAACGTGAGCAGTCAAGGGATATTGATGAGGCCGAAGCTAGTGAGATCGGCGAGTCTCTACTAACGTTTTATGAGCTACTAGGGCAACAAAGTGAGACAGATGATGAGCGATGCGAATAAAGCCGTAATCATCGCCCGCGTGTCCAGTAAGCGCCAAGAGGATGAGGGCTACTCACTCCCGGCACAAAAGCGCTTACTTAACAGCTACGCCATAGACAAAGGCCTTAAACCTCTTAAGAGTTACGAGATTGCCGAGTCTGCTTCGAAGAATGAGCAGCGCCGCATATTTAGAGAGGCAATGAAGTTTATTGAAGACAACGGCGTGAAGCACTTAGTTGTCGAGAAGGTTGATCGGCACGTCCGCAACTTACATGATGCGGTAGAAACCAACGATTGGCTGATGGCAGATGAAGCAAAGCGAGTTCACTTTGTAAAAGACTCCCTTATCATGCACAAGAACTCCAGATCTCAAGAGTGGCTTAATTGGGGCATCCGCGTCGTTATGGCCAAAAACTACATCGATAACTTGCGTGAAGAAGCCATGAAAGGCTGGGCAGAAAAACTAGCACAAGGCTGGCTTCCCGGTGTGCCTCCTCCTGGATATATGACGGTCACCGAAAATGGTAAACGTGTTCACATACCAAATCCCGATACGGCAGGGCTTATACGTAAAGCGTTTGAACTTTACTTAGAGCCGAGTCAGTCAATTGCATCAGTTGCGCAGGAAATGGCGCGCATGGGTATCAGAACCCGTAAGGGTCATCCGTACTATAAAAGCCAGGTGCAGCGCATGCTTACTAATCCGTTCTACATCGGGATCAATCGACATAATGGCAAAGACTATCCCGGCGTGCAAGAAACGTTCATCTCAAAAAAGGTCTTTGATGAAGTTCAAACAAAGATGCGTCGAAAGATACCAACGAGGTACCGTAAACACAATCCTGTATTTAAGAATCTGATCACATGTAGTGGGTGTAATGGCTTAGTGACCTGGCAACTACAAAAAGGTCGTTATTATGGTGCCTGCCAACGCAAGAGTCAGCAGTGCAAGGATTCCAAATTCCTACGCGAAGATGCTATCGAGGAAGAGATAGCTCGCATGCTTCAAAACCTCGTGAGCCCATCCCCAGAAGTCATCGAATGGGTCGCTGATGCAATGAGGAACAAGCACCACAGCACGATAGAGGATAACTCTAAACTTATCGCATCTATCGAAACGCAACTTGAACGTATTAAACGCATGGATAGCAACCTATATGACGACAAGCTCGCCGGAGAGATAAACGAAGAGAAATACAGCCAGAAGCATCAGGAGTTCAACAATAGTAGACTCGAGCTCGAGGAGCGTCTTAGTAAAGTAGACAAAACGCTATCAGCCATACTCGACAATAAGCTCGTACTGCTTGAACTCTCGCAGAAGGCCTCCGAAATATACGCCAAGAAGACCCCAGAGCAGAAACGTACGATAATAACCAAACTTTTCCGAAAACTTGAATACACTGGAGGATCCGTATCTGTTAGCTACACGAATTTTAGCCGAGCAATCGCTCAAAATGTAACATTAACGCGAAATATAATGGGAGGTACGAAATGAGTAATCGAACTAACAAAAAAGCCCCTGACAACAGGGGAAATAATGAAGAAAAGGAGCTAGAAATGTTATTGCGTTCTATTTGGCTGGG
>CAZXTE010000008.1:0-4264 GCA_964643545.1 uncultured Candidatus Saccharibacteria bacterium
TCCCAATCTGGAACTTTGTCGCTTCTATGCAAATTCATAGCAGCAACTCTAGACGTTTTCTTCGAGAACCACAAGTTCTATTTGAGCAAGCTCATTCTAAGGGCCAATTTATTGATGTGCATATTTTCTTGTTTTACCCACGCGGGGCCGAGGTACTGGCTCGTAGTCATACCATTTTCTTCTCAGTGATAGCTCGGGGAATTCACGATCTTTTCGTAACATGAACGAGTGTATCCTTTTAGTTAGTATTGGACTCATAATATCCTGCATGTTTCCCCCTTTTACTTAACCACAAGCAATATTCTAGTGTAGGAGACAACCCTGGGCAGTGAGTATATTTACGTATCCTATGTAAGATACTTTACACATAACACGTTAAACTGACATACAATACTTATTAGTATGATTAAACATCTACAGCCCCTAATAAACTCGAATGTTTTGAGAAAGTTTAATTCAGGATCAACAATATTGTATCAAGGTGAAATACCCCGATTTGCGTGTGTCATTGCAAAGGGGATTGTGAAGGTCTACAGCATTTCTGCCAATGGAGATGAGCAAATCGTTATGTATCATATTCAAGGTGAGTTTTTCCCTTCTTCATGGATATTTGACAAAGCCCCAAGTACTCTATTTTTCTACGAAACTGTTTCATACGCCCCGTCTTTATCTCCTTTCTGCCTTGTTGGCCTTCTTAATTTACGAGGTATGTCAAATAAGAGCAGTAAACAATTTTACAAGGACTATGCTTCCCTATGAATAGATGTAAGAATATTCATACGCTTGTTCGCATATAAAGGGTATAAAATATGTCTACTATGAAGACGAACAATAGACACATTTCTAAAACTGATACAAAACGTGCAATCGAGCTGGGGCAGAAATTACAAGACTTTTATGATATGGGCTACGTTTCGCGCAAGCAAGCACTCCAGTTCTCATTTCTTAAGGGAATGGCTGGGGGTGCCGGTGCATTCATCGGGGGAACGTTAGTCATCACTCTTGTACTTTGGTTGTTAAGCTTGTTTAGTAACCTCCCCCTCATCGATAATGTTATTAGGAGCATTCAGGAGAGTTTGCACAAGAGATAGGAACTTCCTTTGAGTGTACCTTTCGCCCTGTCATCACAACAAGCATCGGTAGTTGGTTAGAAATATCACAAGCCATTAAAAACAATCACTATATATTGTCCCATATGAGCAAGAAGAATAAGAGACGCGCTGTTTTGTATATATTGGTTTCCCTGGTTTTTTTATCTGTGATTGCATTGGCGCGCGATATTAACACCAAGCAATCTGCTATGCCTGAGCTTCCAGAGCCCCCCTTGAAAGAGCTCGCAAGTCAGCACGGTATTGTAATTGGAAATTTTGCCATAAGAAGCAAGCTAAAAGACCCTATGTATAAACTGATATTGACAAGCCAATTTAATGTTGCATTAGTAGACAATACCCCAAACTGGTATTTTACCGATGGGGGTCTCCGCCCTACGAAAGACACCTTTTACTTTGATCACATGGATGAAGTTATGTCTTTCGCGTCCGAAAACGACATGAATATCCAGGCACATCATTTTCTATGGGGTGATGAGAAATGGCTGCCTTCTTGGCTAAAAAATGGCAACTACACCAAGGACGAGTTGTTTACGATTATACGAAAGCACATACAGGTAGTAGGTAGCCGATATGCTGGGCGTATTAACGAATGGACGGTTGTTAACGAGGCTTTTAGTCGCGGCCAGCATGTGTATGGTCTCAACGACTGGTGGGCTGATCACACGGGTGGAAAGGACTATATAGACGAAGCGTTTAAAGCGGCTCGTGTAGCTGACCCCTACGCCAAACTACTACTGAATGACTTCGGAAATGAAAGTTATAATGACATATCTAATGAGACGTATCTCTATCTAAAAAGCGCAAAAGAGCGAAAGATCCCAATTGATGGGATTGGAATGCAGATGCATATAGACGGAACTCACCCACCCACTAAGGACGAGGTTGTCTCAAATATGAAACGCTTTGGTGAGCTTGGACTTGGGGTCTATGTCACAGAATTGGACGTAAATATGAATGACGTGAAGGCTAGCTCGAAAAGCAAGCAGGCTATCCAGGCGGATATATATTACGAAATGGCCCGGGCATGTATTGAGTCAAAAGTTTGTAAAAGTTTCTCCATCCTTGGCATAACAGATGCTGAGACATGGTACAACTACATGGGTTTAAAGGATGCTCAACCTCTTATTTTCGATAAAAAATATCGACCAAAGCCTGCTTTTGATTCTTTACGAGATGCTTTTGCACAGAAGTAAACCTCCATATACAGAATCCTGAGTTGAACCTGGGGCGTATAATAGTGTCAGAGGAGAGAATCACTATGTCTAAACAATGTCAAAGCTGCGGAATGCCACTGCACACCAAAAAAGCTGGCGATTGTCGGGGAACCGAAATAGATGGGTCAAAAAGTGAAAAATGGTGCAAGCTATGCTACCAAAACGGAGCATTTGTAGGTGTAGATTGTACGCTCGATCAGATGAAAGAGATCGTCGATAAGGCGCTCA
Source organism: uncultured Candidatus Saccharibacteria bacterium (assembly GCA_964643545.1). GTDB lineage: Bacteria > Patescibacteriota > Saccharimonadia > Saccharimonadales > AWTP1-31 > DAISWP01. The sequence goes on from CAZXTE010000008.1 coordinate 2,555, forward strand.
AAGAGAATGGGAGGGGTAGGCTTATGCGATGGATGGTGCAAAAGCAACTTCCTCGTCTTGAACGATGGAAGCAATAAAGTTTTAAACGCGGTATTATAAATGTATGGCTCAAAGCAAATTAGCGTCTGGGGTGGTGCACAAGATTCCATTTGACTTGGGGGCGGCTCTGCTGAAGGACGAATCAGCCATTGAAAGATGGAATGACCTGACGCCCCTAGCTCGCAACGAATGGATCTGCTGGACAGTGACCTGCAAACTACCTGAGACCAGGAAGAACCATGTCGAGCGGACGATCACAGAAATTTTGGCCGGTAAACGTCGTCCTTGCTGTTGGGCTGGTTGTGCACACCGCACAAAGTAAAAGGCAATATTTCAAAGTAGCAGATGTTTTTATGTAACTCTGCGGGTCCTGAAGACATCTCTCCTAGACAAACAATGGTCAGAGCAGATATTTTGTAATTATGTATAAGAGGACTTATGCTTAGTAACAATGAAAGACATAAAAGTAGCCCTCATTGAAGACGATACAGCCATTGTAGATATGTATGTAACCCGCTTCCAGCTTACAGGGGGTTTTAATGTACAAGTAGCAAAGGATGGTTTAAAGGGCCTCGCACTTATTGATAGTTTTAAGCCCGATATAATTCTATTGGATATGATGATGCCTCGTATGTCGGGTTTGGAAACGCTGGCGCGGCTACGTAAACTTCCAAATGGAGAAAACTACAAGGTTATTGCACTTACTAATATGAACGACGTCGATACGGTTCGCAAGATAGAGTCGTTGCATGTCAGTGATTTTCTTGTGAAAGCTGAGCATCCACCAGGAGAGATAATAGAGAAAATTTATGAAGTTGTCGGAAGGCATCCAATAGACTCTAAGCAAGAAAACAAAACCTAAGAAATTAGATGGATAAAGCCGGTAGTCCTTATGCTATAATTCTATCTGTTACACGGGTTAATTGAGGGGACACGAGACTTTGCGGGACAAACTGAGATCGTCTACGAGTAAGTTTCTACTTACGAGCATGGTTATGCTTAGTGTGTTTGCTCTAATTCAGCCTGTTTTTGCCATACCCGAACCAACCGTATCTGCTGATCCTGTCACTAATATCACCACAACGAGCGCAACCCTTAACGGTACTATTTCCAGCGCCGGGGGAAGTGCGGTCACTTCACGTGGTTTCAATTATGGTCTCACCAATAGTTATGGCGACATGACAAACGAAACATTCGCCGAAAGTTACGAATCTGTTGCGCAGTGGGGTTCCACAGCGAGCAATGACGGTACGCTTCATGCTCCTACATCCCAGGCTTTTGACTCTGCTGGAAACATCTACGTTGCAGATTCTAACAATCACCGCATCCAAAAGTTCAACAGTAGCGGTGTGTACCAGTCACAGTTCGGTGGTTATGGTACGGGTAATGGCCAGTTCAGTACTCCCATTGGTATTGCCATCGACTCAGGAGACAACCTATACGTTGCAGACACCTATAACAACCGCATCCAAAAGTTCAACAGTAGCGGTGTGTACCAGTCACAGTTTGGTGGTTATGGTACGGGTAATGGCCAGTTCAGCCTGCCCAACGGTATCGTCATCGACTCAGGAGACAATGTGTACGTTGCAGATTCTAACAATCACCGCATCCAAAAATTCAACAGTAGCGGTGTGTACCAGTCAAAATTTGGCACCAATGGCTCGGGCGATG
>CAZXTE010000008.1:4364-25343 GCA_964643545.1 uncultured Candidatus Saccharibacteria bacterium
AACCGCATCCAAAAGTTCAACAGTAGCGGTGTGTACCAGTCAAAATTTGGCACCAGCTGTACGGGTAACTCCCAGTTTACTTATATTGGTGATATGGTGGTTGATAATTCAGGCAACATTTTAGTATTAGATACAGACAGTCACTGTGTCCAAAAATTCAACAGTAGCGGTGTGTACCAGTCAAAATTTGGCACTTATGGCCCAGGGCAGAACCAGCTAAGTTATCCTTACGGGGTGACTATTGACTCTTCTGGCAATGTGTATATTGCCGATACAACCAACAGCCGCATCCAGAAGTTCAACAGTAGCGGTGTGTACCAGTCACAGTTCGGCACCAATGGCTCGGGTAACGGTGAGTTTTCCAATCCCCGTGATATTGTTGTTGATTCTGTGGGCGACCTATATGTTGTAGATGCTAACAACAGCCGCATCCAGAAGTTCAACAGTAGCGGTGTGTACCAGTCACAGTTCGGCACCAATGGCTCGGGCGATGGCCAGTTCAATAATCCTACAGGCATTGCCATTGACTCAGCAGACAACCTATACGTCGCAGACACCGATAATCACCGCATCCAGAAGTTCAACAGTAGCGGTGTGTACCAGTCACAGTTCGGCACCAATGGCTCGGGCGATGGCCAGTTCAATAATCCTACAGGCATTGCCATTGACTCGGCAGACAACCTATACGTTGCAGACACCTATAACAACCGCATCCAGAAGTTCAACAGTAGCGGTGTGTACCAGTCACAGTTCGGGAACGTGGGTGCAGCTGAGAGCCAGCTGCTAAGACCGCGTGGTCTCGCGGTAGACTCATCGGGCAATGTCTACGTTTCAGACACTGACAATCACCGCATTCAGAAGTTCTCGATGAATCTGCACGAAGGAGCCTTTAGCGCTGATATAAGCGGGCTTACTTGTGGTACCACCTATCATTTCCAGGCCTATGCTACGAACACCAATGGCTCTAGTCAGACGGGTGACGCTACATTTACGACAAGCTCTTGCTCCCCTGGCCCACCTACAAATATTCAGACTTCAATTAATTCGTCCTCTGCAATTGATATATCGTGGGACGCACCGGCACACACTGGTGACTCTGCAATCTTAAAATACTACATTCATTATCGGAAGTCCGGTGAAGTAGATTGGACGATTCTCGATACAAACAGTGATGACACGAGTGCTCTCTTGTCTGGGCTAAGGCCAAGTACACAGTACGACATTAAAGTTTATGCAGAGAACACGAATAATAATACTGGTTCTGGATCTGAAATAATTGTTGCTAGTACTGGGACCCCGGGCTTTTACTTGGTAAGTAATTGTCAGCAACTTCAAGATATAAATAATGATCTTGTGGGTAATTATGAACTCGCCAGAAACATTGACTGTTCAGATACAGTTAACTGGCATGGTGGGACTGGTTTTCAGCCAATAGGAAACTTTTTTGCGGGACAGGTGTTTTCTGGTGTTTTTGCTGGGAATAACTACGCAATTAATGATCTGTATATAAAACAGGAGAGTCAAGAGTCTGCAATTGCTGCGCTTTTTGGCTCAACCAATGGTGCATTAATTCAGGATATACGAATAGTTCGACCCACTTTCTTGGTGTCAGCCACGCAGGTAGGTGTAGTTGGGGGTCTGGTAGGCTTTGATATCAACACAACTTCCACCAATACCTCAGTAAATAATGTGCATATACAAGATGCCTCGTTGCAAGGATACGGTGAGCAGCTCACATATGCAGCCGGATTAGTAGCTGTCTCGTCAAATACAGGAACAACTTCAGACAGTAGAAATGAGTTTGAAGGCACGATAAACATCAGTGGATCAAACGGCGGTGCTCTTGCTACAGGTGGCTTATATGGTTTGTTAGAGGGGGGTGCTCGAAATGTGGATAATAGTTATGCAAATGCAAACATTACTATTGAGAATATATTCCCAGGTGAAGCTGTATTTGCTACAGCTGGCGGCTTACTAGGGGGCAATGGGTTGATGCTGAATAGTCCAACACAAACAAATATTAGCCACAGCTATGCAGCAGGAAGTATTACCTACAATAGTGCTCAACAAACCAATTCAGTCGCCCTCGGAGGTATAGTCGGAGCCGTAACCAAAGTGCTATCTGTTGAAAATAGTTTTGCACGCAATTCGCTTACTAATCTTCAGCCAGGAATCATCAATGGTATGGGAGGCATAATCGCAGGTGTGTATGGCCCAGAGGCTCGCACCTACTCAAATAATTACTTTGATGCTGACCAAGCTGGCACCACCAACTGTATTGATCCATTTAGCGGTGTTATCTCGGGCTGTACCCCCATTCAAGGAAACCCCACATACTTCTATAACAATAGCAACAATGCACCACTCAATACCTGGGATTTTGATAACATATGGCAGACCACTAGTACACTACCCGTTTTTGGCAAAAAAGTCCTGACCAGTATTAGCTCTATACCCGAGTCTCGCCTGAACAGCAACAAGACCTCACGCGCAGAGGCTACCCCTGCAATAACTGAGCTGGTCCAGAAACTTAAAACTCCTCCCGTCGCTCAGTTTGGTGGTCAAAAAACTACAACAGCACCTCAGGAAGGAGGTATCATCGGAGCTATAAAGCGCTTTTTTAAGAACCTTCCCGAAGTTGTCTTAGTTAGCTTCCCTTACGCACTCTTTAGCCTCTTACTTCTTGCCGCTTGTGCCATGCTTGTACAAGTGATTATTAACTCACGTCGACTGCAAGCAACGAAGCTCTTAATTGCCAAGCAAAGAGCGGTAGCAGAAGAGCGAGATACCTTTTGGCACATTGCTGCAAATTATCTTAGGGCTCCAATCACTCTGATGGTCGGGGGTGTTGAGTTGCTTAGCACAGATAAAGACATTCGCCCGCAGGCTGTAGCTAATCTAGAGGCCTTTACCAAGAATCTGCAAAAGAAAGTCTTTGCCATTATGTCTCGCATAGAACAAAGCCGGACACTACAGGATATCCATTGGCCCGAACTAGACAGTAGCAGTAGAGTTTTAAGCCAATTAAAATTCTGGCTCCCAATTGGCCTTGTCGCTTTCTTTGCCGTATTAATGAATCTGGTTGCTAAAAACTATCGTAAAATTAGTATCAGCAGCACAAATCTTGCTATTCAGCTACTCATCTTTATCCTTGTCTCTGTGCTCTTCTATTGGGTGCTTAGCGCTCTGGGACTGGTTAATCGAAAACGCAAACAAGCCGAAACCATCCTTGAACAACAGTCAGCGTCACTTGATGCTGCCCGAACTGAGTTTATAGAGCAGTCTGCTGCTACGCTCGACAGTGATTTGTCGGCGCTCGAAAGTCAGCTGGATCACCTCCCCTCTAGCATTACCTCTACATCAATTGTTCGTGAAGGTGCACGTCGTCTTAGATCGCTTATTGATAGCTTTGAACTATTAGTTGCAGCAGAAAATAACAAGCTTGACACGTTGTCCCCAAGTAGCCCTCACACGCAACTCAATACGATCTTCGACAGCGTAATCGCTTCACTCAATCCTCTTATAGCACAAAAGCACATTCGGGTCGTCAAGCCTGACTTTGGTCGTATGACCGTGCCAGGAAATAGCTTGTTACTTAACCAGGTCATTAACAGTGTTCTTTCCAATGCTATCGCCTTTAGTCCTCCGGGCAGCACGGTTGAGGTTAAGCTAAAATCTGACAAGGATGATATCTTGCTTAGCGTCACGAACCAAGGTAAGACTATTGGCAAGGATCAGCTCTCACACATTTTCAGCCCTTTCATGAAAGCTGACGGCTATAATGCACTACAGCTTGATCACGGTGGGCTCGGTGTTAACCTGTACATCGATAGTCTAATTATGCGTCATCTTTCGGGTGCCATCGATGTATCCTCTGACACGAACAAGGGCACGACCATGACCATGCGTTGGCCTACCGTACGGCCAGGAATGGCTGGATAGTATCGAACCGAGCGCAGCCCTTTAAACTTTTAATGGTCCCGACAAATCTCCGCAATCTTTTTAGTTGTGTTAGCGTTGCGTATCGTGACAGATTTGTACGCTCTAGTTCCAATAAGCTTGCTATATCTTGTACGACTAAATGTCTCGACTGGTGCTGTCCAAAAAATGATTGGGTGGTGCGCAGCAACCATTTCATAGTCTGGCTTTGCCGCACCCACTTCGGCGATTATCTCTTCGACTTTTTTCGGGGCAATAACGAATATGGCGTTGTGTTTTGATGCGCCATCTAAACCCCACCACGCAGGTGCATGCTGTAAGGCTGCAATCAGTTCATCTGCTGTGATGACAGCGCATACTATGTGGAAGCCAAATTGGTTTTCGAGAGCCTGCTCACACATTTGAACCAACACAACCTTATTGGTCTCAATACTTTCAAAGATAACATTGCCAGAATTAATGTAAGTGACCACATTTTTAAAGCCCAATTTCTCAAAGCATAATTTTAATGCGGCCATTGGAACTTTATTATTGCCCCCGACATTAATTCCGCGAAGCAGCGCAACAAACTTCATAGTTATATTTTCACTGCGAATACGAGTATTTGCAATGTAATAATTTTGATGGCAGTTTAGTGCTGGGACGTAAGTGTGTCTTCTGCCGTATCTTTACTTCGTAGAAGGCTTTGCTTTGCATCTTTAACGGTTGTATGGACACCGTCTTTTAATTCAGATGCAACGTCATTAGCGCCATGCTTCATGTCAGACATAGAGTTTTTAATGCTCTGTCTCATGTCTCGACCTTTTCTTGGAGTAAAGAGCGCGGCAAGGGCGGCGCCAATAAGTAAGCCTGTCGTAAATGCCATGGGCGTATTTGTTGTATGTGAATGATCTGTCATAGTCTCTCCTTAATATAAATAGTGGTCCTTTATTCTATTCGCGACGGTAACAAATCTATTGCTACTGCCGGATTTGCTTAGTTTCCTTTCATGTCGCAGGCCCCCCCTGGATTTTTAGCTAAATATACGTGCATTACCGTCTCCTTCTTGCAAACATACGCAGTAAGCTAAAAACGCCAAAACTTTTCGCGAGCTTGCTTTTTAGTAAATCCAGGCTTTCCCTAGATGCAACGGCGGTATCGTTTACATTCTTTATGACTTTTCGAAGAAGAAGAACGAGCGCTATAAACACAGCTAGAGCGATCATAGTAAGAATGCTTAAAATTGTGATCAAGATAGCAAATAGCGTCTCGGTGTTGTTCTCCATACATAACACACTAAACGCATAACTTAATATCACCTGTAAGAAATATTACTTGGTGGGACTAACTGAAATAAAACGGTGACAGTTATTATTGCCTGCCATGATGCTACAATTTACGTATATGGTAACTACACTAAAAACCCAGCCTAAGGAGGACTCAGTAGAGGACTTCATAGCGACTTGGCAAGAAGATCTGGCCAAGGAAGGTAAAATACTTTGTGCACTGCTGCAAAAGGCAACGGGCCAAAAACCTAAACGATGGGGAGAGAAACTTATTGGCTTCGGAACCTACACCTATCGTTATGCTAGTGGAAGATCTGGTGATTGGATGCCCATTGCCTTCGCACCAAGAAGCGGCGGTATGACCTTATACCTTGCTGATGGCCAAGAACATTACAAAGATCGCCTCGCTAACATGACAGTTAAAGGCGGCGGTAAATCGTGCGTATACTTAAAGAAGCTTTCCGAAATTGATTTACAAAGCCTACATTCGGTAGTTAGTGAATCATACAAAAGAACGATAGATATTAACAAAATTTAAAACCCTATTCAGGTAGGTTGCAGATAAAACCAGGCTGCGTCGCTGTACGACGACGAAAGAACCCTACGACCACCTCTACTTCTCCTAGCTCAGGCCCGCTGCAGTCATATGTTGCCTGGCACGCCGCCAATAGTTCTGCTGTTGCAGCCTCGGGCTGGGCGGCTTCAGGGAAGTTCTCTATTGCTTCTTGAATTCGTGGACAATCAGGGATGCAGGCTTTAGACATTTAGTGTAAAAATATCACAAAAGTATAACAATGTCAATATTTGGCTTTGACGTGTGCTTTGTTGATCCCGTTCACTAGTTTTGTAAAGCCTTGTTGCTTCAGGTAAGGCATAGAGGCGTTCGAGCGGCTGCCAGACACACAGTACAGTACGAGCTCCGTATCTTTTGGCACGCCATCAAGCTGTTTTGCCCCTGCCATCATCTGCGATGGTGGTATATTTATCGCTCCTTTAACGTGGCCCATTCTATATTCAAGTGGTTCACGCACATCAATGATAATTCGATCCATAGTAGCTCCTTTTACATATATGTAGATTCATATTAATGTAAACGATTTACATTAGCAAGGATTAGGCATATAATGAACACCATGAGCAATATTGCTACTTCCCTGCGACAAACTAAGTACTGCCAAGCCATCGAAGGGGCGCTTGCCTCAATGGGACACGCCACGAACAACGAGCTTCTGAGCGAATTGCGCAAGACCTATCCCGATTTAAGCGCGACGACTGTTCATCGAGCAACCGCCCGGCTTGCACAGCGGGGCACGATTTCCCTAGCACCACAATCACACAATGGAGCGATGCGTTATGACACAAATGTAGTGCCGCATGATCACTTTTTGTGCACCAATTGCGGGATACTCCGCGACACGGATGTAAAAGATAAGGTTACTCCAATTCTTGAATCGTCCATTGATGATTGTCATATTTCTGGGCGATTAACGATCAGTGGCCTATGTAAGCATTGTAAAAGGAGAAGTAATGAAGATTACTGTATATAGCACGACAACATGCCCCTATTGCGTTATGTTAAAAAACTGGCTTGAGTCTAAATCGATAAAGTTTACAAACTACATGGTTGACCAAAACCCAATCGCAGCACAAAACATGGTTAACCTGAGTGGCCAAATGGGTGTTCCCTTTAGCACTATCGAATACGATGATGGAAAAATAGAAAAGATCCTTGGCTTTGATAGGTCCAAATTTGAAACAGCGTTAGCAAAATAATTAGGAGGTTCGTAGTATGAAAAAAGTTAACCCAAAAATACTCGCAGTCGCGAGTATAGGTGTGTTGGCCCTACTGGGCGTTGGTGGCTATTTTGCCCTCAATAACAATTCCGAGAAAGACCAAGTGTCGACAGCTGCATCAAACGCAAGTACTAATCAAAATCCAGCTGCTAGTGCACAGACCACGCCGACCGTAGCCGCTAGATCGACCGAGGAACAGCTGCTATACCTCATCGAAGAAGAAAAGCTGGCTCATGATGTATATTCAGTGATGTATCAAAAATACGGAGCAAATGTATTTGGCAACATACTCCAGAGCGAATCAACCCATCAGGGACGAGTCCTTACTCTTTTACAGGCTCGCAATATCACAGACCCACGTTCGAACGAAATCGGAGTTTTCAAGAACAAAGATCTACAGACCCTGTATAACCAATTAATCGAACAGGGCAACAAGAACGCAGCTGAAGCCTATAAGGCTGGCCTTGCGATTGAAGAAAAAGATATAGCAGACATTGGTGCTCAGCTTGCAACGGCAACAGACCAAGACGTCATAGCAGCACTAGAGTCGCTTCGTAGTGGCTCAGAAAATCATCTGCGTGCATTCAATAGACAACTCTAGTATGCATATCTAGTACTGTTCTCAGTATTTACTATTCTCACGGCTGACTCTGGCTCAGCTTCTCAATTCTTGATGCCTATATTTAGCTGCCAGCCCTAGCCGCTCGTACTTCTTCAATAATAAGTCGCATCATTTCAAGGGGCTCGACTGGTGTATCCACGAATGGCTCGTACGGTATTTCCCTGCCCCACGTGTCTCCAAAATATACTTTTTGGTCAACAGTCGCATCAGCTGCCTCAGCGGGAAGTGTATACGTCACCCGTTGGTCCACGCGTGTAGTATCGGACAAGAGATACCTAACGTTAACGATAACATCACTAGATAACGGTGCTTTTAGTCTTTGTTCAACATCAACAAGAAGTAGCGGGAGCCCTTTCATGCGGCCCCTCTCCACCACTAGAGTGGCGCTTTTCTCACGACTGCTCGTCCCCTCGCGGTAACCTGGTCCGTTTTCTTTGTATGCAACACCCTCAAAAAGACTTTCAACTAAAGCCGTAACTTGGTTGGGTTCGGAATTTCCAGGAGTAACATTGCTTGGCATATATAAAACCTTCTCATATGATGGGGTATTTGTGAAGTTTTAGCCCCTCTATTAGGCGCACTTCACACCGTTGAGATAGAGTTAATCGATGATAGAAGCGCAACAAACTCGGCCGTCACAAGAATGTTGTTGACAAAAACGCTTTACTTCGGTAAAGTATTTGGATTATGAATAATGTCACCAAAGTTTGGGGCTCCCCTATGGCTCAGCAGTTCGCTGAAGTCCTGCTTACTATTGATGATATTCAAACTATGCAGAATTTCCTACGCGATGTTATGACCGAGAAAGAGATTCTAGAGATTAGTTCTCGCTTAGAAGCAGCCCGGATGCTACAGGCCGGCAGCACCTATACTGGAGTTGTAGCAAAAACCAAGCTGAGCAGCCGCACGGTTGCTCGCATTAGCGAATGGCTTAAAAATGGCTGTAGTGGCTACGAAGCCGCACTTAAAACCGTCAGTCAGCACCACGTACATATGTCGCCAGTTGGTGCTGAGTAGCTAGACTTTTAACTAAGAACGCATACGCCAGCACGACGCTGGCGTTTTTTAGTTATTACATAAATTTTAGGAGAATTATTGTGAAAGATATTTACACCCCTGCCGAAGCGGCAGTGGATATATTACAAGAAAGAAAACAAGATAAAGCCCAACAGGAGCGGGTTAGCGAATATCTTGGTGGCATTCTGCCCGAAGATTTCCCGACGTACTTTAAAGCACCAGCTATTTTAGCTCGCTATGTACCGCGAGCTACTGGCGAAGACAGGATGTATGCCGAACTTGCTGATCAAGCTGGCTTTGCTCCATTTTGGGCATCGTACCTGGCAGATCGCTTTACGACCCGCAACCCCGAGAAAGTCGAGACTGTTCGTCCGCCAATTCAGTGGCAAAAAGGGCAGAAGACCCGCTCGTGGGTAGTTGAACCCGAGAAACGCATTGGGGGTGTTGGCCAACTAGAGACAACGTTTGGCTATTCATCGGCTGACTACCAGAAGGGTATCCGTGATTTGGTTTTTGCTCAAGACGGTATACCAGAGGAGGCATCATATTCATTTGATATGGCAGAGTGGTATAAGTTACAGGCTCCTCGCTTTGGCTATATCGAAGGCAATCTGGCCCCCTACTACTACCCTGCCATGATGGGACTTGTCAGTATGTTTGGCGTCTTATTTGAAGACTTTGATGGAGGGCCTAATGCCAATAACGGTGATCTTGCTAAGTTCCGAGAAACAGTGGTTTATCCGGCAATCGAAAAAGTCGAGCAAGAGCTGGGTCTTAAGCCATTAATTGTTCGCTTGCCCTTTCGGGAGGGCATGAACGAGACTGACCTAACATTCCTCGACAAAGATGAAGTCGAGCAATTCAAGCGTTATGGCTCACTCGCTGTTGAGCCTGTTATACTGGACACAATATGCTCCCACTAAAGTCTGGTGACGAAATCCGAGTTATCGCCCCATCTTTTGGTAAGCAAGCTAAAAAGTCGGCTCCTTCTGATGAGCGTGCCAAGCAACGTTTAGAAAATCTTGGCTACAAAGTAACGTTCGGTAAACATTTAGGCACGCAATTTCATTTGGGTACCGCTAGAGCGGAAGACCGGGCTGCAGATTTTAATGAGGCGTTTGCTGACAAAAGTGTAAAAGTTGTCATGGCGCTTACCGGTGGCTGGTCGGCCAACGAAATCCTTCCTCTTATTGACTGGAATACGGTAAGAGCTAACCCCAAACCATTAGTTGGCTATTCTGATATCACCGTGTTACACAATGCTATGTACGCTAAAACAGGTGTGGTCGGCTACCTTGGCCCAAATTTTAGTACTTTAGGCAGAATGGTTTCGTGGGAATATACGTTAGAGAATCTGCAAGCTGTCCTCACTCAAGTGGAGCCGATTCAGCTAAAACGCAGCCAACAATGGGGTGTGCGTTCCAGAAAACGCTTTGCGACTAAGCCGTGGCAAGTACTGCAGCCTGGTGAGGCTAAAGGCATCTTGCTTGGTGGTAATCTCGGTACATTCTATCTTTTACAAGGCACAGAATATCAACCAAAGTTTGATCAGCATTTTATTCTATTGGCCGAAGATGATGATGAAGCTGGCAAGTACACTTCTCGGGAATTTTCACGGCGCTTAGAATCAGTCTTACAATTGCCGGGCGTTCGCCAGAACATACAGGGTCTGTTAGTAGGGCGCTTTCAACCTAGCAGCGGAGTTACTGCACCACTCCTTCAGAGTATTCTGGATTCAAAGCGGCTTGGCGACATACCAGTGGTTACGGGGATTGACTTTGGTCACACCACGCCAACCCTTAGCCTACCAATTGGCGGCAAAGCTAGACTTTCAGCTCATTCTGCTCCGATTCGCTTGGAACTGATTCCTAGCTAGGCTTACAGAGTTGCCACTTACCCTCGGAAATAACGTCGACCTTGCCATCAATTATTTGAATTGCTGTCTGGTCGTCAATGGCATAGACCGGCTTGCCGTGTTCTGTGGCGTAGGCCGCAACGGTCGCAAAGCGAGCCTCATCACAATGGGGTTCAATCTCAAAATCCACATAGTTTAGGCCGGTTAGATTGGTGATGCCGGACAGGTTCGGGTCGCCCGGCGGGATGGTCGCCACTTCAATCGTTGGCGTCATGGTAATAGAGCTGGCACTGCCGCCCACATAAACCTTCGTCTTCAAGACCCTCTCTAGGTATTTGTCGAAGCCTTGCTTACGGATTTGGTCCAACAGATAGAAAGTATTGCCGCCGGTGAGATATAACACGTCGCATTCGTTTAGGCGAGCCTCCCAGTCAACATCAGCGTCAGCAAAATCGATCATGTCAACCCAGCCTAAACCAATACCTAGCAGATCTTCGTATTGTCGGAAGAACCAGTCCACTTTATTACCATCTTCGATATTTGCAGCCGTGGGGATGAAGGCCACTTTTATATCTGCTGCCGGTTTACCAACCATGTCAAAGAACGCTTTAGTAATGGAGGGGTTAACAATTCCGGCGGAGGTAAGGAGGAGTTTCATATCCTCATCATAACAAAAAAACACTTCTTGCGAAGTGCTTATACTTGGCTCGCCATACAAGTCACGAACTTTTGCGTCTATTACTAGCCTGTTTGAAAGCGTAACGTATCCCCTTGCCAGCTAAAGGCTCGTCCTCATATCGAGCAAGCAGGTGTAAGTGTGCATGATCGACATTCTGACCACCTGTTTCATAAATATTCCACCCAAGGTTATAACCAGCTGGATGTTCTTTTACGTCAACAAGACTTTTCATTTTCTGTAGTAGAACACGCAGACTGACCCATTCCTGTTCATTAATATCAAATGGCGTTACGACGTGACGTTTCGTGATTGCCATTACCGCATTATTGAGAGCACCCTCTTCCATGTCGGTGATATACCACAGACCATCTTCATAAAGTACTTCCACTCGCAATAACTTATTTTCAATACAAAATGGACATAGTTGTTTTTTATCAGGCATGCTCCAATAATAACAAAAATCCAGTAGCGTGAATGCTTACTGGACTTTGCTTCGAGTATCTTGCATTGGCTCCGCATACAGGTCACGAACTTTTACGCTGTTAAATGCGACAAATGAGACACTAGGAGGCGTTTGCTGTTCGATCTGACCGGATGCAGGCTGGAATGTAGGCTCGGTCAACGGTTTAGCATGTTGCGTGAATGATTAAAATGGAGATAATCTACATAACCTTGCCCGGATATTTACTGTATAGTTTATTGTATGGGCGGGCGCTCTTACTTTAGATCAAAAAAAACGTGGATCCTACTAGTACTGCTTTCTGGATCTCTGCTTTTAATCACTCTTCTAATTCCTTGGTTTCGATCTTTCGTTCCTCAGCAATTAGAACTACACGACAACTTCTCCTATACTTCTGACGTAATTTCGTTTGATAATTTTTTTGATAGCTCTACCAATCAGTACAAAGGTGAAGTACAGTCAGACACCACGTTTAGCTACCAAGTTACCAAGGTTGACGGTGATATCCTGAGCATCAGTAACGTATTCGATGTTAAAACACCTACTGGTGAGCCCATCTTCGCGGTTAAAAGACTGTACGGCGTAGATGCCGAAACAGGTAAACATACATCGACCGGAGGCGATAAGCCTCGGACTGGCTATCTATTTGGGCCGGCAAATGCTGATAAAAAAGATTTTGTGTATTGGCACATCAACTATGATACGCCAGCAACGATGAAGTTTAGTGACGAAGAAGATATTTTAGGCCTAAAGACCTACCACTACACGGCTCAGTACACTGCTGATCAGACACAAGATTTAAAAAACCTCCCGGGAGTGGGTACTACCAAAGGTATCAACATGGACATCAAGTTGGATCTATGGATTGAGCCACTCACTGGCTACCTAGTAGCGTACGAAGATCATACTACTGCCTATTACTACAATTTGGCTGATGGCAAACGCACTGTGCCGTGGAATCAGTTCCATAATCGTTACTCGTTTGACTCTTTAAGTACGCGCGTAAAACTGGCTGAACAGCAAAAAGATAAGGTTATACTACTGAAAAAGATAGTGCCGAGCGGAGCGGTCATCCTGGCTGCTTTGATGGGGCTCGGGGGGCTCGCCTTAGCATTACGTGGCAGACGTTTTGGGATCAAAGCCGATAGCGTCCTTCTGCTACTGACATACGGTATTGGCATTGCATCTGGATGTTTCTGGGCATTCGGGGGTGGAGTGAGCACTCTTAACCCTGTCATTACACCTGCCTATCCCGGTGCCGCAGCAGGCATTATTATGCTGGCGACAGTCATGTCCTTCAGGAGCAAGTTACAGATGACTCGTAAGGCGTTACTCTCAGCCATAATCATTACACTTGTTGCAGCCGCAGGATTCTATATGTGGATAGTTTTGAGTGCCGGGGCGGGCCTTACTAACAACAGCGCGATGACCGTTCCTGGCGGCACAATTCCATTTATAAGTAAACTGGCAGCACTTTCCGTAGCTCTTATATGCATAAGTTTGGCCGCCCAATTATGGCGACCCAAGTCGCGTTGGCTTCGTTATTTCGCAGAGTTGTTAGTCTCCCTTACATTAGTGCTCGGGCTGGCATGTATTGTTGTCTATGCTTTTGGGAGCCACTTGGGCTGGTTTGCCATTTTACACAAAGTGCGGGTACCGGCAGCCCTCGGCATTGTTTTGCTATCAGTCATTAGTTTCCTCCAGCAACCAGAATGGCAGTTTACTAAAAAATTCAGAGAGCTTGGGAGAAGCGTCATACTTTCTATACTTGTATTATTTGGGCTACTCTTACTCACTGGTGCCGCCTGGCAAACAACTTACAATGACCTATCTAAACAACAGGACACTCAGTTTCAAGCTGATGTAAATAGCCTGCATGAACGCATTGTCGCCCAGCTAAACACCTACGCTAGTGCGCTGCGTGGAGGGCAAAGCCTTTTTGCTGCTTCACAATCAGTTGAACGGGAAGAGTGGAAAGCTTATGTTGATGGGCTCAGACTGAGCCAAGATTATCCAGGCATGCAAGGCTTTGGCTTTGCCAAGGTGGTTAGTTCATCTAAAGTCGCCGAGCTGACCCGTCAGATCCGAAGTGAAGGCTACAAGTCATTTGAGGTACGGCCACTAGAGCCCAAGCGCGATGTATACAGTACCATTGTTTTTCTTGAACCGTTCGATAATCGTAACCAACGAGCCTTCGGTTTTGACATGTTGTCTGAGCCAACGCGCAGGAGTGCCATGTTACGGGCTCGCGACACGGGTGATATCGCTATGTCGGGCAAGGTCACCCTGCTACAAGAGACAAATGTAGACCCACAGTACGGCTTTTTACTCTACGTTCCGGTTTACACCAGCCTCAGTTCCCAGGTTAGCCCCGAGCGACGCTCAAGTGACATCGAGGGTTATGTATACGCACCATTTAGAATGAATAATTTTATGCGAGCAGCTATCGGCGAACAGGCCAAAGGTGTAGCTGTAGAAGTCTTTGACGGTGATACTGGCAAACTTGTTGCAGCCAACCAGATGTATGCGACTTCTGACTCTATAGTGCGAAACGGACGTCTTACCAAAGTACGTCCGCTTACATTCGGCGGACAATCTTGGCAACTACGCTACACCTCCCCAGCGTTAAATCTTTCAAGTGGCATAGTACCCGTTCACACCACCGTACTTCTCGCTGGGCTGGCGCTCAGCTTTATATTGTCGGTACTGATGTTTGTATTAACTTCATCACGTCAGCGAGCGGTGGGCTATGCGAATAGCCTCACCAAAGACCTTAAGCGCGAGCGTGACTTGGCTATCAAAGTACAACGCAAAGATGAAGCCATTTTGAGCAGCATAGCTGAGGGTCTGATAGTCTTTGACGACAACGGGCAGGTAGTGAGAATCAATAAAGCTGCCGAAGAAATGTTGGGCTATCCGGAGGCAGAACTTAAAGATAGTAAATTCAGTGAACTGGTCAAGGCATATGATCGTAGCGGCAAAAAAATGCTCGTCCAAAACCGTCCATTAAAGCTAGTCGCTAAAACCGGCAAAGCTGTGGCCGATACACGAGTACAATACGCACGCAAAGACGGCAGTAAGTTCCCTGTTGTGGTAAGTATCGCGCCTGTTAAAGCGTCGGGCACTACACTAGGCTATATTGAGATCTTCCGAGATGTTACTGCCGAATATAACCTGGAGCGAGCTAAAGATGACTTTTTATCAGTAGCCTCGCACCAGTTACGGACACCGATCTCCGCCGAACGATGGTACCTAGAGATATTGTTGGATGATAAGACGGTAGGCAAACTCTCTAAAGCCCAGAAAGATGTGGTCCAGAAGATTGACGCCAGTAGTAAGCGGCTTGCGGAACTCGTAACTGCTTTGCTAAACGTATCTCGTGCTGAATCAGGCAGGTTAACCATAAAGCCTGTTAGAACCAATATTAATAGCCTTATCAAAGATGTCATACAAGAAGTCAATGTTAGTATTTCCCAACGCCAACAAACCATCAAGCTAGCCGCGCCTCGCGCCTTTACTTTATCAATCGACCCAATACTTATAAGACAAGTAGTGACTAACTTGCTAACCAATGCTAGTAAGTACTCGCCTAATAATAGTGAGATCACTGTAACGCTAGAATCGAATCGCAAGCAGCTTACCGTAAGTGTTATCGACCATGGCTACGGTATACCCATGGCGCAACAAGCCAATATCTTTAGCAAGTTTTTCCGAGCCGACAATGCCATAAAAAACGCCCCCGAAGGAAACGGCCTGGGACTGTACTTAATTAAGTCTATCGTTGAGCAATCAGGTGGAAAAATTTCGTTCGAGAGTACCGAGAACAAGGGCAGTACGTTCCGATTTACGCTGCCACTTTCTGGTAGCAAGTCGCATCAAGGTGAAGTAAACTTAGATTCATAGGAGGACTAACAAATGAGCAAGAAAATACTAATATTTGAAGATGATGCGTTTCTGTCGGATGCCTACAAACTAAAGTTGTCTACAAACAAAGATTGGCAAAGTGTGGTCGTAGCTAACGGCGAGGGAGCCTTAGCAAGAGTTCAGCAAGAAAAGCCGGACATCATTATTCTTGATATTGTCATGCCAAAAGTTTCGGGCTTGGATGTTCTGAAGCAACTCAAGGCCGACGCTTCAACACAAAATATTCCAGTTATTATAGCTTCTAATATTGGTCAAAAAGTTACGGTCGACCAAGCAATGAAACTCGGCGCGGCTGACTACTTTATTAAGAGCGAGGCCACCATCGGCGACTTACTCGAAAAATGTCGCAAGTATCTTCAGGCTTGATGCAGGCCGTGCTTAGTTTTTTCCCATGAATATGGGTTAACCAGTATCTGGTATACCGAGCGATAGCTAGCAAGGCTAATAAGCAGCCAGTACAGGGGCATGAGTGGGACGAGCGGGATCTGACTCCACTGCTTCTTACCCAGTGCCGCAATAAGATGCACCAGCATAAAAATACCATTGCCTAGTACGAGGTTAATAAGTCCCACGGTACGCAGCCAATCTGGCAGTGTTAGACCAATGCCCGGATTACCAAAGAACTGGGGTACGTACCACAATAAGAAGAATACCCACAAAATTGGATTAACCAGTGGTAGCAAAAAGTTTGTGGTAAACAATACGGCAGAGCTTACCGCCCCATACACCCCGAGCCTCTTCACGAGTAAAATAGGGTGCCGTAAGTGAACCATGGTTGTTAACAGAAAACCTTTCTGCCAACGGGTGCGTTGCTTTATCCAGTTCCAGACTTGGCTGTTCGCCTCCTCTAAGGTATACGAATCGAGCATGGTTGTACGATAACCAAGTTTACTCAACCGCCACCCAAGATCTGCATCTTCAGTAACATTATACGGATCCCAGGTACCAATACTTTTGAGCGTACCCGTAATAAAGTGGTTGCTCGTACCCCCAAGTGGCAGGGGGATGTGCCACTTTTCAAGCCCTGGTAAGAGAAAATCGTACCAAAATCCATATTCAAGTGAGAAAAATCGGGTTAGCAGATTTTGTTTAACATTGTAAAAGTTAAGTTTAGCCTGCACGCACAGAGTATTGAGCCTTTCCTCGGTAAGCACGAAATAGGCCTTTCTGAGCTGCAAGGGATCTGGCTGATCTTCTGCGTCATAGATGACAGTAAGTTGTCCTCGGGCAAACTGAAGGGCATAGTTACACGAACGCGGCTTGGTGGACAGCTCGCCCACGGGGACCTTAATGAGTTGGAACGAGGTATGATTTTCGTCAGCAATGTTACGATCATCTATTCCTTCTTTTTCGAACGCTTCTATGGTCGAAAGATCGTCAACCTCGGTAATAAGCTTTATATCCAGTTTATCTGCAGGATAATCAATCGCTCTGAGGTTAGCCATAAGCTGGGGTACGACTGCTGCCTCGCCTTTTGTAGGTACTAAAACAGTATAGATCGGCAAGGAATTGTCTTCTACCGAGGCAAGCTGTTGCTCGGTGGCAGTTTTGGGCTTAAACCTTAAGCCTCCAAGGACAATAAGTAGTCTGAGCGGATTTAGTACGACATAAACAATATTTATGGCAACAAAAAAAACCAGTAATCCAAGCGGCGGCTGCCATAGCAATAAGCCAATAAACAAAAGGCTCGTAACGAGAAAGTTGAACCTAAACCAACGACTCACAATTCCCTTACTGGAGTATTCTGGCATCGCAAAATTAAGGCTACTTTCGGCACGCGAAGTTGTTTCCTGATACAGACTTTGGGTTAAGGCTGTCTGAATGATAGATAGCGGAGTGACTACGAAGCTTACATTCCCTGATCCATCAAGTGTCTCCGCGCAAATAGCTCGTATTTCTTCAATATAGAATGGTTCTGCACAGGCAACAACGAGGTGCCCCTGTTTATCTTTGAACGGGAAAAACCAGTATCTGGATAGTCGTTCTGCGCCTACTGACGCAGCCAGAGATCCGGTGTCATTCATTTTAACAGGGATGTCGCCCTGGTATGTAAGGCTATGCAATTCAGCTACTGCTTTGTAGTAATTACCGGGATCAGTAACTTGGTTATGCGCCGGTAGCCACAACGTAGGTTGGGGTGATTGCCAAAATGAAGAGTCTTGAGAAGGATGTTTAAGAGCCAAATCTAGTAGCTTGGCTCGGTCCAAATGCGCAGCGCTCATAAGCATTAGTGTAACAGGTAGTAACGAGTTATAGTAGGTGTATGAATCTGACCAAACCAATCACGGTGCCGGTGGTAGTTATTATGGCCGGGGGTGAGGGTAAAAGGCTATGGCCAATCTCTACGCCGAGCAAGCCAAAGCAACTGCAAGCACTATTTTCTCGTAAGGCGATGGTGGTCGAAACGTTTGAAAGAGCTTTAAAGATTGTTCCCAAAGAGCAGGTTTATGTTGTAGCCACCGAACAGCTGGCGGGCAAACTCAAGAAACTGTTGCGCTTATCTGAAAAAAACCTGATAGTTCAACCTAAGAATATGGATACCGCTGCTGCCATGAGTGTTACAGCACTACATCTAGAATACTACTCACCAAACAGCACGGCAGTCTTTATGTACTCCGACCATCACATTGCAGACAGCAAACAATTTACAAAGACAATTAAACACGCGGTTAGCCTGGCGAGCCAATACGATGCCCCCATGCTGATCGGGACGCCACCACTTACATCAAATACCCAGTTTGGCTACATTAAGCTTGGCGAAAAGCTCAATGATGATTCGCTGTACACCGTGGCCAGTTTTATTGAAAAGCCCAACCAAGCTAAGGCGGAAGCACTAGTGACCAGTGGAGATCATGTTTGGAATACAGGCATTAAGATATGGCGAACCGCAGGACTGCTACAGGCGATTAAAACGCTTCTGCCAAAAGAGTACGAGTCCTTACTGGCACTACGATCCGAAATCGGTGGGTCAAAGTATGCAGATGAGCTACGAGAATGGTACATGTCCCTCAAGCCAGTCTCATTCGAGAAAGCTATAAGCGAGCACTTTAGTGGGCTAATGGTATATGCTGCCGACTATGAGTGGGATGACATGGGAAACTGGGAGGTTTACTACAGTCTTGCCCAAAAAGACAGCCAGCAGAATGCGATTATTAACGCCCTGCCCGGCCAAGATGTCCAGCTGCTTAGCAGTAAACGTTGCTTAGTCTTGCCGCGGCAACAACAAGTAGTGGTTATCGGTCTCGAAGACGTATTTGTAGTCCAGTCCGATGATAAGTTATTAATCTGCAGACGGGATCTGGCCAGCAAAATCAAAGATCTGGCTAAAGATTAATTTCGCCGTCCCTGCCCTGGCTAATTAACTTTTGATTAAGCTTTTCTGTTTCATGCCAGTTATTAACTTTTTCATAACTAAAATGCATTTGTTTTATTGAGTAATCGTTACCGCCTTTTTCAATTCGGTCACCAATAAACAGCACGTCGTGTTTATGCCAGTTGTTGTGCTTTATTAGCTTAGCTAAACTACGAGCTTTGCTCGTGCCAGGTAAGGTAATATCTACGGACGTCAGGCCACCAGCTTTAATTTCGTAGCTAGGGAGTTTTTGTTGCAAAGCCTGTACCAGTTGCTGCTTCTTCTTATCGTCAGGATCCCAAGCTGTTTTTTGTGATACTGATGCTCGTTGGCCTAGCGCTGAGAACGTTATTTGACTCAGCCGATCTTCTACAATTCGCCCCTTTGGATTAGTAGTCCAAAGATCCAAGCGTTGGGCTGTTTCCGCAACTTTTTCAATAATACGCTTACGTTCCGAGACTGGAATGATTTCGGAGTAAACTTGTTCCCAGTTATTTCTTTTAAAGTGATAATACTGTGTACCAGATGCCGGCAATAAGTGAAGTCGCTCCATTTTGGAGTCTGACTTAAGCTGTTCAACAACCTGTTTCTGTATCTGCTGGAATGTACCACCAGTTATTATGCAAACATCATAGTAGTCGAGAAGGGTCTTGAGTAACTCAGCACCTTTGGCTGTTATCGGTGAACGGGATGCCGTAAGCGTGCCATCTAAGTCAAATGCAATAATTGTCTTTTTCATGATTTAACCTAAGTATAGCTCACTGAATAATATCCCCACCATCTTTACCCTTGATTCGCCACTGATTATACTTCTTCACTTTTGTACTGGCTCGCTTAGCTTTTCTGACACCCTCTTTTTCGACAAGGTTCTTAAGATTTTCTTCCCCTTCATATGCTCGCACCCGTCCACTCAAGTACCCTAGTCTGTAGTGAATGCCATCGCTCATGAGTCGCCAGTTAGTATCTTTGAGTGTTGTATTAATGAGTTTCTTTAGATCCCGACGACTATCGTAATCACCACGCTCTGACTTGCTATCCAAACAGCTAAACCCTACATACACTTCCTTGTAGCGGAAATGTTCCATAAAGCTGGGCACGAGGGCTGGAGTGGTCGAAGGCTCAAGAGTTGGCTCGATGAACAAGAATTTACTGGTCGCTCTGGAAAGCCAGTTAGCGTCAGTCAGATCCTTGTAATACTCAGCACGCCTTTCTATTACGGTAAGTTCCAGTACCCTGAAGCTCCTGATGGAACTTGGTACACTGGCGCTCATAAGCCACTGGTATCCAAGGAGTTATACGACCTGGTTCAAGCAACCAGAGGAGTCTACAAAGGAGTTTGGGGCTCAAAGATCTTCTCCTTCCGAGGATTACTCACCTGCGGAAGATGTGGAGCAGATATTACAGCCCAGGAGAAAGTTAAGATTATCAAAAAGACAGGTGACTACAAGCGCTTCGTGTACTATAACTGCACCAGACGAAAAGACCCGAACTGCCCTGAGAAATATATCAACGAGGAGAATCTTTGCGTGCTACTTCAAGCGTTTATCGAGCAAAACTACAAAGATATCCGAATAACTGATAAGCTCCAGGCAAAGATCGAGAAACATTACCACACAACCCAAACTTTAATGGGGCATTACAAGATTCAGCAGAAGTTGGACGAGCCACTCATTGAGTATGCTCGTTACATACTTAGTAGAGGCACAGAGAATGATAGGACGGCCTTTGCGGCCGGAATTGAGACCAAACTGCAGATCGAGGAATCTCAGCTATCGTTTCAAAGATAATCCAAGAGTTTGAGAGTCTGCTCAGTCTTTTGTTCTAGATGATCATGATTACCAGTAAATGCACTGTACTTTATACCGTCCAGGCCAATATGAATTTGATAGCATAGTAAACGCTTTTCTAGATTTGGAACCTCAAGGCCAGCACTCGCATAATGATCAAGAATCACTTGCTTAATGTCGATATCTTGCCACTCTGGGAACCACGACCAATAGTAAATAAGCAGGGCGACGTCGTAGAGAAAGTCACCATACATTGAGTTACCCCAATCAATAACCACAGAGATT
>CAZXTE010000009.1:0-4084 GCA_964643545.1 uncultured Candidatus Saccharibacteria bacterium
TTCAGTTCTTGAATTTCAGAAACCTGGTTGTGGTGTGTTTTGATAGTTGCGGTGTGCTGGCTTGCAGTACTGTTGCCGCTCTCTATACGATCAGCTGCGTTCGTCCCTTGCAGGAGCATAGCCTCTGACAGCCCTAGGTCGTGAATAATCTGGTCCTGGACAGTTACGAATTGCCTGCCAATAACTTTGCGTTTCGTCTCAGGGTCGCTAACACCTTTTAGCGCAGTCAAAAATTGTTTAGAAGCATCGTATTTTTGCACCGGTACACCGGTGTGTTTTAGCACATCAATAACTGCATTGTCCTCGGCCCGCATTAGCCCATTATCTATGTAAAAGGCGTGAAGTTGCGAAGCTGGAATAGCTGTTTTCGCTAGGGCAATCATGACACTTGAGTCAACGCCGCCGCTAACAAATGCAATAACTGGGCGTGTACTGACTGCTTTTCTGATCTGTTTTCGCTTGCGGCCAATGGTTTGCTTGTTCAGCCTCTCTATGTAGCCAAGATCGGGAGATAGACCGGCGATACCAACGAGAAAGTTATGGAATATCTGATAACCCTCTGGCGTATCATCAAAAACTTCTGGGTGAAATTGAACACCGACCATATTATCCTTGGCAATAGCAGAGTAAACATGCATATCTTTGTTGTTTGCACGAAGCGTGTGTTGACCAATGATCGCGACGTCATCGGGCAAGTCAGCCACAAAGTCACCATGAGTGAAGAGCACAGTGGGGTTCTCTTTAACGTCGTAAAAAAGGGGGTGCGTTACTGTTAGGTTTGTTGGTGCCCGTTTGTCCTCGCGTACGGTTCCGCGCAAAACTGTTCCTCCAAAATGACGGGCAAGTATTTGGTGCCCGTAGCATATCCCCAAGATTGGCGTGCTGTTCTGTGACAGTATAGAGGCGTCTGGCATTGGTGCTTGCTCGTCGCCAGAAGAGTTTGCGGGGCTGCCACTCAGAACAATTGCCCCATAGACATCCCTGAGCTTTGCATAGCTAGTGGTGGATGGGACCAAGTCTGTCGGAAACCCTTGTCGCTGACAGGCTTTAACCACAAGATCTACATATTGACCACCAAAGTCGATTACCGCAACACGGTTGGGGCGCTTATGAACTGGCTGAGAAGCAGTGTTGTCTTTAGCTGTCATGCCTAGATTATGGAAGAGCGGTAAAATTAATGCAAACGAACAATTTAACTCTTTGGGCTTCGTGGGAAAAACTTGCTCGTCTTTTTGGCATAGGCTTGATACGCCTCATTTGCTGCATACTTTTTCTCGAGCAGAGGGACACCGGACACGTAGAGGATCAACAAGGTGATAGCCATTGGTCCCGCCCCAGACAGTATTTTTAATGGTGCACTGACATCTGTCGCCATGACCACAATCCAGAGTCCCCACCACAGTGTTACCTCACCAAAATAATTAGGGTGGCGGGTGTAGCGCCATAAACCAATGTCCATTACCTTGCCTTTGTTCTTGGGATTCGATACAAACCGACGTAGTTGCCAATCACCGACAGACTCAAAATAAAATCCAAACGCCCAGGTTAGGATGCCGGCAGCAGCCCAGGCAGACACCGTGGTGGTGTGCGACCCACTTGCGGTAACAATCACCGGAAGGGCAACAACAAGCAAGAGGGCGCCTTGCAGTAAATAAACTTGTCCGAAACTCCTTACAAGATACCAGTTACCCCATTGTTTTCGCCAGTTTGCATAGCGAAAATCTTCAGCCTTGTGTCTGTTTCGAAATAGAATGTGTGCAGCTAGACGAAAGCCCCAAACGCCCGTTAGGATGAGTGCTGTTTTTGCAAGAAACCCAGGGTTATCATTAAGGCTGAAAGCTAACAGTGCAACAAGCACAAAGCCAAGACCCCACGCGATGTCTGCAACATCATTGCGTTTTATCAGTGTCCCAAAAATAAACCAACAGCTCATGTAGCAGAAAACAGCGACACCACAGATGCGTATCACTTCACTTATATCCATAAGCAGAGTATAACAAATGTTGCACGCTTCAGAATAGGCGAAACATAAGTGTTTTGGAAATTTGCCATAAACAAAGTATTATGGGGATAAGGAGAAAATATAATGAACCCAACACAAGATCAAAACACCAATCAACTATCACCAGACCCAACTGTAGTTGATGCGGGCATGCCTCCAGCACCAATGCCTACAGATTCCCAGGCAGTTACGCCATTGGGCGCTACCGATCCGACAACCATACCGAGCGTGTCATCCGATTCGCCTGTTGTCGACGCCCCAGCCGCCGGAACAACTGTTGCGCCGTCTGAAAGTACGGTGCCTGCAGATGAGCCTGTAGTAGCTGAGGATTCACTAGGTGCGGCGCCTGCAGAAGTGCCAGTTGTCGAGCAAGAAGGGGCAGTGTCACCTCCAGATGATCAGCCAGTTGAACCTGAAGCACCCCAAACAAACGGCTCTTTCTAACTTCGGCCTTTGATATTCTTCGACTCGATTTCCTTAATCTTATAGTGGTCTAGCCCAAAGTAATGCGCAACCTCATGCCAGACGGTCTTGTCTATCTGTCTCTGGACGTCATGTACTGTTTGGCTCGTTGACAGTATTGGTAGACGAAAAAGGGTTATTTTATCGGGTAGAACCAGGTTGTATCCTGAACTTCGTTTTGTTAGCGGTACACCCTCGTACAACCCGAATAGGGTGACACCGTCAACGAGATGTAATTTCTGCCGTTGCGCTTCGCTTGGGAGGTCTTCGACTACAAAAGCAACATTTTTTATGTGATCGCCATATTGTGGGGGTATATTGTCGATGGCGCGTTTAACCATGGCCTCGAATGTAGCACTGTCAACTTGAGCTTCAGGCTGCATACAAACTACAACGTTTAATCATCTTGTTACTCACTTTTCTAGCCCCAACCCTAAGTACTTATAGGTTTTATCTTGCCGCAGGCAAGTCGTGGTCCGCCGCTATGGCCTGACCCAGCCTCGCCGGGAGTATGAGGGTCAGGGTTTGCATGAACCATGATTGAAGTTCCTTCGGGTGCACTCTCTTTGGACAATATTGATACAGGACCGTCGGATAAGGTTATGCGGCTCGTAATAGCCTCCAATATGCCATCACCATTTTCGTCAATCCGAATGTTTGGTAGGTCTCCAGCGTGAAAGCCGTGATTTGCATCTGGATCACTATTGCCATTTGGCCCTGGATCAAAATGCCCGCCAGCGCATTTAAAACCATCACATTCACAATCGCCTTTTTCATGAATGTGGACAGCATGCTGACCGACTGTCAGAACGGTAGGTTCCCCATGAAGCACTAAACGCACATGTACATACTTCCAGCCATCAATATCATACTCAGTAAACTCTGCAGTGCCTTCAATGGATTGGCCGGCGATGATTGCAGATGCACTTCGCGTTTTCTTCAGGCCTTCCGCTTTTAGCTGCACGGTCATTTACTTCGCTCCGATAGCATCGCGACGACTACTAAAGCTAATAAAACAGCCGCGAATACACCAGTAACTAAGTGAGTGTTGGCCGTATGGAGTGCATTGTGATGGGCAAAATATGACATAGAAGACCTCCTTTATGTACTAGTATTATACCTTTAGTGCAATCATGCGGACAGCATTTATTTCTGATTTTCCTTAACCCATTCTCGCGCATTTTGAAACATCCGCAGCCAAGGTGTCGGAGCGTCTTTCCAGTTGTCGGGTAGCCACGAGAGCTGTTTCGGCAAAAAAGCCCTCTCTGGGTGGGGCATCATAATTGTTACGCGTCCATCTATTGAGGTAAAGCCGGCCATTCCCAGACGACTTCCGTTCGGGTTTAGGGGATATTGGGCGGTTGGTCTATTTGGCGCTTCAACATATTGTAGGGCTAGTAGATTGTTCTGTATGGCGTCTTTTTCTTGTGTGGACTTAGAGAACAAAACCTTGCCCTCGCCGTGAGCCACAGGGATTGGCAGACATGCCTTCTCCATCCCCCGAAAGAGTATAGATGGTGATGTGCCGATCTGTGCAACTACCATACGAGCCTCAAAGCGTTCTGATGTATTGCCGACAAACATTGGCCATAGATCGGCGCCGGGTATTAACTCCTTCAG
>CAZXTE010000009.1:4184-17170 GCA_964643545.1 uncultured Candidatus Saccharibacteria bacterium
ATGTATTGCCGACAAACATTGGCCATAGATCGGCGCCGGGTATTAACTCCTTCAGATTGCTAAGCATCTGACAGCCGTTACAAACACCAAGCGAAAAAGTATTGGTTCTTTCGAAAAAGAATTTAAATGCGTGGCGGAGTGAAGGATTGAGCAAAATAGACTTCGCCCAGCCTCCGCCAGCTCCTAAAACGTCGCCATAAGAAAAGCCACCACAGGCAACAAGACCAACAAAGCTATCAAGCAGCGTTGGGTCATCTAGGATATCATTCTGATGAACATCAACTGCCAAGAAGCCTGCCTCAGTAAACGCAGCAGCCATTTCTACATGACCATTCACCCCTTCTTCTCGAAAAATTGCCACCTTTGGGCGTTTCTTATGCGTTGTTCGTAAAAGGTCCGGTTCTTTATATGTAAACAATCCGGGGTAATCACTTCGAATAAGCTTAAATTCATTCGATGCGGTTTTTTCATTATCGCGACGTTTCTGAATTTCGTAGCTGGTCTGGGCCCACCAGGACTCAAGCGTTGCTCGGCTTTTCGTATACAGTAACGTCTTACCCGTGTATATGCGCACCGACTCGTCTTCGGTAACTTGCGCAACTTGGTGTACGGCACCAGGGAGCAGTTTTTCAATAGCTGCTGTTACTACCGGCACATCTTGCATTTCAATCTGGATAACTGCCCCGAGTTCTTCATTGAACAGTTGTTCGATCGTAGTACCTGGCAGCGAGTCTAACTGTATGCGTAGCCCTGCCCGAGAACAGAACGCCATCTCACACAAGGTAGTCAGTAAGCCTCCATCCGACCGGTCATGATACGCCAACAAGAGACCCTGCTTCCGAAACGTCTGAATTAATCCAAAGAATTTTGATAATACACCAGGGTCAATATCTGGCGTTTCCCCACCTATTTTATTGTATGTTTGCGCGAGTGTTGAGGCGCCCATGCGTTGTTTGCCAAGCCCAAGATCGATCAGCAGCAGTTGTGTTTTCGCCTCGAGGTTAAGTTCGGGGGTACTGGTTTTTGACGTATCGTATACAGGCGAAAAAGCACTAATTATTAGAGACACAGGCGAGGTGACTGCATGCTCGGTCTTACCGCTTCGCCAAACAGTTCGCATGCTTAATGAATCTTTGCCGACAGGAATGGTGATACCTAGGGCGGGGCAGAATTCCTCGCCAACCGCCCGGACGGCTTCATGCAGGTTCTGGTCTTCATGACCAACCCCGGCTGCCGCCATCCAGTTAGCCGAAAGTTTAATATCTGAAAGTGTGCGAATCGGTGCGGCCGCAATGTTGGTAATTGATTCAGCAACTGCCATCCGAGCAGCAGCCGCAGAATTAAGTAGCGCCAGGGGTGATCGCTCACCCATGCTCATAGCTTGTCCGGTTTTCCCACGAAAAGAAGAGGCGCTGACAGCTACGTCGCTAACAGGTACTTGCCATTTTCCTACCATTTGGTCACGTGTGGTCAACCCACCAACGTTGCGGTCGCCAATTGTTACAAGAAATTTCTTACTTGCCACTGCTGGAAATTGTAAAACTCTTTTGATTGCTTCGTCTAATACAATAGTTTCGTAACGAGGAATCTTCAATTCTTGCTTTGTTGTAGCATATTCACGAACCATTTTTGGTGCGTTGCCGAAAAGAAGAGCCATGGGAATATCAACCGCAGACTCATTGTGCACCCTATCAGTTACAACAAGCGTCTCTTTTTTTGTTGCGGTGCCTACAACTGCCATTGGGCAGCGCTCCCGCTTACACAGCTTCTGAAGTAGTGCAATGTCACGCGTATCTATCCCAAGTACATAGCGTTCCTGTGCCTCGCTACACCAAATTTCGAGTGGTGACATGCCGGCATCTGCTGAAATAATGTCCCGAAGCTCAAATTCCGCACCCAGACCAGAGTCGTGAACAAGCTCAGGAAGGGCATTAGACAAACCACCGGCTCCCACATCATGAATGGAAACGATAGGGTTGTCTGCGCCAAGATTCGCGCACGCAGAAATAACCTCTTGCACGCGCCGCTGCATCTCGGCATTTGCTCTTTGGACAGATGCAAAATCAAGCGACTCCTCACTTTGGCCCTTTTGCATGCTTGAGGCGGCTCCGCCCCCCAGCCCAATAAGCATTGCGGGACCCCCCAGCACAACGAGCTTGTTGCCAGGGCGAATCTTGTTCTTCAGAACATTATCTGAAGAAATCGTGCCGAGCCCACCAGCTGCCATGATTGGTTTGTGGAATCCCCAGCGTTCTCCGCTGTGTGTTTGCTCAAGCGTTCGAAAGTAGCCTAGGACATTTGGGCGGCCAAACTCATTGCTGAAGGCAGCAGCGCCTAGTGGTGCCGTCGTCATAATTTCTAAAGGTGATGCAATAGTCTTGGGCAGTGCTTGCTTCGTTTCCCATGGCTGGATAAAACCGGGAATGCAAAGATTAGAGACGCTATAACCAGCGAGCCCGATTTTTGAACGAGCGCCTTTGCCCGTTGCGCCCTCATCGCGTATTTCGCCACCCACACCCGTGGCTGCACCGGGGAATGGTGCGATGGCGGTTGGATGGTTGTGTGTCTCTACCTTGATAACGATATTATCTTCCCTGATAACTTCTTCGTACTGACGAGACATAGTATTCCTAGAAAACTGTTTCGTACTTGGCCCCTGTAGAACAGCAGCATTGTCGGAATAGGCTGACAGTATATCCTTGCTCGACTTTTCGTACGTGTTTTTTATCATTTTAAAGAGGCTTTTTGGTTGCTTGATACCATCTACAACCCAGCTAGCGTTAAAAATTTTGTGACGACAATGTTCGCTATTTACCTGCGCAAACATCATCAGCTCTACATCGGTCGGGTCGCGTTTAAGACGCGTATACTCTGAAGCTAAGTAGTCGATTTCATCATCTGTTAGCGCTAACCCTAATGATCTGTTCGCCTTTGCCAGGGCACTAACGCCGTGTTTTAAGACCGGTATGCGTCGAAGTTTCTTGGGTTTCGTTTGCGCGAAAATGTTTGCTGCATCGTTCGTGCTGCTAATGACCTGCTCGGTCATTCGATCGCTCAACAATGCATTTAGCCGGGCACGATCTGTTTGCTTAGAACCTTCAATCCCATAGAGTAACCCTTTTTCAATCCGCAAAACATGTTCCAATCCAGAGTTACGTGCGATATCGGTTGCCTTTGAGGACCAAGGAGATATTGTGCCAAAACGAGGTACGACGATATATTCCTGACCCCCCTCTTTGTACAACCGATTCTTGTGCGCATTGAGCAGGCTGAGGAGTTCTTTTTCCTGCTGTTCATTAAACGACTCTACGGTTTGAACAAAATAGACAGACTGCACAGAGATGTTGGTAATTGTCTCGTTGAGGGCTTGAGCCGATGCAAGCAAATTTCTAAGTGTGCTTTTCGATATGTCTGGTGGACCAAAATATATTGTCATTTGAACAAGAGCTCCACGCCTGGTTTATGATAACCGCGACTTACAATCCGTATACCAGGTTGCTTTTCTATTGTCCCGACTACCTTTGCATTAACTTTATTGTCCTGCGCTGTTGCAATAACTGCTTGTGGATCGGGTGTAATTAAGAGCATGCCATTGCCCATGTTCCATGTTTTGTACGCTTCTTCATCGGTGACATTGCCTAGCTCTTGACAGTGATGCATCAGGTCGCATGGCTTGAAGAGATTATCTAGAGACGCTCCAAAACCAGATGCGCGAAGAATGCGCCCAAGCTTCTCGGGTATGCCACCGCCACTAATATGTGCGGCTGCATGCAAGCGTGCCCGTGGTTTTTTTGCCAGCCGGTACCCACCGGTAATGTCTAGCAAAACGGGACTATAAATTTTTGACGGTAGGAGTGCTTGTTCTATAAGTTTGGTCTTGCCCAGTGTTTCATTTTCCCACTCGCCATACCTGTCCTTAAGAATCTTACGTACTAACGAGATCCCGTTGCAACGTAGCCCTTTCTCTTCTAGCGCGACAATGCTGTCGCCCGGGCTGACATCGTAGCCGGTGATAAGTCGTGACTCGTGGGCAAACCACGTTACATCGGCACTCCACTCTAGGTGGAAATTCTTTAGATCTCCCATGCGATCGTTCAGCTGCGCGAGTTCTCCATTGATAATTGCCACACCTGCAACTTTTGCTGCAGCGACATAACCCTTTGCCAATTGTTTAATAATGGGGAGTCGAGAACTGTCTTTCCCTAAGGTATTAACATCGAGCACACTTTTGAGCAGTGCTGGCTCGCCACCACGAATAACAGCGTCGTCGCACACCATGGCCATAAGATCAAAGGCAAGGGTGTCGAACTTGCCGGCACGCTCTGCGAGCTCAGCTTTTGTTGCAACGCCATCTGAACCGCCAAACATAACTGTTCCTGCCGGGAGTTTGTCTATTCGAACAAACCGTAAGCCTGCAAAATCGTCGAACGGTACGACTACTTCGCCCAAAAGGTCCTTACGGTTCTTCCAAGTCTTTTTGGAGGCTTCATATAAAATCTTGGCTGCTGCTGCCTCCACATCTACGTCTACCCCAACTTGAGCATACGTTGCGCGCTTCATATAATATTGCCCTTCTTGTTTCCTTGTTTATTGACATGCTCTAAAATAAAACGAACTCGTTCTTCTATGGGAAGAACGGGTACTTGTATAACGGTTAGCCCGTTTTGCTCATATGCTTTTTCGAGTAGCTGGTTAATCTTCTGTGTAAAAGATGCGTCTTCGGTCCGTCCGCCATCTTCTTCAAAAAAAGGCAAAGGGTCTAGCAAAAATACCTTCTCATAACTGGCTATGTCACAGGCTTCTTTGACTTCATCATCAATCGGCCAGCTGTATGACTGCAAATACGCAATAGTATCATGCATGCCTCGGTCAAAGAATGTGAGAGGTTTCTTGTCGGTTTTGGCCTCAATGGCCTCCTTTCGGCGAAGGACCTGGTACTGAAATAATTTCTCGTCTTCCCGAATTTGCTCAATCGTTTTTCCTGCAGCGAAACCCTCGTCGATTACCAGTCGGGCTGCTTCAGGAACGGTTGCATAGCCATGCTTGCCCAGTTCGGCTAAAAGGGTTGTTTTGCCAGTGCAGGGTCCCCCGGTTATAACGTACCAATTGTTCTGGCTCATTGTTCCTTCCAGTCTGCAGGTTTAATTTCGATGCCGAGAAATCGTGCAAAGTCTTGCCATGTTTGATTCGAGTCGGGGTCGCACTCATTGAAAAAGTGCACGCCACTGTTGGCTGCCAGCCCGCCGTCACGAACTTCGTCGTCCCCTATGTAGCCAATACGATCGCCAAGTATTGTTTGATCAGGTGCTTCGGCGCCGAGACTATGCCTCCAACGCTCCTGGATAATGTCCATAGGCAATGTGTTGGGTTTAGCACGTTCTTCTGAGGACAAATCAGGGAACATATCCTGGATTTCTATATCAGAAACAAATAGGTCCGGTCTGTCTATTTCGTAAAGCTCATACACCCGGAATATAAAATCGCGGTATCCCGCTGTGATGACTCCAGTTTGAATATTGCGTGCAATTTTTTGTTCGCTCACCGCCCGTGAAAAGGGTATAAAACCTGCCGTAGGTCGTGGCCAATAACCTTGCCCTTCTGGCATGGCTTGCCCAATCTGTTTTCGCAAGGGCTTTAATTTTGCCTCAATGACAACATCGGTTAATGCACGGACTTGCTCTCTTGTCGGTGAAAAAAGCCCATCGTAATGGTGTCCGTGAATGCGGACAAGATCATGATGTATGCCATCTATACTCTCGCCTTCGGCTACTTTACGTGCAGCAGCCTCAAACAATTCAGGACTGGTTGCGCCAGCCAACGAAGCAACAATCTCGGATGCGGTTCTGCTGCGATGTTCACCACTTCGCATGTAGGTTGCCAGCGCGCGTTCACCCATGACAGTGCCGATCGCAAGCCTGTATGCTTCGTTTACGCCAATACCGTCGGGTGTGGGTTCGAATGTCCGTGCTTGTGTACCGTCGAAGTCGCTGACACCAAGCATAGCTATCCCCACTCCTTCCGCACCAACTGACGGCGTATGTGGTGGATACGTAGTCATTAGTGTTTGTCTCCTAGGTAGTTTCGCCAGCCTTTTGCAAGGAGTTTTTCGTCTTTTTTAGTAACGTCAGTGTGCTGTTTATGGCGGTGGTCTACATATTTCTGCTGTAGATCTTTATCGAGTAACCCCAGGATCTCAATTGCCATAAGTGCTGCATTGTTTGCGCCGTTCTCTGGCATTGTAGCCAGCGGGATACCGGGGGGCATTTTTACGTTACTCCACAATGCTTCGTGGTCGTGATGTTCTCCTTTAACGGGGACGGCTAGTACTGGCAGTGTTGTCTCGGACGCTGTCATGCCCGGTAGGTGAGCAGAGCCACCGGCGCCAGCAATGATAACTTTCAGACCACGGTCTTGTGCGGTTTTGGCATACGCAACCATAACATCTGGGGTGCGATGAGCCGAGATGATACGAACCTCATAACCGATATTGAACTCGTCGAGTACCTTAGCGGCTTCTGTCATAACGGGCAGATCTGAATCAGAACCCATAATAATTCCTACGAGTGTTTGATTTTTCATATGCTTATTAACCTCCTAGCTCGACGAGCTGTTTTTGTTGCCTGTGAAACTGAAGAGCCCAGTACAGTAATATGGCCCATCTTTCGATCTATCTTGGTCGGTGTTTTGCCATACCAATGTACGTGCGTGTCTTTAATCGCCAGAGCCGCCTTAAAGAGCGGTATCTTTGATGAGTTACGGGTTCCTAGTAGGTTCACCATAACTGTTGGTTGGCGTAAAGTAGTGTCGCCCAGCGGCAAGCCAGTAATAGCACGAATGTGTTGTTCGAATTGCGAAGTTACGCATCCTTCAATAGTGAAGTGCCCTGAATTGTGAACACGAGGAGCGATTTCGTTCACCAAGACATGACCGTCTTTGAGCAAGAATAATTCAACTGCAAAGACGCCGGCTCCATCTAGGTGAGCGATAACTTTCCTTGCCAAGGCTCGTGCTCGTCTCTCAACCGTCGCGCTAATATCTGCCGGTGCATGAACCTCGACGCAGATGTTTCGTTCGTGGCGCATCTCAACAACGGGGTATGTAACGATAACTCCGTTCGTGTCTTTTGCCACTATGACGGACAACTCTTTGGTGAATGGCATGTATGCCTCGGCGTATACTTGGCTGTCTTTTGTTGCGTGTAAAGCGTGGTCGAGATCCGTCTCGCTGTGGACGTTGTAGTTGCCGCGGCCATCAAAAGCGCCGTGTTTTGTCTTCAGCAGCATTCGTTTGCCGAATGTAAAGTATGCTTCACGGGCCGAGGCCTTATCTACAACCTCCATAAAAGGTGCAACTGGTATGTTGTTCTTTTGTAAGAAGCTTTTTTGCTGGTATTTGTCCTGAATGATTCTAATGGTTTCTGGGGCGGGGTAGACAGGCTTACTCTTCGCTATGTGGCTCAATGTGTTTGTGTCGAGATGTTCTATTTCTACCGTTATAACATCAGACACAGAGGCAAGCTTTCGCAGTGCCTTTGGGTCGTACAGTCCGCCCACAATAACGTCCGCACCAACCTGTCCAGCGGGGCAGTCTTTGCTGCTATCGAGCACGGTTACGCTAAAGCCGAGTGGTTTTGCAGCCAACGTAAGCATGCGCCCCAATTGGCCACCACCCACGATGCCAATAGTCATTGCTGCTTCCCCCATTGCTCTTAATAATAACTTTTTTGCCCTGGCATTGCGAGTTGTTTCTAAGTGCGCTTTAATGAAGGCAGTGATTCATAGAACAATTTCAGAGACACAGTTTACCTTACCTGGCCAAACTAACTTCCAAAAAGGAAGTGTGCGAGACATATATACTATCGACGACAAATACCTTGCTATGGTTGTGACTGACCGCATTTCTGCCTTCGATTTTGTGTTGCCCGTTACCATTCCGCAAAAAGGCCAAGTTCTTGCCCAGATCGCTAATTATTTTCTCAAGGCAACTGAGGACATTATCCCCAACTGGCTTATTGTGTCTCCAGATCCGAACGTAGTCCTTGGGCATAAGTGTAAGCCGTATAAAATCGAGGTTGTGGTGCGAGGCTACCTAACCGGACATGCGTGGCGAGAATATGCCGCCGGTAAACGAGAGCTTTGTGGGGCAAAAATGCCCGACGGATTAAAAGAGAATGACCAATTTCCTGAGCCCATCATTACGCCCGCCACACACGCAGAGAGTGGCCATGACGAAGATATAAGTCCTGCAGAAATTATCAAGCAAGGCTTTGTGCCTGCCGATGATTGGGCCAAGATTGTGACCATAGCTAAAAGATTGTATGCGCGTGGCAGTGAAATGGCCGCAAAACAAGGGCTCATATTGGTCGACACAAAATACGAGTTTGGCACCTTGGGTGGTGCGTTGGTATTGATGGACGAGATACACACGCCTGACTCATCGCGATATTTTTATGCAGACGGCTACGGAGACAGGCAAAAGCGCGGCGAACGACAACGTCAACTCTCTAAGGAGTTTGTGCGGGAGTGGCTGATTGCGCATGATTTTCAGGGGCTAGAGGGCCAAAAGATTCCAAGCATTCCCGAAAGTTTTGTTCGGGAAATCTCCGCACGGTACGTTGAATTATACGAACGCATCACTGGCAAAAAACTCGAAAAAACCCCAGACAACGTCGATCCCTTAGCGAGGATTGAAACCAATATCCAAACTGCTCTGAAAGACCTTTCGTGATGCAAACACTAAAACCGATTGTTTTACCGAAAGTTCTCGCACACTTCAATGCCTTAGCTATTGACCCGCTCGATGGGCGATATTATGACCCAGAAATTGCCACGTACTTGTCGGAGCAGAGTCGTATTGCGTATCAGGCATACGTAGAGATGGCGCTGGCCTACACACTCGCAGACTTTGGGATCTGCAGTAAAGAGAGTGCCAAAGCAATAGAAAAAGCCGCTCGTGCGGTTGATGTCGTGTCGGTTTACAAAGAAGAGCAAACCACCAAGCACGACATCAAAGCGCTGGTTAACTGTATTAAGGCGCCACTGAATGAAGAGGCAAAACCGTTCGTGCATTTTGGTGCTACCTCATACGACATTATCGCTACAGCCAACGCATTGCAGATGCGTGACGCTGTACAGAAAATGGTTGTGCCGACGCTACAGAAATTACTCGCTACGCTTATTCAGATAGCCTCAGATAACAAAGCTACGGTACAAATTGGACGTACTCATGGGCAGCACGCTGTCCCTATTACGTTTGGTTTTGCAATTGCCGAATATGTTAGTAGGCTCGGCACATCAATCCAGAATATCAACGCTTTAGCCGGCGAACTGCGTGGTAAATTTTCCGGGGCTGTCGGTGCCTATAACGCACTAAGTGTCTTTGTTGCCGATCCAATTGCATTTGAAAAAGCTGTATTAGACAAAGTCGATTTACAGCCAGCACCGTATGCAACGCAAATTGTGCCACCAGAAAGTATGGTTCGTCTGGTTGATGAGCTAGCCATTGCTGCTGGCATTATGGCTAATCTGGCTCATGACATGCGGCATTTACAGCGCACCGAGATTGCCGAGGTACAAGAAGCATTCGAGAAAGGGCAAACCGGATCTTCTACCATGGCCCACAAGCGAAACCCCTGGAATTTCGAGAACGTGGTCAGTATGTCTAAACAAGTTCTGGCTCAGGTGGTGAACGCAAATCAGAATCTATCGAGTGAACACCAGCGTGATCTAACTGACTCAGCGTCTAGCCGTTTTTATGCGATTCCGGTTGCTTGTGTGACATCCATGGCTAAGCGACTCGATAGGATCATGAGGAAGTTAGAAGTCAATGCAGAACAGATGCAGAAGAACCTTCTACTAACTGGCGGTGCTATAGCCGCTGAACCGTTATATCTGCTACTCGAAAAATATGGACATACCGAGGCACACGAGGTAGCCAAACAAATAGCTCACCAAGCGCTTGCAAATGAACAAACACTTGCAGCAGTTGCAGCAAATGATGAATCAATCCAACAATATTGGACACGGTTTAGCGAAGCTGAGAAAGAACTTATTGCCTGCCCAGAGGTGGCGTATGTTGGTAAGGCTAGCGAAAAAACACAAACAATTGTCGACGAATGGCAGGCATATTTACACGCTAAATCGAGACAGACCTAATCTAATACGGGCAGTCTTTGGTTATGGTCTTTGACTGGATTGCGTCTGTGTTGTAAACCAGTGCGTGGTTCTCCCAGTATGGCTTACTCTTTACTGTTGCTTGCTCATCACCAGGGAACGGGGGGCTGTGTGGGCCAATCCAAGTGTCGGTCACTTCATAGTCGCCGTTCTCGTCTTTCTGTAGAATAATCGTTAACATCTTGCTTGGTACGGGATATCGGTTCTTGGCATAACGTGAGTAGATTTGTTTTTTATTGGGCTGCGCGTAAAAGATGGTGTCTTTATCTGTTGTATCGACAATATCAGTATTGCCAATAATCCTACCCATGTCTCGTTCTACAAAGATTTGGCTTGCAGATAAGTCCATAGGGAGCAACACCTCTTTTATGAGGTTAATAACATGTGGTTGCCGACTCAAGTAATGCCCAGCAGAAGACGTTATTAGATTTATATAGATTTCGAAGCCGTCGGGCGATTTGCTAATAACGTATTTGTACACCTAAAGTCCCTCTTCTCTGTTAGTATACTCCCAAACAGAGATAAAAGCGATTCTACCAACTTGATAGGTGCTCCCTCTTAACTACTGCCTGGCATGTATTTGACTATTATCTACACAGAGGGATGGCGGAAACTTTGATGGGTGTCGTTGTCTGATCTAGATACGCCTTAACGCGTTCGTTATAGTAACGAACGGTCCCGTAGCCAAACACCATGTAACTATCTTCACTGCCTGGAGTTGTTTTCCCAGAAAGACTGCCGTTGGGGACCGTTTCGTAGAGCTTAAATTGCACAGGACCACCACCCGTCATAAATGCTTTACCACCGGAGCCGCTTACGAAGTTGTCGTTGCCTGCCGTCCAATCTCTAACGGGCGTGAATATACTGATTCTGCTCCTCCAACTTTGAGAGCCAGATGTTGGACTACCCCAGTCGGC
The DNA here is from genome assembly GCA_964643545.1 of uncultured Candidatus Saccharibacteria bacterium. Lineage (GTDB taxonomy): Bacteria > Patescibacteriota > Saccharimonadia > Saccharimonadales > AWTP1-31 > DAISWP01. The sequence continues at coordinate 15,274 of CAZXTE010000009.1, forward strand.
AATTGGTCCATACTGCTTAATGTTGGATATTTGCGATTGTGGGCCGTAAGCAATAAATGGTGAATACCCGAGCGTTCTTTGTTCTACCACTTTGGTAGTGCTGGCCTTAAACTGGAAGTCAAAATCATGTGTCCGCTGCCTGTCTCTTTCCGAAACAATTAAGCCAGAGAAGTCGCGTTTTTGTAGACAGCCTGATAATTGAATATTTGCTCCGTCTAGAACCTGTATATTGTTTAAAGAACCAAGGTTGCTCATTTTGTCGACGCTAGGGAAGGGTGTATATGCATTACTGGCAGCGATGTAGATCGAACCGCCTAACCCAAATACAATCACAAAAACAGCAGCACGAGACAGTGTTTTATTACGTTTCCACAGTGCTTTCAGTACGTTGGCTTTAGCTGTTGATTTCTTTTTTGTTGCCATAATTATAGAATCCTTTTTTATCTTTGATTATTCTAACACCGCAACCGTCAATCTTGCTAGTGTTTATCACAGAAAGAGCACGGGCGTGTTCAATAGAGCTGAGTTAGTAGCTAAGGAGTCCGAACCATTGCAGACTTATAAGCATAAGATGTTTGTTACAATACAGCGGTGAAACGTCGCCTCGGCATTGTCGCCCTGCTTATTGCACAAGTAATATCTGGGATAAATAACCCACTTATTCGATACGCACTTGAAACAATGCCAATATTTCTGTTTGGTTTCTTGCGTGTTAGCATTGCGTTGCTGGTAATCGGGCCGATTGCTTACATCAGCCGAAAACAGAGGCAACAACGTAAGCGTGCTATCCCTCGCAAATATCTACTGCTTGCCGTTCTGGGGACCAGCCTTATTTATGGTGTGGCAAATCTTTTGTTTTATGTAGGCGTGCATCAGTCGACCAGTATTAACGCAGCGGTTATTGAGCTGCTGCAGCCTATCATTTTCTTCACCCTTACGATAGAGGTGCTTAAGGAAAAATTCAGCCCCAAAGTGTTTGCAGGAATATTGCTGGCTTTTATTGGTGCGCTCTTTGTGGTGATAGGCCCTATGCTGAATCGCTCGCCCACTGGCGCAACGCTTGAAGGTAATCTACTTTTATTTATCGCAGTGGTTGCAGACGTGGTTGGTACTGTCATTCTGAAGAAAGTACTCAAAAAGGTTCATATCATGGATGTTCTGGTGATTGGGCTGTTTACTGCAACCGTACTGTACTTTATGCTTGCCGCTCCGCAATTAGCACAGCTTAGTCTGTTGTCTCAACCAGCTATCTTGGGGACGGTGTTATACGGAGCAATTGTTATGGGTTGTATGGGGTATGGGTTGAACTATTTTGCACTACAGACTACCAGGAGTGGTGACTATAGTATCCTGGGATATGTCACCCCTGTAGTGACTATGGTGGTGGCGACGTTCTTCTTTCACGAAACTTTCACCCTTTCACTAGTATTCGGAGGAGTTATGGTATTTATTGGTTTGTATATGGTTGAGGCGCGAAAAATTGTTCATTTTCATGGGCATTCACACAGTTTGCACAAGTAGGCTGCAATGATGAGCCACAATAATCCCGAGTAGTTTCTAATGGTATTCTTATGATAGTATGCAAAACCTACTGAAACGATTCCGACCGAAAATTCAGCCACAAGTATCTAAAGCTTCTCAGCCAAACAAGTCAAAAGTTGTTACTATGTCAGAAAACAAAGCCCGATACAAGAAATGGAACAAAAAACACCTGATTATGATTGGCTCAGGACTGCTGGTCCTTTCGATAGTTAGTGGGGCAATCTTGCTAAGGCATAAGAAAGAAGCCCAGAAGGGATCTGGCACCTCAGCAAGCTCTGATGCCCGAGACGTTCAGTCGGCTACTGGCGAAAAAGCCAAAACACCTATTACTGAAGCCAAGCCAAAAACACCAACG
>CAZXTE010000010.1:0-16084 GCA_964643545.1 uncultured Candidatus Saccharibacteria bacterium
TAAAGATTGGTCTGGAAGAAGCGCTGAAGCGGGGCATCCAAGTGCTATCTGTCTATTTGGATAGTATGCTAGTCGTTAATCAGATGAAGGGCATTTTTAAGATCAAGAACCATGATTTACTGGCGATTCATCTGAGTGTTAAAGAACATGCACAGCACTTCAAGAAGATAACCTATACCCATGTTCCTAGAGAGCTGAATAAGCTCGCTGATGCCATGGTCAACCAAGTACTAGACGCGAGCATATAAAAATCGCCCAGGGTGGGCGACTATTTCTGTTGTCAGGTTATCCGTAAGCCGGGTTCTGTTTTAGCTAATCATCTATCTAGTCTACTAATTGCTCGGTAGATCAAGCGGTTTTCTGACGAGCTCTGGTGGGAGACCAGTATTGAGCACATCTCCTTGCAGCAGACAGGGTTTACCGCTACCTATCGTCACCGATAGGTACTGCGAGCTCTTACCTCGCTCGTTTCACCCTTACCAAGTGCAAGCACTTGGCGGTTTCGTTTCTGTGGCACTTTCCCTAGAGTTACCCCCGGTTGTCGTTAACAACTGTCCTCTCCCTATGCTGCCCGGACTTTCCTCCTGGTAAAACCAGGCGATTAGCCGATAACCTGACAGGGGTATTATACCATAAAAATAACCACTCTAAGAAAAGTGGTTATCCTAAAAAACAGAGGTACTATTTCTTCGTTGCTTTAACGACAGCAGTAAATGCGGCCGGTTCGTTCACGGCCAATTCGCTGAGTACTTTGCGATCAAGTTCGATTTTTGCACCTTTGAGGGCAGCAATGAATCGACTGTAGGTCGTGCCATTTAGGCGCGCTGCAGCATTAATGCGTGCATTCCACAGGCTACGAAATGTTCGTTTGCGGTTGCGACGATCTCTGTATGCGTACTGTAATGACTTAGTGACCGCTTGCTTACCGCGTTTTACGCTTGAGCGGTTACCACGGGTCATCCCCTTGGTGGCTTGTCGAATCTTGTTATGTTTTGCGTGTGTTGCAACGCCTCTTTTTACGCGCATGCGCTTAGACTCCTAATCGTAATTTAATGTTCTTCTTAGCCTTGCCGGTAACTTCTTCGGTGCCCGCAAGGGTTCGCTTGCGTGCAGCAGACTTCTTCTGCAAGAAGTGACTTCGCATAGAATGACGGCGCAGAACCTTGCCATTTTTGGTGACACGGATGCGGTCTTTTGTACCGCTATGAGTTTTTAGCTTTGGCATTTGCATTGCTCCTGATTACAAAGTTTAGTTGTTTGCCATTGAGTTGGGGTTGTTGATCGACAACGATTTGTTCACCGAAGCTCTCGATGACTCGTTCTGCGAGTTTAAACCCTAAATCTTTGTGGGCCATCTCGCGACCCCGATAGAAAATAGTGATTTTAACTTTGTGTCCGGCTTCTAAGAATTCACTTATCTTCCGAGACTTTACGCCTAAATCGTGATCACCAATCTTCAGACCAAACCGCATTTGCTTCAGATCGACTGCTTTCGCAGTTCGTTTGTTCTTCTGCAGTTGCTTAGTTCGCTGATAGTTGTACTTACCCCAATCGACGATTTTCACCACTGGTGGGTTTGCGTCGGGTGATATCTCAACGAGATCCAATTCACGATCTTCTGCCTCCCGAAGGGCTTCAGCGCGCGATAAGACCCCAAGTTGTTTTCCTTCTTGATCAACCACACGTAATTGAGGTGCCCGAATCTCCTGATTCAGACGAACAGCCTTGGCGATACGTAATTCTCCTTACTACGATTAAGCTTGGGTTAGTGTAGCAGACTCCACAACAGGGGTCAAGGAAGTTTATAAAAATTCTTGCTGACGCTGTCGATATTGGAGGGCTTCAGCGATGTGCCCCGGTGCTATATCTGCTGCTCCATCAAGGTCGGCAATCGTTCGGCCAACCTTTATAGTGCGCATATAAACACGTGGTGATAACTGCAGCGAAGTCGCGGCTTTGTTGAGGAGCTGTTCAGCCTCAGGCAGGAGGTGCGCAAGTTGTTTGAGTTGACGATTTGTCATGAGCGCATTTGTCATAGGCTTCTTAAAGCGTGCAGTTTGTAGCTCTCGAGCTTTTTCAATACGACCCCTTAACTCATTGCTCGTCATGGCCGATTGTTGCTTGTGCAGCAGCTTGTTGTGCTCAACCTCTTGCACATCGACGTATAGGTCAATACGATCCATAATTGGCCCCGATAGCTTTCTTTGGTACCGCGCAATCTGGTGTGGCATGCACTCGCACGCTCTGCTCGAACCAAGATAACCACATGGGCAGGGATTTGCGGTAGCGACGAGTATAAAGCTCGCTGGGTATACGATATTACCGGAAGCACGCGCAACACTGATTACGTGGTCTTCTAGAGGTTGTCGTAACGCCTCTATAGTATCTCTATGAAATTCTGGGAGCTCATCTAAGAACAAGACACCACCGTGGCTGAGGCTAATCTCGCCGGGACGTGGCTTTTGCCCACCACCAATGATAGAGATGCTGCTTGCAGTATGGTGGGGTGAGCGAAAGGGCCTATTATAGACAATATGTTCATAGTCACTACTAGCCAGGCTGTGCAAGTGTGTGACTTCTAAAAGCTCCTCAGGCGTTAGTTCGGGCAGAAGTGACACCATTGCTTTTGCCAGCATGCTTTTACCGGTACCGGGTGGCCCACTCATGATGATGTTATGCCCACCGGCGGCCGCAATCTCTAGTGCACGTTTTGCGGCTTCCTGACCGGTTACATCTGCCATATCGAGATCATTTCTAGGTAAACGATTGTTTTGGGTTGTAGCGTTTTTCGCTGGCATAATGGGTCGAATGCCATTCAGGTGATCGTATAGATCTCGGAGTGATTCGACTGCGTATAGGCGCATCCCGGTAACCAGCGTCGCTTGTGCCAGGTTGTCGTCAGATATGTACGCTACGTTTATGCCATGCTTCTTTGCGGTTAATAGTTTACCGATTATGCCCCGAATTGGTCGTGTCTTACCATCAAGCCCAATCTCGCCCAGTATCAAGATATCTTCAGAAGGATAGGGGATCTGTTTACTAGCCGCTAGGAGCCCGGTTGCAATAGCCAGGTCTAAGCCGGCGGTATCCTTTGGTATATCGCTTGGTGCAAGATTAATAGTGATGCGTCTCTTTGGCATCAGCAGGTGAGAGTTTGTGAATGCTCCACGCAAGCGTTCCTTGGCTTCATCGACGGCTCGAGATGCTGATCCAACGATAACAATAGACGGCAACCCATTACTTATGTGGCATTCGATTTCCGTCAATCGTCCAGCCATTCCAGCATCAACGACGCTGAGTATTCTGCTACCCATAAGTTTGCTTATACAGGATTTTAAATCTATAAACAAAAGCAAAAACAGCCCTGTTGAGGCTGTTTTCTTGGAGGTTTTTTATTTGATTTTGGACTTATTTTTTGGAGTTTTTATTATCTCTTTTTTTGGAACAACGGCTTGCGAGAAGCCGTTGTTACAGATACGTTTTTGTTTTTGAGCACTTTTTTTATTCAAGTGCTACGCATATCTTATAAATTGCTTATCCTAGTGTCAATACATTATTTAGACGAAATATCATAAAACCTGTGTATAACTTTGCGTAGCTGGTTGCAAGAGCAGCAAAAAAACAGCAAAACATTCCTTGCGAAACGAATAAACAGCGGGCGTAGCCTGGCCTGCATACATGCATGACTACATTCTGACCCGTTCTGGCTGTTTTTTAGGAGATGCTCCCAGTTCATCCATTTATGTGGGCAAGACCAAGCAGCGCCTTTGTAGCAAGAATGAGACAGGCTCCTGTTCATGGGATTAGTAAAAAGGCTTAAGAAGACATGCAAATACGTCAACGTACTGTACACATAATTAGAAAAATATGTACAAAGCAAAGTGTTGTACGACGACTCCGACACTGCACGTGTGTAGGCGGTACTGAACCTGCAGCAACAAACAGGGTACCACGATACTTATTCGCAAAAAACAGTGTGTCGAGCGATTCAATTCATCAATAAACATTGTTGTTTTAACAATAAAGTTTACTGCCATTTTGTAACAATTATAACGACCTTTAAGGATAAGAGTTGTTATAATAACAATAAAGAATCATTGACATAAGCATTTTGCGGTAGTAATATCATTTTGTAAGTTAGAACAAAACTTACAAACTCTTTATCGCTCTATTGTGCCAACAAAGGCACAAAGAGCGGTCAGTCACAGCTAGGGCGGTAAGCGCTTAATAATCTTTTAATACAGCGGATTTATCGCCCAGCTCCTTGTTAAGCTGTGTGTAGAGACGCGTTCTGCTTATGGAAGTAGGATGTGTTTTTGCACAATAGCGTAGAATTGAGGAGAGATGATGAACAGAAGGCGGTGGAATAAGTGGCTCTCGTTTAGTTTCCTAACAGGGGCGCTACTTCTCGTTATGCTCTTAACGACCAGCCCAGGGAACCTTCCGGTGCTGGTGTTGTTGATGCCGCCACTTCTGTTATTTGTGAGTTTGACTTGTTTTCTCTTTGGCTTACAGCAGGTGTTGCACATCAAAAAGAGCAGGCGAGTGCGCTATGCAGTATTGATAAGCGCTGTACCAGTCATATTGCTTCTGTTGCAGTCTATAGATCAACTTACTATTAAGGATGTTGCACTTATGCTTGTCTTGGCGATAATCAGTGGATTCTATATAAGTAGGTTACAGCTAAAGTCTAGCTCTAAAATGTAGGCAGGATAACCCTGTTAATCTGCTATAATTAGCGCAGTATGCATAACGATCAGACCAACCCCGAACAAGACAAAGAACAACTGCCCCTTTCGGTTTCTTCAGAGGTGCAGCTCACTGATGCCAATCAATTAGCAGGCAGTATGCAGGTAGAGAGAGCATCCACTGCAGTAGAATTACCTCAAACATCACCAAGCCTTCCACCACCGATTGCTCAACAGGTCGCTTTGCCGGTCCAGCAGCATACAACGGACCCGACTACAGCATCGGATCCCATTGCCTCGTTACAAGCAGACGATGCCGCCCTAAAAGCAGATGATAGTGATCTTATAGAGAAAGAGTGGGTTGAACGGGCTAAGGCTATCATAGAAAAAACAAAAGATAACCCACATCAGCAGAATGCTGCCATTAGTCAGGTTAAGGCCGAGTATGTTAAGAAACGCTATAACAAAGAATTAAAGGTTAGCGAGGGCTAGTCTATGTCATTTTTGTTGTTCGTAGCGTTAGTTTTCTTGGGTTTGCTAGCGGCAACTGGCTTTATTGTTTTCTTTCATTCACGCCGACTACTAAGGGAGCAGAAGAATTTTGAACGTGGCCTTAAAATGGTGCCTTTGCTTATCCATCTTCCGCCAAGTAGCGAAGATATAGAGGCTAACGGACGGGATACCAGAGACCTGATAGAAGAAAATATCTCGAAAGCGCAGGTTTTGTACAGCATTATTGCCAGCACATTGAAGAAAAGCTTCAAAAGCAAATTTTATGGCCAACGACATCTAGCCTTTGAAATTATTGGCTCCAAAGGGTTTGTGCATTTTTACGCTGCCGTTCCTGTTGCTCTCGTTGACGTTGTAAAGCAGGCGGTTATTAGTGCGTATCCAACTTCTCAACTTGAAGAAGTAAGTGAACACAATATTTTTAGTCCTGTTGGGAGGATCGCCGGTACGGTAGGGGGCGAATTAACACTAAAAGAAGACTATGCCTACCCAATTGCCACCTATCAAGAGATTAAACGTGATGGCATGCAGTCACTACTAAACGCATTATCTACATTGGACAAAGAAGATGGTGCGGGCATACAGATTTTGCTTCGACCAGCAAATCCAGATTGGCGAAAGAGTGCTCAAAGTGTTGCCGCCAAAAAACGAAAAGGCAAAGAGAAGAGCAAGGGTGTCGACAGTATATTATGGTGGGCCACGCGCCTACAAAAGGTGTTAGGGTCGGAACCAAACGATAAGGCGAGTAAGCCAGAAGACAAGAAGGCAGACCTTACAAGTCTTGATCAATCCATCGTCGATGCTATAGACGATAAGACGCGCTATCCTGCATACGAAATACTCATTCGAGTGGTAGCCTCTTCGAATATATCGCAGCGCGCTGAGGCTATTCGCAGTAATATCGTGGCTGCATTTGCTCTCTTTGATGCACCAGGTAAGAATGGATTTAAGTACACGCCTTCGAAAGACATCGAAAGCTTTGTAACGTCATTCATACTGCGATTCTTCCCCCCCGAGAACAACTCCAATGTCTTAAATGCAGTCGAATTAGCTACGCTGTTTCACTTTCCTGACCAGAGGAACATTCCCACATCGCAGCTAGAACGACAGGCCTCAAAGCAAGTAGATGCTCCCCGCAACATTCCAGAGCAAGGGATGCTGCTCGGGTATAACTTATTCCGTGGTGCAAAAAAACCAATCCGGCTAACGTTGTCGGACAGACAACGACATGTCTATGTTGTAGGGCAGACTGGTACGGGTAAGTCTACTTTTCTAGAGAACCTTGCCCTCCAGGATATGTTAAATGGCGACGGTTTTGCTTTTGTTGATCCGCATGGCGATACGGTTGAGAAACTCCTCGCTATGGTCCCACGCGAGAGAACAGAAGATGTGATCTACTTTAATCCATCCGATATGGACTACCCGATGGGGCTTAACTTATTTGAATTTGATCTTCCAGAACAGAAAGACTTTCTGATTCAAGAGGCTATAAACATGCTTTATAAGTTGTACGATCCACTACATCAGGGGATAATTGGCCCCCGTTATGAACACTGGTTTCGTATGGCGGCACTAACACTTATGAGCGATCCAGGCGGCTCAACGTTTATCGATATACCAAAAGTATTTACCGACAACAAATACATGAAGCAAAAACTAAAGTATGTGACCGACCACACTGTTTTGGACTTCTGGAACAAAGAAATGGCGCAAACAAGTGACTATCACAAGAGTGAGGTGCTTGGTTGGTTTGTGAGCAAGTTTGGTGCTTTTATGGCTAACGAAATGATGCGCAACATTATTGGCCAGACAGAAAGCTCTTTTGATTTACGCGATATTATGGACAACAAAAAAATATTGCTCGTGAATTTGAGTAAGGGTCGGGTCGGAGAACTCAACTCAAAACTGCTCGGTATGATTTTTGTCATGAAATTCCAGGCCGCTGCTATGAGCCGTGCAAGCATTCCTGAGAGCGAACGAAAAGACTTCTGCCTGTACGTTGATGAGTTCCAGAACTTCTCGACTGACTCATTTGCAACAATTCTGTCAGAGGCAAGGAAGTATCATCTTAATCTTGTGGTGGCGAACCAATTCACTACGCAGCTCACGGACGAAATTCGGGATGCGGTTTTCGGAAACATAGGTACCATAATTGCATTTCGTATTGGTCAGAACGATGTCGAAGCGCTGACGAGATATTTCCAGCCGTTATTCGACGGTGATGATTTATTGCGTGTGCCAAACTGGAACGCAATCGTCAGAACGCTCATTAGTGGTATCCCAACACAGCCGTTTAGTATGGCGGGGCTACCTCCATTGGGGACTCCAAACGAGAATCTGGGACAGGCACTCAAGCAACTATCTGCGGCAAAATATGGACGTCCAAGGGCTAAGGTTGATAAGGAGATTGCCGATCGCTTGCGAACTATCGAAGACCAACGGCCCGCACCTGGTGCTATGTATGGCGGCGCTGCTTCGCCCATAGCAGGAGGGAATAGCCCTACGAGGCTAGCACCACCTCAAGTGGGTGCAAAGCAGCCAAGTACAGGCTCATCGTTTCTTGATGAGTGGTTGGCAAAAAGGCAAGCCACCACACCGAGTGCTCCTGCCCCACGACCCACATACCCTGCGCAACCTGCAGCAACTGGATATCAATATCCGCCCGCGACTGCACCTGTTCCGGTTGCACCGCAAACGGCAAGCGTGCCTGCTGCTTCCACGCAACCAGCAACCTCTCAGCAACAAATTTTACAGCAACCCCCGTACGCGAACGTACCTGTACAACCCCCGTACAACCCCTCTGTGCCTAGTGAATCGCCATACCCAGTACAGTCTTCCAGTTTGCAAGCTCAAGCGGCTACAGGGCTTTCTGATGCCTCGTATCCAATGAACAGCAATCGCCCTACGTCCGCATCGCCAACAGGCGAGATTGATCTGTCGAAACCACACACAGACGATACGCCGCACGCGGGTAGCACGATACACCTACAGTAGGTAAGAGAGCGCTAAGCGTAAACGGTCGGATCCTCGCCTCTGTAGAGGCTCTAACGTCCGTGGCGCTGGCGGTGTACAAGAAGGAACAAGAATTCACCCGCTGTGAATACAATGTAGCCAGCAATAAACAGGAGAATGTACAACAAGAAGTTGTACTTGTACCCGTAGTGACTTGCCATATAAAAAGAGAAGATACTTCCCCCTAGTGCTGCCATGCCACCCCCCAGCAACCCGATAGGTCGGGCAATAGTCTTCTCGCTCGCGCTGCTAATCACCTCGACTGGTTTATTGTGGACTACCTTGCTGAGTGATCGATAGGGCAGTGGAAGTTTTTTGCGTACGCTCGTTAGCGTTCTTTGTAGCATTGTTGCTCGGAGATCGCGAGAGATAAGGGGCTGTGCTGTGCTGACACGCTCTTTTGCAGCGGTGTCTATGGCGACATCTTTACCACTGATAGCCTCTTGTTTTACATCGGAACGAATTGACTCGACTTCCTTATTGGTAAACTGATGGGACTCTTTCTTCTCCAGAGACTCCCTCTTGCCTTCTACAGGGTGCTCCTGTTCGTGCCTCTCGACTCTTGGTGCATGTTCTGGCCCTTTTGGCGCGTGTTCGTGCTCGCTCATTATCTTATACACCTCCCGCTGTGCTTGTATATTCCTGTTTCACTATGTCAATTTCTCGTGATAGTAGCTTGCCGCGGGCAAAGAAGTAGCCGACCATGCTTGCTATGGTAAATCCGACGACCAAGCTTGTTCCAGGACCGGTGTTGGGCAAGGAAGTGGTGACGGTAACTGTTGGGGGGACGGGGACCTTAATGTTTATCACCGTGTCACCGTATACATTCGTAAGGGTGTGATCGTATGACCCAGGGTTTGCAACAGACTGAGGATTCTCTGGAATGGGGTCCTTAATCTTGATAGTGAGTACTTGGGTTAAGGTTTGACCAGCGGCTATATCTTTGGCGGGCCAGGCAACAATGCCACTCGCATTGACCGTACCGCCATGGAAATCAGTCACCCGTGCATACTCAAGTATGTCGCTGATGTTTTCTTGTATGACAAACTTCTTAATAGTAGCTTTACTCGTATTCTTTACGTTCAACTTATATTCGATAACGTCGTTTGGGTTTGCGACAGTTCCATCGGCGTTCGCAATATTTTGCGTAACGTTTCTTGCAGTTTTTGAAAGTACCAGACACTTGCCAGCCTGATCTGCAGGGAAGCCTTCGCAGGGCACGCAAGCAGGGTTGCTGTTAGGAATGTTGGGATTATATTGACACGGCTCTTCGCTATAGGTGTATGCAACATCACAATCACCCGCGCCACTGGTGATAAAGCACGCCTCATTAGCTGTTTTGCCCGCTACGAAGCGAGTTATTTTTGCGGGTATAGAAAATTCTTTAGACGCACCCTTTGCAAGTACTGGTATGGTTGTCTCAAAAACGTCTTTTTTGATCGTCCCACCATTTGGTATAAACTCGATACCTTTAGGTGCCTGATCCTTAACCCCCACAGTTTTCATGTCTACTGCACCAGTATTCTTCACAGTAACTGTATAGGTAAAGCGCTCTCCAACACGAAGTTTTGCTTCTTTTTTACCATTGACGCGTTTCTCTATCTCGCCAGTCGTCGGGGGCTTGTCGGGGTTAACGATCGCGAAGCAGCTAATAGAAGTTGGCTTCCCGGCGTTCCAGACAGTATAGGTGTATTTGTTCTCGTTGCCCAACCGCGGAGAAACTGGTCGCGACCCTGTGGCTGTGTACCCTATAGCATCATCGTTACCAGTTGCTGAATTCTTTAAATGCGCGTCAAGACTGGTGCCAAATACGTTGTAGTTTCTCCAGGTTACTTTGTAACCCGTGGCATTTGTGCCACTGATCGACAGCTTACAATAGGGGGTAACTACGGGGGGTATGATCTTGCCAATGGTTGCAAGGTTGCCACAATCATAAAGTATAAAGAACGTTTTGCCGCCAGAGGTGAACTGTATGGCTTTGTAGGTAGATGCAGGCGGTGGCCCGCGGCGACCGTTATCCCAGCCCCACAGGGAGCGCATATAGTAGGTCGAGCCATTTATGGGCACAGAGTACTCATTCGCTATTCCGTAAGGGATTCTTCCCATAGAGTAGAGCTGGTTGTTGTAGTCTGTTGAGCGGATAGTAACGGTGCTGCCGCGAGCTATGTCATCACAGCTTATGTCGTAATAGGACATAATGTCACCAAACCCTTGAATATTGGAACGACAGTAGTTAACGGCTGTGCTCGGGCTGCTAAACCCATTTGGTATCAGGTCGTTGCCAGGATTGGCAGAACTCTGCTTCGGCGGTGCCACGACGGCAAATACCTGCAGTGCCATTGTTGCTGCAATGAACAAGAATCCAATGCGGCGTACAGAGGTCTCTTTTTTGAGACGTTTTCCGTAAAAAGCCACCTGATTAATGAGGCTTGGGTTAAATGGGAGGTTGCTAAGTAATTTGTTAAACATGTGTTTTTTGTGTATGTTATTCTTCTTACGTTTATTGAACCACAATATTGTGTTGTCAATCAAGCCTAGTTTATTGTCTAAGGAGCAGGTTTCATCTATAATAGGTAGTAAGAGTGGAAAAAGTAGTTTGAAGTGAGGGTCTATTTATAGTGAGTAAGCAAAATCAGTACGATTCATCTCAAATTCAGGTGCTTGAGGGTCTTGAGCCAGTTCGCAAACGTCCGGGTATGTATATTGGCGGGACTGGTATCGAAGGGCTGCACCATCTTATATGGGAAGTAGTCGATAATGGTATCGACGAGGCGCTTGCTGGTTTTGCAACCAGTGTAAGTGTTAAATTGTTGGCAGATGGTGGTGTTACGGTTATCGACAATGGTCGTGGTATCCCAACTGATATTCACCCAAAAACCAAAAAGAGCACCGTGGAAACCGTACTAACTGTTCTTCATGCTGGCGGAAAATTTGGTGGGGGTGGTTATAAGGTTTCTGGTGGTCTTCACGGTGTGGGTATTAGTGTCGTGAATGCACTCTCTACTAAGTTGACTGTCATTGTTCACCAGAATGGTAAGTCGTACAGCCAGGACTACGAGCGTGGTGTCCCGGTTGCCGACCTAAAACAAATTGGCAAGAGTGACAAAACGGGGACGGAGATAACATTTTATCCCGACGAAACAATCTTTGAGTCTGTTATCTTCAATTACGACACAGTTCTAGATCGTCTCCGCCACGCGGCGTATCTTACGAAGGGCATACGAACATCACTAGAAGACGAGGCGACGGGCCGGAAGTATAGTTTCTATTTTGAGGGTGGTATCCAGAGTTATGTAAAGCACCTAAACCTCAGTAAGGATGTTATCGACGAAGATGTCTTCTATGTTGATAAGAAGGTAGACGATGTGCAGGTGGAAGTAGCGATGCAGTACGCAGATGTGTATAGCGAGACTATTAAAGCGTTTGCAAACAATGTCTTTAACCCCGACGGTGGTACACACATGACCGGCTTCCGCTCGGCGTTAACACGCGTTATAAACGATTACGCTCGCAAGAGTGGATTGCTTAAGGAAAAAGAAGAGAATCTCTCGGGTGAAGATACGAGAGAAGGACTCACTGCTGTCATCTTAGTAAAACTGCCTGATCCCCAGTTCGAAGGACAGACCAAGAACAAGCTTGGCAATCCTGAAATCCGGGGTTATGTCGAGCAGGTTTTAGCCGAACACCTCAACTATTATCTAGAAGAACACCCTGCGATCGCAAAGAAAGTCATCGGTAAGTCATTACTTGCGGCGCGTGCTCGTAAGGCCGCTCGAGCTGCTCGAGAAAACATCTTGCGCAAGGGTGTGCTCGATGGCGCCAGTATGCCAGGAAAGTTGGCTGACTGTTCCAGCAAGGACCCAAAAGAGTCCGAGATTTACCTTGTAGAGGGTGACTCCGCTGGCGGCTCTGCCAAGAGTGGTCGCGACAGCAAAACCCAGGCCATCTTGCCGCTGCGAGGTAAGGTTCTGAATGTTGAACGCGCTCGGTTGGATCGAATGCTCGCCAATAACGAAATTCTCAGTCTCATCAAGGCGCTCGGTGTTGGCATAGAAGATTCATTCTCGCTCGATGGCCTCCGCTATGACCGTATTATCATCATGACTGATGCCGATGTTGACGGTAGCCATATTAGCACCCTGCTACTAACGTTCTTCTTCCGCTTCATGAAGCCGGTTATTGATGGCGGGCATCTATATTTGGCAAAACCACCACTGTTTGAGCTGGTTAAGGCAGGCAGAAAAAACAGCACATTTATTTACGACGAAAGCGAGCTAGACCAAGTATTAACAGATACAATCGAGAAACGAAAAAGTGAAGGCGCCAAGGTCTCCCTGGACGAAGATCGTGTCAAGCAAGCCGGCTTTATCGAGCAAAAACGATATAAAGGTTTGGGTGAGATGGATGCAGAGCAATTGTTCGAGACAACGATGAACCCCGAAAAGCGCGTGCTTGTACAGGTGAAAGTTGATGATGCAGAGCGTGCGGACGCCGTGTTTAACAAGCTTATGGGAACAGAAGTAGAATTGCGCAAAAACTTTATTCAGACACATGCAAAATTCGTGAAGGACTTGGATATTTAAGATGAGTGATCAAGACGTACCTATGGAAAACAAAAACAATGTACCAGTAGAAGAGGCGCAAGCTCCGCTAGAAGGCGAAGTCGTACCACAGCAAACACACTCCCGAACAGTAGAGATCCGCAAGGTAGAAGATGTTATGGAAGACAGCTACCTCCGTTACTCTATGAGCGTTATTGTTGCTCGGGCGCTACCGGATGTACGTGACGGCTTAAAGCCAGTACATCGTCGTATCTTGTACGTCATGGACAAAATGGGCATTCGCCCAACAGGGAAAACGGTAAAAAGTGCCCAAATCGTCGGTGAAGTTATGGGTAAATATCACCCACACGGCGATAGTGCTATCTATGACTCCATGGTACGTATGGCGCAGCCGTGGTCACTTCGCTACATGCTTGTGAACGGCCAGGGTAACTTTGGTTCTATGGACGGTGACCCACCAGCTGCGTATCGATATACTGAGGCAAGAATGGCCAACCATGCCGAAGCTATGTTGGCGGACATTGAAAAAGAAACCGTAGATTTTCGAGATAACTACGACGGTACACGACAAGAACCGGTTGTTCTGCCCGCAAAATTACCGAACCTGTTGCTTAACGGCCAGCTCGGTATTGCTGTTGGTATGGCTACCAATATCCCGCCGCATAACCTCAGTGAACTAATTGATGCTACCGTTGAACAGATAGATAACCCCGAGGCAACCCTAGACGATCTCTTGCAGCACGTTAAAGGTCCCGACTTCCCAACAGGTGGTATTGTCTATGGTCGTGAGTCGCTACGAACAGCCTACGCCACAGGACGAGGCGGAGTCGTTGTCAGGGGCATAGCTGAGGTCAGCGAAAACAAAAAGGGCCGACAGCAAATTATTATCACCGAAATCCCGTACGGTCTTAACAAAGCGAGTCTTATAGAGAAGATCGCGGAATTATATAAAGAGAAGAAGATAGCGGGCATTAGTGACCTACGTGATGAAAGTGCTCGTGGTGACGTGCGTATTGTTATCGACCTCAAGAAGGACGCCTACCCCAAGAAGCTATTGAATCAGCTGTACAAACTGACACCACTACAAATGTCTTTCCACTACAACATGCTGGCTCTTATAGATGGTATCCAGCCAAGAGTATTAGGCTTACAGGACATCATCCAAGAGCACATTAAGCATCGTCAAGGCGTTGTTCGTCGACGTACTGAGTATGAGCTTCGTAAAGCCAAAGAACGTGCGCATATTTTGGAAGGCCTTAAAATTGCCCTTGACCACATTGATGAAGTTATTGCGACAATACGCGCCAGCCAAACTACCGACGAAGCCCAAGAGAATCTGATCAAGAAGTTTAAGCTGAGTGATATCCAGGCAAAAGCTATCTTGGCTATGCAACTTCGAACGTTGGCTGGCCTAGAACGACAAAAGATAGAAGACGAGCTCGCCGAACTTCTCAAAATAATTGCTGGTCTAGAGTCTATCCTGGCTGATGAAAAGAAGATTTTGAAGATTATTAAAGACGAAATGGCTGAAGTTAAAAAACAGTTTGGTGATGAGCGACGAACAAAAATAATACCCCAAGAGTTAGGCAAGATGAGCGACGAAGATCTCGTTCCTGATGAGCAAGTTGTAGTAACTCTTACATCGGCAAACTACATAAAGCGTTCACAAATTGCTGACTATCGTCGACAGCATCGCGGAGGCAAGGGCAAGAGAGGAATGACAACCCGAGAAGAGGATGTTATCGAGAACGTTGTAAATGCTAGTACACATGACTACTTACTATTCTTCACAAATCGTGGTCGCGTATTTCGTCTAAAGACGTATGAAGTGCCGGCTACAAATCTTAATGCAAAGGGTGTCGCGATCGTTAATTTGCTGCAGCTTCAGCCTGAAGAAAAAGTCAGTTCAATCATTAATATTTCGAAGACCGACAAAACAGGACACTTGTTTATGTGTACTGTTCGCGGTGTCGTTAAGAAAACGCCATTTGAGCAGTATCAGAATGTTCGACAGAGCGGTTTGATTGCTATTAATCTCGATGATGGTGATGAGCTTAAGTGGATACGTATGACAAGCGGAGAAAATGAAATCATAATTTCAACTTCCCAGGGTCAGGCAATTCGCTTCCACGAAAAAGACGTCCGACCTATGGGTCGTGTCTCCCGAGGTGTTCGCGGTATTCGCTTGCGTGCAGGTGATGAAGTCATTGGCATGGATATTGTAGAAGACAACTCCTTCATATTTGTTATAAGTGAGTTCGGATACGGTAAGCGAACCAAGGTGAGCCAGTTCACGCCCCACGCACGTGGCGGTGTTGGTATCCGTTCGGCCATCGTTAACCCCAAGACAGGTAAACTTATGGGCGTAAAGACGCTGATTGGTGAAGATCAAGAAGTCATCATCATCTCAACCCAGGGACAGTCTATCCGGCTCGGTCTCAATGATATTCCTGGTTTGGGACGCGCAACCCAGGGGGTTCGTATTATGCGCCTCCGTGACAACGATACTGTTGCATCGCTCGCCCTGGTTGAGAAGCAGGCTGGTGAGGATGAAGAAAATGACGAAGAAGAAGTGCAACAAGAAGAGCAGAAAGCGTAGTATAGAACGATGGAGCGCTACGTCTACCTCATCACACCTTTGGTAGCATACGTCATTACGCAGACTACAAAGATGGTGGTGTCACTAAGGAAAGATGGCGTTCAAATGCGCGATGCGTGGTCGTCTGGGGGTATGCCAAGCGTACACACGGCTACGATGGTTTCACTAGTAACCATCATCGGCCTCCGCGACGGGCTACACAGTCCCTTATTCAGCATCGTTTTTGTGCTAACGTGCATTGTTGCCTATGACGCAGTAGGGGTTCGACGTACTGCTGGCGAAACAGCTGAAGCCGTTATTAGTTTGCAGAAGCGAGTAAAAGAGCGCCGACACATCTTGGTCCACGCCGCATTAGGCCATGCGCCTTCGCAAGTTGCAGTAGGTGCCGCAATCGGTATTTTTGTAGGTGTTATTTTGGCAAACTTGTTGTAAATAAATCTATTTTATTGCTAATGCTTGCGATATCTATTGACAGAGTAGAAGAGGTGCTATAAGATTAGTGGGATCTTTTTGGGACTTCTGTTAAGGTGTCTCCGAAAAATGGACGTTAAAAATTGAATAGTGCAAATCAACGTCAGTTCAATTTGAATTGTTTTTGAAAATTAAGTCAGTGTGATCTTCGGGTCACATGTTCGGCTGAAGTTTAGAATTAAATTCTTTTTTTGGAGAGTTTGATCCTGGCTCAGGATGAACGCTGGCGGCGTGCCTAATAC
>CAZXTE010000011.1:0-3096 GCA_964643545.1 uncultured Candidatus Saccharibacteria bacterium
AAAGATCTGGAAGTAAACCACGCGAGTCTAGAAGATATATTCATGGAGTACTACACATGATCGCAATTATCAGAAGAGAGTTCCGCGAGAAGAAAACCTCTCTCATATTTTACTGTCTGGCCATTCTACTTTTATTGTGGATCTACGTAGCGCTCTTCCCCTCACTACAATCTCAGACAGAGACGTACAACAAGATAATCGACACTATGCCAGAGGCCTATAAAAAAGCATTCGGGGTTACGGGTACAGGGTTAGAGAATTTAGGGAGTTATTTATCCATAGAACTCTATAGCCTTATGTGGCCCGTATTGACCATCTTCTTTGTTCTGGCTAGAGCGTGTAGTAGTTTTGCTGGAGAGATTGAACGCGGGACCATTGGCACGTTACTCGCTCAGCCAATCAGTCGCGGTCGTCTCTTTGTTGCAAAATATCTGAGCAGTGTTCTTGCACTCGTTACACTGGTTGTGGTGTCTTGTATTGTGCCGATTGGTCTGGCTGCATTATTCTCGCTACAACTTGATGCGGGTGCATTCCTACAGCTCAGCGTCATGGCATTTTGTTTTGGTCTGGCTGCATTTAGTATTGGCCTTGTTTGCGCAACAATTTTTAGCGAAAAGAGCAAGGCATACGGCATAACCGGGGCACTCTTTTTGATTATGTATGTCTGTAACATCCTGGCGGGAATAAAGCCCAACCTGGATTCGTTAAAGTATGCATCCCTTTTCCACTACTTTAATGCAAGCGACATACTCAGTCGGCACGTCTTCAGCTTGGGATCCATGGGACTCTTTCTTTGTATCACTATTGTTGCAACTATGTTCAGCTACGCTTGGTTTAATAAAAGAGACATCAGCATCTAGTGTCTAACAAAATCTCTCACAGAAAAGACGCCTATCGAATCGTTGGCATGGTGGGGACTGTGTTGTGTGTTGTTATTTTCTTACGCAGCCCAAGTTGGCCTACACCAGATAAGCTGCTTGTCATTATGACGTTCGGGGCAATGATCTTTGGGCAAGCTAAACAGCTCTTAAAACGATTTCTGCCGTTTGTAGGCTTACTGCTGGTATATGAGTCATTCCGAGGGCTGGCCCACCAACTGAACGCCCGTGTTAACTACCTCTGGATGCCCGAAGCCGATCGAGCTATATTTGGTACTCTTCCGACTGCGTGGCTTCAGCATACATGGTGGCACGGATCACTCCATTGGTTCGATTTTGCATTTTATGTGTTCTACATGCTGCATTTTATCTTTCCCATTGGACTCGGTATAGTGATTTGGAAATTGCGTGACCCCTACTACTGGCAATACGCTACTAACTACATAGTTCTGTCATTTTTAGGGTTTTTGACGTACCTAGCGTTCCCTGCTGCTCCGCCCTGGATGGCTTCCGACAAGGGCCTAATCGAGCCGGTGGTCCGAGTGTCGTCTAGCGTGTGGTCTGCATTGGGTATCCACGACTTCCCGTCCGTATACAACAAGATTGCCCCTAATCCAGTCGCTGCGGTACCTTCTTTGCATGCAGCATATGCGACACTTTTTGTAATAATTGTGTACAAGCTTTTTGGTAGAAAGTGGGCAGCACTTAGCTTTGTGTACCCACTCATGATATACGTGGGAACGGTCTACCAGGGTGAACATTATGCTATTGATGCTATTCTTGGCATTCTTTATGCACTTGTTGCCTACATGCTCGTTAACTACACATTCAAGAAGCTACTGCCAAAAGTCAGAAATACAAAATTGTACAAAAAAATACGCACGCAAATTCGCAAGAATCGAGTTTATAAAATTATACTAGCTAGTCTTGCTTGAGTGGGCTTTGTTCTTGGCGCCACGCAGCTATTTCTGCATGGTTCCCGCTTAACAGCACATTGGGAACCTTCATATTTCGAAATTCTTCTGGCCGCGTGTAGTGAGGGTGTTCTAACGTCACACCATCGCTGAAGCTTTCATTTTGAGCACTCGTTTCGCCTCCGAGAACGCCAGGCAGCAAACGCACTACACTGTCGGCGACAATCATTGCCGGCAACTCACCACCAGTAAGAACAAAGTCACCTACTGATATCTGCTCGTCTACAAGCGTAGTGATCCGCTCATCGTACCCTTCGTAACGACCACAGATAATAATTAACCCTGCTTGTTTAGATAAGTTCATTGCCTCGGACTGCTTATAACGCTTGCCTCGCGGTGTCATTAAAAGTACTTTTGCCGTGGGATCAGATTTTTTTGCGTATTCTACAGCCGCGAAGAGTGGCTCGGGCTTCAACAGCATACCATCCCCACCACCATACGGTATGTCATCTACTGTTTTTCTGGGGCCGAGCCCAAAATCACGCAAGTTTATACAGACAAACTCTATACCATTCTTCTCTTGCGCTTTGCGCAGCATACTGGTGTTAAAAACCCCAGGGAACATATCTGGAAATAGTGTTATGATTTGAATTTTCATATCTTAGTAGTATATATCACCTCTCTGGACAATAGTAACATCGTGGCCAAACAAAAAGAACCCTGTCAAAGGGTTCCGTCTGTCACATAAAGCTCCCACTTTTGGTGGCTCGCAATGAGCTTTTCGATTTTTTTGGTCTTTCGACTCCGCTATAGTATATAGAATTCGTTAGTGGTTTTGCAACCCTAGACGTCAAGATCATCAAGCTCTTCGAGCTCTCTACGTGTCTTGCTAATTACATCGCTATGATCGGCTTTGTATTCCTCTGGGTCCTCGTTATCATCGTCAGCTGTTGTCACAGGCTGGTCATTTTGATCGTCTGACTTCGGTGAGGCTGTTGTCTGTTCTGCTAATGGCTCACTGGTCCTGTTTGAGTCATAAACACCATTATCTATAATCTTCAGGTTATACCGTGCTTCATTTTTTGTGCCAAGCGCCCTAAGAAGCGTCCTTAGACTCTGAGCAGTTGCTCCTCGCTTACCAATAACACGACCGAGGTCTTCAGGATCGACTGTTAGTTCTAAAAGGACACCCTTTTCGTCAATTGTTCTGTTAATAGAAACTGCGTCTGGCTTGCCAACCAGTGATTTTACAACAAACTCTACAAACTGTTGGTCAATACTGCTCATGACAGAAACTCCGTTTA
>CAZXTE010000011.1:3196-9338 GCA_964643545.1 uncultured Candidatus Saccharibacteria bacterium
AGCAGACGAGCGACCCTATCTGATGGCTGGGCACCGTGCTCAAGATAAAAACCTGCTTTTTCTTTATTCAGCGTACTCGTCTTGGTGTGTGGGTCATAACTACCGAGAGTTGCGACGACACGACCACTGGTTGGGGTCTGGCGACTGTCCTGTACAACCATTCGGAACATAGCATGTCCCTTTCGACCCGTGCGCTGCATACGAATAGCGAGCATAAAAT
Source organism: uncultured Candidatus Saccharibacteria bacterium (assembly GCA_964643545.1). Lineage (GTDB taxonomy): Bacteria > Patescibacteriota > Saccharimonadia > Saccharimonadales > AWTP1-31 > DAISWP01. Next base: position 3,417 of record CAZXTE010000011.1, read on the forward strand.
ATAGTCCTTTGTTATTACCTAATAATTAGATTAGGTTGATTATAGAGGTAATCGTATAAAAAGTCAACGGCTATCACCCCTGTTTTTTGGGAGCATAGTGTTGTAACGCTTCTTCGGCGGCTTTTTGTTGCCCGGCCTGCTTACTTGGGCCCGTTCCTTTGCCCTTTAGTTCCCCGCCTACGAAGACACCAACTGTAAACAGTTTTTCATGATCAGGGCCCTCTTCTGACAATACTTTATAATCAGGGGTAAAGCCGGTTTTACTTTGAGCAACTTCTTGCAGATGAGATTTTGGATCCATCCAAGATCCGGTTCTTAGAATGTCTTCGAATGTCGGCAGTAAGCTTTTCTCAATAAAAGTTTTTGCAGCATCATAGCCCTGATCAAGGTACAACGCACCAACCACTGCCTCATATGCATTCGCTAATATTTGCTCCCTGGCGCGTTCAGTTCCACGCTTTTCACCCCTACTTAGGCGTAATAGTGGCTCGAATAGCTCTCTTGAGGCTGCCGCACTAATACTTTCTGTACGAACCAATGCGCTACGCCAATTCGTTAAAATACCCTCAGGATCTGAATGATTGGCATACAAGTATTCTGTGACGACCAATTCCAGAACTGCATCTCCCAAAAACTCTAAACGCTCATTGTGCTCTTTTACTGTTTTTCGGTGCTCATTAACGTACGAACGGTGCGTGAACGCCATGACGAGTAGCTGGATGTCGTTAAATTTGACACCCAGGTGTTCTGCGGCAAAGGCAGTGTATTCGCTATAGTTTTGCATCACGTATTTTTTTCAGAGCTAGTAGTATAAGTTTACCGATATCTTCGTAAGCAATTTTATCTAACGCTTCATTAGCTTCAAACCATTTTATACCATTCATCCACTCTTCCGGCTTTAATTTATCAGTATCTCCTAAGGCCTTAACAAGGAAGATCTCAGTCGTCATAAGAACGAGACTGTTTGTTCGTCGATATCGAAAGTTAATTTTTCCAAGCCAGTTATAAACCTCTACTTTTTCCAAGCCAGTTTCTTCTGCAATTTCGCGTTTTGCTGTCTGCTTCGATGTCTCGCCTTCTTCAATATGCCCCTTTGGGATTGTCCAGCGGTCTTTTGCGTCCTGGATAAGCAAAATCTCTACCTTTTTTGTGGTAGGATTGTGTCGAAATACCACGCCACCAGCTGTTGGCTCGCGAACAACTTCGCTTATAGCTGGTCGTCTAGTTTTAACCAGTTTACGAAATCCTTGGATTGGTTTTGGTCTTTTCATGTCTGATCTTTCTTGGGTTTCTGTCTTGTTGATAAAACAATTGGCTTCTCTAAATGCTGTTTTAGCAACGTTCCAAGCACCCCATTTATGAATTTTGAGCTGTTGTCACCACCGAAGGCCTTTGCTAGTTCTACGGCTTCGTTAATAACAACCTTAGCAGGGACATCTTCATCATTCACGAGCTCATATAAGCCAATGCGCAGAACAATGCGATCCATCCGTGCGATTTGGTCTATTGGCCAGTCAGGTGCAACTGGCTGTAGCAGCGCGTCTAGTGTTGCGGCTTCAGCGGCAACTCCGTCTACAAGCGCGCATATAAAATCTTGATCATCGATAGTATCTTTGTATCGATCAAGATTCCGCCTTAGAATCTCTTCTACATCTACATCAGGATCGGCACAGTCCACCCGAAACTCTTGTTCGTACAGAGTCTGCAGAGCGACGATTCGACCAAGATGACGATTTGAGGCCATGTTGTTAAATTCCTATCTATTATGTGCTAGCTATACCTATTATAGCTTAGAAAACTGAAATTACGCTTTTGCTTTAGCGCTCTCTCGCTTGGTTGTTCGTACCTTAACAGGCGATTTCCCATTAACAACACGTGCCAACTTTAGAACAAGATGACTCCGTCTGGTGCCTGTTCGGCGGGGACTTGTGCGCTTCTTTGGCTTACCCATAGTAAACAAACTCCTTGCTACTCTTATCTGATAACGTTGTAGACATTATAGCCGCAAATAAGCAATTACTCAAGTTTCGTCAGTCAGCTACGACAAGATTAACAAGTTTACCGGGCACAAATATTTCCCTTTTAATTGTCTTGCCGTCAATGAACGTTTTAACGTGTGAGTCGTCTTTTGCACTTGCAATGGCTTCGTCTTCAGTTGCATCGGATCGTATTTGTAATTGAGCACGAACCTTGCCGTTGACCTGAACCACCAAAGTCACTATGTCGTCTTGCAGATATTTATCGTCTAGTCTTGGCCAGTGGTCTTTGTGAACGCTATCACTGTGTCCGAGCTGCTGCCATAGCTCTTCGGCTGTATGCGGCGCGAATGGAGCGATCAACATAGCCATGGACTCCAGAGACCCTTTCCAGGCATCGCATTTACCAAAGGGCACTTGGTTCTTTAGCAAGTACAGCTTATTAACAGCGTCCATGTTTGCGGCTATAGCCGTGTTGAATCGATCTCCTTCGATATCTTTAGTGACCTTCTTAGTGGCTTTGTTTGTCACTGACAAAAGCTTTTTGGTTTGGTCGTGTGTCAATTCAACATCTTTTGCTTCCAGGAACTCTTGGGTAATGTTCCATAATCTGGATAGGAATCTATGTGCACCAGGCACACCCTGTTGATCCCAGCGTGCCCCAAGCTCTAACGGCGCAGCAAACATAAGATACGTTCTAAGGGCGTCTGCGCCATACCCTTGGGCAATAATATCCAATGGATCTGGTCCATTCCCTAGCGTTTTTGAGAATGCCGCTCCGTCTTTAGCGGTGACTTTGCCGTTATAAAGCATCTGTTTAAAAGGCTCGGGTTGATCAAGTAGACCCAGCTTGTTAAAAAACCGACCTATAAATCGAGCGTATAGCAAATGTGCAGTGGCATGGTCGGCGCCATTGTAAAAATCGACTGGCATCCATTTATTAACAATTGAACTATCGAATATTTTGTGCTGATTATGCGGATCTAGGTAGCGGAACATATACCAGGCACTGTCAACATAGGTGTCCATAGTGTCTGTCTCGCGTTCGGCAGGGCCATCACATTTCGGACAAGTGGTCGTTAGCCAGTCTTTGGCTCGAGCCAAGGCACTGCGCCCATCACCGCTCGGAGCAAAATCTGTTAGCTCTGGCAGTATAACTGGCAATTGATCTTCACTCAGCACAACAGGGCCGCACTTTGGACAATTTACTACCGGGATAGGTGCCCCCCAGTAGCGTTGCCGAGATATACTCCAGTCACGCATTTTGTAATTTATCTTTTCACGCCCGGCACCAGTTTTTACTAGTTCATCCAAAATGTTCTGGCGACCCTCAGCAAATGTCTGGCCATCGAACGAATCTGAATTTGCCAATAGATGCTTCTTAGGTGCTTTTTTTATCTCTGCATACGAAATAAACTCTTGCTGCTCGGTAGTGTAGATGATATCTAGGTTATACTTTTTTGCGAATTCGTTATCACGCTCGTCCTCTCCCGGCACCGCCATAATTGCGCCCGTACCATACCCAGCCAGGACATAATCGGCAACCCAGATAGGGATCTCTGCACCATTAATCGGATTGATGGCGTAGGCACCGGTAAACACTCCTGTTTTATCCTTACCTGCTTGCTGCCGTTGCAGTTCTGTTTTGCGCAGAGCAAGTTCTCGATAATCTCTTACCAGTTTCTGGTTTTCTTTTGTGGTAAGGCTCTCTATCACTTCGCTTTCTGGGGCTAACACCAAGAAGGTCGCGCCAAAGATAGTGTCGTGTGCTGTCGTAAATACCGTTATAGTTTCTTCAGAGTCCTTAACCTTAAAATCGACCTCTGCGCCAATGCTTTTACCAATCCAGTTCTTCTGGGCCAGCTTAACGCTCTCTGTCCAGTTCAACGCATCAGTTGCTTCGAGAAGTTCATCGGCGTACTCGGTGATCTTAAAGAACCATTGTTTAACTTCCTTTTTTTCGACGAGCGGGTCATCTTTTCCCTCATGACGCCAACACTTTCCATCAACAATTTGCTCATTTGCTAATACTGTCTGGCATTTGGTGCACCACCATTGCCAGCGGCTATCTTGATAGGCTAGACCATGCTCGTACATTTTTACAAAAATCCACTGGGTCCATTTGTAATACTCTGGCTCGCTCGTGGTGATTTCCTTTTCCCAGTCGTTGCCCCAGCCCATGGCCTGGTATTGCTTGTGGTAGTCGGGAATGATCTTAGCCATACTCTCTTGGGGAGAGACGCCAGCCTTTATGGCATAGTTCTCGGCGGGGAGGCCAAATGAATCCCACCCAACCGGGTTAAAGCTTTCGTAACCCTGCTGTCGCTTATATCGAGCTAAAACATCACTAATTGTGAAGTTCATAGCATGACCAACATGTATGCCAGCGCCACTGGGGTAGTTGAACATACCGAACGCGATATATTTTGGTTTTGAGCTCTCTAAGTCCGTAGTATATAGGTTGGTTTCTTGCCAAATCTTCTGCCACTTTGGCTCAATATCTTTTGGGTTATACCGTTTCATCCACATTATTATAGGCGAAACTTACTCTAGTGACCACCTATTGGAGTGTCTGAGCGTAATATATACCACGTGAACTTTTATTCAACTTCAGCAACTGCGTTACTGTTACCAGCCGAAAATGCTGTTTTAAGTTCGGAATTATTTGCTCTAGGGCCTTTGCCGTAACCACCCTATCGTGCAGTAAAACGATCGCTCCAGGCTTGGCTTGTGTCACCACTAAGCCAACAACCGCATTTGGATCTTTTTCATGCCAGTCATGAGGGTCTACGTTCCAAAGAATGATGGGCGTTTGTATTTTTGCGATTACAGCATCGTTTAGTGCGCCATATGGTGGTCGGAATAAGGATGGCCCCGGCACACCTGCCGCTTTTATGGCTTGCTGCCCCAAGGTGACTTGTTGTTCTACATGATCGAATGGGATTTTTGTCAAAAATGGATGCGCCCAACTATGATTGCCAATATCATGCCCTGCGGCATACATTCTTCGAATTAACCCTGGCTCATTAACACTGCGATTACCGACCAGAAAGAAGCTGGCTTTGGTGTTATCTTTCGCTAGCGCATCGAGTATCATAGCGGTGCTCGGCCTATCCGGCCCGTCATCAAATGTAAGCGCAAGGCAGGCTTCTTTGTCGCAATCGACGGGCACCTGTTCAAGCTGCAGAGGCAACTCCGCAAAAGACACATCTTGTTTTATGCTCTGCCACGGGAGCATCCCGGGTTTTTGAACAGCCAGATCACTGGACAGCCGGATAACATCGGGATTGCTGTCACTGCCCAGTTTCTTTTTTGGGTTGTTTGATAGGAGCAGAGTGCCAGACACAAGAAAACCAGCCAGCAATAGACCCATGAGTCCCTGCAAGAACAAGGTATGCAGTATCGTCCGTGTGTGATTGCTATTCTTTTTCAAATGTTGCTAGTGTAACGCTAAGTTATCAGAAAATAAAGTGCGTCAACCTACAAATGACGTCTACGTTTGCGCGCATACTCAACTACAAAATTGGGGATGTATTTTATTCTGTTAATAACGAGGTCCTGGGCATGCAGGTATTCAACATCTTCACCACGGAAACCACGCTTAAATACTGACACCCCGTAGAATCTGTGTTTGGTTTGGTCTGGTTGGACGACACCCCAAAAATTATAACGTTCACAACCTCGACGTTTTGCTTCTTGTATGGCTGCCCACTGTATGGCGTACGCACCTGGCTCTTTTCGCCCAAGATCAGTGCTTGCACCATAGTGATAAGCTGCTTCCTTGTTGTAGAAAATTATAAATGCTTGTGCGATAAGCTTACCGTCCTTGGTGTGTGCGCTGTATAGCAATACCTTGTCCTCTGCTGCGAATGTCTCAAACTGTTTTTGCAGAAAGCGCTTACCATAGGGGACAAATCCATGTCGGCGAGCGGTTGCTAGCTGTAAC
>CAZXTE010000011.1:9438-12534 GCA_964643545.1 uncultured Candidatus Saccharibacteria bacterium
TGCGATACGTTTCATTTCAGCAACAGCTTTTTTGGCCAAAGCTGAGTCTTCCCAATCGATAATCGGTCCAGCCGGCACGATAAGGTGTCGACCACGCTTTGCGTTCTCTACAATTGCCAGCATGACACCCACCAGCTGGCCATTCTTAAAAAATCCGCACCTGTGTACACGGTGGCCGAGGCGTTCATGAAAGTCTGCCCAGAACCATGAATGTAAAAAGTTCGCTTCTGGATGTTGGGCCATGAACACTTCCCATACATCTTTTTCTGTAATTGGTTCTACGCTAATTTCAGCCATGTGTTTACCTTTTCTGCAATTATTTTTGCCTGCCTCTCGTCTACATGCGTATGGGTGGGGAGGTTTACAATAGTGGAAGCAAGGGTTTCTGCATTTGGGCACTGACCATTGTAGTCGGTCAGGGATTGATATTTCTTTGGCCCTATTGGTGCGTCGTACCAAATATCAGATAGGTATATATGATTTTTCTGTAAATAACTCAGGAGCTTCTGTCGGTTATTGACGAGGATCGGGAAGCGCAAGTAGCCAGCGGTGTCATCGAACTCTGTCTGAACAGATTCGTCTAAAACTTTATGGTAGACAGCGGCAATCATTTTTCGATGACTAATCGTTGCTGAGAGATTTTCGATGGCAAGCCGTGCTTCCCTTGCATGCCAGGGCGACAATGCATGAACAGTGCCAGCCCCACCCGACATTGGCCGTGGCAAGGCCCGAACTGCTTTCATGATTTTAAGCAAAACTCTTCCAAGCCCAAAACGAATTGTTGATCGTATGATAACGGTGGAGGCTGGGTAGACCCGGGCAACAAAACGCTGGCGTAACGACAAGTAGGGGTTACTGGTTATTGCCGCCCCTATTTCGTGTCGATCAACAAGTGCACCGCCGCTAACCGCATCGATCATCTTATCTTGGCTAAACGAAAGCGCAGCCCATGCTCCAATGGTACCCATCTTTTCACCATTTTTGTACTGCAAGCCCGCAGCATGCGCAAGGTCTTCAGCCAACTGTACCTTGTATTTATTACAAAGTTTCTGGATAGCAACAACGTCCGCAGGTATGCCAAATGTATTCTGCACGATAACAACTTTTATATTTTGATTGTCCTTGAGTGCACGTTCTAAAGAGCTGGGCGAGAAATTAAACTCTCGTTCTGGGACATCAATATAATACGGCTTTAAACCGGCACTTATAATAGCCTCGTAGACTGCGTAACAAGTAAACCCATTAATAGCGACGAGGCTATCTGCCGGGATTTCTAATTGCTTCAGGCCAAGACATATCGCCTCGCGGCACTTATATGTTATCTGGACATTGGTTGCATTATATTCTTGTCTTAGTGCGGCAACCAGTTCTGAATTTTCGTGCGTACGGGCGGGTTTCAAGATGCGCGCTATCGTGTGGCGGTCATAGTTTGAGCCAAGCGAGTTAAAAATGCTCATCAGTGCACCACCTCTTCAATTATTGCTGCAACCTCACCTGGATGGGTGAACATGGGGGCGTGGCGGGCATTCTGAATGATGTTTAATTTGGCTCCTGGAATTGTCTTTGCTAGAAATTTGGCATCACCTATAGGTGTTTGCTGATCGGCCACACCCCAAATAAGGGTGGTCGGGACATCAATTTTATCAAAAGCAATTGTCGTGTTTGCCTTGAGCATATTCTGCATGGTTTTTTTCATATTTGGTGGAGCTTGCTGGTAGTCTTGTGCCCCAATGACTCGATAGAAGACACGTTTCAGCGTTGGGATTTTAGCAATCGGCCTGCCAAGTTTACTCAACGCCCGTAATACTCCAAGCTTTAAACGAGCAAGTGGCTGCTGATGCGGTACACCGGCAGAGTCGATAAGAATTAACTCGCTAAAAGTACCCGGGTATTTCGTAAGATAGTTCAACGCAATACGACCACCGTTAGAATGCCCGATTACAACTGGGTATTCTTGGGTTTTTATTTTCTCATGCAGCCACGCCACATAGCCGTCCATATCCCAGACTTTTGTACTAGGCTCAGTTAGCCCGGGGACCTTGAGCAGAACAAGCTCAATCCCTTTCGACGCAAGCAGTGATTGAATTGGCTGCCATTTCTCGAGACTATATGTCCACCCATGAATAACAAAGAGTTTCTTTTTCATAGACCAAAATCTTTTCTTCGACGTTGTTGCATTCCATCTTGTCTTACCAGTTTTGCTTTATCATCTTGGTCGGCGAGCAACACCTCGATAACCCCCTCCAAAAAACCTGCTCCTTTGAATAAAATTACTTCACCGCCTTTTAGCTGCTCCAAAAGGTAGTCTCTGAGTTCTGCTGGGTGCGCAAAAATACCGACACGTGAAGCCTGCTTAAACGCATCAGGGAGCAATGGGGCTGTTTGCTGACTAATACGTTTACCGACGAGCAAGACTCTTTCAAAGTGCTTACCGACGAGCAAATCTGCAATCTTGGCGTGTTCCCGTGCTTCGTTTTTTCCTTGTTCAAGGAGATCCCCCAGGACAAGCCATTTATGGTCTGCCGAGAGCGTATCAAACATATCAACGACGGTCTTCAAACTGTCAAAATTAGAGTTATTGTAGGTGCTGTCTATAATCGTGGTTCCTCGTACACCCTTTAATACGCTCGTCCTCCCCGGAGGCGGAATAAACGCCCTATAGGCGACATCTGGCTGCTTGCCCAGAAGTGTCATCAGCCTATCCACAAAGGCAATCTGATAGTAGACGGCCCTCGGCTGAATACCGGGTACACTGTACGTTTTTTCATTAAACTCAAATGTTGTTTCTGTAAAACTAACAGAATATTTTGCTAGATCATCCAAGGACACCTCTTCTACACTTGCCTTGGTTCGCTTAACCTGCAGTTTTACCAATTTACTATCGCCATTTAAGATAACGTGCTCTTTTGTTTTTGCAAGTAAGTTCCCATATTCGTATGCAATCGCCTCTTCTGGCCGTTTAAAATGACCATCCCCTACTACTTCATCAAATTTGTCAGTGTGCGTGTGCAGCGAGCTAACCCACAATGTAATATCTGGATGCAATAAATTTGCCAAAAACTGTGCTTCCTTTGGACGGTCAGCATCCACCTCAAC
>CAZXTE010000011.1:12634-14915 GCA_964643545.1 uncultured Candidatus Saccharibacteria bacterium
ATTGAAGCCCAAATACGAAAATACGCTGCAAGAGTAAAATAAAGCCGCCGCTTGAGCGTTGTTACCATATGCTCTATTTTATCACTTAAACGGGTTACTGTAGATCGCGTATTTGTTTTTGCAAATCCAAAATTGATAGATCTGTTTTTGGCACGTCTATTGGCGCTCGTAAACCAAAACTCGTGTAGTCTTCAGTTTGTTGACCATCTTGGTACACAATCCGTAGTAGTCGATGCGAAGTTTTCGATACAGCGATTTTTGCTTCAACAGGAGGAGTGTTTTGGTACGCGTCACTCGACAGCCCAACAAGGTCACTATACCCTGCTGATTTAGCAACATTATTAAAGGCAGTAACGTACCTTGCAAGATCAATTTTCACCGAGTAAACCAACGCCGTCTTACCGTTCACCTTTTCCTGCTTTACATTATTATAGTCAACGCTGTAGGCGTTGGAGTCTACAAGCGCCGTAAGTGCTCTTGTTCTATTGTCTTGTTGCAGGTTTCCAAATGGCAGTAGGCTTAGCAGCGCTTGCCGAAGATACTGTGGTTTAGTGGTTTCGCTCGAGTCACTTTTTGCCCAGGTGCCTTGAATGCGTCTATAGTCGGGTTTTTTTGCATCGCTCGTTTGGGCGGTCTGTATATCCAAGTACCTGCTGTAGTCGTGCGTACTGGTACCAATTGACTCAGTCTTTACGCTACTTTTTGCACCTGTCTGCCCTTTCTGCTGCAGCAGGACAACACTACGACTCGTAACTTGGTCGACAAAACTTACCTGCGTAGATTGTTGGATGGACTCAGGCTCTTGATTCATGCTGGTAACCTTTGTGTAGGAAGTTGTCGAGAGGTTGTTGCTTAGCATATCGTGGAAAACGCGTCGAGGGCTGCCGTAGATACGTGTCCACCAAACAACACCACTCGCAACCCATACGATCAAACCAGCAAGTACAATCTGCCGAATCCAGAATATTGGTTGTCGTTGAGAGGTACTTTTGATTTTTTTGGGTTTGGGCATGTGAGTATTGTACCAGTTATTTGGTGAGAGTGGGGGTATACTAACTACATGAGTACCCCGCTCGCCGAAAGACTTCGACCACAAACTTTAAAAGATGTTATTGGACAAGAACATGTCATCGGCAAGGGCAAGTTACTCGACGAACTCATTCGTAAAAAACAGCTGACGAGTCTCATCCTTTGGGGCCCACCCGGCAGCGGCAAAACAACGTTAGCGCGTATCCTTGCCAAGGAGACAGGCGCTGACTGGATTGAGTTGAGTGCGGTTACAGCTGGCGTGGCAGACGTCCGTAAAGTAATTGAGCACGCACAACAGAATGCACGTTTACAGATGCCAACCCTGCTATTCGTAGATGAGATTCACCGTTTTAATAAAGCACAGCAAGATGCCTTTCTCCCCCACGTCGAACGAGGTACTATTACGCTAATCGGTGCAACTACTGAGAATCCCTCGTTTGAAATAATCACGCCGTTACTCAGTCGTAGCCGTGTTGTTGTCCTTGAGCCACTAGACAAAGCAAGTATGAAGGTACTTATAAAACGGGCGGCAAAGTTACTTCGCCTATCCGCCAAGCAGCTACCTGCTGCTTCGGTTGATATGCTTGCAGAACTATCCGGTGGTGATGGACGGGTGGCGCTTGGAAATTTAGAGGTTGCGCACCAGCTGGCAGAAAACAACTTTATCAGTAAAGAGATCGTACAAACTGCAGCACAACGGCGTATACCGGGGTACGACAAAAACGGGGAGGCGCACTACAATATTATTAGCGCTTTTATAAAGTCCATGCGTGGTTCAGAGCCAACTGCCGCTCTCTATTATTTAGCACGTATGCTTCAGGCTGGGGAGGATCCAAAGTTTATTGCACGCCGAATGGTTATCTTTGCTAGTGAGGATATCGGCACCGCAGCACCGGCAGCACTGAATCTTGCCGTTAGCACCTTTCAGGCAGTGACGCAGATTGGCATGCCAGAAGCACAATATAGTTTGTTTCATTGTGCAGTCGTGCTCACAAAGTGCGCTAAGTCACGGAGTGTCACCGATGCTATGCATATGGCCCAAAATCTCGCCCGCGAGCAACCAGATTTGCCAGTGCCATTACACCTCCGCAACGCGCCTACCAAGCTTCTGAAAGACCTCGGGTATAATAAAGACTATAGGTGGAAGGCTGATTTTAAGCACAAAGACGGCTTTCTGCCACCAGAGCTCAAAGATGCTAACTTCTTCCTCTGAGTCCTAGGAAAATACACCCATCTGTTATACAATCGAGCG
>CAZXTE010000012.1:0-13656 GCA_964643545.1 uncultured Candidatus Saccharibacteria bacterium
TAGTTGTAATATAGTCCGGACCCTTGCTATTTCGTAAAATAATTTCGTAAACTATAGGTAAGGGAGTTTCTGTGGGGGTATATAGCAATATTCAGATCAAACAGGCGATAAAGGAGGGGCACATTGTGTTCCATCCATATGTTGAAAAACACATTGCAGGCAGTAGTGTAGATGTTACCCTTGGCAATTGGTTCTACCGGACCGAGCGGCCGAGCGAAGGCGGCTTCTATAATCCGTTTGATCAAGAATCTGTCGAACAATATTTTGGGGGTGGCCCGTATAAAGCAGAGCCGCATAATGATTGGGCAAAAAAACACGGCCGAAAACTTTTTAAAAATATCCCACCCGGCCAGCCAATCATTGTCTTACGCCCAGGAGAGAGAATTCTTGCCCATACCCATGAATTTATTGGGATCAAGGCGCCAGGAACAAGTACCATGCAAGCCCGTAGCACCTGGGGGCGGAATGGAATTGCTGTTTGTCTTGATGCAGGCTGGGGCGACCCCGGATATATCAACCGTTGGACAATGGAGATATACAACATGAACCAGCACGAAAGCGTTGTTTTGCCTGTCGGCGAGCGTGTTGCTCAAATGGTCTTTTACGAAACAGGCCCTGTTGATAGTGAATACAAGCGCCTCAGTGGCAAGTACCAGAGCGATGCAAGCGAGGATCTACCCGCTATTATCAAGAACTGGAAACCTGAGCAAATGCTCCCACGTGCATACCAGGACAAGCGACGCCACCCACTCCCCATTAAAGGGCTTCGTCATGTCTAGTGCCGCTCAACAGCCTACAAGAACAAACGGGCAAGGACTCTTCTTTGTACTGGAAGGAACCGATGGTTCGGGCAAAGGAACACAGTTTGAGCTGTTAGTAGAACGCTTACGAAAAGCAGGACACGATGTGGCGACTTTTGACTTTCCTCGCTATGATAATGAGTCGAGCTATTTTGTTCGTGAATACCTAAATGGTAAATATGGTTCACAACAACAAGTTGGGCCCTATACAGCATCATTATTCTACGCACTAGACCGTTATCAAGCAGCTGGAGAAATTCGAGACGCCCTCAACCAAGGCAAGCTCGTACTGGCTAACCGCTTTACCGGGTCGAGCCTAGCCCACCAGGGACTTGTCTTTGACAACCCCGATGAGCGCAAAGGTTACTTTGTGTGGCTAGACAATTTGGAGTTTGTAACCCTGCAAATTCCACGTCCCGACTTAAGCATTGTCTTGAGAGTGCCCGCCGATATCGCACAGGGACTTGTTGATAAAAAAGAAGGCAGACTATATACAGATAAAAAACGAGATTTGCACGAGGCAGATCTTGATCACCTAACAAAAAGCGTTGAGGTATATGACGATCTCTGCCAACTGTTCCCTAAGGACTTTTATAGAATTGACTGCGTTCGCAACAATGAACTTCTATCGATTGAAACAATTAATGACATAATTTGGGAGACACTACAGCCTATGTTGCCACACAAAACGCAAAAAAAAACGACAAACGATGATATTAAACGATCAAAAAACCCGTTTGTAAATAAGACTTCTTATGGTTATGAAGTTACGCCTGAAGGCGATGCATTTCTTGCAAAAGCAGTAACGAACACGACCGACGATGTTTACGCCTTCACTGACAACCTCGGCACAACGACAGTGGCCGCCGCAATGGCACGACTGAGTCGCCGGGGCGATGATATGCGCGTTACCATTCTTGATGAATTTGCTATGTCCGCCGGAAAAGACGAAAAGCTTCTGCAGCGCGTCATTACGGCATACGGCGATGACTCTGTTCAACAGCTCGTCGGGCAGCATGTTGTGGTCGAAAACGCCAGCAATATACTTACAAAGAAACTTGAATGGGGTAGACTGGCGACCTATCTCGAACAGTCAACCCGCTATATCTACTTTGATCAGAAGAACAAAGCTGGCAAATATCGCTACCATACTCCAGAGCATTTTCCAGATGCAGTACGACGACGATATGAACAAACGCTCGACAAGATTTTTGACATGTACTCAGAGCTAGTTCACAGGGCAACTGACCATGTAAGGTCGTCGTCCAGTGTGCCAAAAGAAGAGCAAGATGCTGCCTGGCAAGGGGCTACTCGTGCTCAAGCCTGTGATGCAATTAGACCTGTTCTTCCTGTCGCAACGACCTCCACCGTCGGTATTTTTGCTTCAGGGCAGGCACTCGAGAGTCTTATTATGCATCTTTTAAGCGATGAGCTGCCGGAGGCTCGTATCGTGGGACAGAAAATACTAGACGAAAGCCGTAAAGTAATCCCCACTTTCTTAGAGCGTGCCGATAAGCCAGATAGGGGCGGGGCAACTATTGCATACCGAGCTCAGACCTACTCGGCCATGTCGTCACTTACTAACGAAACAATCGAACAACCACACAGTGCAGATCATGAGGCTGTAACCTTGACTGACTATTGGCCAAAGAACGAGCTGAATTTGGTGCCAGATATGCTCTACGAACACAGCAACTTATCGTTGCGCGAGTTAAAAACAGCCGTTGCAGAGTGGCCATATGCTCGTAAAGAACAGGTTTTGAATAGTTACATGGGGGAACGTCTCAACCGGCGACACAAGCCAGGAAGGGCGTTAGAGAATGCTCATTACAGCTGGGATATTATGTGTGACTACGGAATATTTCGTGATCTGCAACGACATCGAATCGTTGATGATCTAGAGTGGCAGAAGTTAACTCCTCGTTTTGGCTATGATATACCGGAACTAGTTGAACAAGCTGGACTAACAGATCTATACGAAGACTGTTTTCGACTCAGCACCGAGCTGTATAGCTATCTGCAAACGTCCTACCCTCTTGAGGCGCAGTATGCAACCCTGCTTGGGCATAAAATGCGCTGGAAAGTTACTTTGAATGCTCGGGAAGCATTTCATTTCTGCGAGCTTCGAAGCAGCCCACAAGGACACCCTGGTTATCGTCTTGTGGCACAGCAAATACACGCCAAGATCGCTGAGGTGCACCCGCTTCTGGCCGGTCATATGAAATTTGTAAACCAAGGCGAGGACGCTGAGCTGACAAGACTTGCCGCCGAACGCTATACACAGTTCAAGTTACAGCAACTTTCCTGACGTTCAGAAATATGTCATTGACAAATACCAGATACCTAGTAGAATTGATGACTATGTTGATGTGCAAGAGAGTAATTATTCTAGATTTCCTCTTTACTGGCTCAGAGAGCTCAGTTTGCGCATAGATAAATAACAACGATGCAAAAACAAACCGAGCTCACAAGGCTCGGTTTTTTAATACAATAAAGGAAGTATATGTCAACAAGTAACCCACACGTCTATGTCAGTCCAGTTAGTGGCGAGCACCCGCCCCATCACGAGATCGGGGCGCTTCGTAACGACTTTGAAAAAGTGGTAGAAGGCGGTGTGCACTGCAAAGATGATGCAGTCGTGGCAATGCCCAGAGACGGACAGCCAATAACGCGCGTTGCCATGCGCGCTGACGAAGGCATCTACATGACAAGGCACCCCCAAAACCTGCAAATAAGCACAGATGCAGCTGCAACGCTTGAGGGTATGATGGCGGAGTGGTACAGCCACTACCCCATTGAACCAACGTTGGCACGAACAAAATTTGGTGTACCTATGTTGTACACAAGGTTCGATGGAACAATCAATCCGGACGGCACTATTGGCTTATGCGAATTTGATGATGTGCCAACTGGCATAAACGCTTTGCGACAAATTAACCCCGCAACGACACCGTATATTGATGCAGTCGTGAGACAGTTGGGAGGACCACTCGTAAGTGTGCTCATGGAGGAGCCGGGATATACATACCCACACGACGACGACCTATGGCTGCCGTCTGTTCACCCAGATATGGAACTTGCACCCGGAACTGCCGTCGTTCCGCGTGCCCGTCGTAATGCTCCTGGGTTTGGAAGCTTTATGGATCGATATGGCGAAGCAAGTGTATTGGCAGGATGGGAGAGAGATAATAAGGGGCCTCTTATAGCAATGGGGCTCGGTGTTCTTGCCGCAAATCTTGAGCTTGTACTTGAGTTAGCCGAGGAAGTTAAACAGGACCAACCAATATTCATGAAGGGGTTACTTAGCTCTAGAACAGAAGCGGCAGGGGTAATTGCCTCCAATAAATGGGACATTAAAGGTAAGTCCAGTGCAGGACAAGTAAGACGAAAGTTTGAAGCATCGGGGATACGGCCAGATGAAGATTTTCCCATCGTCATTCAGCCTTTCCATCGTCCGCCGACAATGGCCGAACTCGGCCTAGAGTTTAGCGCAGATGATACCGCAACACTACAGTCATTTAGTAATGATGCGCGCAATACAACAGGTGCTGAACTAGCCATTCCCGGCAACGAGGGGAAGTATCATGTGCTTAGTAGAGTTTACGGGGTTTACACGCCGGAGCTTGGCCATAAAATTATCGGAGGCTTCTGGATGGCCCGCCCCAATGCGGCTATAATCCACGGATCATCAGATGCTATAACAGGGTCACTAGACGTTGAAGGGCTATCGCCGTATAGTACATAGCCATAACCATGGAAATTATAAGCGTTCTAGAAGAACTAGTTAAAATCCCCAGCATTTCCGGCGCGACAAAAGAGACAAGGCAGGTTATTGCGAAAGTCGAGGAGCTACTCTCTAACATACCATCCCTATTGGTAACAAAGGGAGAAATTAACAAAACACCATACTTGCGTGCATGCACTCGAAAGGAGAACAAAGACATGCTCTGGGTCGTGTCTCATCTTGATGTCGTACCAGCACCAGCACAATTATTTGAGTTGAGACAGAAAGGCGACAAACTTCTTGGTCGTGGCGTGTTTGATATGAAGGGGGTTGCTGCTGCCACCATTACAGCATTGTCAAAACTTGCTAAAGCCAGCGACCACAATGTTGGCCTGCTCTTCACGACTGACGAAGAAATCGGAGGGAAAAACGGTGTTGGCTCAATAGTAGGGCCCGACTTTCTGGGGTCGGTGGCACTCGTGCTTGATCAGGGCGACAACTTTGTTTTAATGGAAAAAATGAAAGGTGTACTTTGGGTGGATATTAGCGCTTTCGGTACGAGCGCCCACGGAGCAAGACCTTGGCTTGGCGACAGTGCAATTAGCCTCCTTGTCGAGTATTTGCATGACTTTAGTACATGGTTTAGCCAGACCATCCCTCAAAAGGATGGGAATAATTACTTCACAACCATGAATATTGGCACCATCAACGGCGGGACAACGCCAAACCAGGTCAGCGAAAGTGCTCATGCAACCCTAGATATTCGATTTGTTACAGACCAAGATGCCCAAAAGATTTTAGACTATCTTAAACATCATACTGTCAACAAGAAGATATCCGTCACTGTAAAGATGCATGAACAGAATGTTGAGACTGATGTACACGAGCATTGGTATGCCGAGACCCAGCGGCTTATTAACGTTCTTGGCATCACCCAGGGGCCTGGCGGCGAAAAGCTAGGGCACGGGTCGACAGACGGGCGATACTTCAGTCCTTTCGGGATACCCGTCATAACAACACGCCCCCCGGGCGGAGCCCAGCACAGTGACAAGGAATGGGCCAGTAAGCGAGGTCTCGAGGATCTAGAGAGGCTGATACTCGCTCTCATGGAACTAACGAAAGCCAGTTGATCTCTGTTAAAATTTTCTGTATACTATATAGATCGTTACCAAAGACAGTAGCTGCAGTAGTGCTTAATATGCTACCGAGGTAGAAACAATCTAAAACGAAATGTTTCATGCTCACGCGAAAAGTCTTTGGATCATCCAAGGACTTTTTTAGTCGGGCGGTAACGTGAGAGATCTATGGTCGATGGTTTCTCAAAAAAATCAATAAATAGGAACTAATCTATGGCATTAACCAAAGATAAGAAACAAGCAGTCGTTGATGAAGTTGCTGGCTTATTGCAAACTTCAAAGATGACCGTTGTAGCTGCCTACCAAGGCACCACCGTCAAGGCATTACAACGACTGCGCAAAGAAGCGAAAGCGGACGGCACTGTTGTGAAGGTTGCGAAAAACCGCCTTGTGATTCATGCGGTCCAATCTAGCGAATCGCTCAAGGACACAGACACGTCTGCGCTGAAAGGCCAGTTAATCTATGCTTTTAACGATACCGATGAGGTTGCTCCCGCCAAGACGCTGGCAACGTTTGCAAAACTTAACCCAAGCATTCAATTTGTTGGGGCAATTAGTGCAGACGGCTCGTTTCTAAGTGCGGAAGAAATTTCAGCGCTAGCGACATTACCAAGCAAAAATCAACTTATTGCAGGCATCATCAACACACTACAATCACCTGTTAACGGTGTCATGAGTGGTCTAAAAGGCAACTTGCACGGATTGCTTGGTGCAATCGAAGCAAAAGCCACAAATTAATCGAAAGGAAGAATTATGGCAGATTTAAAGAAATTCGCAGAACAGCTCGTTAACCTGACTGTTCTAGAAGTAAACGAACTAGGGACAATCCTAAAAGAAGAGTACGGTATTGAACCAGCAGCTGCAGCTGTTGCTGTCGCCGCAGCTCCAGCAGACGCTGCTCCAGCAGAAGAAGCAAAGAGTGAGTACGATGTCGTCCTTAAGGACGCAGGTGCACAGAAAGTCGCTGTTATCAAGGCTGTAAAAGATCTCACTGGTCTTGGTCTTGGTGAAGCAAAAGCACTTGTAGATGGTGCTCCAAAAACCATTTTGGAAAAGGCTAAAAAAGAAGACGCCGAAGCCGCAAAGAAAGCATTGGAAGATGCTGGCGCAACTGCAGAACTAGCTTAATATATTTCTGCAAAAGACAATTAAACCACTCACCTGTAAAGGAGGGTGGTTTAATTTTTTCCACAGGTTTTTATATTGACGTTTTGACTTGTTTTCCCATTCATGGTACGTTTATGCCTGAGTGTACCTAAACAAACACTTATGTACGAGGGAGCCACATGGCGGATGTACCAGAAAAACAAATCAAAAGATTACGAAGCTTAATACAAGAAGCAGAGACCAGTCTAGCGGCAGCGAAAGAACTGCTTGTTAGTCTTGTGGGCGACGACCCGGTTCTGACAGCCACAACCAAAGATGAAGCGCTTGGGAAGGTTATTGAAGGCGTGTTCGATGGCCAGAACATGGTTGGAAGCGACGCAAAGACCTACCCTATACCTGCGAACTACGCCAGCAAGTCAAAACTTGTTCAGGGAGATATTCTTAAGTTAACCATTGCAGACGATGGAACGTTTCTTTATAAGCAAATTGGGCCAGTTGCTCGCAAACAGGTTGTCGGCGTTCTAGAGCTAAATGATGGACACTACTTTGTAACCGTTGGCAATAAAGCATACCGAGTATTGCTTGCGAGTGTGACGTATTTCAAAGCAAAACCTGGTGATCAGGTTAGTATCAACATCCCTGAAGAAGATGATTCTGCCGAGTGGGCTGCACTCGAAGCAGCCCTATAGACCAGCACATACCTCGTGTGCATATTGCACAACAACAATCGAGCACTGGTTCGCTATAATAGTAGGACTATGGGGCAGGCATTATATCGAAAGTACCGTTCAGCGAGTCTAGATGACGTTGTTGGGCAGGAGCATATCACAAAAACGCTGCAAAATAGCCTCACGAACAACAAGATTAGTCATGCGTACTTATTTACGGGCCCCAAAGGAGTGGGCAAGACGTCTGTAGCCCGTATTCTAGCTCGGGCTGTAAACAACATTACGAACGAAAGCGCCGATACTTTACTTGATGTTATCGAAATTGACGCAGCAAGTAATAGGCGCATTGACGAGATCCGGGATCTTCGAGACAAAGTGCACATTCTTCCCTCGTCGCTGAAGTATAAAGTGTACATTATTGATGAAGTACACATGCTTACGCGAGAAGCATTTAATGCACTCCTCAAAACGCTTGAGGAGCCGCCCAGCCACGTTATTTTTATTCTGGCCACTACAGAATTTCATAAGCTACCAGAAACCATAGTAAGTCGCACCCAGCATTTTTCATTCAAGCCGATTGACCCTCTGGTTGCCAGCAAACATTTACGATTTATCGCAGACAAGGAAAAAATCGTAATAGATGACGACACGCTACAGCTTATTGCTGAGCATGGCGCAGGAAGTTTTCGAGATAGTATCGGGCTGCTTGATCAAGCAAGGAATATCGGCCCTAAAATTACGAAACACGACGTTGAATCACTGCTTGGGCTATCTGATCAGTCAACAATCAGCGAAATTGCTACTGCAATCCAACAGGGAAAGCCAGCCCAACTGCTGTCTTTGATCCAAAGGACAGCCGAGCAGGGCACTTCTGCAGCAAGCATCGCAAAACAACTTGGCTCGTACCTTCGTGAAGAAGTAGCTAATGGCACGGCCGTAGATCTGAGCCTATTACGCTCGCTACTTGATGTGCAGGCAAGCCCACAGCCTGACCGACTTTTAGAGATAGTCCTGCTTGAGTCTCTTTTTCAGAACGGCAGCGTGCAAGAGCAAAAGGTTGTTGCGGAAACCGTTGCTCCTATTACACCTGTTACCCCTCTCCAAGTCCCTTCACCAGAAGTAAAAGAGAGCACAGAATCAACGCCCGCACCAAAAAACGCCCCGCCAGAGAAGAAGACATCTGCATCAGATAAGGCAACTGACTTATCAAACGAAACCTGGCAAACAGCCCTAGAGACAGTTAAGAAAAAACATAACACTTTGTATGGCATTCTTAGAATGGCAGAGCCATTGTTTGACGGAACAACTCTAACGCTACAGTTCCGTTTCGCGTTTCATCAGAAACAGCTGAAGGATCCAAAGAATCAAACGGTCCTTAAGGAAATCATGAAGCAGACATTGCAGAAGGATGTATCAATCGTTGCCACGATATTAGAGAAAGGCACTCCCAGCGAAGCGAAAAAAGTACCAAAGGCAAAGCCGACAGCACCATCACTGGAGAGCGTTAGCAATATTTTTGGTAGTGCAGAAGTGCTAGAATCCTAATAACAAGCTAGAGGGGGAACAGGTTGGATCAAAAAGCAATTATACCACCACAGAATATTGATGCTGAGGCAAGCTTACTTGGCGCTATTCTTATAGATAGCGATGCCATTGTTAAGGTGGCCGACACCGTATCCCCTAATGACTTTTACGACCCGAAGCATCTGCGTATTTACGAGGCTGTCGTGCAGCTCTACGAGAAACATCAGCCAATAGATGTATTAACGCTCGCGAACCAGCTAAAAAGCACGGGCTTTATCGACTTCGTGGGTGGAGCGACATATTTAACGCAGCTAACGAATTTCGTACCAACCGCGGCTCATGTTGAGCAGTATGCAGAAATTGTTTCACAGAAATCATTGCGAAGACGCCTCATTAAAGCCTCACAAGACATTGTAGAGCTGGGGTATCAGGAAGATCAGGCATTGCAAACACTCATAGAGCAGGCTGAAAGTCGTCTTTTTGAAGTCAGCCAGCAACATGTTAAGCAAGATGTGGTTAGCCTAGAGACTATTCTCAGCGAGAGTTTTGAACGTCTAGACGAGTTACATAAAGACAAGGGAAAGATTCGTGGAGTACCGACTGGTTTCAAGGACTTAGACAACATCCTTGCCGGCTTGCAGCGATCCGATCTATTCATACTCGCCGCCCGACCCTCCATGGGTAAAACCGCATTGGCACTAAATTTGGCCCACAATATTGCGCTCAAGGCAGAGCAGCCTGTCCTTTTGTTTAGCCTCGAGATGAGCAAAGAGCAACTAGTTGATCGAATGCTTGCTATGGAGTCCGGTGTTGACGCATGGGCACTACGCACAGGCAATTTAAGCGATACTGATTTTGAGAAAATAGGACAAGCTATGGGGAGTCTGAGTGAGGCACAAATCTTTATAGATGACACGCCAGGCATCACCGTGAGTGACTTGCGCACAAAAGCTCGTCGTGAGGCTCACATGCGCCCGCTAGGGCTTATTATTGTCGACTACCTTCAGCTCATGAGTGGGGGAGCGCGATTTGGTGGTGACGGCAACAGAGTCCAAGAAATATCCGAAATTTCCAGAGGACTCAAGGGTATTGCTCGCGAACTCGATGTGCCACTTATAGCACTCAGCCAGCTGAGTCGCTCTGTAGAAAGCAGGAGTCCTCAAATTCCACAATTGCAGGACTTGCGTGAGTCAGGCTCAATTGAACAAGATGCGGACGTCGTCGCCTTTATATATCGCGAGGATTATTACAACCCAGAGACCGAGCGAAAGAACATAACAGACATATTTATCAAAAAGCATCGTAACGGTCCTACGGGCGCTGTTGAGCTATACTTCGACAAAGAGAAGCAACGATTCAGAAGTGTCGACACAAAACACCGGGATCCTTTTAACTAAATGCTATACTAAGCGTAAGAACTATGGGAAAGAGTAAACTTCGGGTGTGGCTAGTAGGTGCTTGGCAACCGTTCTTTATGATTGCCGTAAGCACTGTCTTACTAGGTTCTTTGCTCAGGATAAAATTGGGCAGCTTGGTTGCGGGCGTAACACAGCCAGAGCAATCATTACTTCTGACGCGCGGGATGAATAGCATCATAAACAACCCGATTAACGCACCGTACCGACTGGTCCAGAAGTTAATTGTTCACGTGTTCGGGATGAACCCTGCGAATGTTCGCATGGCGAGTATCTTAATGGCGTTTGGCTTTGCTTATACATTCTATTTTGTAGTCAGACACTGGTACGGACGACAGGTTGCCATTATTACGAGCAGTTTGTTTATTACTTCGGCGTGGTTCCTGCACATAAGTCGCACAGGCACGCCAGATGTAATGCAGTTTGGCATTTTATTGCTCCTTGGCTTTTACCTTTGGCTCAAACGAGAACAAAGACACCCTGCCTTTATTGTTCTGATTGGGGCTGCTGTGTCGCTTCTCTTGTATACACCAGGCTTCCTGTATCTGTTTATTCTGGCGACTGTATGGCAAAGAAAACGCATCGCCACCATATTCAAATCTCCATTCTATGCCGTTATTACAGTCGCCGTAATGATCGTGCTTCTGACTCCACTTGCGTACAATCTGCAGAGCAGAGAATTTGCTATCTCTTTTCTTGGATTGCCGGCCGCGTGGCTGCATGATATGGCGTATGTGCCCCGGAATATACTAAGGACTGTCGGATACTTAGGCGTGCTCGGGCCGAACACACCCGGACAATGGCTTGGACGACTCCCTCTCTTAGACTTTTTTGTTCTCATATTTTCGGTGTTGGGGGCATATACGCACGCGATAAACAGGAGGCTTGATCGTAGCAAACTCGTCCTCGGGGGTTTTGGTGTTGCTATTATTTTAACTTCGCTCGGCGGGACAATTGGTTTAGCGATTCTCTTGCCATTTTGCTACTTACTGGTGGCAGCGGGCATCTCGTTCACACTAGATCAGTGGTTTACGGTTTTCCCACGCAATCCTGTGGCAAAGTACCTCATAAGTATACTTTTGATTGTTTCTGTGCTGACTTCTGCTTGGTACAACCTAAGCCATTACTTCATTGCGTGGCCACATGCACCACAGACACAATCTGTCTATAAACCCCTGATCGATGGTACAATAGCTGAGTAACAATTTCTGGAGGATACATGAGTAAATTCGATCAAGCAAAGATGCTATTAAAAGTAAAAAAACTACAAAAAGAACTGCAGAAGCAGATTATTACCGTCGAGCAAGGCGACGGGGCAGTACGGGTAGAGATTACCGGGGAGCAGAAGATAAAGAAAATCCATATCGACCCAGCAAAAGTTGATTTAGATGATATCCGTGAGCTTGAGCGTTGGGTGGAGGACGCAGTCAAAGAGGCCATCCAGCAGAGCCAAAAGCTTGCTGCAGAGAAGATGCAACCAATGATGGGCGCATTGGGTGATCTTGGTTTGTAGAGACATATGCAAATCCTTCCTCCAGCACTGGAAAAACTGATTGAGGCACTTGGTGGGCTTCCTGGTGTCGGGCCACGAACCGCAGAGCGTTATGCATATTTTTTGCTAAAAAATGATCGCCAACTTGCGGCTCGTATCGCATCAACAGCAGCAACGCTGCACGACGATATTGATTATTGCAAAAAAACGTTTGCGCTTGTCCAAAAAGGACAAGAGTATTCAGAACTATACACCGACCCGCGAAGAGACAAGACCTTAGTTGCTGTCGTTGCAGAGCCGTTCGATATTGTAGCCTTAGAAAAAACAAGTCAGTACCACGGCACATACCATGTACTTGGTGGTGTTTTGTCTCCTATTGATGGCGTTACCCCCGAGCAACTCCATGTTAGAGAGTTACTGGCGCGTATTGAGGAAGATGCCGTTAAGGAAGTGATCCTGGCTACGAATGCAAGCGTAGAAGGAGAATCAACTGCGCTCTACTTGCAACAACAGCTCCAAAAAACGGGTGTGGTTGTCTCAAGACTCGCCCGCGGCCTGTCTGTGGGTGTCGATTTAGAATATGCCGACCAGCTCACTCTTGGCCGAGCACTCGAGGGCCGGCAAGTGGTCAATTAATCAATAACTAGCTATACTACAAAGATGGATTTTAATAGTGCGGTAAAGCATGTTGGTGATCTTGTGGAAGCGGCAACGACTATTGTGGTTATTCAGGCTGATAACCCCGACGCCGACAGTCTTGCGAGCGCCCTTGCACTAGAGCATATACTTGGCGACAAAGGCAAGACGGTATCGCTGTATTGTGGCGTTGATATACCGGGTTATTTGCGTTATTTTCCTGGCTACGACCGCGTCAGCAGGGAGCTACCCAAAACGTTTGATCTCGCAATTATGGTTGACTGCTCGTCCATCACCTTGCTCGAGCAGCTAGAAAAAACAAAACAAATAACAAATTTAGGCCGGCAGCCGTTTATAGTTATCGATCATCACACCAGTGAAGTCGACCTCCCTGTCGAGCATGTTCTACTGGCGAACGATAAGGCAGTTGCGACGGGTGAAGTTATTTACGAACTTGCGCAGGCGTGCAAGTGGCAGATCAACAAAGAAGCATCAGAGTTTCTAGCCTCATCGATCCTTGCCGATTCGCTCGGCCTAACAACCGAGGCCGTAACAGGCAGATCTATCCACATACTCGGTGAGCTGGTCGACCAGGGTGTCAGCCTCGCAGAGATCGATGCCCGAAGACGTACGACCATGATAAAACCACTGCCGATCATTGCATATAAGGCAAAGCTACTGGAGCGTATTTCATATTACTGCGATGATCAACTTGCAGTGGTAGTTATTCCATGGAAAGAGATTGAACAGTACAGCCCACTCTACAATCCAGGGGTGCTCGCCCTAGAGGAGCTACGGCTTGCTGACAAAGTCAAGATAGCCATCGCCCTTAAAACCTATCCTGACGGCAAAATAACCGGTAAGCTGCGTTGCAACTTTGGTTGCAAGATAGCAAATGACCTAGCTGGGCATTTTGGAGGTGGTGGCCATCCAGCCGCTGCGGGCTTTAAGACGTTTGGCTGGGATCAAAATGATCTACTAGCTGAGATTATCAAGCAAGCGCAGTTACTGCTAGATAAGGAGCAAGCACGTGCGACTATATGACACCATGGCGCGTTCTTTGCGCGATTTTACTCCCAAGAATAAGGACAATGTAGGGCTTTATACCTGTGGGCCTACCGTTTACGACTACCCACACCTTGGCAACTGGACCG
>CAZXTE010000013.1:0-13358 GCA_964643545.1 uncultured Candidatus Saccharibacteria bacterium
TTAAGTGTAAGGAAAAGGCTGTTGAATTGTCAGCGCCAGAGATTGTCCAAACTAAGACAGGTGGTTTCATGGCTAAAGGGAAGCATGAAAAATGTGGAACAACTGTTTGTGCAATGATGTCTAAGGACAATGCTGAAAAAGCAGTAGAAGGCGGCGCAACAAAAGCCTACTAGACCCCTTGTTGAAAAATCTAATCAGTATTAGATGATGCTGCAGTGGTGAGGTCTTAGCTTTGTGGCACTATGCGAACCAGTACGACACCTAAAAAAGCTCCCTTGATTGGGAGTTTTTTTATTGACTGAATTACTTGACTTAATCATGCAAATGCTTTATAGTTATTTTTTTGTTAAAAACATGTGGAGTTAGACATGCCTGGAGACATAGTGGGTGTTCACGATGATTTAGCCGATAAAGGCTGGACGGCAATCGATAATCCAATTACTGGCACGGACCTAGATGCATTGGTGGCACAATTCGAAGGCATAGTAGATGAAGTAGGACGGGAAGATCTAGCGCGACTAACCTCTGCAAATGTAACGGGGCGCAGGGGTGGCGACTATGGCTACCTACGACGTGTAGACAGGATTGAGTCAAAAGATGCTTTTCGCCTAAGACTTACTCAGCCCGACATGGACCTTACCGCACTGCCCGCGAGTCTAGTGGAGTTTATGGATAACGGCAAAGAAGTTGTTTATGAAAGTGAAGTTGCTTTCCGGGGGATTCTGCGGCAGCTTGATGAGCGCATTCCAGGTATATATGATATGCACTTTTTTGATCTTTCTAAAACAGATACCAGTGTTCGTGTTGTTGTGAGTGACGACGACAAACAACCAAGCGATGTTATTGCGGAGCCCCATAAAGATATAAGTAGCTTAACGGCACATCTTCGTACTAATAGACAAGGGACGTTCTATGTAGTGCAACCAGATGGTCAAATTGTTTTCCCTGCAACTGGCGGTGATGTATCGGCCTTGTTTACTGGTGCGGGTGTAAATACGGGCCAGCCAGGCGTGGTTTTGCCCTCTGTTTTACACGGAGCTGTTAATGGGCATGCTCAACATGATGAAGCGCAAGAAAGAAGGGGTATTGTTGTGGCACAGATTCAGCCCAACCTAGCAGTTAAAACTACACCTCCATCATTTGAAGAAACGCATGTTGATGCCGCAGAGCTTGAAGTACTTCTAGGCAGAATTACAGAAGCGTACCAAGCGGGCGCTTAACGGCTACTAGGCAATTTTCTTTCCCAGTTTATCTGCTATGATGACCTGATGAAGTATCAAGCTATCGTCTTTGATCTAGACGGCACTGCAATTATCAATGCTCAAGATGTACTGCCTTCTGAGCGATTGATAAAGGCGATTAGGGCAGCTGAAGCGTCTTTTAAACTATGCGCTGCAACCGGACGTCCCATAAGCAATGCTAAAAAAATTCTGGACGCACTCGGCTTAGTAGACCCATGTGTTATATCAGCGGGAACAGAAATTGTGGATCCTCGCAGCGGGAAAATACTCTGGGAATGTGACATAGAACCAAACGATGTGCAGCGTGTCTTGGAGATATGTGGACCATACCCCTATGAATTGTTGATACGCAATGAACTTGTAGGTGAAGGTGGAATAGCGAAAGGCAGACTGGTAACAACACCAGTCAATGTCATGTACCTTATGCAGTGTACTGAAGCGGATGCAGCTAAGATTCTGGATACCTTAGCCGATGTGTCTACTATAAGTGCATCAGGTGTAACTTCGTGGACAGGTAAAGATATCGATATACATATTACGCATAGAGAAGCGACAAAAGAGCATGCAGTTGCTACGTTGCTTGAAATGATTGGAGTTCCTAAGGAAAAGGTAATAGGCGTGGGTGATGCTAATAACGACGTACACTTATTTAAATCCGTGGGGCTAAAAGTGGCAATGGGCAATGCGACTGACATGCTAAAATCACAAGCTGATATTGTGTGTGAATCGGTCGAGAACGATGGCCTCGCCAAGATAATAGACGAGATGCTTATTGCTCAGCAGGCCTAGAATAGGTCTGTGCAGGTTGAATATGCAAAAGTAGGAGGGTGCTCGCAGCAATTGATTTTGCATAACACTTATGGCTATGAGATAATTGCTTACATAATCTAAGGAAAAAAACAATGAAAAACCACTTGAAAAAAATTAACCAAATTGGTGCCACCCACTTGGTGGCACCACTAATTGTTACTGTGCTTATTGCGGCGGTGGGGGTGTATGTCCTGAATAAAAGTCGTGCGGCGACACTAGTTCGAACGACCTATTCATCAACACCAGTACTCTTTTCGACCCAGGACTATACAAATCCGGCAAAGGCAGTCTATTCCATTAAGACCGTAACAGCAGAGGGCACGAGCCCACTAACTCAAGCAGAACAAACAAGTGATAAGTATTGGCTTAGCGACGGAAAGTATGACCCAGCTAAATCGCAAATTGCTTACGCTGAAACACAGAACGGAAGTGTTAATAGCAGAATTACAGTAAAGCCACTTAATAGAGTCGGGATTGCTCCACCCCGAGTTTTCTCTAATGGCATTGGTAATGTAGAGAACTTTATTTGGTCGCCAGACGGTAAGCGCATAATCTATAGCGATCCGGTTTCTTTAGGGGGCAATTTAGTCGGTCTTAAAGCGCTCAATCCTGCTACCGGTACAGTTACTTTGCTTGCAACAATCTCTACGTTGGAGTCTGGTGTGGCCAAATGGGTTGGTAGGATTAGCATGCTTGGCGATAATCAGACTGTTGTGTACGAGCTTGGTCAGGGGGGTATATATGCCGTTAAGTCAGGCTCAACACCTTATGTTGTGCACGGTGGCGGTGATTCCTGCCAGTTAGTTGGCAGTAGACCTGGGACGGCCATGGAGGTTGCATACACGTGCTATAACCAAAGCGCCCAGCGCACTACGCTTTACTCTAAGGCAGATACTAATGCAGAGAAAGTAATATACGCTTCGCCTGCTGCAAACTGGACAAATGGGGCAACAAACACATATGTTGAAAAGGTTGCATGGTCTCACGATGGCGCAAAGCTGGCTTTGCAAAGAACAGTCCTAACTGTTGTCGACACGGCTACATGTAAATGGACATATCGTCCTGATGTTAATGTGATCAATGCTGATGGTAAGAACCTACAGTTTCTGACATATACTGACGTACTAAAGACTCACGGACCGGGGTGTGGGGGTATGGGCGGTGCTTCTTTCGGTAACGTGCTTGCCTGGAACAAGGGCGGGGGTATCGCTTTAGTGACTGATGCAGGTGTCAAAGTTATAGGTGCTACAAGCCCGTACAGTCTTACGACCGTATTCAAGCGGCCAAACAACACAACCTATATTAACAACCTCGACTGGTAGATTACGGCTAGGCGACATAGCCCCAGTTAAGCCTGCATTATAGGATCTACGTGATACGTCGTTAGTTATCGAGAATATATGTACCTGAAACGGCAGTAACTAGACTCCCGCAAAGCCCCCCCACCTCATTTAAGTGCTATCCTGATAATGGAAAAGTATTAATAAAAGGAGTAAATATTATGGCTAAATATATCGATGGATTTATACTTGTAGTCCCCAAGGGTAAAGAGGCTGAATACGAAAAAATGGCAGAAATGGGGCGCGATGCCTGGATGAAGCATGGCGCCCTTCAATACTTTGAGTGTAGAGGGGATGACCTTAAGCAGCAGGAAATGGGTGACGAAAAATCACGCGCCTATACTGAGATGACCGGTGCGGGTAATGATGAGAATGTGTGGTTCTCTTTTATTGTTTTTGAGTCCAAAGAACATCGCGACGAGGTAAATAAAAAAGTAATGGAAGAGATGAGCGAAAGCTTTAAGGATCTAGGCAATTTCGAGATGCCAAATGATATGACGAAGATGGCATACGGCGGTTTTGAAGTAGTGGTCGAAGGATAGCAGTCTTCACTTGTCGAAGCTATCCTTTGTTGCGCACACCTTGGATTTGAGGGGATTTTTATTTTGATATACTGGCCGCATGAGTAAAGCCGATGAAAGAAACGATATCACGGTAGAGCAATACCTGGGTTCATTAGATGACCAGTCGCTGAAGGCTGATGCGCAAACATTGGTGGAAATAATGAAGCGCATCAGCGGCGAAGATCCAATTCTATATGGAATAGGCACCATCGGCTTCGGGGTCTATAAGTATGAGTATTCGAGTGGTCGAAAGGGAGAGGCACACACCCTGGCTTTTTACCCACGAAAAGGCAAGATCACGGTTTATATAATGGACGGCACAACTCGTTATTCATCGTTACTATCTCAGTTGGGCAAGCATACGACAACGGGCTTCTGTGTCTATATAGAAAGACTCAGCGATATTGAGCTTCCAGTCCTTGCAAAAATCTTAGAAGAATCTTATAAGAATATACAAAAGCAAACCCAGAAAGGCCCAGTCGACCGAATTTTGTGGCAAGCAGAGAAATAGCGAGAGGTTAATCGACAACTCGAATACTTCGCGACACATATACAGGATGCAACAATAGAGATAACCCTAGGGACGTATGCAGTTGCAAAATACTTATGCCTATGAAATAATCATGTACATAATATAAGGAAACAAAAAATGAAAAAGCACTTTAAAAAACTGAACCAAATTGGTGCCGCCCACCTTTTGGCACCGCTTCTCGTTACCGCTCTGATCGCCGGTGTAGGTGTGTACGTATTGAGCAGGAGTCACGCCTCTGTCCCATATACATCAACGCCGCTTGTGTATTCATATAACACGCCCAAATGGCCAGCAGATCAGTATATAAATACAACCACCGCAACGGGAGCTAATACGGTTACACAGGCAGCCCAAAAACAGGATAAGTACTACCAAAGCGCCGCAAGGCTTAGCAATAACGGGACGTACATTGCATTTACTGAGTCGCCAAGTGGTGGTGGGGGTAGCTCATTGTGGATAAAGGCCATAAGAACTCCAAACACATCGCCACTCAGAATTTACACAAAGGACATAGGTGGGGTCTTGGGGAATAGTCCACTTGCGTGGTCTTCAGACAACAAAAAAATTATTGTTCTTGATGAGACGTACTCTAGTACAAAATATGCTTTTAAATCCGTAGATGTAGCTACGGGTGCAGTGTCGTTAATAACCGCAATAGATAAGCGTCCGGGTGGGGTTGACTATGATGTCTGGGTTGGTAGGTATGACATGCTCGGTGATAATGCCACCCTCGTCTATGAACGACAAGGCAATATCTACTCAGTTAAAACAGGGGGTACGCCGAGTTCTGTTAGAGCAAATACTAACTCCTGCTGGCTGGTTGGAAGGCGACCGGGTTCAACAAATGAGTTAGCGTACTCCTGCTGGATTAATGATTCGAACAAGCTGTATACCAAGACAATTGCAGGTGTTGAGAAATTGGTTTACGAAACGGCTCCAAGCAAGTGGGTTAATGGCGCGCGAAACTCATATATCACCGATGCGACATGGTCCCCTGGTGGCACAACGCTAGCTATGAGACTTATGGATAACACCGTTGTGGACACAGCAACATGTAAGACAACGGTTCACCCGGCTGTGGTTAAGGTTGCAGCTACTGGAGGACCAATAACTCTTATGGCTTGGATTGACGAGACCAAGACAATGGGTGGTTGCTATGGAGGCAGTTCAAACGCAAATACAATTGTTTGGAACAGTAGCAACTATATTGGTGTAGTCGCGGATGGGGGCATCAAGACAGTGGTTGCCTCAAGCCCTTACCAAGTCACAAAAGTTGCCACATTGCCAAGCGGGAGCTTCGGCACTGGCCTTAGTTGGTAGTCAGAGCATAGACAAAAGATTATAAAATGAGGCTCCAAATGAGCCTCATTTTAGCTATGCCACGTTATCGACAGTACTACTTCTTATTTGTTCGTACTTCTATTTTTTTTGGCTCTGGTAGGGGTGTGAGTGGCACACTGACCTTAAGCACACCTTCGTTTAGGTGGGCCTCTACACTATCGGCATCGGCTCGCTGCGGAAGTGCCACGCGACGGTAAAAGCTACTCGAGCTTTCTCTAACGACATACTTCTTGTCTTTATCTTCTTCTTTCTCATGGCGTTCTGCACTGATGACAAGCGCATTTCCATCCACCTGTATGTTTACATCTTTTTGCTCAAAATTTGGGAGGTGGGCCTCAACTACCAGTGTGTTGTCTTTTGTGTAGACATCAGTGGTAGGAATGTTCACGCCCTTAAACGATGACAAAAGATCATCTCCAAAGAATTGTTTTTGCAGCGTACTTAGTTCTGCAAAGGGATCCCACCGCATAAGATTGCTCATAATATATTCTCCTTTCGTTATTATGTAACGTGGCGGAGAGCACTTACGGCTCTGTACTTTTATTGTAGTAAATTGGCACTCGAGTGTCAAGAGTGCCAGATAGTGTTGTCTGCTCTATCTCGGTCGAATAGTAAAAAATGAGAAGTAGTGCAATTGCTGAATTAAATTGACGTAACCTAATGGGCCCCCCATGACTGTTAACGGCGGAGTTTATTTGCTGCTTAACCATAAACGAAATATACTGTATATATGAAAAACGAAAATGGCTTCACACATTATGTATTGCTACTTGTTCTGTTATTGATAATTGGGGGTGTCGGGGTCTTGACATTCACACGAGTTAAAAATCAAGACAAAACACCACCACAAAAATCACAAAAGGTTGGGCCAGCTCAAAACTCCAAAGCTGCCAGTCTTGAGTTCGAACCTGGTGTTCGACTCCAGCCAAGTTTATTTGGAGTACAAGCAGGATTGCCAGTTGCAGACGTTTCGGCGATTAAGCTCGACAACGGAAGCTGGCGCATATATGCATTCGCACAAAAAAAGGGGATAGTTAGTGCAACGAGCAAGGACGGATTGGAATTTACAGCCGAGGCAGGCGCGCGTCTAGGGGATGGGGCTGGTATGCCCAGAGTCATGCGGCTGGATGATGGACGATTCCGTTTGTACTTCATTGACGGGGGTGGCATCGGCTCAGCGATTAGTAGCGATGGCCTGACGTTTGCTAAAGAGGCAGGTAAAAGGATACTGGCACCAACCGGAGTCAAAGATATATCGGGCATCTCTACGCCTGTTAAGCTCAAGGACGGAAAATGGCATGTTTATTTCTCTGATTTGCCAAGACCGGGTGAAGGTGTAAGGCCCCATTACATATATAGCGCTACGTCGTCAGACCTGATGAATTGGGCTCTAGAAGACGGGTATCGAATTGGTGGGGGCAAGGTTGCCACTTCTGGTGAGCACCCAGATGTACGGCTGGCAGATGACGGGACACTCCTGCTCTATTACTTTATCAATGACACAAAAAAACTTGTCACGTCCACATCAACAGATGGCCTGACATTCGGTGATTATAAAGAAACGGGGCTGGACTGCAACGACCCTAACCTAGTGAAGCTTGACTCGAAGAGCTACCGAATCTATTGCGGTGACTTCGATAAAGAAATTGGTGGCTTTGTGAAGAGTGCCAAACTTGTGCTCTAGCCGTAGGTTGTTACTTTGCGATCCAAAGCTACAGTAACACTTTGGGGCATAGGTCACTTTGCTAACTGATGTAGGAGCAGCGGAAACCTGCATAACAGATTGTATTTTTTACATAAGCACTTTACAATGACACTATGGAAACAACAAAACAAAAACAACTCGGTTTTGCCCTGGTCGAAATGCTTATCATCATCGTTATTATTGCAGCGATAGCTGGCGTGGGCTTCTTTGTCGTGGGCAAAAATAAGGACACCAAAATCACCTCGTCAAACTCCCAGGTGGTCGCAAAAAAAAGTGAAGTCAAGATAAAGCATCTAGGCGTTATTCTGGAGGAATACGATGCGACAACCAACAAAGCGGGGGACTTTGTATTTACCAAAGAAAAACTAGAATTTAATCGCGTGTTCTTTGATTACGGATTTGAAGTTCCTGCCAACTCAGCAGGACCTGCGAAAAAGAACCCACAACCAACCTTCATTTTGCCATTGGGTACAAAGGTGCACTCGTTGATCGACGGCGAAGTGTTCGATGTA
Source organism: uncultured Candidatus Saccharibacteria bacterium (assembly GCA_964643545.1). GTDB lineage: Bacteria > Patescibacteriota > Saccharimonadia > Saccharimonadales > AWTP1-31 > DAISWP01. Next base: position 8,045 of record CAZXTE010000013.1, read on the forward strand.
CCGAAGCTATATAGTAGCGATTACAGCGTTATGGTTAAGGGAGAGGGTAGCGAGTTAATTTTCGAGACAGAGCACGTTATGAATGTAAAAGTTAAAAAGGGTGACAAAGTTAAGGCAGGTGACGTTATAGCGGAAGTCAGTAACTATGATGCAAAAAATTATGCAGGCATGGGCTTGGTAGAGATCGGGGTTCTAAAAGGTGGAAATCCTCCAAGCCATCTTTGCCCGTTTGATTATCTAGATGACTCAATAAGAGACAGTACCCTGAAGAAGATAACCGCCTTACAAAAATCATGGGAAGAATATCGCGGTGACAATAGTATTTACGACGAGTCAAAAGTTCTAATCCCTGGCTGCATATCTCGCGACCCTATTGAGGGTTAACACATAGGCGCGTTAGTAGTTGCAGGTACTTACGTGTATCGTTAGTTATGGGTATGGAAAAGAGTAAACGAAAGAAGAAGTTACGTATGATACTGATGATAGTGGGCTCACTGTTTTTGATAGAGGTTTTTGCACTGATTTGGCTAGTAACGAGTATTGGCCACTTTAAAAAGTACTGGCTGGAAGCCGCCAAAAGACCAGGAGAAATAACCTATCTGGCGTTGGGCGATTCGGCAGCACAGGGTATAGGCGCCACGAGCCCGGCGCGGGGCTACGTTGGTATTGTTGCTTCTCGATTAGAGAAGAAAACAGGGAAGAAAATTCAGACCATCAATGTGAGTAAGTCTGGCGCCAAGATGGAGGACTACCTGCGGGAGCAAGCGAGTAGTGCACGATCTATACCTGCAGACGTCGTAACCATAGAGATTGGTGCAAATGACATGGTGCAATTTAATGCCAAGACATTTCGCAGCTCGTTTAGAAAAGTGCTCGCTTCGTTACCAGATGGCGCATTTGTTTCGAATATGCCACTTTTTAATAGTCGACCGGGGCGCACTTCCGCCGGCAAAGAAGCCAGCACGATAATTGAGGAAGAATTGGCGCATTACCCGAAGCTACACTTTGTTGACTTACAAAAACAAACTACAGAACACGCAAGTATTTTTGGCTTTGCCCCAGATCTGTTCCACCCCAATAACCTGAGTTATAAAAACTGGGCCGATGCGTTTTGGGCTCAAATAGACAGCCAGCCCATATAATCGTTTCGCGTAAAGTGCCCGCACAGTAACACGAGAGTGGCTATGGATATTGACATAGAATAAAAATAGTGCTAATGTATAATATTCTAGATTACCATAACCGGCAATCTTTTTATTTTTGAAGGAGTTTACAGGAATGACAATTAATGGTCCCGTTGGTATGCCCCCAGAAGCTTTACATGAGGCATATTTGCCGTTTCCTGTTGCCCACGGACAAGACATAATTGCCGATGTGCACTATGGAGGTCTTGCCCCGCAGGATGCTGCTTTGTCGATACAGAATGGCAGAATGCCGACAGGGGCAGGCATCGTAACGATAGATGACAGATTTGCCGCGTTCGACCACGTTGTTGCTACACGACTAGATAAAACTCGTCTCGAAGTTGCCCCCTCCGCAAAGCAGGCCGTGGATGGCGTGTCCGATGTTATACTTGACGCTGGTCTGGTTATGTTGACGCAACTTGATAGGCAGGGCGGTGGTAGCATAACTCCGTACGCACTGGCGATGTCCGCAGAACAAGCTGCATGGCATGATGTTGATATGGGCACACTTCGATATTCGAAAGACGGGAAGATTGCTCTCGTACTGTTCGGTATAGACGCTCCAGTATACGATTTGCATGATATTGATTCGGCCAATGGCTCTATTGTTGCCCGTGCACAACGTAGATATTTCTAGTAGTCTATATAGTACGTAGGGAGTTAACATGTCAAACAAACAACAATTAATAACAGTGTGTGCACTGATACACAAAAAGGTAGACGGCATTAATAAAATATTCCTCGCCAAGCGAGCTGAAACTAAGCAGTTTCTTCCCGGTGTGTTTGAGCTCCCTGGCGGGCACGTTGAATTTGACGAAGCATTAACTGATGCTTTAAAACGCGAGATCATGGAAGAGTTTGATGCTGACATAGTGGTAGGTGACCCTTTTAGCGCGTTCACCTATACTAATAACGTAAAGCAATCTCACTCAGTTGAGATTGTATACTTTGCACAGTTTGTTGACGAAGCCCAGGTTAACCTTAAGCCGGAAGATCACTCCGAGAGTGTGTGGGTCTCAGAACAAGACATTCAAAAGGCCTATACCGATACTAAGGGTCAGGATGACAAAGAGTTTGTTATCGCACGTCGCGGTTTAGGTATTCTCAACGGGCAACCGCTTCGATTCTCCTAAGCATTGCTATTTCTATGCTCAGTACGGCTTGCTATAATCTTTGAGTGATTATGGCGCGGTGGCCGAGGAGTTAGGCAAAGGTCTGCAAAACCTTGTACACGAGTGCGAATCTCGTCCGCGCCTCCAGCTCGTTTTGCAACTACAGCTTCCGTAAGACAGCGGAAGCTGTTTTACTTTCACTTTCGTGCAAATCCTCACTATCCATGCAAAGAATTTTCTCTTTGCATGGGGCAAGGGTGTGCTTTTTTTGAATCACAACGCGTATTCTGCGAGGGCGTATACTGTTTGTTGTGAATCCATGGAAGAGTGCACAAAAAAACTTACAAGAAGCAGCCAAGATCGCCAATATCGACCAAGGGCTTATACAGACATTGCTCGCACACGAGAACAACATACAAGTAGATGTGCCGTTTAGTCTTGATGATGGCACCGAAAATACCGCACATGGTTATCGTTTGCAGCACAACAGTTTACGCGGGCCATACAAAGGTGGCCTGCGCTTTCACCCGCAAGTCGACGAAGATGAAGTGAAGGCACTTAGTTTGTGGATGACCATTAAAAACGCTATCGTCGACGTGCCATTCGGAGGGGGTAAGGGCGGGGTGTCGGTAGATCCGAAATCTCTATCTAGCACAGAGCTAGAGAGCCTAACACGCTCATTCGCTCGACAGCTTAAACCACACATTGGCCCCGACAAAGATGTGCCAGCACCTGACGTGAATACGAATGGGCAGGTTATGGGCTGGATTGCTGATGAGTATGGAGACCCGGCAGTGGTCACTGGGAAATTATTAGAGCATGGTGGCTCGTTGGGTAGAACAGAAGCCACTGGTCTTGGTGGTGTCTATGTGCTTTTAGCTATGCTGGAGCATCTGGGCGAAGACCCGCAAAAGATGACTGCAGCAGTTCAGGGTTTTGGTAACGTCGGCGTCTATGCGGCTCACTTTATGGTAGAAAAGGGGATAAAAGTTGTGGCCCTGTCGGACTCTCGTGCAACGATTTATCTGGCCGGGGGCTTTAACGATGTGCTTTCCCTCGAAAAAGCCAAAAGAGAACACGGAAATTTAGTCGAAGCTGCGCAATCATTGGGGCTTTCCCCCGAGATACTGCCTGCAGATGCTGCACTTACTGTTGATGCCGACATATTGGTGCCTGCAGCCTTGGAAGGAGCGATAGATAGCGAAGTTGCCGAGAAAACCAAAGCCAGACTTATTCTTGAGCTAGCCAATGGCCCGACAACACCGGCAGCCGATGAAGTGCTTAAAAAACGACAGATCAAGGTTGTGCCAGATGTGCTTGCTAATGCCGGGGGAGTGGTTGTGAGTTACTTCGAGTGGTATCAAAATCGACACAAAGAACATTGGTCAAAAACAGATGTCTTTACAAAACTAGAAAGTAAAATGCAAGAGGCTACCCTAAAGGTCCTGCAGACGCAGGCGAGAACGGGTATGTCCATGCGGCAGGCGGCCTATATAGTTGCCCTTCGCTCTCTGTCTCGCGCCTGGAAAAACTAACCAGTTATTGCTACAATAAGCGCAATGCGTAAGCTAAAACTCCGCTATTTTGTCGTGGCCTTAGGATTTCTTAGCTACTCTTTGAACGCTGTTCTCCAACCTGTTGTAGGCGCTGCAGCAACGTCCATTACCATAACGAGCCCAACGAACGGTCAATCCTTTGCAGGGAACAGCTTCAAAATATCGGGGACGACAGATCCCACCTCAACGGTTTTAATCCAGAGAGACTCAAAGGTGCTGGCACAGACAATTTCTGGAACGGACGGCAAGTGGACAGTAGATTTAACGGGTCTGCCAGACGGGAATAATGCCATAAAAGCAAAGGTAATTAAAAACACGGGATATGCATATTTTGTGACTTTTAGCGCTGATCTGTCTGCCTCAAAGATTAATCAATTGCGTTTGTCCGACCATGCAATTAACCCAAACGTTGGGTGGCCTGTAAGTACGTCTGAACCGACCCTCTTTGTTGCGCCATCTCCAGCTTTGAATATATTTTATACAGGCGGACTAGATGGAGCAGGAACCAAGCCTCAAAAATTTGATGCATCTACTGCCAGCCCGCCGGTTGCGTTGACCAATGCTGCATCGTATCCAGATAACCCCGGTGCTGGCAAAGGCGACTTTACGAGCGATGGGGGTAAGTACTACGTCCCGAATCAGTCACTCACATCCGTCTCTGTCATTGATGTCGCGACTAACACCTGGCTCAAAGATATCGCTATAGGTGAAGCACCGGTCACTGTTTGGCGTGGCACAAATAGCAAAATGTATGTGACCGGTCAAAACACAATAAAAATTATAGATCCAGCAACTGACACTATTATAAAAAGCATATCCATACCGTGCGACATTAACCCAGATGCGACAACTATAGGGTTCTCACCTGACATTACGTACCCTTACTACTTTGTGCCCTGCATGACTGGCGGTAAAGTGCTCCGTTACAAAATTAGCGATGACACGCTTGATGTGTCATGGAGTCTTCCTGCGGGTGTGCACGTTGCTGGTATGGCCATAACATTTGATAGCAAAAAGATCTATACCTTCGTGCCTGCACCAAGCTCTCTGCCAGATGCAGATAAGATTCGAGTGCTCGATGCTGGAAATGGTGCGCTTCTCAGCACGATTCAGCTGCAGTCGGGTGCGGTTGGCTTTTTGCAATCACCCGATTTTCAGAAAATATACGTTGCAACACCCAATTACGATCTTTCAGAGCATAATATTGACATCGTTGATTTGAGCGATAATTCTGTGGACCATAACCCACTCGACGAAGCAGCGACGTTTGTTTCATCGAACGGTTCGGCACAGGATATTGCAGATGTGAATATAACGGTTGTTTTAGGCGTTAAAACAACGTTGGCAAATACTGGTGTAAGGGCTGTTTCAGCCACCCTGCTACTAGGAACAATAATCGGCTCCTCTAGCTATATATACTACGACTATCGAAGGCACAAAAAACCGCTATTAATAGAGGACC
>CAZXTE010000014.1:0-8885 GCA_964643545.1 uncultured Candidatus Saccharibacteria bacterium
CTCATTACACACCTGGCAGATCCTTCCATGGCAACAGCCATGGAGCGTGACGAAACACTCAAAACTACCATTCAAAAACACATGGATAAAGGTGACATGGTCGTTGGTATGGCCGGTGGTGGTGGCGACTCTTTGGACGAATGGCTCCGCGAAAAGTTTGTTAAATAAGCTAGTTTAGTCTGAACACCTGGCGTGGGTTTTCTGGAAAGTCCTTGTTGTTAAACAGAACAACCTGCTCAGCTTTTAGCCTATAGAAAGGCTTTTTACCTGAAAGAATACTCTGTAAAGTAGCCTCGTCTTTACCGAGTTTTTCTACATAACCTTTGACGGCAGCAGCTACTTCACCGCCATGGACCAATTCGGCCTTTCCTTCTACGGAAATTCCAATAACGTAATCCTCTTCTGGTGTATTTTCGTGCACCAACACATAGCAGGCAGCCTTAGAATTGTGCGCAAGTTCTTTCGAATGCCGCCTATCGGTTGTACTGCACCAATAGAAGTTTAAGTCAGCATCAGAGTAGAAATGTAGGGTGCAGATCCACGGTTGATCATTCTCAGAAGTCCCAAGTTGTATAATATTTGCCTGGCCAACATACGCCTTGATAGATTCTTCAATATTATTCAACGATTATCTCCTTTGCCTTTGATGACTCCTCGCTTTTTGCGATCCGCCAATTTTGCAACATTTGTTCGCATAACTTCCTCAAAAGATAACCCCAGACTATGCGCCAAAACCGCGATGTACCAAACTACATCACCGAGCTCTTTACGCAAATCTTCTTTGTCCTCCTCCGAGACGACACCTTCCTTGTAGGCAACAATCTTCTTCCATTTTTCGACAACTTCACCAGCCTCACCAGCGACACCCATAGCCCAAATGGTTTTATCCATAAGCGCATCTGGATGGTTGTGCGCAGTGGTTAGGGCAAGCTTTTGATATTCATCAAATGTCATTATTCCTCCCATTGAAATTCACAGTAATTTTTCCCATTAGCATATTCTTCCAAAGCCTGTCGAACAGCAGGAACAGTGTTATCGGGAAGAGCCTCAGGCTCAAACCAACTGATATTACCATGTTTATCTTTCTCCTTGTTGACTAGTTCACCAGTCCACTTCTCGACCAAAAACAGCACGTTAACCCAGCTGTTCTCTGGATATTTTGTTTCGAGATAATGTTGCGTGATCGCATGCTTAAGATCACGTTGATCGATTACGGCGCCGACTTCTTCAAATGCTTCACGCACAGCAGCTGCCTTGTACATTTCGCAATTTTCAACTTTGCCAGAAGGCAATCCGAAGTGACCATCCATCCAGCCCGTGCCCGTTCGCAGAACCATGGCGATTTTACCCGCAGGATTTTTTAAAATCACGAAACTAGCTAGATGAGGTGTCTGGGTGTTGTAGTCGGTCACCCTCTTATTGTAACAGCACCTTCGCGCAGGATTTCAACGGCATCGTCAACAATCCGAATGAGGGTAGACGGTTTGCGATCTTTTAGGCTACCACCATCCACGTAGAAATCTACTTTGTCACCAAAATATTCTCTGGCTTCCTCTATTGTGTCCGCCGGCTTTTCTCCCGGGAGGTTCGCACTCGTCGTTAGTAAAGGCCCCGTGTGCAGAAGTAATTCAATCAGTTTCTTGTCTGCAACAACGCGCACTGCTAATCCAAGCAATTCTTGTCGTAAATAGTCTGTACTTGGATCAATGGTGGGAATGATTATGCTCACCGCGTCAGGCCAGTAGCCCTCAACTGCCTTCAAGTAACGACGCTTTAGGCCCAGCTCTACGAGCTGATCTATGCCGGCAGCAATAATTGTCCCTGGCTTTTTTTCTCTAGATTTTAGTTCATACAGTCGTTCGACTGCCGCCTTGTTTTTTGCAGCACACACAAGTCCATATAATGTATCAGTCGGCAAAACCCCTAGACTGCCATTTTGAAGCAAACTAACCAGTTTGTCTGATTCAAAATTCTGAAATGAATCTGTCATAGCCGACAGTGTACTGGTAAATGTTTTACCCTGCAAACAGCAGCGTCATCTATAGCCCGAGTGCAGCGTCAGCTAGATCGGTCGTGCTAAAGTCTTTTGTATCGTCAATTTTCTTTAAACTTGTGTCTAAATCCGTGCTGACTTTGTTGATGTCGTCAGCATTTACCTTTTTCTCAGTCTGGGTGGTGTTATTAGTGCTAGCCGTAGGCGTTGTTTTGTTGCTACTTTGCCAATATGCAAACGCACCGCCGCCAACAAGGGCTAGTACGAGCAATACAGCCACAAAGACTATTGGGCTTTTCTTTGACTTAGGCTTGTTTGGTTCTGGGCTCTCTACAGGAACTTCTGGAGCAGCTGGGTTATTACGCGCGTCTTCTTCTGCCGCTAATTCCTGAAGGCTTCTGCCCATTGGTTTTGCTACAGGCATGTCGTCTTTTATGGTTGGAGCCGGCACTTCGGCGGAGGTTAGGCTGGGCTCAGACATCTGACTTGCTATAGCTTCAACAACCGGGCTCTCCTCGACTGCCTTCTGATCAACTTCTTCAACCTCTTCAGGTGGCAGTACTGGCGCACTCGCAACACTAGGAGTCACTGGTAAAGGAGCGGGTGTGGCGGGTTTGTTCGCAGCACTAACTGTTACAGGTATTGATACCGCGTCGCTGTTATCACTTGCTTCTGCTGGGCTTCTGTTCGTGTCCATGACTAGTTAGCTCCTTCTGTATCGGTGGATTTTGTAGAGTCAAGTTCATCGTGAAGCGCCTTGAGAGTCGGCTTGATTGTGCTTGTTACGTAACTACGGATATCAGCTGCGTCATCTGCAACTTTTTTGCGAGCAGCACGAGTTGCCTCCAGCGAAGCCTTGAACGCACTTGGGTCTGCAGCACATCCCATGGCTCGTGTATCGGCCAATGCTACTTTATACTTTGCCAGGTCAGTCTTGAACGCATCAATTTTGGTCTTCAAAACAGCACGCTCTTCTTCGAGTTGCGTCGTACTGACATTGGCTGCTTTGAGTTTTTTGATAATGCCGTCTAGGTGGGAAAGCAGTTCATCGTATGCGTTACTTCTTGCTGTTACACCGTTATCGACACGAGTCTCGACTGTTTTTAGGACTGCTTGGGCACCAACACACTTGGTTTTTAGCTTGGCTATCTCCGCAACCGTTAACTTAATTTTGAACTCAGCGACGCGGCTTTTTATTCGCTGCTCTTTGGTGTCTTTTTTGTCTTCCGCCTCAGTAAGTCGCTTAATTTCTTGCTCTGGAGTCTCTGTTTCTTTTTCCGCCTCGTTTTCGTTCTCGGTCGTTGCGGAGGGTGAACTTGACGTACCAGAAGTCGTACTCTCGGCCATGGCCAATGGGCTAACTACGAGTGGGCCAGCAAGCAGTAATGTGGCTGCAATAATTTGTAATCTTTTTTTCATGAACTAAATAACCTTTATGCTTATATTCTTGTGCCATTTTACCACAATCTAGAGAGAACCAAGCGCATAACACTTACGATCAAGATAGATCAGGCCCTCATCGACAAGATCATTTATTACGAGCCCCGCTCTGTCATCGGCTAAACGATGCATAAGTTGTTTTTTGGTGAGCTTGCTCTTGTGTAGCTCTCTTAATACTTGCCCCCGAAGCTGACGAAGCGAGCCCTGAAATTGCGACTGTTTTTTATAGACAGTGCTTTGTGTAGCTTTATTGCCTACTTTTCGTTTAAGGTACGTGCCGTAGTCCATCAATGCCCAGTAGAAATCGCGTGGATTCTGACCCTCTAACGACGCTTCAAGCAGTGGAATAATCTGCTCATCTTTGACGCCCACTGTGTCTTTGAAAAAATGGTGTATGTACACAGTCCTGATATTGGTTTCTATAAACACATAGGATTTGTTATGCGCATACACGGCAATAGCTGCGGCCGTGTTGTAGCCAATACCTGGTAGCTTTTGAAGTTCATCAAGATCTGCAGGGATTTCCGAATTATTTGTCTGGTGCAACATTTGTGCTGTTTGATGAAGGTATCTTGCCCGTCTGTTATAACCAAGCCCGCTCCACAACCTAAGCACTTCTGCAAGACTGGCTTTTGCCAGCCGCTCAAGGGTCGGGTATGTTTTTAAGAATTCCTCGTACTTCGGGATTACCCTGGGAACCTGTGTCTGTTGAAGCATTATTTCTGACACAAGGATCTTATAGGCATCGAAGGAACCATCCTGCTCGGGTATTCGCCAGGGTAATGTTCTGGCGTGATCTGCATAATACGAATTGAGTGTGCGTATTAGTTTCTGGACTTTTGTGGACATAACTCTATGCTAGAGAACTGCCTACAAAGCGTCAATCGCCCTTGCGAGCGTTCGGTCCTTGTCGGTAACGTGGCCTTTGTCATGCGTTGTCAGCCGAACAATCACTTTGCCCCAACTCAGCTCAATGTCTGGGTGGTGTTGCTGCTGTTCCGCAACGTTGCCAACCTTATTCACAAACGCCAACGCTTCTGCAAAGTTTGCAAAGAGAAATTCTTTAACGAGCGTGTCACTGGTCTCTTTCCATGAAGTCATACTAGTAATAGTACCAGCGATCAACGCCATCGGTATGAATTACATCACGAATCTTCTTGGCCTCGCCACCCTCGATGTTCAAAACATAATCGGCTGTTTCCTGGGGCGTATGAATACGATATACCAACGTCGTATTATCGAGCCAGCGTACAGGGCTAGACAAGCCAGCCTGAGTTTTTACTACTTTGTCGGTAGCATTTTTTGTATCGAATAATAGCAGGGTTCCTTTACCGTCACGTTCATCCAGCCATAGGCTGTGATTACCGTCTACGCTATCTACATAAACCCGATTTTTTAATCCGCCTGGCGCAGCACTCAGCTTAGTAGCTTGGCCTGCGCTACTAATTTTGTACTGATACCACTCCTGCTGCACCGAAAGATTGAGCGTGGAATAGTCTGCCCGAAAAATATTCCAAACTTCTTTATTGAGTAAGGTTTGTTTATTCGTAGCGTCTGCGGTGATTTTATAAAACCCACCTGGAGCATTGGGCGTATAGGCATTGGACGGTGCATAGTACACCGTGTTGCCAATAAGGGCGAGGTCGTTAAACGAGTTGCTGGCGGCTAACTCTACCGTCTTCGAAGTCTTGTAGTCATACGCCATCAGCCGCTGCCGATTAGGGCTCGAGGCACTCGCGCCAGATGTAATTTGCGCAAACACCAGCTTAGACCCAGTCCAGCCCAAAACCTGTATTCGTTCTGCATGGGATATAACCTCGCTACTATTATCGCTTAGGTCTATAAACAAAAGCGTACTAAGCAAAAAATTGTCTTTGTTGCGTACATTATCTCTCGTTGCTACAAACGCTACTATCTCTTCTGTGGGGTGTGTTACTAGCCCCATCTCTGCCTGTTCGTAGCCTGTTGCCTTCAGGACCATCTCTTCGTTTTTTCCATCTACATCTATTTTGTAGAGGTCGTACTTACCTGAACGATTACTAATAAATGGCTGCTTACGAACCGATGTCAATGCCACCTTTTGCGTATTGCTGTCATTGCCCAAGGCAACTTTTTCTTGTCTATAGCCTGTTGCTTTCACGATGACTTCTAATTGTTGCTCTTTTGCAGTATCAACGGTCAATATGGCATTACCGTCTTTGTCGGCAACTGCTTCAAGATCATTACTACTTACCTCAGCAGCTGCAATCGGCTTGTTAGACAGCCAGTCGGTAATCGTAAGGCTAAACTGCGCACCAACCGCTTTTAGCTGTACAGAGCCTAGTGGATTACTCCCCCAGCCAAGGGTGACGGTTTTTTCTAACGCAGCAAATGCCCGTCTGTTTATTCCCAGCTTGGTTCTACCGAGCTTGACATGCGAAAACTGCACTTTCCCATCACTGCCGGTTGTTGCCGTTTGACCACGCAGCGAAACAGACACATTTTTAAGTGGCTGTTGGTTTGTCTCATCCAAAATCGTTATGCTGGCACTACTACGCACGCCGACGTTGTTCAGCAAGAAGTAGCGAGATGGCGGTATAGCCACAAGGAGCCCCGACAGCACCGCCAGCCCAGCAGCCGTATACAGCTTCGCCTTGGGACGTGCCCAATACGCATGCCAAGCGCGCTTTAGTCTCGCCCTAATTCCTGTTGGTTCTTCTGGAACAAATGCCGCTTCTATCTCTTTATCATCCACGGGCTGTTCAATACCTTCATCATCCTTCGCTGCATCAGGCTTAGACTCGGGGTATTGAGTTCCCCCCTTGCCGGAGTCGGCCACAACCATTTCGCCTTTTAAGGTCGGGGCACCAGTAGCCTTGGGGGGTTCTTCATTTTTTGTAGTATTGGGGGTCTGGTCTTCTTGCATAAGGCTCTAAACCTACACTTGATTGGGTGGTGTTGTGGGCGGGCTACCGGGGGTGGCCGCTTCCTGTGTTGGCGCAGGCTGTACCGGCTGATCAACAGGCGGCGTATCTACCGGCAGATTGGTTGGCAGTGCTGTCGTATCGACAGGCGGAACAGTAGGATCTGCCTTTACGACATCCTTCGTTTGTTTTCGTACTATCAGAACCCACGCGCCGATCCCTGCGATTGCCAGTAAAACCAAGATTGCGATATAAATCATCAAGACATTCCTATCTTTTAACTTCTTATGCTATTGTAGCAGACTACAGCTACGCCACTCACTAAAGTGAAGGCAACGTCTGAACGTTGGTCGGAATCGTCACACTGATATCGTCTCGGTAGTCATACGTTATCTTCATCAATCCCGCAGCCGAAGTGCCCTCCATCTGAACAACCCGCTTTGTCTTCGTATCAACGTACACGACTGACTCGTTTCCGCCGCTCTTGATCTTCCATACATCACACGTTCCTGTGCTGCATGCTTTCTTGCCATCATAACTAGAGCCTGCTCGGTACTCATCAATCTTGGCATCGCTATACTCGTATGTCTTTGGATCAAAGCTAGCACCGTTCCCTTGCCCCAATGGATATTTGTAGCAAGTGTCGCTACTTTGGCACATATAATATGCATCACTCGTGTAGATAAAATTCACACTCTGGCCTCCGGCGGAACTCACATAGCGAATAGCTCCTGTTTTTGCGTCTGACTCCATCTTTGACGTTATTGTTGTATTGCCAGAGCTCACCTCTATTGTGGCTACAAACGACACACCCTTGGTAGAAACTACGTCAAAGGCGCTGGCCGGTTTAGAAGACGAGGACGTATTCGGCTTCGAATCCTTGTCACCCCTTGTTAGCGCAAAGCCTACGCCCCCACCAACAACCAATACTGCAATAGCAATCGGCACTAATCGTTTATTCATAGCACGCCTCCTCTTATACCTATAGTATACAGCTTCCGTCTACGTGTCGGTGGGGTAACGAGCCTCAACTTGTTGTTGGTTAATGCCATTCACAAGATTCGTAAAACCAAGTTGTTGCAGGATTTGCATCGCAACGTTGGACCGACTGCCGGTTCGACAATACACAACAAGCTTGGTGTCTTTTGCTACGTCTTTTAGTTGTGATGCCCCCTGCATTAAATCTGATGGGGGAATATTAATCGCTTGCGCCACGTGACTTGCGGCGTATTCTTCTGGTTCTCGAACATCGATTATTATTTGGTTCATATTCTATTTACTATAATAACAGCCAATACGACCAAGCCCAGTACGCGCCGAAAGTAGCTACTTCCCCAGCCAATCTCAATCAATGCCCAGAAGAGCAGCGCGCAAAAAGCCAGTGCGCTAAACACAGCGCCCCCAATGACTTTTGCGAGCAGCGTGCCAACAAACCAAACGATCAGGGGCAAGTTTGGCGTCTGCAAAATAACTACATGACCGTTCTTATCCTTGAAAAATGTATCAAAGAGTGTCTTTTTTACCACCACTATTTACAGTAATCACTGGTTTTGCCGGCTGTCATATCCACAGCAGGTAAGTTCTTAATCTTTGCTGAGTCAGTGGCACTAAACATATCCAGCCAACAAAGCGCATAAGCGGCCTGGCTTAACCAGTTTTGATGCTTTGCTAGGTAGCCCGCATCGCTGGCTGCTGCATTCTGTTTGCGATAATCGTACACACCAAAATCATAGCTATAGTTGGCTGTTTTCTTAAAGCCTATTGCAGTGGCTACCACATCTCCAGCTTTTACCTGCAGTGGTTTATCAAAATTTGTTGTTCGTGAGTCGTCTACTTTTGCCTCTGGCAGTGCGTTTGCAAGCTTCTCGAATGCGGGCGAAAGGGCAAGGAGATGGTCAAATCTATACGCAATACCACAACTATTCACGACCGTGAATAAATATTGAACCTCGCCACCTTCTATATAGCGACTGCCGCTGGCTACATAGCCATCCATAACAGCCTTTACTTCAAGGTTGTTGCTAGTCAAGCTAAAGCGAAAGCCACCGTGTGGCTTATAGTTGCCGCCTCTTGTTTGGCCCGGGTACAAGACCCCCACTGCGCTAGAAAGATCGGATGGGGTGTTAGCAAACTTTACGGGCTCTTTGCAGGCTGGTGGCGTACCAGATGCCGACCATTTTGAACCACTCCAAGACCAGGCTACCAACGTGTTATCATCTGTTTTCGTCTTGTCTGATTTTTGCGAGCTACCGTCGTTGACTGACTTTACGTCATCTTTCTGTTTGCTCCCCACCACTCGCCACCCGACGAAGCCAACTGCGCAGAAAACAACTATGGCAACAGCCATTGCTAATAGGTGCGAACCCGATTGATTAAGTTTTTTCATAGCCCCACCCCAACACGTTACATATTAACTAGCATTATAAACCATGCTGCTAATGTTTGCTGCTCTATGATTTTCGGTTTGTAACTTGGGTCAGGATTCGGATGAGCTTTTTGGGAAGAGGTGTTGTTCGAGCATGTTCAAAGATTGCATGCAGCTCTGGATC
>CAZXTE010000015.1:0-7411 GCA_964643545.1 uncultured Candidatus Saccharibacteria bacterium
CTTTATACCTGTGGGCCTACCGTTTACGACTACCCACACCTTGGCAACTGGACCGGCTATATCTACTGGGATGTACTTGTCCGAACGCTTACCAATGCTGGTTACGATGTAAACTGGTTCATGAACATCACGGACGTTGGCCATCTTACCAGTGACGCCGACGAAGGAGAAGACAAGCTCGAGAAGGGTGCTCGAAGAGAAGGGAAAACAGCCTGGCAGGTTGCCGAATTTTATACACAGGACTTCTTGCAAGGTCTGAAGCTACTTAATATTATCGTTCCGAAAGAGCACCTCATCAAAGCAACCGACCATATACCTGAGCAAATTCAGCTTGTTACGCAACTCGAAGAGAAAGGGTACACCTACAAAACCGATGATGGTGTGTACTTCGATACGACCAAACTGGATGACTACGGGAAACTAGCTCGTCTAGATATTGCAGGGCTTCAAGCAGGTACACGGGTAGGGATTGGTCAAAAGCGAAGCATTACAGATTTTGCCCTTTGGAAATTTAGTCCTGCAAACCAAAAACGCGATATGGAATGGGATAGTCCCTGGGGGAAGGGCTTTCCCGGGTGGCACCTAGAATGTTCGGCAATGGCCATGAAATATCTGGGTCAAACACTCGACATACATGCGGGCGGCATTGACCACATACCCGTTCACCATACAAACGAAATTGCTCAAAGTGAAGCCGCAACAAAGCAGCCCTTTGCAAACTATTGGCTACACAACAACCACCTGCTTATAAATGATGGAAAAATATCCAAGAGTGAGGGGAACGGTATAACGCTGCAAGATATACAAAAGCGTGGATATTCAGCAAGGGTTTTTCGTCTTTTTGTATTGCAAAGCCACTTTCGTACCCAAAGTAATTTTAGCTGGGATTTGCTTGAGGCTGCACAACAAAGACTTGAAGGCTTGCAAGCATTTGCAGACCTTCGTTTTCAACAGCAGCCACATGCTATTCGTCTGGACGAGTCGATCGAGAACACGAGGCAGCTACTCCAGAATGCACTAGAGAATGATCTAAACACACCGAAAGCATTGGCTTTACTGAGTGGGCTCGAAGATGCCGCCAGCAACGGTCTTCATGCGAAAAATTTTGATTCGTTTATTGATTGGCTAGACACGCTCTTAGGGCTAGACCTTACCAAGTCGGTAGATATATCTTCCGAACAAAAAGACCTAATCATTGCACGAGAGAAAGCACGAGATAATAAAGACTTTGCCCAGTCGGATCAATTGCGGCAAGAGTTATCCAGTCAGGGCATCCTCGTACGTGACACAAAAAATGGTTCTATCTGGTCAAGAAAAATAGTGTAAACAGATTATTTCGCTTCAGATGTGTCGGCCAGCTCTTTATGCTCGGCAATCCAATCCAAGAGTAGTATGCGTATGCAGCCAGCAATGGGGATTGCAAATAAGGCGCCCAGAATACCGCCGTAGCTAATACCAAGCAACGCGGACACAAACACCGTTAAGGGTGTCAGGTCGTTCTGCTTGGACTGTACATATGGTTGCAGGGTCATGTTTTCTATTTGCATGTAGACAACAAAGTAAATCGCAATAAATATTGCCAGGTTGAACGAGCTCAACAAGCAAGCGCCGACAACTATGAAGGCACCGATGGGATTTCCGATCATGGGCACCAAGCCGAATATCGCCATGATGCCTGCTAAAGCAACGGCGTTCACCGATACGTGCAGCAGCGAACTCGCAATCAGCAATACAACAAGCAGCAGGGCGGCAGCTATCGTCGCCATGATAAGCTGGCCATTCACGTAACCCGTAACCATCCCGTACATCCTATTGAGTAGTTCTTTGCTGTGCTTGCGCTTTCTTAGCGGCACGACCATCTGCATTCTCGCAATCCATGCTGGGCCCTCGTTCAGCATCATGAATGTCATTGCTAGAACTGCGAGCGTAGATACAATCCCGCCACCAATGCGACCCGCAGTATCTATTACAGGCTTAGCTTCCAGGCGACTTCCAAAATCTCTCGCGAAGTCGTCAAGTCTGGTGTCCATGTTGTATTGCCGAATTGCTCGACCGACAGGTGAATTTTGGTTCTTTAAATCCTGAATAGTCTCTGGAACCGTATCGACAAAGTCTCCTACCTGACGAACGAGAGGCGGTATCACGAGCGAAAGATAGACGACAAGCACAATTATCACGCTAAAGAATGCAACTGCTGTGGCCGCCGTTCGTCGCCCCTGTCCAAATGCCTTTGCAAGTCTGCTCACGGCTGGGTTGAGCGCCATTGCCAAGAAGGCAGCTATTAGAATGAGCGTAAGTGCTTGCGACAGCGCAGAAACCAATTTTACAGACAGCAATGCGATGCCAATCATCGCCAAAACGCGGAAGATCGTCTTGTTCGATATGGTTAATTCTACCTTTTGTCTGAAGATGCTCATGTCTTTGAGACCATTATGCTACTTTTTTCTTTTTCTGCCTAGACAGTTCTTGGTATTGTTTCACAATTTGTGATCCCACATTGTCAACGTCACACCGCTCTACTACTTGCTGTTGCTCCTGTAGCACATTACGACTTTTGTTAGGGCTGCCCGAGTATTCTGAAATTTTCTGGGCAAGCACGGTCGCGTCTTCTGGGGAAAATAGCACTTCCTCTACGTCACCCAGCACCGATCTATAGCCGATGTTGTCGCCAGCCAGGACAAGTGTTCCTGCTGCCATCGCTTCCAGCAGTACAATGCCGAAACTTTCGCCGCCAGAACTAGGGAAGACCGCAATATCGGCATTAGCTAAATGTTCACGTTTTTGCTCTTCGGTAACAAAGCCTACAAAGGTAACCTGATCAGCAATACCAAGACTGTTTGCCTCTGCTACCAACTGGGTATGCAAGGGACCTTTGCCGCATATGATCAGTTCATAGTTTTGCCTATTCTCCAACAGAGAGAATGCTCGAATAAGTGTCGTAGCATTTTTTCGTTTGACGAGACGCCCCACAAAAACGATTGTTGTTTTATCTTTTTTGTCCCGCTTTATTGTCTTGCTCAGACGAAACTGCTTCGCATCGATAACATTCGGTATAATCTGTCCCCGCACATTCATCATGATAGCCATATAATCAGCTGCTGGCTTTGAAACAGGCCAACATGCATCGAGCTTTCTCTTAGAAGAACGATACATTGTTCTTAGCAAGCGGCTCGCTCTATTTACCTTGCTAGAGTCAACGACCACGTGAAACGTCCCCACAATTACTGTGTTTGGTGCCGCCAGTGACATAACCCGTCCTGCGGACCATGGTGCGTAGGGCATTTGAATATGCAGTACATCCAAATCTAGTTCGTGCAGCATTTTCTTAATCCGTTGCTTGGATGCTGGCAGTGGAATTCGTACCGTGTTTTTGTTAAAGCGTAGGCCGATCGTCTTGCTTAGTCGATGCACCTTTGGATCCCCAGCCATACCTTCGCCGACGAGGTAGTGTACGGTATGCCCTTTGCTCGCAAGCCAACCCCCAAGCGTTTTCACATATTGCTGGACACCATCGGGGATATCGAGTCGATCGTCTAAAACAAATCCGATTTTCATGCTATTTTCGAATGACTTTCTTGTACAGTTTTTCGTACTGGTCAGTCACGCTTGCATAGTCGTATTCTTTTACAAAGTCCTGCGCCCAATCAAGCCAAAGACCTCGGTGATGGGCGTCATTTAGTAACAACGATAAACGAGCAGCAAACATCTTTGTGTTCGTCGGGTCAACAATACTTACTGCACCTCGGCCTGTCATTAGACCAACGTACCCCTCGTTATTGCCAGCGACTGTTACGGCACCCGCTGCCATCGCCTCCAGCAGTACAATGCCGAAACTTTCACCAAACAAAGCAGGGCTACAAAATATGGTCGCCTCTTGAAGCAGTTTAATCTTTTCTTGCTCGCTCACAAAGCCATAAAAATGGACATTTGGGATGGCTTCTTTTTCGACACGGTCTTCGAGTCGACTGCGTAAGCGACCATCGCCAACAATTCTCAACTCGAGATCTTTATCCTGCAGGGAAAGCTGCTTAAATGCATCGAGCAGATGGGTTGCGCCTTTACGTCGTTCGAGCCTCCCAACAAACAGAACGTTCTTGCGCGTAGGCTTGGGTGTAGCCGTAGGACGATAACTTTTAATATGTATGCCGTTAGGGATTACTTGTATGTCCAATCGAGGAGAATACCCCAGCGATATATTCTTAGCAACCTCAGATACTGCTGTTACGGCATCCAGTCTGGGCTCAATAAAACGAGCTATGGGTGTCATCAATTTCTCGAACGATTTGCTTATCATGCCGCCGGGCAGTGACGCGTGCATGGTCCCTATATTCTTGGTGGGTGAGCGCGCCAAAAGCTGAACACCCAGCAAGGGAAGACCTGGTTCATGAA
This sequence comes from uncultured Candidatus Saccharibacteria bacterium, assembly GCA_964643545.1. Lineage (GTDB taxonomy): Bacteria > Patescibacteriota > Saccharimonadia > Saccharimonadales > AWTP1-31 > DAISWP01. The sequence goes on from CAZXTE010000015.1 coordinate 4,390, forward strand.
TGTGCAATACATCAAACTTCTGCTCAGCGAACATTTGATCAATCTTTTCGAAGTTTTTGGCCATTCCTATATCTGCCTTGGTGTGAAACGGCGTGTTTAACTCCGTAGAACTCCCAAGCAAAATAACATTGTTCTCGATCTCGTCGGGCAGATGCCGCGATTTTGGTGCAATGATGCGCACATAGTGCCCCCGCGCATCCAACTCGCGAGCTAACTCACGAATGCATGTTTGGACGCCACCAGGACGATAGTAGTTATACGGACACACCAGCCCAATTCTCATATATTCAGAGTATAGCAGGTTGTTACTGTGACAAGAGGCGACGAATTTTGAGCGGTATAATTCCGGCGGCGTCTTTTGCATCGGCAATGACCGTGGGCGCATGCGCTAAAAGTCGAGACGATACAACCGTCACATCACTATAGATTACCTTCATATGCTCACTCACCAGGTGATTGTCAAAATACGCATCATGGGCAACAGCGATGTGATGAACAGGCAGGTTTACCTGCTTCGTACACAAATCGAGCTTGAACATACTAACCAGGTTGTCCATGTAGGTTCGGATGTCGTTGCTTTGCCAAAGCGTCACTTCAAAATCAATGCGTCGGTCTCGCTCGGCAACATCTGCGTCCTTAAGCTTCGCGTGTCGTTCTGCAACGTGCCGATACGTGGCCCGTATGAATGCTGGTCTAAGTATAATGTTTCGGCAGAACCACGCAGGTGCGCGATTAGAGAAGAAACTTGCTACATAACGGAAAAAAGTTTTGTTGCGCCTTTTGTACAAAAACTCATCATGATGCACAAAGCCAACGACGCTCACGAGTAGCTCAACTTTCTTGGCAAGATCTGGGTACTTTTGAAGCATACGAGTAACTACGACAAAGCCAAAAGAGACAGCCATTATGGTTACTTTCTTATTCTTGTAGCGCAGCTTAATGAACGAAGCCAGATAGTCCGCCAAATTGTCGATACTTGGTTTCTCGCCGATCTTGTAAAAACTCTGCATGCCACCAAAGCCTGGCAAGTCGGGCATGGTAACTGCGCCATATTTGTTTAAAAACTCTGCGATGCCAAACTGACGCTCAAGACTTGCATGCAAGCCATATATAAACAGTATTTCTCTCTTTTTATTTTTAGGTGCGGGCATGCGAAGCATTCTGCCCTGCAATCCGTTCATAAACAGGGGAAATATATAGTCGTTTAAGTCTAGCTTTTTCTTTGGCATATACGTACACACACTCTACGGTACAGACAGCGAAATGCGCAAGCACAAGCACGGTTTATATAGACACTTGGTATACTAATATGACATGAAGAACCGCCACCGAGTAGCATTTATGGTTGTACTTGCGATATTTGCAGCCACCATTCTGTTTGTGCGCCACGAAGATGCTTCTTCGCCGCAGCAAAGTGGCAACAAATCTCAGTCTGGGCAGCTTGGCACGGCCGGCCTCAGAAAAGATGCATATTCTATAGATACACCGGGCTCACCATGGTGGATCGTAAACAAGAAACGCAGTTTACCTAACGGCTATACCCCCGCCGACCTAACCGTACCAAGTGTCCGTTTGCGCCAATCTGCTGCAAGCGATGAGATGAAGCTCAGTACGCCTGCTGCGAAATCTGCAGAGGCGCTTTTTGCAGCAGCCAAAGAGGCAGGCTATTCGCTCATGCTGGCCAGTGCCTATCGTTCACAGGCGCTACAAAAGGTGCTCTATAACGGGTACGTTGCCAAAGACGGCCAAGCAGCCGCAGATCGATATAGCGCAAAGCCAGGTACGAGCGAGCACCAAACGGGGCTTGCTATGGATGTCTGTCTTGCAAATAGTGGCTGTTCGCTCGAGCAAGCATTCGGGGACACTCCTGCAGGTAAGTGGATTGCTGCCAACGCACACAAGTACGGCTTTATTGTTCGCTATTTACCCGGAAAAGATGCAATTACGGGGTACGAGTACGAACCTTGGCATTTGCGTTATGTCGGCATAGAACTTGCCACAGAATTGCAGCGGAACAACAAAACCATGGAAGAGTTTTTTGGTTTATAGTTACTCGTTCGTCACCGCATCAACGCCAACCCAAACATACTCCCATGGCTCCGGCTCGGGGCCCTGGTCGGTTGCACCGCTCGGGTAGCTAGGGACCCAGCCCGACTCTTTGGCTTTTTGGTAATTATTCGCACTCAACCAAGCAAAACAGCTACTATTTGCAAACGCTATAAACTGGCCATTGGGCATGCACGAAAAGTCTACCGTGTAGCCGGTATGGTGCCTGGAATAGCCGGGAGGCGCCGTCAGGCTTAAGACCGAGTTAACAATAGCATCCTGTTCGCCACCGGCAATGTAGTTTTCGTCGCCACCAGCTTGTCGCAAACGCCCAACAAAAAGATCTCGCTGATACTCTATCGATCTATAGCCAGATAACAGATGCAAAGGGATGGCATCTTTTTGCGCGGCCGCCTTTATACGCTGCCACCCTTGGTATGCTCGCTCTTGCAACAAATCGTCTCCTTCCAGGTTCGGCTCGCCCGTTCTTACAATCGGGTTTACGGGTATACTCCGTAGGCGAAAGCCACGGCGCTCAGCAATAGATACAATTCGCGCATCGGCAGTCGTGTTGCCCGTAATACGTGGTCGGTTGGCCAGCTCCTGAACGTTTGGATAGGCGAAGGTGCTATACAACAATCGAAACTGTTCTGGTGTGAATGTTTTTAATGATCCAGATTTTTTACTTGTTGTGGGCGGTGTGGATGCGGTCGGTTGCGTGTTACTCGTCTTCGTTTTATTGATTGTCGAGGGGCTTTGCTGGGCGCGCCATACCATGGCACCAACAAAAAAAATCGCAGGCAACGCAAACAAGAGCTTCTTTTTACTTCGTTTGCGATTACGCCGCGCCGATCGAAAGTGTCGCTTTGGCTCTAAAATACGCATGGTTACCGATAAGTATAACCTACATTGTAATTGTAAGAATAGGTTAACTAGGGTAAAATCACCTCTGTATTGGGATGTGGCCAAGTGGTAA
>CAZXTE010000016.1:0-7057 GCA_964643545.1 uncultured Candidatus Saccharibacteria bacterium
GAGCGGCTGTTTTGTAAACAGTAGGTCGTGGGTTCGAATCCCTCTGCCGGCTCCAAGTATTTTGCAGGGTTAGTGAAGCGGTCAAACACGACAGACTGTAAATCTGTTGGCTTATGCCTTCGTAGGTTCGAATCCTACACCCTGCACCAGAGTCATTCTAGTGCCATCTTAGCTCAGGGGTAGAGCACTTCCATGGTAAGGAAGGGGTCTCGGGTTCAAATCCCGAAGATGGCTCCAGAAATACGCTTGAATATTGTAGTGTAATCTGTTAAAATTTCACATCTATGGCAAAGAAAACTGATAAGCGCAAAATTGTTGGTCTTGTTTCGGAAGAAACAGGGCATAGACACTATCACACCATGAAAAACACTATGAACACGCCGGACAAACTACGCTTGCGTAAGTATGACCCAGTTTTGCGTCGACATGTTTGGTATAGCGAAACCAAGAAAAGTCTTGGCCGCAACGAAGTTAAGCCAAAGAAATAAAGCCCGAACAGGGATTATTTTTTTATCCATTTGGGCACAATACCGCATTCGCCAAGTATCATGCTTAGTCTTGATAGGGGCAGTCCAATAACTGTATAAAAGTCACCCTCGATGTGCTCAACAAAAACTGCCGCCTTGAGCCCAATTGCATAGGCACCAGCTTTTTCTAGCGGCTCTTTAGTAGCAACGTAGTCATCAATCTCTTTATCTGTGATTGTTCGAAGTCGAATAGTACATATATGTGATTCTGTATATGTCTTATTTCGCGCTGTGTCCATAACACATATACCCGTAATAATCTGATGCGTTTTACCGCTGAGACTCCGAAGCATGGCTTTTGCATTTGCTTCAGTATGTGGCTTGCCGAGATTCCTGCCCTCGGATATTACAAAGGTATCGGCCGCGACTATTACAGCATCTGCGTGTTGTCTCGCAATATCTTGGGCTTTACCGGCTGCAAGATGTACGGCGAGGTCTGGCGGTGCCATTGCAAGCGACATGTCCTCGTCATAATTGCTGGGCTCCACTGTAAAGCTGTAGCCAACTTGTTTTAATAACGCTGCTCTGGCAGGTGACTGAGAAGCAAGAATTAATCGTTTCATAACAAAATAATGGCAGGGGAGACAGGACTTGAACCTGCGACCCTCGGTTTTGGAGACCGATGCTCTACCAGCTGAGCTACTCCCCTATGCACTTCAATAATGATACGCGATTATTACGCGCCTGTCACTGATCTTGGAATCTTTTCATTACCCCGCAAATCTGTTATACAATAGTACCCATGACCAAAGTAACAGCAGTAAAGCCATTGTTTATTACGCTGTACGGTTATCCTGGCGCCGGCAAGACACATGTAGCCAGGCAACTCGCTAACGTACTGCCCGCAGCGCATTTACATAGCGATCGGGTTCGTAGAGAGCTATTTTCTAAACCACGATACGATAAAGACGAAAACGCAGTTGTAGATCACATGATGCTTTACATGTGTGAAGAGTTCCTTCGCGCTGGCGTAAGCGTAATTTATGATGCCGATATGAATAAGCGAGCAACAAGGAGAGAGTTGCGAAACCTCGCACATCGTTCCAAAGCAAATAGCCTCCTCGTCTGGATTCAAATCGATGCCGAATCGGCATATGCCCGTTTGAACCGTCGTGATCGCCGAACAAGTGATGATAAATTTGCGCAAACCTACAACCGAAAATCGTTTGATACGGTCCTCGCACACATGCAAAACCCAAAAGAAGAGGACTACATTGTTATTAGTGGCAAGCACACGTTCAATACGCAACGCAGTGCCATTATAAAGAAGCTCTATGAACTGGGTGCAGTAAGTATAGACACCACCACCTCACATGTCGTGAAGCCAGAGTTAGTTAATCTTGTGCCCAGCCAACTTGCAGGCCGTGTTGACTCAAATCGTCGGAACATATTCATACGATAGATGCTACAAAAAAGCGTTGAAATACCTGAAATTGGAGCAGTCACGCTTGTAAAGCACCCTCGTGCCAGGTCACTTCGTATTACACTGTTGCCACAAGGCAAAGTTCGCATTACACTTCCTCGCTGGCTGCCATTTGGCGCTGGGGTTGAGTTTGCCAAGTCGCGCGCCGATTGGATCGAGGCGCATCGAACGCAAGTCGTCTGCATCAACGACGGGGCAGCCGTTGGGAAGGCGCACCATATATTTTTTCGACAGACTCCCGATGTGGTAGCGCCCAAAAAAACAGTCAAGAATAACCAGATCACAATATTTCACCCCTTAGATCTCACCAGCACCGACCCAAGTGTGCAAGCGTTGGCTAGAAAGGTTGCGATTAGCATTCTACGAGAACAGTCAAATACCTTGCTGCCACCTCGTTTGCAGAATCTGGCGAAGAAACACGCACTGTCCTATAAAAGCGTACATATACGCCAACTAAAGGCACGCTGGGGGAGTTGCACAAACCAAGCTGACATAACACTTAATTTATTCTTGATTCAACTGCCATGGGACCTTATTGACTATGTACTACTTCATGAACTAACACACACTCGCCACATGCATCATGGCAAAGACTTCTGGGATGCATTCGAGCAAATTCTACCAAACGCCAAAAAACTGCGTAAAGCAATCCGTACGTACTCGCCATCGATATAATCACTACGTGTGGCATAATATTCTTATGCCTACAAATAAACTACCGACCAAGCCAATAGCCGCTTCTTTGGAGCGTGAACGCCTAACAAGCCTCATTAACAGTATGGCTGACGGTGTTATTGCGGTTGATAATGATCTTTTGGTTGTTGTTTACAATGGAGCCGCGCTGAACATATTAGATATCAATACCCTCTCTTCAGGAAAAGATTTGACCAAAGTATTACGGCTACTCGACAAAGAGGGAGAGCATGTTAATATCCGCAAACTCCTCAGTACGACTAAAACTGCATATGTATCACGTGATTTCCGTTTGAAGTATCAAGACGGAAGCGTTGTGAATGTGTACATCAGCATAGCGCCCGTACACCTTGGGTATGGAAAGAACTCCGATCAAGGCTACGTTGTAGTATTGCGCGACATAACTCATGAGAAATCATTGGAAGAGGAGCGAGATGAGTTTATTAGCGTTGTGAGTCATGAACTTAGAACACCCATCGCAATTGCAGAAGGCAACTTAAGTAATGCCGAGTTTATCATCAATAAACAACACGGTTCCAGCGATATTGCACAAGCCGTCAAACAAGCATACGACCAGGTGGCCTTCTTGTCCGGCATGATAAACGACCTCTCTATGTTGTCACGTGCGGAACGAGGCAAGCTAGCAGTAGAGCTTGAGGATATAAATGTGCACGATCTTGTCAAAGATCTAGCCGAAAGCTATCAGCCACAGGCGAAGAACAAGGGGCTAGAACTTAGGTCGAGTCTAGATAAACAACTAGAGTTACTGCACTCGAGCAAGCTGTATGTCCGTGAGATTCTCCAGAACTTTATCACCAATGCACTCAAGTACACAGAAAAAGGAAGCGTTGAAGTAACGGCGAAGCGGACTACTGATGGCGTTGTGTTTATCGTTCAAGACACAGGTATTGGCATAAGTAAAGGTGACCAAGAAAAGGTTTTTGAAAAATTCTTTCGCAGCGAAGACTTTCGCACGCGCGAAACAAGCGGTACTGGCCTCGGGCTCTATGTTACTGCTAAGTTAGCACGGATACTCCATGCCAAGATTGAAGTAGAGAGCGAATTGAACAAGGGCTCAACGTTCCGCATCACTATACCCAACCTTACAAAATAAACTGTTGACTCGGCGCCCACATCTGTCGTATGCTTGACATTGAGCCAACTTACTGTATTTACACGGTAAGTTGTTTTAATATAAGGAGACATATGGCTCTTGGCAAGCGAAAAGGCACCAAATCGGCACAGACAATTCGTGAAAAAACGAAGAGTCTCCCGAAAAACGCGCCTAAAACAAGACGGCTACAAGCAACAGCAAGCAGTGCAAGTCGACCATTTAAAGCTGGTGGCAAGCTTGTATTAAGAGTTATCGGTCCCTTGCGGTTTATTTTGAGGCCCTTTAAGACTCGCCCAGTGCGGTTTGTGGGGCGGTTCCTCGCTTCGGTACTCCTCCTTCGATACGTCCGAAATTCGTGGAAAGAACTCCGACAAGTAACCTGGCCAAATCGCAAAGAGACTAGACAACTTACAACGGCTGTTTTCTTGTTTGCAATCGTCTTTGGGGCGCTGGTCACTGTGACCGATTTTGGATTAGATAAAGTATTTAAAAAGGTGTTATTACAATAATATGAGCAAGCGATACGATACATCGAAACAATGGTATGCCATCCATACCTATAGCGGTTACGAAGAGAAGGTAGCCGAATCTATCCGTCAAAGGGCTGATAGTCTTGATATGAAAGATAAGATCTTTCAGGTTTTGGTACCAAAAGAGAAAATGATAGAGATCAAAAACGGAAAACGTAAAGTAGTAGAAAAACGAATTTTCCAAGGGTACGTTCTTGTAGAAATGAAGCTTAGCGAAGATGCATGGTATATCGTAAGGAACACGCCAAGCGTAACAGGCTTTGTTGGTAGCGGCACAGATCCTACGCCAGTTAGTGCGGACGAGATGGAAAAAATTCACAAGCGAATGGGCTTACAGCAACCAAAGCACAAAATTGACTTTAAAGAGGGTGAAGTTGTCAGTATTACCGATGGGCCATTTAAAGGCTTTGACGGTGCAATTAACGAGATCGACGTTGCTAAGGGCAAGCTTAAAGTTCTTGTTAACATGTTCGGACGAGAAACTCCTGTCGAACTGGACGGCTTACAAGTTAAGCGCGTATAGACAACAGGGGTAATTTGTAGTAGAATACTCAGGTTACGCACTACGCCAGAGCTTCACTGGCAGTAAGCAAGGAGATACATATGGCCAAAAAACAGGTCAAAGCAAATTTAAAAATGAAAATTCCAGCAGGCAGAGCCAGCGCTGCGCCTCCGGTTGGTAGCACACTTGGTCAGTACGGCGTCAATATGATGGATTTCATTAATCCGTTCAACGAAGCCACCAGAGAACTCAAAGGCACTGTTACCGCCCATATTACAATTTACGACGATCGCACTATGGATTTTCGTGTTGTCAGCCAACCAACAGATGACCTTATACGAGACAAACTCGGGATAAAAAAAGGCTCGGGCAAGCCAAATAGCGAAAAGCTAACAAAGAAACTGAGCGATCAGGCACTTACCGAAATAGCCACCGAGAAGGCTAAAGACATGAACACCGAAGACATTACTGCCGTAAAGAAAATGGTTGCTGGTACCGCTCGAAGTATGGGCGTGGAGATTGAAGGCTAAATGCCAACAGAGCTGTTTCACGAGTGGCAGGAGCGAAATCCGAGCAAGGAAGCCGCTTCTAGTGATACTGCAGGTGCGCACAGAATCACAGCCTGGAACGCAATGCTTGTAGCTGCCGCCTCCGGCGACACAGAACGGGAAGCACAGGCCCTAGCGGAACTACAGGCAACTGATCAGACAACGAGACCTATCGAGCAAACTTAATTAAATTGTGGGAGGCACGAGATGCCATTCGCACCACGAAAGGACAACAACTATGGCTAAGAAAGCCGAACTTATCAAAGAAGCAACTAACCTCGGCTTAGAGGCGAGTGAAAAAAATACTATTGCAGAGCTAGAAGCAGCCATTGCGGCAGTTCCTGTGACTGGGACTACAGAGTCATCAGAAGCTCCTGCAGAAGAACTAAAGACAGCCAAAGCTGGCAAACGAAGTGCAAAAGCGCTGAAAGAAGCCGAGGAACAAGCCGCCAAAGAAGAACGAAAACAAGAGACAGAACCTGAAATCGTAAAATCAAAGCCCGCCCCAAAAACACGCAGTAAACTAGAGAGGCGAAGCAAGAAATACAAAGAAAGTCACACGCTTGTTGATACAGATAAAGAATACAAGCTCAATGAGGCACTTGATGTTGCGCTGAAAACCGCTACCACAAAGTTTGACTCCACTGTCGAACTCCACATCCGTTTAAACGTCGATCCACGACAAGCAGATCAAAATATTCGTCAAACAGTAGTGCTACCAGCTGGTACAGGCAAGAAAGTACGAATAGCTGTGTTTGCCGAGACGGAATTGCATGCAGCGGCCAAAAAAGCAGGAGCAGACATAGTGGGCGCCGATGAATTCTTGCAGCAGCTCGACAAAGAAAAACTGGACTTTGATATTTTGGTTGCCACACCTTCCTTAATGGCAAAACTGGGTAAATATGCACGTCTACTCGGGCCAAAAGGGCTTATGCCAAATCCAAAGAGCGGAACAGTAACAAAAGACGTCGCTAAAGCGGTAGAGCAGGCAAAAGCTGGCCGCGTAGAATACCGCGTTGATAGCACAGGCATTGTGCATGTTGGTTTTGGAAAAGTGAGCTTTGGTACTGAAAAGCTGAGCGAAAACGCAAGTGCCATTGTGGCTAGCGTGAAAGCTGCAAAACCAAACTCGATTAAGGGCTCATATGTACGATCGGCATTTATTGCAACAACGATGGGTCCAAGCATAAAACTAGCGAATACTGAGCTTTCGTAGTAGTAGCAGCATACATACCATATACTGTAGACATGGTACTTCTTGGCATTACTGGCCCAATCGGGCATGGCAAAACGACGATAGCGGGTTTTATGGCCCAGCAGGAGCTTAAAAGTCAACAAATCGAGTCAAGCGAGATTATTGCCGAGGTTGCCGACAGGCTTAACAAATACTTCGTCTGGGACAGCCCCTCAGAGCTTAACCTCGCTAGCGTTAATAATTGGCTTGCTCACTTGCCGCAGATACTTTTGTCTGTCACGAAGAGCAAAGTGGATGCTTCCGTCCTATATCTGGCAGAGCAAGAACTTACCAAGCACCCTGAAGAGTATAAAAAACTCCTTGAGTACATACATACGGCGAGGAACAAGCCCACTATAACCCAGCAGCATATCACGACTAAAAATAAGGGGGTTTACCGCCCACTTTTACAATGGCTGGGTGGATATTTAGTTGAACATGCAGACAAGGGAATCTGGTACAACGAGATTATACGAAGAGCGCGTC
>CAZXTE010000017.1:0-6142 GCA_964643545.1 uncultured Candidatus Saccharibacteria bacterium
GAGCGCCACATTGACGTTGTGGAGGTGATAGGTTCGAATCCTATATCGCCCACCAAGTAAAACTCGGAACCCCCGAGTTTTTTTATTTTCATGAATCGGAGGTGCTCTGTATTTATACTGTTTAAGGTATAAAAATTATCCCCAGGCAAAATGTGGAGAAGACAACGGTTTTATACTAGCCATATAGTACTATCACTGCTATGATTGTTGCACGGTGAGGTTTTGGGAGAGGTTTTCTCCGTAAATCGAGTGACATTGCGAGATCACTCGATTTTTTATTTGGCGACGTGGCCATTTAACAGATGTGGTATACTTTTTCTAACGGCAATGAAGCAGATTCACTACCTGCAGAGCCGCGCCGGCAAGGCCAGAACGTGCGATAACGTGCAGGCAAGAGTGAAAGATTTCGGTGGAACAGCCTCGAAATGGGCCCGAAACACGCTAAACAGGTAATAGTTCATTATCTTAATGCGTGTTTTTTAATACCAATAAGCCAGAAAGGGAACAATATGGCAGAGCAAGAAGACAAACTGTATGCAATGCGCCACAGCCTAGCGCATATAATGGCGACTGCCGTAACGACACTCTGGCCAGAGGTTAAGTTGGGCGTTGGGCCAGTGGTAGAGAGTGGCTTTTATTATGATATCGATATCCCAAATGTCACTATCTCGACTGACGATTTTCCGAAGATCGAAGCCGAAATGGTTAAGGTCATACAAGAAGATCAGCTCTTCGAAAAAACCGAGAAGCCCATCGATGACGCGATTATGTGGGCAAAGAACGCAAAGCAGCCCTATAAAGTCGAACTGCTGAACGACTTAAAGCGAGAAGGTACGACGCTTGCAAGCGAACTAAGTAGTACTATGATGGGCCTCCCCGCTGGGATAGCAGGTGTTGCAGGGCCAAAGGCGCAAGTTGGCGATGTTTCGTTCTATACAAATGGATCTTTTACAGACCTTTGCCGCGGGCCGCACGTTGCATCAACGGGCAAGGTGGGAGCATTTAAACTTATGCGCGTAGCTGGCGCCTATTGGCGCGGTAACGAGAAAAATCCACAGATGCAGCGCTTGTATGGCGTCGCTTTTGAGACCAAGCAAGACCTCGAACAATACTTAGAACGACTTGAGCTTGCAAAAGAAAGAGACCACAAGAAGCTTGGGCAAGAAATGGATCTATTCTTTTTCGACGAGACTTCACCTGGTATGGCATATTGGATGCCCAAGGGGCTAAAAATGAAGAATTTGTTAATCCAGTATTGGCGTCAGTATCATTCGCAAAACGAGTACCAAGAAATTGCATCACCGCTTCTTAACAAACAGGCACTATATGAGGTTTCGGGACACTGGGATCACTACAAAGATGATATGTTTTTGAGCGAACGGGACGACGGCGAGTGGTGGGCTTTGAAGCCTATGAATTGCCCTAATGCAATGAAGTTTTGGCAAGTAAGACAACGAAGCTATAAGGACCTACCTTTACGCTTCTCAGATACAGATGTGCTTCATAGAGATGAAATCACCGGAGCATTAAATGGGCTTCTCCGTGCCCGAGTCTTTACGCAAGATGATTCTCATAATTTCATCACCGAAGAACAAATTGAAGATGAAGCCCAGCGAATTATTGCTATTGTTCGTGACTTCTACGGAATTTTTGGGATTGATAAGAGTGTGAAGCTGTATTTGGCAACACGCCCCAAAGAGGGTTATTTGGGGGAAGTTGAGACATGGGACAAGGCTGAGCAAGAATTAAAAAATGTTCTGGCAGGTAGTGGTTTTGAGTACGGAATCAATGAGGGTGATGGTGCATTTTATGGTCCAAAAATTGATATATACCTCACTGATGCTCTCGGCAGAGAATGGCAGTGTGGCACTATCCAGCTTGATTTTCAACTGCCACAGCGCTTTGGCCTTACCTATACCGACCAAGATGGCTCAGAAAAGACGCCTGTTGTCATCCATCGTGTAATCTACGGTTCTATTGAACGATTCATTGGGGTCATAACTGAACATTTCGGAGGTTGGTATCCGTTCTGGTTTGCGCCAGAGCAGGTTCGAATCCTGACCATTAACGATACAGTGAATGACTACGTTGATCAGATTAAAACCGAGCTAGACCAGGTAGTTTTGATGAAGCCCGTTAAGTACAACGAACTGCGTTACTCGGTAGACGATCGTAACGAAAGCCTTGGCAAGAAAATCCGAGAAGCTGCTGGTATGAAGATTCCGGTTGTGCTGATTGTTGGCCCAAAAGACGTTGAAGCGGGAGAAGTGAGTGTTCGCTTAAAAGACAAAGAAGAGAAAGTCCAGCTGGTTGAATTAAAGAAATACCTGGATAATCTTTAGTAGTGTTCTGACATGGCAAGGGTTGATGCTGAATTCAAAGAACGCGTTTATGCGCTTGTTGCGCAGATCCCAGAGGGGAAACTTATGACCTATGGCCAGATTGCGACTCTGTGCGGAGCTGCCTGGGCAGCATGGGAGGTTGGGCAGATAGCACACACTGGCCCAGAGAGCCTGCCATGGCAGAGGGTTGTTAATAAACAGGGTGGGCTGGCAAGTGGGTACCCAGGTGGCAAGAAGGGGCACAAACACGCTCTCGAGAACGAGGGGGTCGTTATTGACGAAGGCTACATGGTGGTTAATTTGCAGGGGTTACTATGGGCGCCAAGCCACTAGTTGTTATTCTGGGACCAACTGCAAGTGGCAAAACAAAGCTGGCACTCGAGTTAGCTGGGCGCTTACACGGGGAGATTATTTGCGCTGACTCACGCACAGTATACAAAGGCATGGATGTTGGTACAGCAAAACCGTCCACAGAGGAGCAGGCTCGTGTTCGGCATCATGTGCTAGATCTTATAGAGCCGGGGCAGCCATTTAGTGTGGCAGACTTTAAACGTCTGGCCGACGATGCCATAGAAGATATACAGAGTCGCGGTAAAATTCCATTTTTAGTGGGGGGTAGTGGTTTGTACATAGATGCAATTGTCTATAACTTTTCGTTTACACACGAAGCAGACCCCATCCTACGCAAAAAACTCGAAAAACTCTCTATTGAAGAGTTGCAGCATAAGATCATGAAGAACAAGTTAGAGCTTCCAAAGAATGCACAGAACCGCAGGCACTTAATACGTACTTTGGAGACCGACGGGGCAACACCCGTCATGCATGAACCTCCGAACTCTCTGTTGATCGGGCTAGAGGTTGAACCTAGCAAGTTAAGGCAGCGGTCTATGGCACGTACGGATGTAATGTTTGCTGGAGCGCTTGTGGCGGAGGCGAAACAGTTAGCCGAAAAGTACGGCTGGGATATTGAGCCCATGAAAGCGCCTGCGTATAGAGCAGCTAGGCAGCTTATTGAGGGAACGGTGGATGAAACAGGTGCAAAAGAGCTTTGCACTACTTACGATATGCAGTTGGCAAAGAAACAGAGAACCTGGTTTAGGCGCAACAAAAGTATTCAATGGATAGATGACCCCAGAAAAGTCGTAGATATTGTGACAACGTTTTTGAACAATTACATCTGAACAAACAAATTATATCTGCTACAATAGAGACATGATCGAACAATTGTTTGGGTCCAAGACGAGGGTAAAGCTGCTGCAGTTGTTCTATAAGAACCCAAATCGCTCTTTTTATGTCAGGGAAATAACACGTAAAATTGATGAGCAAATCAACTCGGTGCGTCGGGAACTTGCTAACCTGCTCAGTGTTGGCATTATCTCATCGGAGACAACGAATAATCGTTTGTACTACGAAGTCGATCAGAAGTATGAGTATTACCAGCCTTTGTCTCAGATCTTCGGCGGGGCAGAGACTACAGCAACAAAGAGTAAAAAGACATCCAAAACTGTTGCGGATACAGAAGCAGACGATGAGTACAAAGTGCTCGGCAATGTAGAGCTGGTTATATACACGGGGCAATTTACCAGAGATGATCATTCAGGGGTAGATCTACTGATCGTAGGTGACATTAACCAAACCCAACTCGTTAAGTTCATGGCGGCACTTGAGAAAAAGGAGAACAAGGAGCTGCGCTATGTTGTTATGCCAACAGATGAGTTCTATTATCGACGGCAGATTAATGATCGGTTTATATCAGACGTTATTACAGCCAAGCACCAGGTTGTGATAGATAAGCAAGGTGCTCTGACATCAGCAACTAAATAAACGGGGAAAATATAGTATGGAAATCCAATATTTTGGCGGTAATTGCGTAAAGATAAACACGAAGAAAGCAAGCTTGGTGGTTGACGACAACCTAAAAAGCCTTGGGCTAAAGAGCGTTACTCGTGCGGATGATATCGTCTTGATAACTTCTGGCGAAAGTGCAGAATCGGTAGCGGATGGTGTGAAGCTGGTTATTGACCAACCAGGAGAGTACGAAATATCAGATGTATCTGTTAAAGGTATTCCAGCTCGTGCGCACACCGATGAGAAGGGTCAAAAAAGTGCTACAATTTATAGGCTGGTCGCTGACGATGTTCGAATCGTTGCTTTGGGTCATATTTACCCCGCATTAAACGAAACACAACTAGAGGCTATTGGTACCGTAGATGTGCTGCTGGTCCCAGTTGGTGGGCATGGCTTTACTCTCGACTCAGTAGGGGCTTTACAGGTTATCAAGAAGATTGAACCAAAGATTGTAATTCCAACCAACTATGCTGACAGTGGGTTGTCATATCCTGTACCAGCCGAAGACATAGAGGCAGTTATTAAAAGTTGGGCAATGGAGCCAAAAGAGCGTACCCCTAAGTTGAAGCTAAAGAATACTGATATTTTGACCGAGCAAACACAGCTTATCATCCTCGAACGCCAGTAAACTCATAAAAAGATCAGGTCACCTTTAAAAATGGATCATTCCCACTTTAAAGGCACCTTTTGATGGGAGAATCTTTGCCAGGGGCAAAGTTATAGGAGGGGAAGTCGTCCCCTCCTATAAGACCAAGCGTTCTGCAGCGAGCAAGTGTTTTAGAGAAGGCCCTTTTTCTTGAGGGTGCGTATAGCTTGCGTGCTTATTTTGAGTGTGACTTTTCTACCGTCAACGGTGAGTGTCTTTGTTTGTAGGTTAGGCTTCCAGACTTTTTTGGTGTGGCGCTGCGAAAAGCTCACATTGTGACCAAATTGTTTGCCTTTGCCTGTAATTGCACATTTCTGCATGATTAATTTCCTTAAGTTTCAGGGGGTTATTGTATCTGTTTTGTGACTTCTAGTCAACAGATAGAAGCGAAGTTGCTATACTAGTATCTATGTTTAGCGATTTAAGCGGTTTGCAAATATTGTTTATCATAGGTTCCATAGTGCTTTCTATGGGTATTCACGAGGCCATGCATGCGTTCTCGGCGCATGCCCTTGGAGACACAACAGCCAAAGATATGGGGCGATTAACACTAAACCCGTTTAAGCATATAGATATCTATACGACGCTTCTATTGCCCATGGTGCTCATATTACTCGGGGTGCAGCCGTTCTTTGCGGCCAAGCCCGTACCGTTTAACCCCTATAATGTTCGCTTCAATGAATATGGGGCAGCCCTCATTGGCATTGCCGGTCCACTGACCAACTTTGCACTGGCTGCCATTGCTGCCATTTTGATACACCTTACTGGCATTGCTATTGGTACCGTGCCGTACGACGCCATAACTATCTTTATCCAGGTGAACCTCGGGTTCTTTGTCTTTAACATGATTCCGTTTCCACCACTCGATGGGTCCAGACTTTTGTACGCGTTCGCGCCAGAGCGACTACAAGAGGTGATGTACAGAATAGAATCTGCCGGTTTTACTACAATAATCTTCTTTATGATCCTTCTATTTCCATTAATCGGGCCAATATACATCAATATTGTTAGTGGTTTATACCAATTTCTTCTCGGGTAACGGTATAATAGAATTGCTGGGTAGGTCAGCTATATGATTATCTGAATAATCAAGTGTCAGGGAATCTAATATTCGCACCGGCCGTGGCTGGTGCATGAGGATGCCCATCTGCTTTACTGCGGATTAATCACACTGGCCTATCCGGTTTTATGTTTTTAACAGGGAGTTAGACTGATACAATACAGGGAAGTTTCGGGGTGTAGCGCAGTTGGTAGCGCGTACGGCTGGGGGCCGTGAGGTCGCAGGTTCAAGTCCTGTCACCCCGAC
>CAZXTE010000018.1:0-1637 GCA_964643545.1 uncultured Candidatus Saccharibacteria bacterium
GCAATGGTTGCCACATGTTTAACTTTTTTAATTCTGCTAGCGAGTCGTTTCCAGCCATCCATCTCTTCGATAACTTCCGAGATACCCGATCTGGTTTTTATATATTCTACGTCTATTGCCCCATCAAATGTATCGCGAACAGTTTCACGATCGGGGACAATTATGTACTCTTTGTCCTTGTCCATAACCAGTACCACATCAGGTTCATCGATGCCTGTTAGGTACCAGAAGTTACTGTCTTGCTTGAATGGATAGGTGCTGTCACTAGTGTGTTGCATCAAACCATTTGCAGTCAGAACAATTGGCGCCGTCCCAGAAAAGAGTTTTCTTAAACGTTGACGATTAGCCGCAAAGAAGTCGGCGTTAAATATTTCCTCCATGGCGAACTTCTAGTATAGCAAACTTACCATACGTCGTTCAGGCATCCTGTTTTGCGCTGTCGAGGTACGTTCGGATGGCTTTTGCACGAACCGTGCCAACCAGTGCTTCTAGCTCTACACTTGATGCAGCTGAAACTGCACGAAGGCTACCAAAGTGACGTAGTAGCTTCTTTTTGGTTGTTGGGCCCACCCCAGGAATACCATCGAGCAAACTTATTGTTTGGCGCTTTACCTTCAGTGTACTGTGATAGCTGACGGCAAATCGATGCGATTCATCGCGGATACGCTGTAGCAGCTTTACAATATTACTGTTGTTCGGAAGATCAATGAGTGTAAAGTCAGCGCTTTCTTTTGAGTAACCCCGCTGTTTTAAAACAGCCGCGGGCTGCAGCTTAGTAAAGGGCCAGTCCCTTCTCACTACGATTTCTTCGTATTTCTTTGCAAGCCCAATCACCGGTATTTCTATCTTTCGTTCTTGCAAAACCTCTATTGCTGCCCCTAACTGCCCTTTGCCACCATCGATCAACAGCAGGTGGGGCATACCCCACGCTTTTATATTCTTCTGGGAAAAACGACGGCGCATTGTTTCGCGCATATGCTCAAAGTCGTCATTTCCAGGGATCCGTGACTTGAATTTGCGATACTGAGCCTTGTCGGCAACACCGTTCGTGAAAACGACCATACTGGCAACCGTATCGGTACCAGACATATGCGATATGTCGTAACCCTCTATACGTTTTGGTGTTTTCTCTAGACCAAGCAGCTCGATTAACTCTACGAGCGCGTGATCCTTGCTTAAGTCCATGAACTCTTTGTCTCCAAATATAATTCTCTTGTCGAGTTCGCGAAGGTCACGTATTTGATCACGTAGCTTTGCCGCATGTTCATAGTGTCCCGATTTTGCCTGCTGTTTCATGTCGCGCTCTAGTTCGTTAACGATTGTTTGTTTCTGGCCACGTAGCACACGAACCAGTTGGCGCAAGCTGTGTTTGTACGCCTTTGAGTCCAACTGGCCTGTTTCTGGCCCAGGGCACAATCCCAGGTGGACCAATAGACAAGCGCGACCTGGCAATGTGGTGTGAGTGGAGTATGGGAAGGCGCGTCGCAAATATTTAAGCGCTCGACGCAACGCCACCGTGCTCAAAAATGGGCCGAAATACTCGGCCCCATCATCTAGTGGGCGCCGAGTTGTAGTAACACTCGGATAGTTGTTAGAAAAATCAATACGCACATAGCTCTGGCTCTTATCGTCTCGCA
>CAZXTE010000018.1:1737-5858 GCA_964643545.1 uncultured Candidatus Saccharibacteria bacterium
TTCATATCGGTATATTATCCGCGCTTCGCGACAGATGTTTCGGTAGTGTGTGTTTTGCAGAATGTTTTCTTGTCACACGCTTCGCACACCAAAACGAGTCGATTACAAGAAACATCCCCGCAATTTATATAGCGGCTCGTCTTGCCGTGGCAGTGGACACACGTACCAATATCTTTTGAATTTTCACTAAAGCGATGGTTCATGCGGCCATCAAAGATGTAGAGCGAACCTTCCCATAATCCATCGTCACCAAAAGCTTCGCCGTATTTCACAATGCCGCCATCGACTTGATACACCTCTTTAAAACCGCGATTTTTCATAAGTGCACTGAGTACCTCACAACGAACACCACCCGTGCAATAGGTGACAACTGGCTTATCTTTTATGTCGTTGTACTTGTCGCTCTCGATCTCCTTTACAAAGTCGTGGGTTGTCTTCGTGTCGGGCACCACGGCATTTTTAAAGCGGCCAACCGCTGCCTCGTAGGCGTTACGTCCATCAAAGAAAACCACGTCGTCGCCTCGCTCTTGCATAAGTTTATGCAAGGCTTCTGGTTTAAGGTGTTTACCACCGCCCACTACGCCTTTATCGTCTACTTTGACTTCATCAGGTGCGCCAAACGCAACCAGCTCGGGCCGAACTTTCACGCTCAGCTTTGGGAATTCTTTTCCTGTGCCATCGCTCCATTTATAGGTTATATCCTTGAACGTGATCGAGCGATTCATTTCTCGTTTGTACTCACGCAAATTCTCTATATCGCCCCCAAGCGTTCCATTGATGCCATGTTTACTCACAATAATACGCCCCGTTAATGACAGGCGGCTGCACAGCTCCTTTTGCCAACGCATCGTCATGGCTGGATCAGTGAGAGGTACAAATTTGTAGTACAAAATGACTTTATTCATGAAGTTCTATTTTACAACTTTATTTACCCCTTGTCATCAGGGGAAAGCTTATGCTACAATTACCGATTATAAATTTCTAACGGAAAGGGCGGCCAAAAAATGCAAGAACCAGCAACTCTACGTGACTCTGTCGCCCTGTGCGCAGTAGCGTAACAATATAAACTAGTACTTAATTACCTTCGGGCAGCAGGAGGCTGTCGTGTCTAAAAGAAAAACAACAATTGCTCAAACGCTATCCAGTTTCTGGCGTTTCACACGTCCGGATAAATGGTTCTTTGTAGCCGGCACTGTCATGGCCGGTATTGCTGTCGTGGTCAACGAAATTCTACCACCGTATATTATCGCTCAAGCTTTTAACAAGATCCAGGCATTACAAACATCAGGGACACCTTTGACCCTGCCCGCACTCATGGGATATGTATGGGCGTACATTGGGTTTGTATTACTTGCTATTGTTCTTTGGCGTGCACAAGTGGTTTTTGTTTGGGTCTATGAAATACGCTCTATGAAACGCATTATGGATTACTTGTTTAATCACTTGCAGCAACAGGATAGTACGTTTCACGAGAATCGATTTGGTGGGGCTCTTGTATCGCAAGTTAATAAGTTTGTTGGTGCCTACGAGCGCATTGCAGATGAATTTACCTGGAGCATAACGACTGGTGTCGTTGCCTTCATCGCTTCTCTGGTCGTACTTTTTGTAGCTGCACCGTGGTACGCCTTTACCTTGCTAGTGGTAAGCGTTATCTATATGGCGATCGTACTCTGGCGAATGAAGCGCCAGTTTCCATACGACCGGCGTTTAGCAAGTAGTGAGAGCCAGCGCACCGCGAAGCTTGCTGACATGATTACCAACGTATCTACTGTACGTGCCTTCGCGGGGGAGAAGCACGAAAATCAGTTGTTCGGCAAGCAGACTACCGAGACAAACCTATTCTATAAGCAACTCCTCACGAAGCATCTCGTTAACGACACGATCAGCCATACTGGAACCGCGTTTATAAGCATTCTCGCTTTTGTGGCCGGGGTTGTGGCCATAACCGAATTCAGCGCACCGGCTGGAACACTATTCCTTGCGGTCACGTATACGGTTGCCCTGTCTAGGCGACTATGGGAATTCTCGCGCGTTATGCGAAATCTAAACCGCGCCTTTGGGGATGCCTACGATATGACCGAAATTATGCGCATTAAGCCAGCTGTGAAAGACCCAATTAACCCCGACCGGGCAAATATTAAGTATGGTCAAATTTCATTTAGGGACGTTGGGTTTCGCTATAAAGAAGGCGAAGCAGAACACGACACTCTCTTTAGGCACCTATCACTAGATATTGCCCCAGGAGAGAAAGTCGGGCTGGTTGGACCTAGTGGTGGTGGCAAGACTACCATTACAAAATTGATTTTGCGGTTCATGGACATACAAGAAGGTGAAATCTTGATTGACGGGCAGAACATTGCAGATATTGCACAGCAAGACCTACGATCGCACATAGCCTATGTTTCGCAGGAACCTCTTCTGTTTCATCGTAGTCTCGAAGAGAATATTCGCTATGGCAAGCTTAACGCCACCGACGAAGAAGTTCGTAAGGCAGCTAAGATGGCCCACGCTGATGAATTTGTAAAACGAATGCCAGAAGGCTATCAGACATTAGTTGGCGAGCGAGGTGTTAAGTTATCTGGCGGGCAACGACAACGTGTCGCTATTGCCCGAGCCATGATTAAAGACGCGCCAATTCTAATACTGGATGAAGCAACGAGCGCGCTAGACTCTGAGAGCGAACGCCTTATCCAGGATGCTCTTTGGAAGCTTATGGAGGGTCGCACCGCAATTGCCATCGCCCACCGCCTGAGCACGATTCAGAAGATGGATCGTATTGTCGTATTAGACCAAGGTAAGATCGTCGAACAAGGTAGCCACAAAGAACTCATCAAGCAGAAAGGTCTTTACGCCGAACTATGGAACCACCAATCTGGCGGATTCTTAGAGGACTAGTTTACCTTCCCGTGGCGCGTGCGAATGTCACAACACCAAGCCCAAGGGCCAACAGCAGTAAGCCGAAAGACTGAACAGCAGATACTTTTTCTTTGAAGATAAAATAACTAAGCGTTGTTGATAGGAATATCGCCCCTCCGAATACCATCGGAGCAACAATGCCAACTTTGTTGTGGGCGTATGCCTTATTGATCGTAATAGCAAAAGCAGCTACTGCTAAACCACACAAAGCCGCAAAGAATACACCAAATCTTTGTGATGAAATTGCTTTCTTCACAACCAGTGGCACAACGACGACTAACGGTACAATGGCGGACACGAGGTTAGTGACTGCGGCCGACACTATACTGTTAGCATGCCTCCCCGCCACAGCCCCAAAAATAATAACGGCAGTATAGAAAATCATAGCCAAGAAGATGAATATCATAGGGCAATTGTATCAAATTAAAGATTTTGCTCGGCTAAGACTTTTCTGGTTTCTGCTCTTCACCAGCGGCCTGTTCGCCGCCGTTGTCTGCAGGTACTTCGCCCTCAGCTGCTTCAGCCTCTTCGGCTTCTTCGCTCATCTGGGCCTTGGTTTCTTCTATGGTGGCGATTGGGTATTCAGACTCGGTCAGTATAACCACGCCAGCTGGAACTTTAATGTCAGCAACGGTTACTTTGTCGCCAATTTCTGTGAGGCCGCTTACGTCTACGCTCAACTCATCGATCAAATCTTTTGGCAGTGCTTCGATCTCTACCGCATCAAGGCTGCGGATGACCATAAGTCCTGCTTTCTCTGCAGGAATATCGCCTACTAGATGAACCGGGACTTCTGTTTGTTGTTTTTCGTCAGCCGCAATGGCGTTGAACACAAGATGACGAATTAAATGTTTGGTTGGCTCGAAGTCAACATCTTTAATAAGTGCCATGTACTTTTTTGAACCCAGCGTAAGGTTGATCGGGTGATGTTTACCGGCACTTTGGAACGCCTTTGAAACGTCAACATACGAAGCCATAACATGCTGAGATGTCTTGCCGTGGTCATGGATAACAGCTGGCACCATGCCTTCGCGTCGCAATCCACGGACTTGTTTTCCTAATACTGTTCGTTCCTGTAAAACTAGGCTTACGTCTTCGCTACTCAAAACTATTGCACCTCCTGCAGTTCACCCAATTTAATATCTTCTTAGTATAGCAAATTTAGTGGACGAAACGTAGACAAAACTATAGGCTATATAGATGAA
>CAZXTE010000019.1:0-5529 GCA_964643545.1 uncultured Candidatus Saccharibacteria bacterium
AGCTATATATACTACGACTATCGAAGGCACAAAAAACCGCTATTAATAGAGGACCCAAATGTCCACTACTCGCTTATGCATCATGTAAAGGTGGTGACACTGCCCATCATGCGCTATCGTTTGTCGATTGCGGTGCAGCCAAATAGAACAGGTGAAATCCGTCATTTCTAATCCGTCATTCCCCGAACAGCACAACTCGTTTATAATAAACCCATTCCGGGCGAGTGGCGGAATTGGTATACGCGACGGACTTAAAATCCGTTGGTCTTAACAACCTTGTGGGTTCAAGTCCCACCTCGCCCACCAATGTAGGAAATAATACAAAAACCCCTAGCAGTGGTATAATTAGGGTACTAATAGAGGAGTAAAAAGCATGCTAATCATTATCTTAGTTGTCGTCGGTGTCTTGCTGCTGGCAGGTGTCGTTATGTACAACGGTCTGGTTCGTACGAATGTGCGAGTAGACGAGGCCTGGAGCGACATTACTGTGCAGCTAAAACGTCGTGCCGACTTGATCCCAAACTTGATCGAGACAGTTAAAGCCTACGCCAAACACGAGAAAGAAGTGTTTGAAAACGTCACCAAAGCTCGCTCTGCTATTTTAGGCGCACAGGGCGTGCAAGAAACAGCAGAAGCCGACAACATGTTTACAGGAGCTCTAAAAAGCCTATTTGCTGTTGCCGAGAACTACCCAGATTTAAAAGCTAACCAGAACTTTGCACAACTTCAGACTGACCTAACAGATACAGAAGACAAAATTCAAGCTGCCAGGCGCTTTTATAATGGTTCTGCCCGTGATCTAAATATTAAGATACAGACATTTCCTAGCAGTGTTATCGCTGGCATGTTGCACTTCAAAAAGCGAGAGTTCTTTGAGCTAGAAGAAGCAGAGAATAAAGCCGTACAATCTGCCCCCGAAGTGAAATTCTAAGGTAGTACCAAGGAGCGTTCGTGTATTCTGCCATTGCTGCCAATAAAAGAAAAAGTGTACTTATCATGGCGGTGTTTGTTGGCTTTGTTGCCGCTATAGCATTTGTGTCTGGCCGTCTCGTTGGTGGCAGGAGCTTTGCTCCATTTGCAATTGTGGCCGCACTTGTCTATACACTTATTAGCTACTATGCATCGTCTAAGCTTTCGTTGGCAATGAATGGTGCCCACGAAGTCACCAAAAAAGAAGAACCGAGGTTGTATCGAATTGTAGAGAATCTAGCTATAACCGAGGGGCTTCCCACGCCAAAAGTGTACGTAATAGAAGACCCGGCACCCAATGCATGCGCAACCGGGCGCGACCCTGAACATGCGATTGTTTGTGCCACAAGAGGGCTGCTCGATATGATGACTGATAGTGAGCTAGAGGGTGTCATGGCGCACGAGTTAGGGCACGTAAAAAACTACGACATACGCGTTAGTATGGTGGCGTTTGCTATGGTGTCGGTTATTGGCATCATGAGTGATCTTATTTTGCGTATGTGGTTCTGGGGTGGTCTTCGTGATGGTGATGATGATTCTGGTAGCGGCAATGCAAATGCAATTTTTATGGTCGTGGGTATTATTGCCATTATCTTAAGTCCGATTATTGCTATGTTGATCCAGTTCGCCATTTCTCGACAGCGTGAATACTTGGCCGATGCTACAGGGGCTTTAACTACGCGTTACCCAGAAGGACTCATGAGCGCACTAGAAAAGCTAAAGAATAACAGTACTACGCTGCGTCGACAGAACAGCAGTACAGCGCACCTGTTTTTTGCAAACCCTCTAAAGGGCAAGAGCCTTAGTAATCTGTTCAGTACACATCCGCCTCTAGATGAGCGAATTAAGCGCCTGTCGACAATTGGGAAGCGCGGTTAACGGGCAATGGTGCAGGCAAAAAAACGACCGACTACTAGATCTGTAACATCAAAAAAACCAGTCTTGCAGCAAAAGAAACCCCGACAGCTCCGGGGCCCAAAGTATAAATCTTTTCGTCTGCAAAAACGCATAAAAGCAACACAGCCGCAATTACCGAGTGGGATTACATTGTTTAAGCGGAGCCTAAGCACAATGCGTAAAGAATGGCGACCCTACGGTATTGTAACAGCCATATATGGAGTATTAACGGTGGTTTTTGTTAGAGGATTTGGTGGGAACTTGCAGCTTGCTACTATCAAGGAAAGTCTACAGCTCGTTTTTGATGGCAAGTGGGCAAGTCTCGCAACGGCAGGAACGCTGTTTACCGCTCTTTTGGGCTCTTCTGGTACGTCGGCTACGCAGTCAGGCAACATTTATCAACCACTACTTATGATGACCGTTGCGCTTGCAACAATCTGGCTTACACGAGAGGTTATGGCGGGCAACAAAGTAAAAGCCAGGGAAGCCTTTTATAAAGGCACGGCCCCACTTGTGTTGTTTATCTTGACGCTTGGTGTCATTGGTCTACAGTTAATCCCTATTGCAGTCGGCAGCTGGCTGTATTCAACTGCAATTGGACAAGGTATTGCCATATCATTGCCTGAAAAGATTCTGTGGTTAACTCTTTTTGGCTTGCTAGCGCTCCTCTCTTTGTACATGATTGCTTCGTCGCTGTTTGCGCTACTTATCGTTACGCTCCCCAACATGACGCCCATAAACGCATTACGAAGCGCTCGAAAGCTGGTGCTGCATCGTCGGTCACTCGTTCTGCGTAAAATTCTATTCTTGCCACTCGTTCTCTTTATCTGCTCGGCGTTAATAATGTTCCCCTTGCTGTTGTGGCTGACTGCAGTCGCCGAGTGGGCCTTCTTTGTTCTGACGATGCTTGGTTGGTTACTCACCATCATGTACCTCTATATGCTATATAGGGAACTACTCAATGAGTAGTAAAGCCGAGGCTGCAAAGCGCGCCGCGCAGCTTAAAACACAACTTTCAGAGTATGCGTATCAATACTACGTTCTTGATGCCCCAACCATCGATGATGCCGTATATGATGGACTCGTAAACGAGCTAAAGAAAATCGAGGCCATGCACCCCGAACTAGTGACTGCCGACTCGCCAACACAGCGTTTCGTGGGTGCAGTTTTAAAGGGCTTTAAAAGTGTAGAACACAAAGATCGCATGCTAAGTTTAAACGATGTTTTTGACGAAGACGAAGTAGCAGCATGGATAGTACGAGTCAAAAAACTGCTCCCCACTAGTACGAAGCTGAGTTTTTTTGGTGACGTTAAAAAAGACGGGCTAGCCTGCGCGCTCGTTTACGAAGAGGGCGTGTTACAGCAGGCAATTACCCGGGGTGATGGGTATGTGGGGGAGGATGTTACAGCGAATGTACGTACTATTTTATCGGTGCCATTACGATTGCGTAACACCACAGAAACAGCATTGTTCCTTCGCGGCAGAACAGAAATCCGGGGAGAGATCGTTATGTACAAGCAAGACTTCGCGGCCCTTAACCAAGAACGCGCAAAAAAAAGACTTGCCCTATTTGCCAACCCACGGAATACCGCAGCGGGTACTATTCGACAGCTCGATACTAATTTGGTCGCAGGACGAAAGCTCTATTTTTTGGCCTATGATGTGCTAAGAGAAAATCAAAGAGATGTCCCAACGCAACAACGTGCATATGAAACCATGCGAGCATTGGGTTTTATGGGTGGTGAGTATGCAACAGCTCTTGCGAACGCCGATGCTATCAGTGCATATATATCCAGCTGGGCAACGAAACGTGACAGCTTGCCCTACCATATTGACGGCCTCGTTATTAAGATTGATGATCGTGCACTGTATACAAAACTTGGGGTAGTTGGCAAGAACCCACGCGGAGCAATCGCCTATAAATATCCAGCCGAACAAACTACGACAAAGGTAAAAGACATCTTCATATCAATCGGAAGAACGGGCGCGGCAACACCGGTTGCCCTGCTTGACCCAGTTGTCGTATCGGGCAGTACTGTGCAGATGGCAACTTTACACAATGCAGGAGAGATCGCGCGCAAGGATATTCGTGTGGGCGATACGGTTATTATTCGCAAGGCAGGGGACATAATACCCGAAGTGGTTGAGCCGCTCGTGAATTTACGAACAGGCAAAGAGAAAAAATTTGTTATGGATTCCCGATGTCCTGACTGCAATACTGAATTAGCAAAATCAAAGGACAACGAGGCAATTTGGCGTTGTCCTAACGCCGCGTGCCCCGCACGCAATCAAAAGCATATCGAGCACTTCGCAAGTAAGGGTGCGCTCGACATAGAAGGACTTGGCGAAAAGAATGTGCTTGCTCTTCGCCAGTCGGGTTTTATAGAGGATCAAGCAGATATTTATGGGCTGACTACAAAACAACTCGAGTCACTAGACCGTTTTGCGAGTGTTAGTGCGGCTAAGCTGGTCGATGCGATACAATCAAAAAAGGACCCTGTTTTACATAAGTTCTTGTTTGGTCTGGGCATACGCCATGTCGGCGCACAAACAGCCGTTGATTTAGCTAGATACTTTCGTTCACTCGATGGCATTGCACACGCGACTATAGATGAATTATCGCAGATAGATGGGGTTGGTGAAGTGGCAAGTGAGGCGATTGTCGCATGGTTTTCGGACGAACAGAATCAGAAGCTACTCGAGAAATTTGCTCGGTATGGCGTAAAGCCACAAGACGTCGTGGGGGTTGAAGGGCCGCTCAAGGACAAAAAGTTTGTTATTACCGGTACACTGCTGGCCATGAGTCGTGACCAGGCTGCTGACCAATTGCGTGCGCTTGGTGCGACATTCCAATCCTCTGTAGCAAAAGACACTGACTACCTCGTCGTAGGGCAGAACGTAGGAGCTAGTAAGCTTAAAAAGGCAGCGCAGCTAGGGGTCAATCAAATATCAGAACAACAGCTGCTCTCGCTATTGAAGCGTGCCAACTAAATAATCTTGCAACATCTGTGCAGCCTGATTTGAATGACTACCTCGTGAACCACGATCTTGGGTGTCGAATGCTCGTGTCGCCTCCTTCCCGCAGTAAGGGAGGATTGTCCCAGCACCACCAGGATGATCGCCGAGAAATCGACTTACATTATAGACATTGTTATTAATGATCAGCCAGCAATCACTACTAGACCCATGTTTTGCTACTTCGCTCGCCGTGTATGTCTTTGTTGGGCTCTGTGAACCAGATGTTGGAACAGTACTTGAGGGTGTGGTCATGCGTGTAGATATTGCGTTCTCCTTGTTTTGTTTCTGAAGCCATCCGCCGACGAGAACGTAGCCCATGAAGGCTCCATAGAGTACGACGGCACTAATGAACAGTTTCCTCATGATAAATCGAACTCCTCGTAATGGATCTTTGCTTTTTTCACTCCATTGTCCAGAAGCCCCTTCTGTATGGTTTTCATCATTTGGGGTGGGCCACACAGTAAAAATTCATCAGCACGTGTATCAAAAAGTTCCTTGGCTGTGACAGGGCCCGCTGTGTCGGTGTAGACAGGCACAACGCGAAACGTACTGCCTTGTTGTTTGGCAATTTCCTCGAGCTCGGGCAGGTATACTGCGTCTGCAATTGTTTTAACACAATAGAATAGCGTAACACGATAGGCACT
>CAZXTE010000020.1:0-4783 GCA_964643545.1 uncultured Candidatus Saccharibacteria bacterium
TACCGAGCAGATCGACCAGGCTCACCCTGAAATGCAATAAGGCCAACAGCGTCGTTCAGTTCGTCGTGTGTCGTTGGTAAAAAACCCCGTGTTCTTGACACGACCTCTAGTCGCTCAAGCATGCCTAGTTGCCCTGGTATCGCTTCAGGGGTTGGGTCAAACCCCAAGACTCCCTGCTGACTATCGGGCATTACCTGTCCTGCGTCCTTCGAAGCATTTCCCGGGCTGCTTCGGCGCCACGTGCAGTTACTTCCTGCTGTTCGCGTATTTGCGCATCTGTTAAGCCTTCCTGTGCCTGTGCAGCCATGTGTGCAGCAATTTCGTCCATGCTGCGTTCGGGTGGTCGCTGTTCTGGTGGAGTTTCAAAAAGAGAGCCTTGTTCGCCTGTCATACACTTACCTTATCATATTTTCTTACTATTTGCAATTATTCCCAACGGAACACGCGAAAGGCAACGATGTAAATAACTATAGTCCACACAGCCATGACTCCCAGCTGTGGGGCTAAGTCAACGAGGCTAGCATTCTCGGTAATAATTCGTCGAATCGACTCGATAACAGGCGTCAATGGGATATACTGTGTAATTTTCTGTAGGAACTCTGGCATAAGAAATACCGGGAAGAATACGCCCGAAAGGAACATCATAGGTAGCGTTACAAGTTGTGCTAAGGGGGCAGCTTGATTTTCATTCTTGGCCCATCCACCCAATGACAATCCGACACCAAATAACATGGTTGTACCGAGCAGAACGACAGCCACAAGGTTAAGGTAGTTACCCCTCATGTTTAGATCAAAAATGAGCACCGCTGCCATAAACATAAAGACCAGCGCTAAGAGGCCGACAACTGCATTAGAAATGACATTACCAATAAAATACTGCCATACTTTGAGCGTGGTGGTATGGTAGCGCCGAAGCACGCCCTTTTGTTTGAGCCGCGGAAAGACGGTGGTTGGGCCGAATATACCCAAGGACAGAAGCGTAAAGCCCAGTATCCCGGAAAATGTGTAGTCGAACTGGGACAATCCTTTCGTTGCAGTTGACTTTGTTTGTACTGAGAAAGGAGTGACAGATGGCGCAAGCTTCTCATTGATCCCTTTAAAAACGCTCTCCATTATCGAGCCCATTGTTTGCCCGGCCTGTTGGTTGCTTTGGTCGTACAACACTGTCGCCTGGCCACTTGGTAAACCCTTCTTTTGTTCGCCAAAGTCTTTCGGCAAGATAATGGTTGCATCGAGCTGGGACCGATTCATCTTTTCTTTGGCAGCATCCAAACTCGTTATCTTTGCATCAACCTTGAAAACCTTGTTATCGCGAATCTGCTTTTCGAATTCTTTTGCAAACTGGGTTTGTGACTCGTTTAATAGGCCAACACGAAAGGAGACGTCATCATTGCCTTTAAAAATGGATCCGAAGATTACCAAGAAGATAAGTGGGAAAACAAAAACAAAGAATATTGCTACTTTGTCGCGGAACAATCGCTTAACGTCAATTCTGACAAACGTGGTGATTGGCAAAAACTGCTTTTTAAGATCTTTCATATTAATTCCTTAGCGCTTTGCCTGTTAGATCAATAAATACATCGTCCAGATTCGCCTGATTCACCTCCTGTTTTTTCTTGAATCCTCTCGCCAATAGCTGTTTTATCAGGTTCTTGGGTGAATCTAAGGCAATTATTTTCCCATTGTCCATAATGGCAACTCGGTCACAGAGTAACTCTGCCTCGTCCATATAATGAGTAGTGAGAACAACAGTGACACCACGCTTGCGAATATCGGTGATCATGTCCCACAGATTACGACGTGCCTGTGGATCGAGGCCGGTTGTTGGTTCATCTAGAAAGAAAATCTTTGGTCCATGCACTAATGCTGCAGCAATGCTGAAGCGTTGCCGCTGGCCACCAGAAAGCTCTTCGACGTAGCTATTGGCTTTCTCTTCTAGCTGTACGCTACGCAAGAAATGACGCGGGTGCACTTTTTCTCCATAGGTTGACGCAAAGAACTCTATCAACTCGACAAGTTTTGTTTTTTCTTCAAACGAAGGTGTTTGCGGTTGCACGCCAATGAGAGCTTTAACTTTCTCGGGCTGCTCACTTACATCGATGCCATCAAGCTTTACGCTGCCCCCATCTATAGGACGCAGGGACTCAATCATTTCAAGTGTAGTAGTCTTGCCCGCTCCGTTTGGCCCAAGGATCCCAAAGATTTCCCCCTCTTGTACCGTAAAACTGATGCCTTTAACGACGGACTTTTTATCGTAGATCTTTTTTAGGTTATTAACTTCTAAAATTGGTTTTGCCATGTACGCAGTATATCAAAGGCGCTTGGGAGTGTTTATTGTAATTTACACTAAAAACGACCCGGGTGGTGCCCGGGTCGCGTTCCCATCTGAAAGTCGGGATTATTTAGTTCGCTTGACGGTTAGGAAGCCGTTGCGTGGGTTTTCGTTTACTTCAAAACCTGCAGGAAGGTCAGTGCCTTCTGGGCGCTCGTCCTTGCTGAAGTAATAAATTGTCTGCTCTTTGCCACCACGAAGAACTACGTTCTTTGAGTTTAGGTGGTATGTTACACCTTTTGAGTTTGTGTGCTTGTAAGCCATAGGTCTACAATCTCCCTCTCTTGAAATTATGTTTGCCCACCTACCATACCCCTGTCGGTTTTAGGTTGTCAACTATTATTTGAGAGCCCGTCTCTTATGACCCCTGTTATAACCTGTTGTAAGTACCGCTTCTACAGATTGCGTAGGTCTGCCCGAATCCACCTATCCGACACAAATCTGAAGAGGAATAAACATAGCGATACCGCCGCTATGAGCATGCTCCAACCCGCCAGATCTGGCGACCAAAGCGGCGAAACGAAGTCAAACTTGTATAGCGAATCGGGTATTGTCTGCTGTTTTGCACCACCATGACTCTCTATGTAGTCTTTGATGCACGGTATGCGGCCGCTACCTGAGAGACCCTTTGGAAACTGTTTTTCACATTCGGTCTGGGCATCGGTATACACCTTGTCGTTTTGCTGTCCTGCACGCTCATTCTCGGCCTGGACTAGGCGTTCATAGCGATACTTTAGTTGTATAGGCGGCTTAACTGCATTGGGGCCGGTAGAAAGATTAGTGTTCATATGGCTATACATATACTCACGTAGATTTCTTAGTGCAGCTTCTACATCTCCGTTGTCTTTGTCTACCTGGTTAACCGTGTCTCGCAGTTTTAATGCTGTTAGATTATTGTTTCGTAGCGACACGATACAGATTGCGCCAAAGAAAAGCGAGATAGCAAAAAATATCCATGGGTTAACCCTGTGCAGGTGATGAATGGCTCGTTTGGGTGCTCGTTTTCGCATATTTGTTATGGCTATGTTACATCACAAGTTTAGCACAATTATCAGGGGTGCGTGCTAGACTTATGGTATGCACATATTCTTTAGTGGTATCGGTGGCGCTGGCATAGGCCCGTTGGCATTGATTGCTAAGCAGGCAGGCTACCAAGTTTCGGGCTCGGACAAGCAAGACTCTCAATATATACACTACTTGCGTGATCACGGGATAACCAATATCCATATCGGGCAAGACAAAGAGAAAATCGCCGCCGTACACACTACCCAACCTATCGACTGGTTCGTTTACTCGTCTGCCGTAGAAAAAGAGCACCCAGATGCAGCTGAACTGCAGTTTGTGCATCAAAACAAGATAAAGAAAAGTAAGCGCGACGAACTTACCAACCAAATTCTTGCGGACAAGAACCTAAAGCTCCTTGCTGTCGCCGGTACACACGGCAAAACCACAACTACAGCTATGGTAATTTGGCTATTTAAGCAGCTCCGTGTTCCGGTCAGCTATAGTGTCGGGGCAAAAATTAGTTTTGGTGACATGGGGCATTTTGATCCAGCTAGCGAATACTTCGTGTATGAATGTGACGAATTTGACCGCAACTTTTTGGCTTTCGAGCCCTCTCTTAGCCTCATTACCGGTGTCAGTTGGGACCATCACGAGATTTACCCAACCCGCGAAGACTACCAGCAAGCATTTGCCGACTTTATTGGGCAATCCGAGCACACAGTACTGTGGCGCGAGGATTTCGACTATCTGCGCGTCACGAACAATGCCATTTCTATTCTAGATACCGACAATCCCCACATTGCCAATATGAAGCTAAAAGGCCTTTACAACCGCCTGGACGCCTGGCTCGCCATAGAGGCAGCGCATCGGGTGACAAAAGTACCACTTGAGAAGTTAGTGCAGCACATTGAAGCGTTTCCTGGACTGCAGCGACGAATGGAACAGCTTATTCCTGGATTGTACTCAGACTACGCGCACACACCTGAGAAGATTCGAGGTGCTATGAGCGTCGCACTTGAGATGGCGGAGGAGCGCAACCAAAAAGTTGTGGTTGTTTACGAACCCCTGACAAACCGGCGGCAGCATTTTATGGCGGACGATTATGGCGACTGCTTCGCTGGAGCGGAGCACGTGTATTGGACACCAAGCTATCTTGCCCGCGAAGATCCCAATCAACGTATCATCGAACCCTCTGAACTCATCACCCGCCTGGCAGATCCTACCGTAGCAACGGCCATGAAGCGTGACGCGATGCTTCAGACAGCCATCCAAAAGCACCTAGACAATGGTGACATGGTCGTTGGCATGGCCGGCGGTGGCGGCGACTCATTGGACGAATGGCTCCGCGAAAAATTTGTTAAATAAACTAGTTTAGTCTGAACACCTGGCGTGGGTTTTCTGGAAAGTCCTTGTTCTTAAATAGAACAATCTGCTCAGCGTTTAGCC
>CAZXTE010000021.1:0-3772 GCA_964643545.1 uncultured Candidatus Saccharibacteria bacterium
ATACATCCACTTTCGTGTTAGCAGAGACCTGTGTTTTTGGTAAACAGTCGCATGGATTCTTTCGCTGCGGCCCCCTCATTGTATCTACCACGACACATGAGTAATTGGGGTCAGCTTTCTTTTCTCTCAAAAAATTCTCGTTTATACAGGCGGAGTAAGAAGTTTGAAACTTACTCGCACTACTGTTGTTTCCGTAAAAGAAAACTGGCAATTCTTCACTATGTGTTAAACACAATGAGGGGGCAGACCTTATCCCGAAGTTACGGTCGCTGTATTGCCGAGTTCCTTAACGAAGGTTCTCTCGTACGTCTTGGTCTACTCGACCTGAGCACCTGTGTTGGTTTGCGGTACGGGCGGCTAAGTTCATAGATATACTTGCTTTTCTAGTCAACACTTTCAGAGAAATCTAAACCTAAAAGGTTCATTTCATTCGTACCTATTTCTGATACTTAGACGGATATAACCATGAATCCGCTTCTCCTAATATGCCGCGCACAGTATAAAAAACTTAACCGGTACGGGAATATTAACCCGTTGTCCATCGCCTACGCTACGCGCCTCGGCTTAGGCCCGACTAACCCTGAGATGATTACCATGGCTCAGGAAACCTCGCTCTTTCGACGGACAGGATTCTCACCTGTCTTATAGTTACTCATTCCAGCATTCTCACTTCCTCACGCTCCACCGAACCTCACAGTTCGACTTCACTGCAGAGAGGAACGCTCCTCTACCACTTGTAATAAATTACAAATCCATATCTTCGGTACTATACTTTAGCCCCGTTACATTTTCCACGCAAGATCTCTTGACGAGTGAGCTGTTACGCACTCTTTAAATGAATGGCTGCTTCTAAGCCAACATCCTCGCTGTTTAAGAAATCTCACCTTGTTTCCCACTGAGTATAGATTTTGGGACCTTAGATGATGGTCTGGGCTGTTTCCCTTTCGTGCGACGAGCTTAGCCCCGCCGTACTGACTGCCGTGATTCCACACATGGTATTCGTAGTTTGTTAGGGGTGGGTATCCTTGCGGACCCCAGTCCCTGACAGAGCTCTACCCCCATGTGCTACCACACGACGCTAGCCCTAAAGCTATTTCGAGGAGAACCAGCTATCTCCAGGTTCGATTGGCATTTCACCGCTAACCACAGCTCATCCAAACACTTTGCAGCGTGTAATGGTGCGGCCCTCCACATAGTTTTACCTATGCTTCAGCCTGGCCATGGTTAGGTCACCTGGTTTCGGGTCTAATCCTTGATACTATGTTCGCCCTATTCAGGCTCGCTTTCACTGCGCATCCGTCAAATGACTTATGCTTGCATCAAAAATTAACTCGCTGGATCGTTCTACAAAAAGCACGCCGTCACCCTAATAAATTAAGGCTCCGACTCCTTGTAGGCACACAATTTCAGGTTCTATTTCACTCCCCTCCCGGGGTTCTTTTCACCTTTCCCTCGCGGTACTCGTTCACTATCGATCACGTAATATATTTAGCCTTGGAGGGTGGACCCCCCAGATTCAGTCAGGATTTCTCGTGCCCCGACCTACTTAAGAAACCACACATAAAGACAGCCTAGTTTTCGTATACGCGGCTTTCACGCTCTCTGGCATGTCATTCAAACATTTCTACTAACTAAGCAGTTTTCTTACTTTATAGATTGAATCTCCAGTCAATCATCACAGGCTACAGAATCCGCCAACCGGCGGACACTCTAGCTTGATCATGTGGAATCTTACAACCCCTTATAAATATTCGTCTGGTTACTTATCCGTCTGAATAAACAGACGGAAATCTATAAGGTTTAGGCTCTTCCGGTTTCGCTCGCCACTACTTCCGGAATCGTTGGTTACTTTCTTTTCCATGCCCTACTAAGATGTTTCAGTTCAGGCAGTTCCCGCCAATATCCTATGAATTCAGATAAAGGTGATGAGGTATTAATCTCACCGGGTTTCCCCATTCGGATATCTCCGGATCAAAGCTTATTTGCCAGCTCCCCGAAGCTTTTCGCAGGCTATAACGTCCTTCATCGGTATTACGTGTCAAGGCATCCGTTGCGTGCCCTTGAGTAACTTTTTATGCATTGGTTTGACCAGTTATTGGTATCTACCAATAACTTGCCGTCCAATTTCTAATTTAAAAGACCAACTAAATTGTGAATTTACAAACTCGCACTCGCATGAACTTGAGTTCAAATGTAGGCTCTAGGTGGATAATCTGTCAGATGACGCGACCTCTCCCAAACACTCATATTTGACCTCAAGCTGACCTAGCTTATCAGATGTAACCATGGTTGTAAAGTGCAATGTACAAAGCGCCTCGCAGTTTTTTGAGATTTAAAAACCTCCGGGGACTGAATAATTTTTTTCAATCGCCAGAGGTTTCACCCTTGAAACATTCGCTTCGTACTTAAATAGATTAGCAAAACGCTGTATTTTAGTCAATACATCCCGCTATTTCGCTGTTTTTACAACAACGCTTATGGTTAATTTCATCTGTTAACCGATGGCTCATAATTAACTGAATTAAAAATATGCATTGAGCTCTGGCTGGTGGGCGATCCAGGACTTGAACCTGGGACCTCGTCATTATCAGTGACGCACTCTAACCAGCTGAGCTAATCGCCCACAAGCCAAATCTCAATAATCAATTGTTAATCGCATGGTGGAGCGTCGGGGACTCGAACCCCGGACCCCCTGCTTGCAAAGCAGGTGCTCTAGCCAACTGAGCTAACGCCCCACGGTCTTGCGATCAGATGCTATTCTAACGGATTAGTTGTATCTTATCAAGCTCATGACGTATAATACTGCTTATGGGAATATTTGGACAAATTTTACTTGGACTCGTACTTGTCGCGGTGGGCGTCATAACTATTGTTAAAAACTACCAGGTAGCAAATACCTTTCCATTACATTGGCTTGAGCAAAAAATTGGCCCTGGAAGCTCGTATACTATCTGGAAGATTCTTTCAGTTCTCCTAGTGTTTGCCGGACTCACTACTATGTTTGGATTTGCGGATGAAGTTCTAACTTGGTTCCTTTCTCCACTAACCAACTTAATCAACCCTGGCCTTAAAGACGAGCTATAGTTGTTAGTTCAAACATAAAAAATACCGCTATTTCTAGCGGTATTTTCATTAAAAAGTGAGTTGTGCAACGTCAATCGTCAAAAAAGGTGAACCTAGTCTTTCTCTTTTTGCTCGAAAGCTCCAAGAGATACATTGTTTTATAGATCCGGTAAAACAATAAGACCGACCTCGCTCATTACTAGATTGCTCATAGTAATGGCTAGACTCCCTAGAAAGGAGGTAATCCATCCCCACCTTCCGGTAGGGATACCTTGTTACGACTTAACCCCAGTTATCCCCCCCACCTTAGGCCGAAATAAATTCAGACTTCGGGTGTTGGTGACTTCCATGGTTTGACGGGCGGTGTGTACAAGACCCGGGAACGTATTCACCGTAGTGTGCTGACCTACGATTACTAGTGATTCCGGCTTCATGCAGGCGAGTTTCAGCCTGCAATCCGAACTGGGACCGGTTTTGATGGGATTTGCTCCCCCTTGCGGGTTGGCTGCCCTTTGTACCGGCCATTGTAGCGCGTTTCTAGCCCAGGACGTAAGGGTAATAATGACCTGACGTCGTCCCCTCCTTCCTCCCCGTTACCGAGGCAGTCTGTT
The DNA here is from genome assembly GCA_964643545.1 of uncultured Candidatus Saccharibacteria bacterium. Lineage (GTDB taxonomy): Bacteria > Patescibacteriota > Saccharimonadia > Saccharimonadales > AWTP1-31 > DAISWP01. The sequence goes on from CAZXTE010000021.1 coordinate 3,675, forward strand.
TAGAAAAATTCAACTAAACATAGGGGTTGCGCTCGTTGATGGACTTAACCAAACATCTCACGACACGAGCTGACGACGGCCATGCAACACCTGTCACT
>CAZXTE010000022.1:0-2913 GCA_964643545.1 uncultured Candidatus Saccharibacteria bacterium
ATTTGGTGGGTGATGAGGGACTCGAACCCCCGACCCTCTCGGTGTAAACGAGATGCTCTAGCCAACTGAGCTAATCACCCACATGTCCTTTGGTGCGCGAGAGAGGACTTGAACCTCCACGGGTTGCCCCACTACCACCTCAAGGTAGCGCGTCTACCAATTCCGCCACTCACGCATAAACTGTAAAAGAACCTGGTTATAGTACTGGTTTTAAGGAAAAAACTCAAGGGGTTAGCGGCGAGAACGCTTGTGAGATTTCCGATTGCGCGATCGCTCGGCGAACGAGGTAAGGCCACGAAATGCCACCACGGCCCACACAATGTTGAGGAATATGGTGACATACGCATGAACATGCAACTGATAGATGACAACGAGAACAGCCCCCGTGAGGTTATCGAGCTCGTACCAGAAAGACTTGTTGGTCCAACGGCCAATGCTCGTCCGATAAAATCCTAAAAGTATGAGCAGCGCACCCACAATACCGCAATAGGTATATGGATCCGCCCAGTTGATTGCAGCATGTTGCACGTTTTTTAAGTCCTTGGCAAGTGTGCAGCAAGATGATTCATAGAATATTCGTGCCGTAGTAATGGCTTAATATCGTCGAGGGTGACATTCATCTTTACACCAGGATTGAGCGTACCGTGTGGATCGAAAATCTGCTTTACTTTCTGGAAGATTGCATAGACCTCTTCGCCAAACAGTTCGGGCAAGAATGGGGCGCGTATGCGACCGTCGCTATGCTCTCCGCTGGTGCTGCCGCCCATGCTAATAAGCATGCGATTATACTCTTCCATGACTTTAAAGACTTTTTGGCGATCACCAACTTGGCTGAGATCCATAAATGGCTGCATGTGCAAGTTCGCGTCACCGGCGTGACCCCAAATGGCTGGTTTTAGGTGGTGCTTTTCGAATAGTGCGTACACATTGCGTAAGTACTCTTGGAATGAACCAACCGGAACGATACCATCCTCGATAATAGGCAACGCCTTACTATTTCCATCGCTATGCGAAATAAGGGCAGCAGCGCTGTGGCGGATCTTCCAAAGACGCTCTTTGGCAAGCTCTTCGGTCTCTACCTTATAGATGACCTGGTAGTGATCTAGCAGCTTAGTAGCTTTCTTGGCGAGTCGTTTCTGAATACGGGGATTTGGGTCATCAAACTCGATCAGCATTATGAGTTTATGAAATGGCTTATCTACAATGCCTTTTAGCTGGTTGGGGTTATGCTCATCGATAAAATTGAGCAAGTTCTCGTCTACGACCTCCATAGCACTTGGTATTTGGGGTAATTTACGGAGTTGCAGGACTACTTCTTCGGCAACACGAATGTCGTCAAAAAATCCTGCAATAAGTGTCGTTTCTGGATTGTATACTTCGGTTTTAAGGGTTGCTTCACTGACAATACCAAGTGTCCCCTGTGAACCAACGAACAAAGGTGTGAGGTCGAACGAACCGTCTTTGTGCTTTACGTCGAACAGATCATAGCCGGCCGAGTTTTTGGTGGTTTTTGGCTTGGTGGTGTCGATGACGTGTTTCTTTTCTTCGAACAACGCATCAAGAGCTCTGTACACTTCTCCTTCGAACGTGCTGAGCCCCATCTTTTTGCTGAGCTCCCGTTTGCTGAGCCGACCTGTTTCGATAACCTCACCATTGGCCAATACAACTCGAAGGCTCTTCACATATTGCCTGGTACTGCCATATTTGAGTGTTTTCTCCCCGGCTGCATTGTTGGCAATGGCACCGCCAACGGTTGAAAATTCCATGGATGATGGATACGGTGGCAGAAAACGATGATGTGTATGCAGTGTCTGCTGTAGTTTGCCGTAGTTGATGCCCGGCTCGATAACAACATCGCCCGTTTTACCATCTAGCTCTAGAATGCGATTCATATGGGCCGGGAACACCATCATGATGCCACCACCGATGGCACCGCCACCCTGACAAGTCCCTAAGCCACGTGCGGTGATCGGGATAACACGACCACGCTCTGCGAGCTGCCATGTAAAGCGAGCAGTCTTGCGAACGTCGTTCTCGCTACGAGGGTACATCACCACGGAAGGCGTTACAGTAAAGACACTACCATCGGTTGAGAAAAATCGACGAACATCGGCTGCGGTGGTTACCTCGCCATCTAAGTGTTCTTGCAAGTAGTGTGCAACTTTACTCATACCCTCTTCTTGTACATTATCGGTGAAACATTAGCGGTTACTCTGACAGTTATGATACCACATTTGCTAAGGTGGAGAATGTAATCTAAAATTATCTGGTTACATGCCGCAGTGGTGAAATTGGTATACACGCTAGCTTCAGGAGTTAGTGGGGGCAACCCCGTGGAGGTTCAAGTCCTCTCTGCGGCACCACATAAGACACTGCACAACCCCACGACAGCATAGTCCGGTGGGGTTTTTAGTTTTTAGGGCGAAGAGCTTCGCGAACGTACCAGTTTTGTACGTTAGAATACCGATCAGACGCATTGTTAAGCGCACTTGGGCTAAATCCTGCGAGCTTCCCGCGAACCACGTATAGGTATCTGGGCTGGTACAGCGCTATGGCGGGCACGTCGGCACGCCACGCCTCTAGAAATGGACGGTACTTGATTGCGCGAATGGTAGGATCGCTACGTGTACGACCACCCTCGAGTGCTTTATCAGCCGGGGTAGACTTATACTCAGAAAAGTTGAGTCGATTTGCAGCACGAATATCGGCCTGAGAACTATGCCAGTAGGCAAAAACATCTGGGTCTGGGCCGAGTGCAATACCGTAAAGCAGCGCATCGTAATTGTGGAACGCGAGCGTCGTCTGCAGATCGTCGTCTTTTTGAAGTGAAATGGCTATATCCACACCGACTTGTCGCCATTGTTGCTTAATTGCTTGTGAAACATATTCGTACACAGCGTTCGACTGTGTCAC
>CAZXTE010000023.1:0-1709 GCA_964643545.1 uncultured Candidatus Saccharibacteria bacterium
TGTCTTAAGCATGCACATGCCAGTAACTCGCTGGATCGTTCTACAAAAAGCACGCTGTCACCGGACAAGCCGGCTCCAACTCCTTGTACGCACATAGTTTCAGGTTCTATTTCACTCCCCTTCCGGGGTTCTTTTAACCTTTCCCTCACGGTACTAGTTCACTATCGATCACAAGATATATTTAGCCTTGGAGGGTGGTCCCCCCAGATTCAGTCAGGGTTTCACGTGTCCCGACCTACTCGACATATAAGTCCACCTTCGATCGAAATCGAAGACGTACTTCTACAAATCTAAGGTTTGCGTTGCTTGGCATACTAGACTTTCACTATCTTTGGTCTGACTTTCCAGACAGTTCTGCTCGCTCCGCAAATTTCTTACCTTAGGCAGGCTAATGGTAGCACCTGCTGGCCATACAGAGCATTCGATAAATCGAACAGTCTGCATGGATTGTTTGTAGTGTCACAACCCCTTATTAACATTCGTCTACCAACTTATCCAAACGGTAATAAATTACCAGATGGAAGTCAAAAAGGTTTGGGCTCTTCCGGTTTCGCTCGCCACTACTTCCGGAATCGTTGTTTACTTTCTCTTCCTCGGGGTACTAAGATGTTTCAGTTCCCCCGGTTACCGCTCTCCTGCCCTATATATTCAGGCTGGCGCCACTAGACATAACTCTAGTGAGGTTTCCCCATTCGGAAATCTTCGGTTCAAAGCTTAGTTAGCAGCTCCCCGAAGCTTATCGCAGCTTCTTACGTCCTTCATCGGTATCTTGTGTCAAGGCATCCTCTATGTGCGCTTGAGTAACTTTTTACGAAATGTGAGACATCTCCGAAGAGACATCTCGATTGCATTGACAATTGACTAGTTATTGGTAAAACCAATAACGTTAGATGCCATTTGCCTTAATTTCTTTACTTTAACTAAATTGTTAAGTTACGAACTCGAAGGACAATCCACCTCTTTGGTCCTTTGCTTCCTTGAGTTTACGCTGATGACTGTCATGCAGACACGTGCCTAAACTCAAGTGACCAAAACAGTTTAGCAACTATAACAGAGGTGGTCAAGCCAATTATGATGTAGAACTTGCTACGTTTTAGCCCCTAATATAGTGCTCTTTTGTTGCTATTTCTGTTTTTCAAGTAACGAACTCTGGTGGAGCGCGACAGAGTAAACCCTGCCGACGCCCCATAACTGGTGGGCGATGAGGGACTCGAACCTCCGACCTCGTCATTATCAGTGACGCGCTCTAACCAGCTGAGCTAATCGCCCGTGGTGGAGCCAAAGCGCGGTAAGCACTTTAAGCCCCGTGTTAATGGTGGAGCAACGGGGACTCGAACCCCGGACCCCCTGCTTGCAAAGCAGGTGCTCTAGCCAACTGAGCTATTGCCCCATGATTAACCGGTGTATTGTACCGAAAAACCCCCTGTTAGACAACCTCAAATAAAAGAGCCCTCTCGCAGGGGGCTCTTTTGATCTTTGGATTTAAAAACTGAAATAGTGCAAATCAAACGCCAGTCGTATATACAGAACTGATATCTTGCCTCTACAAACTACCTTGCGATAGCCCGAGAGGAACGTACATTGTCAGTACTGATATTACAATGTACCAAGATCGACCTAGCTCCAAAGTGTATTACTACGACTCTGTGCTAGTTTTCTCCCTAGAAAGGAGGTAATCCATCCGCACCTTCCGGTACGGATACCTTGTT
>CAZXTE010000024.1:0-1584 GCA_964643545.1 uncultured Candidatus Saccharibacteria bacterium
GCCAACATCAAACTCGATAGTACCTCGCCTCTTCTCACCTTTTCATGTAAGACGAATTGTCCTGCTAAGTAGCGTAGTGCAGGGCCTAGCATTAGAAAGAGCATAGTGAGGACGAGACCATAACTTTGTATGGCGTATAAACTGACTACAGCACCTCCGGCGTATATAACTCCTCCTGGTATACCATATTTCAACATGCTCGGAGTTAACTTTTTGTTTCGCTTTGGACGGAAGAACACTAGTAGCAAGATGAAGATACTGCTAATACGAAACAGTGCAATATATTCGGGAGACAGATAGTTAAGTGCTTCTTTGTAGAACACAGGCACAATAGCGTAGAGGGCGACGGCTAGCCATAGATAGGTCATGCCCTTCTTCTGATAGACTCGTAGCTTTCGTCTATGTACGCCCCAGCGAACAATGAATGCACCGGCTATGAAGGCTATTAAAATAGCGAGTTTTCTTTCTTCAGGGAATAGGAGATAAGCAATTAAGCCAGTAGCAATCGGTTCGAAGTCGACCAGCGGCTCACGTAAGGAAAGGTCATCCTTTTGCAAACTGAGTTCATCAAATACGTTCCCTCCAAACGAAAACAACGCTATGCCTATGAGAAGTGCAATAGATGGTAGCGATAGCTGTGGAAATGGTTGCTGTGTTACTACTACGTAGGCTACTACCGAGAGTGACATAACAAAAAACGCCAACAACAGCGACTGACGAGGATGAATCTTATTTCTACGAAAGTTTAGCTTATCTAATGTTTTACCGCCGCTTTCAGCAAATATTGATGTAAGAAGATATGAGAAGTCCATGGTTTTTGTTTATGCTTATAGGTTAATAATAGCATAAGCGTGTGGTTGAACCGTAAATTCTTATGCTATACTACAAACGAAAAAAGACTTATATCCCTTGCGAGGTCGGTAGAAGTCTTTTTTTACTACTCTATAACTTCCCGAGCTTTTTCTGGTGTTAGATGGCCATGTGATAAGGTCATTTTACCCGCAGTCAGTAGTCGTACACCATATTGATCAAAAGCATTCAGTTTACCCTTTACTCTTTTTTCGGCTGCGAGTTCTCTGAGTCCATTCTTTAAAGCACTATTAAGAAACTTTGACCATGTAACTTGAATCGGTTTCGTAGTCACCTCCATAAAAGAAGTAAACCGACCTGCCTGAGCATATGCCCGATGTTCTGCTTCCTGAAACCGATCGTTGATTTCCAGGGTGTTTATTATTATCCAGTCTCTCTCTTCGTCAATCGATGTATCGACCTCAGCTATACGCACAATAGGTACATCTCTTTTGTTACTTATGGTGTTGCCAAGCCGCGGCATCCAATCATTGTCACTAAGCGCAGCACCAAAGCTGCGGTCAGACACAGGACCGGCTTCAGTCACCACTCTTAATGTGCCAGAGCCTATTCCTTTAGTGATTCCGGCAATTCTTTCATGGTCAATGCGAATTAAATCAGGTCGTGCAAATTCTGGTATTACTATGCCAAATTCTACGCATCCTTCTTGGTAGTCTTTAAGTTCAGCTGCGCTTAGTGCTTTACATGACATGATTGATATAATATTACGTCATA
>CAZXTE010000025.1:0-1444 GCA_964643545.1 uncultured Candidatus Saccharibacteria bacterium
ATATGTATGTTGCCTCTAATCTCAAAGTTTATATCTGATAAAACGACGTGCTTATCGTACGACTTCGAAACTTCCTTAACCAGCACCAGTAACTTACTGGCGTGGGGAGCTCCTTTTAAACTAAACTCGTAGTTCTTATCGAAATCAGGTCTTTCGATCTCCTCAAGTTTATCTAGCCTGGTCTCAAGATTTTTTGCTTTCTGACCTAGTTTTACTGAAACTCTATTTCTAAAGAAGTCCCGTTGATACTTATCGTTATCCGGTCGCTTAATGTGCTCGTGAACATGTTTAGTAGCCTCCTTCTGGGCGACCATTGCTTTCTTGAGACGCTTCTTCTCATCTTGTTGCTTCTCATATTTCTCAAGTGCTGCCTGGTACTCGATATCTTTCTGCTGTTTATAGAACTCGTAGTTACCGCTGTACTGCTTTGCTACGCCAGCTTTAAGCTCGATAATCTTTGTAGCAACAGTGTTGATGAATTGTCTGTCATGACTCACAAACAAAACCGTACCCTTGAAACGTTTGATGAAACTCTCGAGCCATTCTAAGCCCTCTACATCCAAGTTATTTGTAGGCTCATCTAATAATAGGACCGTGGGTTCGGGGTCTTGAGCGAGAACCTGAGCAATAGCCACACGAGTTTTCTGACCACCACTAAGATTACTAAGAGGACGATTCTTAGGAACATTACCCAGATCAACCAAATTAAGCGCATAGTCAATTCGCCATGACCCAATGGAGTCAAAGCTCTTTTCGATTGTTTCATTAAGATTGCCCAGCTCTTGAGGGACATAGCCAACAACATCATGGTGGTTAGTTATTTGCCCATCGTCAGGAGCCACCTCACCGAGTAGTATTTTTAGTAGAGTTGTCTTGCCGACACCGTTTGCACCAATGAGAGCAATTACCTCACCTTGACTAGCCGATAAAGTAACATCCTTGAGAACAAGGTTATCTTTATATGATTTTGTAATTTTATACAGATTTAACATAGTTTTCTCCAAACAAAAAGCCGAGCATTTAGGTGAATAGTCACGCAAGTGCTCGGCTTTTTTACAGGAAGTTAAACTAATAGGAAAGAATCATACGAAAAAAGACGCTTGTGCGACTACTTTGCTCGTGCGATTCTTATCATCTTATTGTTTCTCCTTGATTGATTACTACACTGATATTAACATAAGTGTCATGCTGTGTCAAATATTGGTGTCTCCTGGATAGGTCATGTGAATATACCAATTTTCAGGCTGCTCAGTCCTCATAGGAAAACAGGTCAGTTTTGGAACTATTTCTTAGGTGTTAACGGCTTAAAACTAGCCATTTTCTGTGGTTCCAACATTTGTTTGTTATTTAGCAAATTGAGCAATTAGGTTCGAACTATTTAACAGATCAGGGGTGCTTTACAAAAAAAGAAAGACCTGGTCTAGGAACCAGGTCTACCTCTGTT
>CAZXTE010000026.1:0-1291 GCA_964643545.1 uncultured Candidatus Saccharibacteria bacterium
ATTTACCGTAGTAGAAGGGGGTGCTGAGTATTACAAGGATCTGACTAACACTAACCGGTTTTCCTGAACGGCCTGTAAACTCTTGCTCATCCAACCAATTCTTCAGTCTTCGACCACTCCAGCCCTCATGCCCAGCTTTATGGAACATTTCAGTCACGATCTTCGCTCGATCTGGATCGGGCACAATATCTTTCACTCCACCAAAGGCTCTGTTTATATAGCCAAGTGGGGCAACGCCTGGTCGCCAGCCCATCTCACACTTCGTTCGGATACCACGCTTTACGTTAACGCTTTTATTATCGTTTTCAAGTTTGGCTTGAGAGCAGAGAATCATCAGTAGGAACTTTTCGTTCGGATTGTTGGTGAATGTTTGAGAGTAAGTGCGTATATGTAGGAGCTTGTGTTGATCCATGAGATCTACAACCGCTCCCAGGTCCCCTGCATTCCTGCTTAAGCGATCTGGTGCCCACGTTAAAATCGCATTGTACTCTTGATGCTCCAACCCATCCAGTAACTTGTTGTAGACTGGCCGCTTGCCTGAATCTTTGGCCGAGCGGCTCTCTTGTAATTCGCATACAACATTTAAGCCCTCGTTTTCGGCGAGGGCTCTCATTTCTGCTAATTGTGAATCAATACTCATTGCCTGACGCTCGTCAGACTCGGAAGACTTTCGAGCGTACAGGCAGTATTTAAGTGGTTGAGTATTTTCGTCCAGCATGGCTGTACATCAAACAGTACCGCTGTCTGGTCTGTAAGTCTAGCCTAATTATAGGTTTACTTTTGCACCGTTGCTGAAGGCACTGTCATGCAGTTCTGCACTGACTGGTGTTTGGTCTTTTGGTAGGTCGAAGACGATGACACCGCTTACGCTGTTGCCTGGGTTAATGTCGTTATACCAGGTGCTTGCTGTGTCGGTTGAGTTGTACATAGTAGCTGTGTCATCGGCTGAGTATTCCTGACCAGCTGCATTAAAGAGTTTCTGGTCTGATGAAAGTAAGCTCTGCTTCTCATCACCGATATTCTTGATAGTAAGATCCATTAAGCAGTACTGACCCTGTGCAGTCTTGGTGAGGTATTGATTTGTACCGACTGAAGCCTTGCCACAAGTGACGCTTTTCACGGTGAATTCAAACTTACCATCTCGAGCTGGCTCACCAACTTTGGCAACCGTCTCTTTATCCTCGGTTTTTACACTCGAGCCTGAGCCAGTGTTCGCACTTTTGTTTGAGTCGCTCTCACCACCAGCTGCACTCACGATTACACCGAGTACGATGAATCCGAGAATGACTGT
>CAZXTE010000027.1:0-1098 GCA_964643545.1 uncultured Candidatus Saccharibacteria bacterium
AACAGTTCTTTTGGTGGATAAGCAATTTCTAACAGATAAGGTGGATACTGCTTATGCTTCTTTGTAATTTTATTGATTTTCATTCAAGAAAGTGTTGACAATTATGTTTTGCTGTGCTACTATTGCAATTCGTAAACGATGTGTCCTAGTACCTTCGTTTAAAGCACCTTATATACCCCATTGTAACATCCCGTTTACGGGAAATGTTAGGAAGTCTACGACGTGCGCCGTAAGTTTTTACCCTCCACTTATTCGCGTGCTTGCATGATTGTTCATCAGTCATCAGACATGCGTCGTAGATCTTCTAACCCCTTTAACCCTACCCCTCCTGATTCTTCAGGATGAGTACTTCAAAGGTGAGTCCTAAAAGATTGATTTTTAATCAGACGATCAGCAGTCGAGAGAGACCTGCTTCGATACGTTTCACCTGGGTGGGTTGAAGGGTTTAATCAGCGCCAGCAGTGCCCACCCCTGCTGGCGCTGTTTATTTCTTGTAAAATATTGACTAAAATGATATTAAAGTGATATAATATACATATGACAAAAAGAACCGATTTGAACGTAATGTCTGAGGCGCCGGTTGATGTAAGTGAACACGGTGCACCGGTTGACGATATAGAACTAGGATTCTTTGTGGGCGGCTCCGCCTTAACTGGCGCTCGACTCGATGAAGTTATGAAATCAGAACATTTACTAACTAGTTCATTAACACAGAGAGTTGGTGAAGACTGGCCTTTTGTGTCAGACGGAACTCATAATGACGATCCAGCACTCGCTGGTGGCCATGGCAGATAGGTTACGCTAATTTTTTGGTGGCAACTTTAATTACTTGCTTTAAATCTTTTTCTTCACTTTTAGAAAAACGAGCGAGCACGAAATCTGCGGAATCCATCTTATCTAATTGATCGTTTTTGATGCCGATACGTATGCGGTGGAAATCTTCACCAATGTGAGAGATGATACTTTTAAGTCCGTTATGGCCAGCGCTTCCCCCGCTGGTTTTTTCTTTTACAGCTCCAAATGGTAAATCAAGTTCATCGTGAATTATTGTGATATCAGAATTCTTGAGCTTGTAAAAATCTTTGAGGGCTCGAACGG